>NZ_JAIUIB010000009.1:0-294753 GCF_020165375.1 Mesorhizobium sp. BR1-1-4 | reverse complement strand
CGAGGTGACCGTTGTCTGGCCCGAATAACACCGTCTATCTGAGCCTCGGCGGCAATCTGGGCGATCCGGCGGCGTCGATGGGAGCCGCGTTGCGCCTGCTCGACGTCGATCCCGATACCGACATGGCCGCCGTCTCCTCGCTCTACCGGACGCCGCCCTGGGGTAAGCTCGACCAGCCGGATTTCCTCAATGCGGCCGCCGAATTGTCGACGCGGCTGTCGCCGCGGGCATTGCTCGACCTCTGCCTCGATGCCGAGCGAAAGCTCAAACGTGTGCGTGAGGAGAGGTGGGGGCCGCGCCTCATCGACATCGACATCCTGGTGTTCGGCGACCGCATCATCCATGAAACGGGCCTGGAAGTGCCGCACCCGCGCATGCTGGAGCGCGCCTTCGTGCTGGCGCCGCTGGCCGAAATCGCGCCGGATCTTGCCGTCGGCGGCAAACGCGTGGCTGATCGCCTGAGCGCGGTCGATGCGGCCGGCATCGAGCGGCTGCCGTCGGGCCGCGACTGGTGGCGGCGCTAAATCGCGGATCAGCCGGAGAAACCACCGTCATCCAGGAATGCTTTTTCCTCGGCCGTGGTCTCGCGGCCAAGCATCCGGTTGCGGTGCGGAAAGCGGCCGAAGCGCTGGATGATGTCGCGGTGCTCCAGCGCGTATTTCAGATTGAACTCGGCCCTGGCGGTATGAAGTTCGACCGACCGCTCCTGGTCCGCAAGATTTTCCGAATGTTCGAACGGCAAATAGAGGAACACACGCACTTCCGGTTCCAATGCCAGATCGTGGCCGGCATCGACCGCTTTTTGCGCAAAATGCTTTGCCAGTGGGTCGGTTGCAAACATGTGGCCGGTGCCGCGAAAGCAATTGCGCGGGAACTGGTCGAGCAGGATCATCAGCGCCAGCGAGCCCTCGGCATGGCTTGACCAGACATCGCATTCACGGCGCGCTGCGGCGTAGTGGAGATCGAGGAAGCGGTCGCGGAAATCGGCATCGAAAGCGTCGTTCTTCTCGAACCAAGCATCCTCGCCGGCGTCGCGCCAGAACTTGGTGATCGACAGGGCTCTGCTGTCCAATTCCATGCCTAACTCCCTCAATCCGCCGATTCGGATTTATGCAGGACGCCGGCCGTTTCCTCGTTGAGCGCCTGGCCAGGACGGCGGGGCGTGGAGAGTGGGGTCGGGATCGGCGTACCGATATTGCCTTTCAGGAAACGCTGTCCCGAGCGGATGCCTTCGGCGAGCTGGGTCTCGAACCGGGCCGTGTCGCGGCGCCTGACGTCCTCGATCGTTTCGGCGACGTCCTCGGGATCGACGCCCAGCGCCTCGAGGGTCGAGCCACCAAAGACGAGCGCCGATTCGAAGGTTTCGCGCAGCTGATAATCGACGCCGGCGCGGATGAGCTGCAGCGCCGTGCCGCGGTCGAACGCACGGGCCAGCACCGTAAGCAGGGGGAACTCAGCCTTGACGAGTTCGGCGATGCGGATGGCGGCGTCGGGCTTGTCGACACAAATGAGCACGGCCCGCGCCCGGCCGGCCCCGGCCGCGTGCAGGATGTCCAGCCGCGTGCCGTCGCCATAATAGACCTTGAAGCCGAAATCGGCGGCCGCCTGGATCATCTCGACATCGTTGTCGATGATCGAAACGTCGATGCCGCGCAAGAGCAGGGGTTGGCTGGCGATCTGGCCGAAGCGGCCAAAGCCGATGATCAGCACGCTGCCGGACAGGCCGTCGGCGACTTCGACGCCGTCCAGCGACTGCTCGTCCCGTGGCGTGAAATAGCGCAAGGCGATGATCGCCAACGGCGTCAGCACCATGGAGATGATGACTATCGCGGTCAGCGTTGCGTTTGCCTGGCCGTCGATGATGCCGACGGCGGCGGCCGCGGAATAGAGCACAAAGGCGAATTCACCGCCTTGCGCCATGAAGACCGCGCGCTCCAGTGCCTCGCGGTGGCCTGATTTCAGGATGCGGGCGACAATGTAGATGCCGAAAGCCTTCATCACCATGTAGGCCACGACGTAGACGGCGATCAGCTTCCAGTTCGCGGCCACCACATGCAGATCGAGCGACATGCCGACCGCCAGGAAGAACAGGCCGAGCAGGATGCCGCGGAACGGCTCGATGTCGGCTTCAAGCTGATGGCGGAAGGTCGATTCCGAGAGCAGCACGCCGGCCAGGAACGCGCCCATCGCCATCGACAGGCCGCTGAGCTGCATGGCAAGCGCCGATCCGAGCACGACCAGCAGAGCCGCAGCCGTCATCACTTCGCGCGCACGGGCATCCGCCAGGATGCGGAAGAAGGGGTTGAGGAGGTAGCGTCCCGCCACCACCAGGCCGATGATCGCGGCGAGGCCGATGCCGACCTCGGTCAGCCGCTCCGACAGGCTGGTACCGGCACCGCCCGGCGCCAGGAAGGCGATCAAGGCGAGCAGCGGCACGATGGCCAGGTCCTCCAGCAGCAGGATGGAGACGATGCGCTGGCCCTTGGGCGCGGCGATTTCGCCGCGTTCTTCCAGAAGCTGCATGACGATGGCCGTCGAGGTCAGCACGAAACCGGCGCCGGCGACGAAAGATTGCGCGATCGGAAACCCTCCGGCCATGCCGACACCAGTCAAGAGCACCGCGCAGACGCCGACTTGAAGCGCGCCAAGCCCAAAGATCTCGCGGCGCAGGCCCCAGAGCCGAGACGGCTGCATTTCCAGGCCGATGATGAACAGGAACATGACCACGCCGAGTTCGGCGACATGGAGGATGGCTCCCGATTCGGAAAAGACGCCGAGGCCGAACGGACCGATCACCACGCCGGCGGCCAGGTAACCGAGAATCGAACCGAGACCCATGCGCTTGAAGATCGGGACGGCCACCACGCCCGCCGCCAGCAATGCCACCACCTGAATGAGATCGCTGCCCGCTGCCTCTGCCGCCATGATCCGTCCCTTTGTCGTATAGCACTCCTTGCATGCAGTGGGAGCGGGAGGCAAGGGCGGGAAGCCTGCCAGGAAAGGTAGGGTGCTGTCGGTGCGAATCCCCCGGTGGAACAACGGTCTCCGCTTGTCTGCGGGACGTTCGGCATCTATATCAGCTGCATGCTTGACCGTTCGTCCCAGCCGTCTTCGCCGCCTCATATTCCGATGGATGCGCTCAGCGAGGTCCTGCAAGATTTTCGCCTGAGTGGGGTCAACTATGGCCGCTGCGAGCTCCGACATCCATGGAGCATAGAATTTCCGCGACAATCGCTGCTTCGTTTTCACTTTGTCGGCCAGGGTCCGTGCTGGATTCATACCGAAGCGCAGGGCTGGCAAGAGTTGCGCGATGGCGATCTGGTGCTGCTGCCGCAGGGCATCGCCCATCGGCTGGCGAGTGCGCCGGACGTGGTGGGCGACTCGCTCGAGGGCTGCCAGGTGATCAAGTTAGGGGGCAATGTCTGCGAAGTGGTGCGGGAAGGAACGGGCGCGACAAGCACCCTTTTCTGCGGCTCCATGGCCCTGGACTCCTGTGCGCTCAATCCATTGATCACGTTGATGCCGGCTGTCATCAAGGGCTGCGACGTGGCCGGCAATGACCCGGTCGTTGGTCCTTTGCTGGCGGCCATGACGACGGAGGCCGCGCAACCGCGGATGGGCAGCGCCACCATCTTGTCGCGTATGGCGGATTTGCTGACAGCCCGGCTCATCCGCTGTTGGGTCAATTGCAACGGAGCCTCGACCACAGGTTGGCTCGCAGCCATCCGCGATCCCCATATCGGCCGCGCCCTGGCAGCCATGCATCGAGACCCCGGCCACGACTGGACGCTGGGAAGCCTTGCGAGCGTGGCAGGCCAATCGCGATCGATTTTCGCCGCGCGTTTCAGCGCTGTATTGGGCGAGGGTGCCGCGCGCTATCTCGCCCGCCTGCGCATGCAGCTTGCCCGCGAGTTGTTGGGGCAGAGCGGCTTGTCGGTTGCCGAGGTCGCTACCCGTTTGGGCTATGATTCCGAGGCATCCTTCGCTCGCGCGTTCAAGCGCATCACCAATGTCTCGCCGGGAATTGTGCGTCGCACAAATCCCGGACGAATAGACATGAATTTCGGATTTTAAGACACATATCATCCGACAGAACTCGTCTATCAAGATCTCCAAACTTTGGAGATCTTTCCGTGACAGACACAACATTACAGCTTGAAGACACCGCGATTGGCCTTGATGCCGACGCGCCAGCCGCGTGGAGCGCAGCCACCTGGTTTGCGGTCATTTCACTGGCGGCCACCAGCTTTGCCCTGGTGTCGGCCGAATTCCTGCCGGCAGGCCTGCTGACGCCAATGGCGCGCGATCTCGGTATCAGTGAGGGAACGGCCGGACAGGTCGTCACCGCCACCGCTTCCGTCGGCGCCGTGACGGCCATGTTGAGCAATGTTCTTATCGGCCGACTGAACCGCAAGACGGTGCTGGTCGGTCTCATGGCTTTGGCGGTGGCTTCCAATATCCTTGCGGCGCTGGCACCCAATTTCTGGCTGTTGTTGTTGGGCCGGGCCGGGCTGGGGATCGCTCTCAGCGCTTTCTGGGCACTTTCGGTTGCCGTCGTGGCGAGGCTGGTCGGCGCCAATGCGACAGGCCGGGGCATGGCTATCGTTACCCTCGGCGTCTCGCTCGCCACCATTGCCGCGCCGTCCTTGGGGGCGTTGATCAGCGACTGGCTGGGATGGCGCAGCGCCATGGCCATGACAGCGGGGCTGGCCGTATTGGCCATGTTGGCGCAGTTGCTCAGCCTGCCGACCTTGCCGGCGACAACAAGCAACAGTCTTGCAGACGTGTTTCGACTTACACGGCGGCGCGGCATTCAGATCGGCATGCTGGCCATTGTCTTGCTGATGACGGGGCATTTTGCTGGTTCTGTCTATGTGCGCCCCTTCCTCGAACACGTCACGCTGCTTGCAACCGGTCCAATTGCCCTGGCTCTGCTTGGGTTTGGCATCGCCGCTGTGATCGGCAACATTGCCGGCGGCCGCATGGCCGATGCCAATATTCACATGGCTCTCGTGGTCACCGCGGCGCTAATGGCGGTTGCGGCGCTGGCCTTGGTGCTTTGGGGCGTGCACATTGGCGTTGCCTTCGGATTCGTCACGCTTTGGGGCTTCGCCTTCGGCATGGGGCCGGTGGTGCTGCCAACCAATCTCTCGCGTGCGGCACCTGACGCGCTGGAAGCAGCGGGCAGCCTGATGGTCGTCTCTTTCCAGGTTGCCATCACGATCGGCGCGGTTGTCGGTGGCTATGTCGTGGACACCTATGGTGCCACGGCGCCGTTGACCGTTACGGCCATCCTTGCTGCATCGACAGCTGTGCTCGCTCTGCTGCAGCCTCGCGGCTGAACTTTGCTCCAGCTGACATCGAACTCGAACCGCCGCAATGTTGCAGGCTCTTTACACAAGTTTACGCCATGGGCTCGTTGCTTGTTGCCGCAATCGAAGGCTAAGCACGCTCGGCTTCGGCCATTGGGGGTGAGCGGCGATCAAGTCGCACCCTTTTGAGGAGATGACTGACATGAAGAAGTTTTTGCTCGTTGCCGCCGGGCTGGCGGTGCTTGCCGGCTCGGCCTGTTCGAAGGCGCCGGAATGCACGACCGAGATCGCGACCAAGAAGGCGCAGGACATGGCCGCGGCGCTGCAGGAGGCGATCACCAAGGATCCGTCCAAGGCGGCTGACCTGACCGCCAAGGTTCAGGCGGTGACGACCAAGTATCAGGGTTCCACGACCCTGGCCGATGCCTGCAAGGCGTATGACGAGCTGACCAAGGCGATCAAGGGCTGACGCCTGGTTCGTCCGTTTCCAAGGAGGCGGTGGCGATGGGCCGCCGCCTCTTTGTTTCGTGGGGTGTATTCGCGCAATCCCAGGAGAAGTGTTTTTCCGTCCGGAATTCGTAAAAGAATAGAGGCGAGGGTGCGCTCAGTTCGGCGCGATGGAGCCGACTTCGACGGCATCGACGCGCTTCAGGCTCATGCCGATGACGGGCACCAACTGGTCCTGAACGCGCACGGCAACCGTTACGGTCATGGAATTGTCGTCGGGAATGCGGGCCTGCATGACACCGCGCAATTGGTTGCGGTTGATGGTGAAGACCACCTTGTGGGCGTCGACGACGTTGCCGCCGATGATATCGAGGCCGGCGCCGGCAGCGCCACCCATGAAGGAACCCTTGTAGTCGCGGCCCTTGCGCTCGATCTTGGCCGACATGGGCTGGGTGAACATGCCGACCCGGCAACCGCCGTCCAGTGTCATGCCCATCTTGCCGTCCGGCGTGGAGCCGGTGAAGCTGCAGTTGAATTTCGTGCCCTTGTATTTGCCGGCGACGATTTCGCCCGGGCCAACCCATTTGCCTTCGGCCGACTGGAAAAACTGCTTGTCCGGTTCCGTGGCAGAGGCCGCCGAGGCAATGCCGACGACAGCTGTGATCACCGTCGCCAGGGGCAGGACGCTGGACAGAATTACGCTTTTCATCGACGACACCCGGCAACAACGAGGCTGTTTGAAACCGGTTCGACCATGAAGAAGATTGGTTAATGCTTCGTCACCGCGGGCCCTCGAAACAGCAGTCCGATCATCGTCCCGAAGAGCTGGACGCTATTTGCCGGAGCCGGCTGTTTCGGCGTCTTTCTTGGCTGCGAACGACGTCAATGCTGCGAGGAAATCGCCCAGCCCCGGGCGCCTGGCAGCGCTGAAGGGCAGGGGACGCGCCGTCTCCATCGCGGCGATACCGATGCGCGCCGTCATCATGCCGTTGACGACGCCTTCGCCCAGCTTTGCCGAGAGGCGGGCCGCCAGGCCGTGGCCGACGATCTGCTGGACGAAACTGTCGCCGATGGCGATCGAACCGGTGACCGCCAGATGCGCCAGTACGCTGCGCGCCAGGCGGAAGAAACCCAGCGTTCCGGGCCGTCCGCCATAGAGTTCCGAAAGCCGGCGGATGAGGCGCCCGGCCTCGAACACCACATAACCGACATCGACCAGCGCGCGAGGGCTCACGGCCGTCACCAGCGAAACCCGCTTGGCGGCCTCGAGAATTATCACCTTGGCCCTGACATCAAGGGGGCCGAGGATTTCCGCCTCCGCCAGGCGCACCAGATTGGCGCCGTCGATAATCTCGCCGCGCAATTCAGCCAGCGCGCGCCGGCCGGCAGCGGTCTCGGGTTTGGCCGCGACAAAGGCCGACAACTCGTCGACCACCGCGCGTGCCGCCTTCGGATCGTCGCGCGCGATGGCATCGAGCGCGCGCTTCTGCAGCTTTTCGACTTCGGCGAGGCGGGCGATGGCCAGGAACTCGCGAATCAGGATTACCAGCAGCGCCAGCAGCGCAATCGCCGCCATCCCGGCGGCCAGCCAGCCCAGCCATTCGGCGCGGGCAAAGAGATCGCGTATCAACTGGTCGGTCCACAGGCCGACAGCCAGCGAAACCAGCACGCCGAAGGCGCCGAAGAAGATGCTGCCGAGAACCGAGCGCCTTCTGGGGGCGACCGATGGCGGCGGCTCGGCGGCAATAACGTCCGGTTCGTCGAAAACGTCGACCTCCGCCGGGATGACCAGCGCCACATCGGCCTTCATGGAGCGCGGTCTGCGCGACGGTTCGGTCTGGCGTGCTTGTGGCGCGTCTTGTTTCGGCGCGGCTTCCGGCTCGATGCGGAATGCCGCCGGTTTGCGGGGCGCGGTCATGCCAGATAGTCTCCGATCAGGAACTGCAAGGCGCGGTCTAGCCTGATATGGGGCAGCGACAGCGTGACACCTTCGGCCGTGCGTTCGAGTTTCGGCGGACGGAACCGGACGAAGCGGATTGCCGGGTCCGTGGAGTCCTGTCTGTGATCCGGCCCCGAAAGGTCGAAAACAGCATCAATGTTCTCCGGCAAATCACCAGGAAATATAGCTGTTTCCGTCTTTCCGTCGAATGTTTCACCATCGATCTTCTCGCCGGCGATCGGCGTGCCGATGATAACAGGCAATGTCTCGCGGCCCTGCTTGACGGTGCCTTCGCGGGTGGCGCGCACCGCCGCCATGGCGACGACGTCGACATCGGCGCCGGTGAAATTCGCCCGCGCCGCGGCGCGGTCGGCAAGGCGCCGCACGATCGCCTGCAACCGGTCATGGCTTTCGTGGTGCAGATGATCGGCCTTGGTCGCCGCGACCAGGATGCGGTCGATACGCCGGGAGAAAAGGTCGGTTATGAAGCTGCCTCGGCCGGGGCGAAAACAGCTGAGGATCTCGGTGACAGCGCGCTCCAGATCGGCCATGGCACCAGGCCCGGCGTTCAGCGCCTGCATGGCGTCGATGAGCACGATCTGGCGGTCCAGGCGCGTGACGTGCTCGCGGAAGAACGGTTTGACGACATGCGTCTTGTAGGCCTCGTAGCGCCGTTCCATCATGGCGTGCAACGAGCCGTTGCGCGCGCGCCTGTCGCCCAGGCCGGCCAGCGGCGCGAAAGTCAGCGCGGGCGAGCCTTCGAGATCGCCGGGCATCAGGAAACGGCCGGGCGGCAAAGTCGAAAGCGCCCGTTCGTCGAGCTTGCATGCCTTGAGATAGGCGGCGAAGCTTTCAGCCAGCCGGCGTGCCGTCATTTCCTCGGCGTCGGCATTCGGGTCGATTTCCGCCGAGATCGCTCGCCAGGCCAGCGAAAGGTCCTCGCGCACCGGCAGCGTGGCCATTTCGAGGGCTTCGCGCGAAAAATCGGCGAAGGATTTGCCGAGCAGCGGCAGATCGAGCAGCCATTCGCCGGGGTAGTCGACGATGTCGACCGACAGCTTGCCCGACGAGAACATGCGGTTCCAGCCGGAGGCCGATTCATATTCGATCGTCAGCCGCAGTTCCGAAATGGCGCGGGTCGAGTCCGGCCAGACGCGATCGTTGACCAAAGCGGCGATGTGGTCCTCGTATTGAAAACGCGGCACGGCGTCGTCGGGCTGCTGTTCGAGGAAGGCGCGCGCGATACGCCCCGATTTCTGCGCCTCGAACAGCGGCAGACGTCCGCCGTGGATCAGATTGTGGACGAAGGCAGAGATGAAGACTGTCTTGCCGGCGCGGGAGAGACCCGTCACACCCAGACGCAGCGATGGAGAAAAAAGTCCGGTGGCACGTCCCGACAATGTGTCGAGGGCAATTCTTGCCTCGTCGGTGAAGGTGGTCAGCGATGATGCCAAAACATGATCTCTCGGGCTTGCGTCAGCCCGATATAGGCGCTGGAACCCGGCTTTGAAATGGCGCTGGAATCGGCATCAGGGATCTGCCGGTGTCAGGAACGCTTCGAGATAACCCGCTCCCTGGGTCGCTTTCGCCAGATCGCCGGGGAAACGGACGACCGCGAGGCCCGTGGTTGGAAAGCCGTGATTGAGCATTGCCCGCTCCGGCTCGCCGCCATCGCCCGAAACCGCCATGGCGAGATCCTCCGTCATCGGGTTGTGGCCTATGACCAGCAATGAACCGGGTCCGCCATGATCTCGGACGAGGCGGAGATAGCAGGCCGCGTCCTCGCTGTAGAGCGCGTCCAAAAACAGCACCTTGCCTGTGTCGGTCTGGCCGGCCAGACCCTCGAGGGTTTCCCTGGCGCGTTTGGCGTTGGAACACAGCGTCAGGTCCGGCACATAGAAGCGGGAACGCATCGCGGTCCCCATTTTTTCGGCATCGGCGCGGCCGGATGCGTCCAATGGACGATCGAAATCACGCATGCCTGGCAAGGCCCAACCGGCCTTGGCGTGTCGCAACAGATAAAGCCTGCTCACCCAACCTCCAACGGTGCCCGAGAGCTGAAGTCCTGCCGCGATTAGCCACGAGAAAAGCCGCACGCACAATGGTGCGCGTGCTTCAGCGCGGCGAATCACTTGCAGGGCGATGGGCGAGGATCGTCGTACTTTCGCCATCAAAACAGATTTATGCCGCTCCGGAGAAGGCTGGAGACGCACTTTAACAATTGCGTGAGTCGGTGGCTGATTGCGCTTGTGCAGGCGTCTGGTGGCGAATATATAGGCGCCAAATTTGGGGCTGTTGGGTGAGTCGAATGAACGACATCGTTACCGCCGATTACGTACCCTCCGAAGACGAGCCGTTCATGAACGAACGGCAGAAATCCTACTTCCGCCAGAAGCTCGTCACCTGGAAAAATGACATCTTGCGCGAGGCGCGCGAAACCCTCGAAATCCTGCAGCAGGAAAACGCCAACCATCCCGACCTCGCCGACCGCGCCTCTTCGGAAACCGACCGCGCCATCGAGCTCAGGGCCCGCGACCGTCAGCGGAAACTCATCTCAAAGATCGATTCGGCGCTGCAGCGCATCGATGAAGGCACTTACGGCTATTGCGAAGAAACCGGTGAGCCGATCGCCTTGAAGCGGCTCGACGCGCGCCCGATCGCCACCTTGTCGATCGAAGCGCAAGAACGGCATGAGCGCCGTGAAAAAGTCTATCGCGACGACTGATAGACCGCCTTTGCATTGATTTCCAAATGGCCGGTTATCCGGCCATTTTTGTTCGATGCGTGCCACCTTCAATAGATTTGAACACGCTTGAACGCCGGCCAGCCTAGTCACTGGCAGGCGACAGTTCATCTCTTGACCTAGGCGCAGTTCATCTCTTTTGGCTTGAAAGTTCGCCCAACAGCCTGGTCATTTCATCGTCGAGCGAGGGCGGCGCCTTGGCTGCCGGTTTGCCCACCGGGCCGCCGGAGCGGGGCTGGTCGAGCGAAACCTCGAGTTCTTTCATCAGCGTGTCGTCGATGCTGTCCTGCGTCGGCGGTGGCGGCGTGTGCCTGGCGGCATTGACGTTGGCGGAGCCATAGGCAGGCAGCGGCGTGACATTGGTCGATTGATAGGTTTGCGCCGCTGGTTTCGGTGCGGGCGCCGGAGCCGGTGGTGGCGCCGCCGGACGCTGGCGGGCAGGCTGTGCCATGGCCACCGGCTGCGGAGCGGGTGCTTGTCTCGGAGGCACGGGAGCGGGCTGCGGCGACCGAGGCTTCGCAGCCGGGGTGGCGGCCGCCGGGACAGGCTGCAGGCCGCCATCTCCAGTCAACGCCGGACGGCGCGGCGCGGCGAGGCGGATGTCGCGTTCGACAACGACGTCGGTCGGGCCGCCGATCAGAAGCAGATGTTCGATGTCGTCGCGTCGCACCAGCACCAGTCGGCGATGGCTGTCGACGGCGGTTGCGTCCATGACGGCGAGCCGCGTCTTGCGGTTGCGGCCGCCGGCGACAAACGTGCCGAAGGTCAGGTTGCGCACGAGCCTGACGATGACGAGAACGATGACCAGCAGGATCAGCGCCGCGAAGGTCCACAGGAGTGCCGCCGCATAACCGGGACCCGCCACGCTATCCAGCCACTGCATTGGTTTCCCCCGAACGGTTTGGAAAGTGACGCGACACTAGACCGTTGCGACTGGCTACCGCAAGTTGCCTTTCACGCATCGTGAACAGCTTGAAACACAGGGAAGGCCAGCCGACAGCATTTTTATCCGACATTTGCCGCCCGGGCCTTTTCCAGACCAGGAGAATGTGATTCAACCGGCTAAAGCGCGTCGCGCTGAAACGGATTCATGCGGCGCGTTTCAGGTCCGTGTTTTTCATGCATGTCGTTTTCCCAAAACCGAAGTCATTTTTGGGCGACATGCATTGGGGGCGGGTGTCGGAACATCGGATTTCATGAGCAGGGGGCATATGGCCAAGGAAGCGCGCGGCGATTTCTATCCGGCACCGATCGTCGACCAGAATACGCGACCGGGCGCGGTCACCCGGCTTATCATCTTCATCGTCGTCCTGACGGGCGCCGCAATCGTCTTCGGCCTTTTCCGCGAGCGCCTCGGCGATCCGTTCCTGCTCGGCATGCTCGGCGTACTGGCGATGATCGGTGTCGGCTTCCTGTTCGCGACCGCGATCGGCTTCGTGCAGATCACACCACGCTCGACGGGCGACGAACTGTCCAAGGCCTTCGTCGATTCGATGTCGCAGGGCCTGCTGGTCACGGACACCAAGGGTCGCGTCGTCTACGCCAACCGCGCCTATGCCGATATGACCGGCGCCTCATCGGCCGCTGACCTGAAGACGGTCGAAGGATTGCTCTCCGATGTCCCCGAAGCCTCGGTGACCATTTACCGGCTGGCGTCCGGCTTGCGTGACGGGCAGCCGGGCGACGGCGAGTTCCGGCTCGCGCAATCGATCCGGCCCGGCGCCGAACCGGGCGCGCGCTGGTACCGGGCACGCGCCCGCGCGTTCAGCGTTCCGGGCCAGCGGCTGCCGATGCTGGCCTGGCAGCTCGCCGACATTTCGCAAGAGCGGGCCGAGCAGGAGCGTTTCTTCCTCGATCTGCAGAAGGCAATCGACCACCTCGACCACGCGCCGGCCGGCTTCTTTTCGGCCGACCAGGACGGCCGCGTCACCTACATCAACGCCACGCTCGCCGGATGGCTGGGCATCGATCTCGCCAGCTTCACCCCCGGCGCCGTCGCCTTGCCCGATATTGTTGCCGGCGACGGCATGGCGCTGGTGCGCTCCGTCAAGGCGGACCCCGGGACGACGCGCAATGCGGTCATCGATCTCGACTTGACGACGATGACCGGCGAGGCGCTGCCGGTGCGCTTCATGCATCGCGTTTCGGCCAGCCGTGAGGGCGTCGGCGGGCCAACCCGCACCATCGTGCTCAACCGCACACAGGGCGAGGATGCCTCGGCCGACCTGCGCGCCTCGGAAGTGCGCTTCACCCGCTTCTTCAATTCGACGCCGATGGCGATTGCCGGTGTCGATGCCAGCGGGCGCATCCTGCGCACCAACGCACCGTTCCTGTCGCTGTTTTCCTCGGTCGTCGACCGCGATGCCGTGGATCGCCGCGTGCGGCTCGACACGGTGATCCATGACCGCGACCGGCCGGCCTTTGCCGCGGCTTTCGAGAAAGCCCGGCAGCGGCAGGCCGACATCGATCCGATCGAGACCGTGCTGCCCGGCAATGATGAGCGGCATATCCGTTTCTACGTCAACGCCGTGGCCGATGGCACCGGCGGCGAAGGAGCCGAGGAAGCGGCCATCGTCTACGCCGTCGAGACGACCGAGCAGAAGGCGCTCGAAGGGCAGATGGCGCAAAGCCAGAAGATGCAGGCCGTCGGCCAGCTCGCCGGTGGCATCGCGCACGACTTCAACAATGTGCTGACCGCCATCATCATGGCGTCCGACCTGCTTTTGACCAATCACCGGCCATCGGATCCGTCCTTCCCCGACATCATGAACATCAAGCAGAACGCCAATCGCGCGGCCTCCCTGGTCAGGCAGTTGCTGGCCTTCTCGCGCAAGCAGACGCTGCGGCCGGAAGTGCTGAACCTCACCGACGTGCTCGCCGATCTCAGGATGCTGCTTGCCCGGCTCGTCGGCAACGACATCAAGCTCAAGGTCGACCACGGCCGCGACCTGTGGCCGGTCAAGGTCGATATCGGGCAGTTCGAGCAAGTGGTGGTCAACCTGGCGGTCAACGCGCGCGACGCGATGCCGGCGGGCGGCGATCTCACCGTGCGCACCCGCAACGTGACCGCCGAGGAATGCAAGAGCTTTCCCTATCGCGAACTCGCGGCCGCCGACTATGTGGTGGTCGAAGTCGAGGATACGGGTTCAGGCATCGCGCCCGACGTGCTGAAGAAGATCTTCGAGCCGTTCTTCACCACCAAGGAGGTCGGCAAGGGCACGGGCCTTGGCCTGTCCATGGTCTACGGCATCATCAAGCAGACCGGCGGTTTCATTTTCTGCGATTCCGAAGTCGGCAAGGGGTCCACCTTCCGCATCTTCCTGCCGCGTCACATCGTGGAAGCGAAAACGGCAGCCGAAGCCGGTGAAGCGCCGGCGGCAGCGGCAGTCAAACCGGCCGATAGCACCAAGGATCTGTCCGGGTCGGCGACGGTCCTGCTGGTCGAGGATGAGGATGCCGTGCGCATGGGCGGCATGCGGGCACTGACCTCGCGCGGCTATACCGTTCACGAGGCATCCTCGGGCGTCGAGGCGCTGGAAGTGTTCGAAGCGCTGGGCGGCAAGGTCGACATCGTCGTTTCCGACGTGGTGATGCCGGAAATGGACGGGCCGACCCTGCTCGGTGAGTTGCGCAAACGCCAGCCGGACATCAAGTTCGTTTTCGTCTCCGGCTATGCCGAGGACGCTTTCGCCAGGAACCTGCCGGCGGAGGCGCATTTCGGCTTCCTGCCAAAGCCGTTCTCGCTCAAGCAACTGGCCACGATCGTCAAGGATGTCCTTGAATCCTAGGTGCTTCCAATGCCGCGCTCTTGCACAACGCCGTAACAACGCCATGATTGTTGAAAATACAGCAGGCGGGCTTGGGGGAGCGGCTGTTGACGCCACACATCGAGGCAGGCAAGGGCGATTACGCCGACACGGTTTTGTTGCCGGGCGACCCGCAGCGCGCGGAGTGGATGGCGCAGACATTCCTGGAGGCATCGCGCTGCGTCAATCGCCGACGCGGCGCTCTCGGCTTTACCGGCTTGTTTCGCGGCAAGCCTGTCAGCATTCAGGCGACGGGCATCGGCGTTTCATCCTTCCTGATCTACGCCCATGAACTGCTTGACTTTTATGGCGTCCGAACACTGATCCGCACCGGTACCTGCGGCAGCCTGAGCGCCGAGGCAAAGCTGCGCAGCCTTGTGATCTCGCAATCGGCACGGCCTGAAAATACCGAGAGCGGTCGAGTTTTTGGCCTTTACGTAGCCGATGTTGGCCCGGATCCGGCGCTGCTGGCTAGCGCATTGAGCAAGGCAGCCGCACTTGGCATCGACCACCACGCCGGCCTGACAGCCTGCACCGATATATTCTACCATCCTGAAGCGCGTGCCCGTTATGCCGACGCAAGGGCGCTCGGGGCGCTGGCGGTAGACATGGAAACCAGCGCTCTCTATCGCATATCGGCCCATTTCGGCGCGAGGGCGTTGTCGCTGCTGACCGTCGTCGACAATCTGCTTACCGGCGAACAGACCGACTATTCCGAACGCCAGGCGCTTTTCACGGACATGAGCCGGCTCGCGCTCGAAGTCGCCACGGAAGGGCGCTAGGCGGCCTCTCGCTTCAACACCTCCTCCATGGATGGTCGGTGGCCGCGTAGATAGAGTGCGCAAGTGGTGCGCAGCATCGACGCGAAATTAGGGATCTCGCCGTTGATCTCGATGGCTTCGTCGTAGAGCTTCGAGATGAATTTCGGCGTCGTCAGGTTCTGGCTTTCGGCGATTTCGTCGAGCAAGGCCCAGAACGTGACCTCGAGCTGGATGCTCGTCGAATGTCCGTCAATGCGGATCGACCGGTTGATCTGACGATAGCCTTCCGGATCCTGTGCGGCAAAGACTCTGCACATCGTTACCTCCCGTTTTTGTTGGTCTTGGGCGCCGACGGGGCGGTCGGTGCCTTTTGAACACTGCCTGCGGTTTCATCATCGACCGGAAGGTCGTCAACGGCAATCAGACTTTCGTCCTTGGCAGACTTACGTCCTTGGGATGGGCATATCCGTTTTTCCAACCCCATGCGTGGTAGTCGGCTGCCACCACCTTTCTTCACCGGCGCGCATAATCACCTTCGAAAGCATGAAGCTGCGGAGTCTGATTTGGCGAAGGCAATCCACACCATGATCCGGGTTCTCGACGAAGCCCGCTCCATCGATTTCTACACCAAGGCATTCGGCCTTGAGGTCGCCCAACGACTGGACTTCGAGACCTTCACGCTGGTCTACCTCAGCAATGCCGATGCGCCTTTCGAGGTTGAGTTGACCGTCAACAAGGGGCGCGCGGAGCCCTATGCGCTGGGCGACGGCTATGGTCACCTCGCGGTCTCGGTCGCCGATCTCGACAGCGAACATGATCGGCTCGGCGCACTCGGCCTCAATCCGAAGAAGATCGTCGAATTCAGCCGCGACGGGTCGCTCATCGCCCGCTTCTTCTTCATCGAGGACCCCGACGGCTACAAGGTCGAGGTCCTGCAGCGCGGAGGGCGCTTCCAATAGGGACAACCGGCCGCGCGGACCGGCGCGGCGCCAGCAACGGCACTCTTTCGAGTGCGAACAGCAAGCAGGGAGGAAAACATGGTCACGATCCACGAGGGGAAGCCCGGGCTTTCACGGCGCGAACTTCTCAAACGCGGCGGCGTCGGCGCGCTGCTCGTCATTTCCGGCAGCGCCGTCATCAGTCCGCAACATGCCTGGGGGCTGGAAACCTCGGCTCTGAAGCCCGAGACAATGGCGACGCTGATCCAGCTGGCGCGCGATATCTACCCGCATGACCAAGTCCCTGACAAATATTACGCCGTCGCGGTCAAGGGCCATGATGAGATGGCCGCCAAGGACAAGGCTCACAAGGAGCTTATCGAAAACGGGATCGCCGATCTCGACAAGAGAGCCGGCGAGGGCGGTTATCGCGGGCTCGGCTGGGAAGAGCAGCGGGTCGCGCTGCTCAGGGACATTGAGGGTACGGCCTTCTTCCAGGCGGTTCGCGGCGGTCTTGTCGTCAGCCTCTACAACCAGAAGGAGGTCTGGCCGATCTTCGGCTACGAGGGCGAATCCTATTCCAAGGGCGGCTACATCGCGCGGGGATTCAGCGACATCGAGTGGCTCTGACCCGCTTCGCCTCAACCGCATTCAATTGATTTCATGGGAGGAAACCATGGCAGCAGCATTTGATCTGAAAAACGACGGCGTGGTCGTCATCATCGGCTCCGGCGCCGGCGGCGGCACGCTCGGCAACGAACTGGCGCAGAAGGGCATCGATGTCGTCATCCTCGAGGCCGGTGCCCGCCACGAATATGAGGACTTCATCAACGACGAGTGGGATTCGTTCGCTCAGCTCGCCTGGACGGACAAGCGCACCACATCCGGCGATTGGCGCGTGGCCAAGGATTTTCCCAACCTTCCGGCCTGGATCGTCAAGTCGGTCGGCGGCTCGACCACGCACTGGGCAGGCGCATCGCTGCGCTTCCAGGAGCATGAGTTCAAGACGCTGTCGACCTACGGCAAGCTGGAAGGCGCCAACCTTTTGGATTGGCCGGTGACGCTGGCCGAGATGGAGCCCTATTACGCCAAGGCGGAAGCCAAGATGGGCGTCACCGGCACCAATGGCTGGCCGCGCCTGCCGGGCAACAACAATTTCAAGGTGCTGAAGGCCGGCGCCGACAAGCTCGGCTACAAGGAATGCCATACCGGCAACATGGCGATCAACTCGGTGGAGCGCGACGACCGCAATTCCTGCCAGCAGACCGGCTTCTGCTTCCAGGGCTGCAAATGGGGCGCCAAATGGTCGACGCTCTATACCGAAATCCCGAAGGGCGAGGCGACGGGCCACCTCGAGGTCCGGCCGAACGCCATGGCGATCAAGATCAACCATGACGCCTCTGGAAAGGTCACCGGCGTCGTCTATGCCGACAAGGACGGCAAGCTGCAGGAGCAGAAGGCCCGCATCGTGGCGGTCGCCGGCAATTCGATCGAGAGCCCGCGCCTGCTGCTCAATTCCGAATCAGCCAAGTTCCCGCACGGCCTTGCCAACTCGTCGGGGCAGGTGGGCAAGAACTACATGCGGCATACCACGGGATCGGTCTATGCCATCTTCGACAAGCCAGTGCACATGTATCGCGGCACCACCATGGCCGGCATCATCCGTGATGAGGCGCGCCATGATCCGTCACGCGGTTTTGTCGGCGGTTACGAGTTCGAGACGCTGTCGCTCGGCCTGCCCTTCATGGCTGCCTTCCTGAACCCTGGCGGCTGGGGGCGTTCCTTCACCACCGCGCTCGACCACTACGACCACATGGCCGGCCTGTGGATCGTCGGTGAGGACATGCCGCGCGAGGAGAACCGCATCACGCTGCATGGCGACGAGAAGGACGAGCACGGCATGCCGATCGCCGATGTGCATTTCGACGACCATGCCAACGACACGGCGATGCGCAATCATGCCTACAAGCAGGCCACCGCGCTTTACGATGCGGTCGGCGCCACACGCACCTTCCCGACGCCATCCTATCCCTCGACGCACAATCTCGGCACCAACCGGATGAGCGAGAAGGCCGCCGACGGCGTCGTCAACAAGCATGGCCAGGCACACGACATCAAGAACCTGTTCGTGTCGGACGGCAGCCAGTTCACGACGGGTGCGGCCGAAAACCCGACCCTGACCATCGTGTCGCTGGCGATCCGCCAGGCCGACTATATCGCCGCGCAGATGTCGGCGAAAACCATCTGACCTCCCGACTGCCTGCTGGCGCGGAACTTGACCAGTTCCGCGCCTTTTTTTCATGGCCTCAGGCGCCGACCGGCTGGCGGTCCTTCGGCAACATCCAGATGAGATGAGAAGACGGGCAGGGTTGCAGACCGAGGCGGTGTCATTGCCAGGGAAGATCTATTGATTGCTTCCCCTGGTGCAGGTCGTGGCGGTGAAGGCGCCGTCGGGCTGCTTCATGATGATGTCGAAGGAGGGCGGACTCTGGCCGTCCAGCGTTGCCTGGGTGAGCGAGAGCGAGTTGCCGCCAGTGGTGTAACCGCCAACTGGTCCCAACCAGGAGATCACGCCGTTTGCATCCATCTGGTAGTTGTAGCCCTGCTGCGCGGTCCCGAACGTGACCGGGCCGTTGTAGACGTTTCCCTTGATGGTGATGTCGCCGAGGTTGAGGAACATGCCGAGCAGGTAGGCCTCGCAGTGATAGATGCCGTCGGGCATCCTGCCGTCGCTGAAGTCGGCTCGGGCCGCTCCGGTTGCCGCCGCCAGAGCCACTATGCCGATGAATATGCGTGAAATGGCTGATGTCATGATGCCGTCCGCTTGAACGACCAAGCTTGCCCTATTTTTGCGCCGCGCCGCAACATTTGCCGTCGGCGATCTGCCTTCGAGATCAAAATATAGGCATCTAAAGAAAATGGGCAAAACTTAGGCATATGCCTTGTGCATTGCGCAAATTTCCCTCAATCAATTTTTAACCGGCTCTCTTTGTTTCGTTCAATCTAATATAGCAACGCACTGATAACATGTATCTATTTTGCGCTTTTCCGCATGCCTTCAGCGGTTGGCACGGGGGTTGCATTGCATAGTCGCGGTGCAATCAAACCAGCTTGGGAGTCTTCCGCATGAGGGGTAATTTCTCGACAATAGCAAAAATGTTCTCGGCGAGCGTAGTTGCCGCCGGCCTGGTGATGTCTGCTCCGGCCAGGGCCGCCGATGATACGATCAAGGTCGGCATTCTTCATTCGCTGTCGGGCACGATGGCGATTTCAGAGACGACGCTGAAGGACGCCATGCTGATGCTCATCGACGAGCAGAACGCCAAGGGCGGCCTGCTCGGCAAGAAGCTCGAAGCGGTCGTCGTCGATCCGGCTTCCAACTGGCCGCTGTTCGCCGAAAAGGCGCGTGAGCTGATCTCGAAGGACAAGGTCGCCGCGGTGTTCGGCTGCTGGACCTCGGTGTCGCGCAAGTCGGTGCTGCCGGTGTTTTCCGAACTCGACAATATCCTGTTCTATCCGGTCCAGTATGAGGGCGAGGAAAGCGAGCGCAATGTCTTCTACACGGGTGCCGCGCCGAACCAGCAGGCCATTCCGGCCGTCGATTACCTGATGAGCGAGGACGGCGGTTCGGTGAAGCGCTGGGTGCTCGAAGGCACCGACTACGTCTATCCGCGCACCACCAACAAGATCCTCGAAGCCTATCTGAAGGCCAAGGGCGTCGCGGCCGAAGACATCATGGTCAACTATACGCCATTCGGCTTCTCCGACTGGCAGACCGAAGTCTCGGCGATCAAGAAATTCGGCTCGGCCGGCAAGAAGACCGCCGTCGTCTCGACCGTCAATGGCGATGCCAACGTGCCGTTCTACAAGGAACTCGGCAACCAAGGCATCAAGGCCGAGGACATCCCGGTCATGGCCTTCTCGGTCGGCGAGGAAGAGCTGGCCGGTCTCGACACCGCGCCGCTGGTCGGCCATCTCGCCGCCTGGAACTATTTCGAGAGCGTCGATACGCCCGAGAACAAGAAGTTCATCGCCGACTGGCACAAGTTCATCAAGAGCGACAAGCGCACCACAAACGACCCGATGGAAGCTCATTATATCGGCTTCAACATGTGGGTGAAGGCGGTTGAGAAGGCCGGCACCACCGATCCGGACAAGGTCATCGACGCCATGATCGGCGTTTCTGTGCCAAACCTGACCGGCGGCTACTCGACGATGATGCCGAACCATCACATCACCAAGCCGGTGCTGATCGGCGAAATCCAGGCCGACGGCCAGTTCGAAACGGTTTCGCGCACGCCCGGCCTTGTGATGGGCGACGAATGGTCCGACTACCTGCCGGACTCCAAGGATTTGATCTCCGATTGGCGCAAGCCGCTGTCGTGCGGCAACTTCAACGTTGCCACCGGCAAGTGCGGCGGCAAGGGCACAAACTGATCCTCCCCGGGCTGGGCCTTCATGCCAAGCCCAAGACCGCACGCGTCCGGACGGTTTCCTCCACTGTCCGGACGCGCCCATTTCAAATCTTCAAGGGTTAACTCAAGCCGATGACCTTGATCCGCACGATTGGCCTGACGCTGTTGTTCCTGCTGGCGACACTGTCGTCGTCGGGCGCAGGCGAAGCCGATCTGCGCGCCATCATCGCCAAGTTCGCGACCGCCAAGGGCTTTTCCGAGACCGGAGCCGTCGTGCATGACCTCGCCGCCACCGGCGATCCCTTGGTCGAACACCCGCTTTCGGCACTCGCCGATGGCAATCTCTATATCCGCAAGGCGGATTCCCTGGTCTTCGTCGGCAAGGAAACCGGCGAAAGCCTCCAGCTTTTCGATCCGCTCAGCAGCGAAGCATCCGGCGAGGCGGCCAAGGGCGACGTCGCCAAGATCAAGGTCAACAACACGCTGCGCCGCGTCATCCGCGATGCGCTCGGCACGCTGACGCTTGGCGCCAAGGATCCGGCCGTGCGGCTGGCCGCCGCCCGCACCATGTTCAAGACGCCCGACGCAGCCAACATCGAGCCACTCGACACGGCAATCGCCAGCGAGACCGTGGCCAGCGTCAAGGCTCTGCTCGAACAGGCCCGCGCGGCCTCGGTGCTTGTTTCCGACAGGCCCGAGGCCGACAAACTCGCCGCGGTCGCCCTGATCGGCGCGCGTGGCGACCGCGACGCGGTTTCGCTGCTCACTTCGGTCGAGGCCAGTGCCTCCGGCGCGGTCAAGGACGCGGCGACCGCAGCGATCGCCAACATCAATTCGACGCTGGCCTTGTGGGATGCCGGACAGAACATCTGGTACGGGACTTCGCTGGGTTCGGTGCTGCTGCTGGCAGCGATCGGGCTTGCCATCACCTTCGGCGTCATGGGCGTCATCAACATGGCGCATGGCGAGATGGTGATGCTTGGCGCCTATACGACCTTCGTCGTCCAGCAAGTGATCCGGACGTCCTTTCCCGGCCTGTTCGACTGGTCGCTGGTGATCGCGCTGCCGCTCGCCTTCCTGGTCGCGGCATTCGTCGGTCTCGTCATCGAGCGCGGCGTGATCCGGTTCCTCTACGGCCGGCCGCTGGAGACGCTGCTGGCAACCTGGGGCGTCTCGCTCATCCTGCAGCAGGCGGTGCGCTCGATCTTCGGACCGACCAACCAGGAGGTCGGCAATCCGTCCTGGATGTCCGGCTCCTTCGACGTCGGACAATTGGCCATCACCTGGAACCGGCTGTGGATTCTGGTGTTCGCGCTCACGGTGTTCGGCATGTTGCTCTATGTAATGAAGCGCACGCCCTGGGGGCTGCAGATGCGCGCCGTCACCGCCAACCGGCGCATGGCCGCCTCGATGGGCATCAGGACGCCCTGGGTCGACGCGCTGACCTTCGCGCTGGGATCCGGCATTGCCGGTATCGCCGGCGTCGCGCTCAGCCAGATCGACAATGTCTCGCCCAATCTTGGTCGCGGCTACATCATCGACAGCTTCATGGTGGTCGTCTTCGGCGGTGTCGGCAATCTCTGGGGTACATTGGTCGGCGCCTTTTCGCTCGGCATCGTCAACAAGGTTCTCGAGCCCTATGCCGGCGCGGTGCTCGGCAAGATCGTCGTGCTGGTGCTGATCATCCTGTTCATCCAGAAGCGCCCGCGAGGCCTGTTCGCGCTCAAGGGCAGGGCGGTGGAAGCATGATATCGGGACGCTTCTTTGCCGCCGGCGCGGATCGCCGCATCGCCATCACCATCTTCATCCTGCTGGCGGTGGCTATAATCGTGCCGGTGCTTAACCTGGCCGTCTCGCCGACAAGCGCCTTCTACATTCCGTCCTACATCGTGGCGCTGACCGGCAAATATCTCTGCTATGCACTGCTGGCGCTCTCGCTCGATCTGGTCTGGGGCTATTGCGGTATCCTCTCGCTCGGCCACGGCGCCTTCTTCGCGCTCGGCGGCTATGCGATGGGAATGTATCTGATGCGCCAGATCGGCTCGCGCGGCGTCTACGGCAACCCGATCCTGCCCGATTTCATGGTGTTCCTGAACTACAAGGAATTGCCCTGGTTCTGGACCGGTTTCGACCATTTCTGGTTCGCCGCCATCATGGTGCTGGCGGTGCCCGGCCTGCTTGCCTTCATCTTCGGCTGGTTCGCCTTCCGCAGCCGCGTCACCGGTGTCTACCTCTCCATCATCACCCAGGCGATGACCTATGCGCTGCTGCTTGCCTTCTTCCGCAACGACATGGGTTTCGGAGGCAATAACGGCCTGACCGATTTCAAGGATATTCTGGGCTTCAACGTGCAGGCCGATACCACCCGTTCGGCACTGTTCGCGGCCAGCGCGGTGATGCTGGCACTCGCCGTTTTCATCACCTGGGCGATCGTCGGCTCCAAATACGGCAAGCTGCTGATGGCCGTGCGCGACGCCGAGAGCCGCACGCGCTTCCTCGGCTGGCGGGCGGAGAACGTAAAGCTGTTCGCTTTTACCGTTTCGGCCGTCATGGCAGGCATTGCCGGCGCGCTCTACGTGCCGCAGGTCGGCATCATCAATCCAGGCGAATTCGAGCCGGCCAATTCGATCGAGGTGGTGATCTGGGCGGCGGTCGGCGGCCGCGGCACCATTGTCGGGCCGATCATCGGCGCGTTGCTGGTCAATGCCGGCAAATCCTGGTTCACCGGCGTGCTGCCGGAATTCTGGCTGTTCGCGCTCGGCGGCCTGTTCGTCGCCGTCACCTTGCTCCTGCCCAAGGGCATCATCGGCATGTGGGACAGCTGGCGCGGCAATGCCAGGGCGCTGCGCGTGGCGTCCCTGGCTGAAGAAGCCGGCGCCGAGGTTGGCATCGCGTCCGCGACCTCGAAGCCCGCTCGCTCGCCGGCGAGAAACCCAGGCGAGTGGTCCTGGTCCGACCCCGAACCGCAGGCGGCGGAGTAAGCGACCATGAGCAAATCCAACACTATCCTCTATCTCGACGGCGTCTCAGTGTCCTTCGACGGCTTTCGCGCCATCAACAATCTGTCCCTGGTGCTCGACAAGGGCGAGATGCGCGCCATCATCGGCCCCAACGGCGCCGGCAAGACGACGATGATGGACATCGTCACCGGCAAGACGAGGCCGGATGAGGGCGAAGTGTTCTTCGACGGCCAGGTGGACCTGACCAGGCATGACGAAGCCGAGATAGCCATGATGGGCATCGGCCGCAAATTCCAGAAGCCGACCGTTTTCGAAAGCCACACGATCGAAGAAAACCTGATGCTGGCGCTGAAGGGGCCGCGTTCGATCTTCCCGGCGCTGTTCCATCGCCAATCGCCCGCCGAGGCGCGGCAGATCGATGACATCCTTGGCATCATCCGGTTGGGCGACAAACGCAGGGAATTGGCGGCCAATCTCAGCCATGGGCAAAAACAGTGGCTGGAGATCGGCATGCTTCTCGCGCAGGACCCGAAGCTGCTGCTGGTCGACGAGCCGGTGGCCGGTATGACCGATGCCGAGACCGAGGAAACCGCGCGGCTGCTCAGGGATATCGCCCGTGACCACTCAGTCATTGTCGTCGAACACGACATGCATTTCGTCCGCGAACTCGGCGTCAAGGTTACCTGCCTGCATGAAGGCTCGGTGCTCTCGGAAGGGACGCTCGATTTCGTTTCGGCCGACGAGCGCGTCGTCGAAGTCTATCTGGGGAGATGAGCATGGTCTGGCGGGTGCAATTCCATCACTTCGACATGTCGTTTCTTCGGTTCTGGAGAAGGCGCTGACATGCTCGAGGTTTCCAATGCCACGCTGCACTACGGCGCCGCCCAGGCGTTGCGCGGGGTGTCGCTGAAGGCGGGTGCGGGCAAAATCACCTGCGTGCTCGGCCGCAACGGCGTCGGCAAGACCAGTTTGATGAGATCGATCGTCGGCCATAACCGGCTGACGAGCGGAAGCGTTGCCTTCGAGGGGAAGGCGCTCGACCGGAGCGCGGCGTATGACCGCGCCCGGTCGGGCATCGCATTCGTGCCGCAGGGCAGGGAGATCTTTCCGCTGCTCAGCGTGCGGGAAAATCTCGAGTCCGGCTTCGCGCCCTTGAAGCGCGCCGACCGCAACGTGCCTGCGCACGTCTTCGAGCTGTTTCCGGTGCTGAAGCAGATGCTTGGCCGCCGTGGCGGCGATCTTTCCGGCGGCCAGCAACAGCAGCTCGCCATCGGCAGGGCACTCGTGATGCGGCCGAAGCTGCTGGTGCTCGACGAGCCGACCGAAGGCATCCAGCCCTCTGTCATCAAGGATATCGGCCGCGCCATACGCTATCTGCGCGACCAGGCCGGCATTGCGGTGCTGCTGGTCGAACAGTATCTCGATTTCTGCCGCGAACTCGCCGACGAGGTCAACATCATGGATCGCGGCCAGATCGTCCACACCGGCCCAGCGGAAGATTTAGACCGGGCTGATGTCCGCAAATTCCTCACGGTCTAGAATCGGCGCCAGACTTCATTGAAGATTTGAAGTTATTGGCAAGACCAATATTTCCTACATCCATCATCTGCGTCTCTGGCACATGCAATATCGCATGCTAGTGTTTCCGTGGCTTTGTGAGTCGGCCGTTTCCGTATCAGTCTGGTTATCGCAGATCGCGGCGCGGCAAAGGCCCTGCAAGTTCCACGCAAGCAAGGCTTCCTACCTTCCCGATCTGATTGTCGTTCAAACGCGTTTGGGCACACAGGCTAAGGGACAGCCATGGAACGTTACGTCGAAGACTACCAGAAGCGGCGGCTTACCGAACGCGTCGACATCATCGCCGCCATCAACATTCTGAGGTCACAGGGCTGTGACTACGACGACCTGATCGAGGAGATCACCAAGGTCTTCTATGTCGATCTCGATACCTTCAATGAAATCGTCATGGCGGCCTAATGCATGTCGCCCGGCGGGCTTGGCATGATACGCGCGTTTAGCTCGCGCGTCGGAATGGCGAGGCGGTGACGCGGTTGCGGCCTCCGCGCTTGGCGTCATAGAGCGCCTTGTCGGCGGCGCTGAGTACCTTGTCCAGGCTGATCCCCTCTTTGCTGCCAAACGCAAATCCGGCGCTGACCGTACAGGTGAGGGAACCGGTTTCGGTTTCTATCAGTCGCGTCGCGAAAGCCGCCCGGATACGCTCGGCTGCTTCCTCGACCGCCTCCGGCAGCGTGCGCTTCAGTACCAGCGCGAATTCCTCGCCGCCCATGCGCGCGGCGACGTCGGCCGGTCGAAGGTTGGCTACCAACTCGTTGGCGAACACCCTCAGCACTTCATCGCCCGCCGCATGGCCGAATTCGTCGTTGATGGTTTTGAAGTTGTCGAGGTCGAAGACGACCACCGCGGTAAAGGCGCCGACCGGGACATGGCCATGCATGTCGAACAGCGCGCGCCGGTTGAGCAGGCCGGTCAGGGAATCCGTCTGGGCGTTGCGATGGTGGTGCCTCGCCAGACGCCCCTGATTGAGGGCAAGCGAGAGCGCGCCAATACCTGTCATGCTGGCGATAACCACGACGAGGCTGAACTCCTCGGCCCAGTTGCTTGGTGCATGTCCGAGCACCAGTTTTCCTTCCCAGGCGAGAACCATGGCGCAGAGCCCGAAGGAGGTGGCCGTGGCCGAATAGAGCGCGGTGATGCCGATCGTCAGGGCGGGTGCCTCATCACGGCCCTTCCAGTATTCGAAAGCCGTGGCGAACAGGAGCACGGCGGCAAACATGTTCTCTGCCACGAAGCCGAGGCCATCGTAGCCCAGAGCCATGGGGGGCAACGCTATCGCCAGGGAATAGCAACCCCACAGGGTCCGCGGCAGTGGCGAGGCGCCGGTTCGGAACTGATAGGCCGCACCCAGCATGGTCGAAAAGCCGATCAGCAGAAACGCGGAGGTGGCGATGCCGAGCAGGCGTCCCGGCATCCCGATATAGGCGTCATAGATAACAATATCGCCGACCACGAACACCAGGCTGATCGCCCATGTCAGCAGGAATTTTTCCGAGCGGGCGGTCAGCCACATGCCGAACAATGTCAGGCTGAGGCAAGCGGCCGAGAAACCGACGGCCAGCAGAAGTGACGTGTAGTCGAGCGACATGCCCTCTTTCCCTGCCGGCGGCGGCCCCAGCTCTGCGGCTTGGCGTCGGCGCATTCATGCGGCAAGGAAGTGTCGATAAGGTTACGATCGTGGCGAAGATGCCCAGGAACAGGCGCTTTGCTACGCTAATACGCACAGGCTATGCGCCTATTGTGTGTGGCTGGAAACCAACTGATGCCTTTTCAGTCGGCTACGCGCCTCATCAATGCCATCGCCCCGAACGGCGCCCGCACCTTGCCCTCGGTGATGAAGTAGACGAACACGTCGCGCGGTTGGACCGGCGCGTCGCTGGCAGGGTCGGCGCGCCGCAGATCCGCCGGCTGCTTGCCTTGCGCCCAGATCTTGGCCCGCGCCGCCCATTCGTCGAGGCCCTTTGGCGTGTAGCAGTCCGGATTGTCATCCGAGCCGGTCTGCAGCCGGGCGTAGATGAAATCGCCAGTGATGTCGGCGATGTCAGGATATTTGGCATGATCGGCATAGACGATCGCCGCCTTGTATTTGCGGGCGAGCGCTGGGAATTCCGGCACGATGAAACTGTCGTTGCGCACTTCCAGCGCGTGGCGCAGCGCGACACCATCCTGCTTTTCCGGCAGCAGCTTCAGAAACGCCTCGAAATCGTCCGGATCGAACTTCTTGGTCGGAGCGAACTGCCACAGGATCGGTCCCAGCTTGTCGCCGAGCGCGGCAACGCCGGAACCCAGGAAACGCATCATCGAGTCACCGGCCTCGCCCAGCACGCGCCGGTTGGTAACGAAGCGGTTGCCTTTCAGCGAATAGACGAAATTGTCAGGTGCTTCGTTGGCCCATTTGACGAAGGTCGGCTCCTTGAAGCTCGAATAATAAGTGCCGTTGACCTCGATGCTCGGCACCTGGCGGCTGGCGTATTGCAGCTGCTTGGCCTTCGACAGCTTGTCCGGATAGAAGGACGTGTCCCAGGGTTCGAAGGTCCAGCCGCCCATGCCGGCGCGGATTGTTCCCGATTTGCTCATTGTCGTCCTCCCAGATATCTAAAAGCGATCAGGCCGTGGTGGATCTGTTGTCGACGGGTTTGGCCATGTCGACGAGTATCCACCCTGGCCGGTAGGGATTGGGCCGGCGACCCGTTTCGCGATAGCCGTAAGCGAGATAGAGCGCGATGTTTCGTTCCATTTTCGCATTGGTGTAGAGCCGTATCTCCGGCAGGCCCCACTGCCGCGCCTGCTCGTCAGCGTGCTTCAGCAATGCAATACCGAACCCCTTGCCCTGGAAGGCAGGCGACACCGCGACGGAGAAGATCATCGCGTGATCTTCATGCCGCTCCAGCGTGATCACTCCGGCAAGTTCATCGCCGCTCCCCAGCAGCCAGACCTGGCCCAGGGCAATACGCGGCGCGTAGTCCTCGGTAACGGGGATCGGCGGTGCATCGAGTATGGCATTGTAGGGAGCGTAGGCGGCTTGCGTCAGCGCGACGATCGCGGCGAGATTTTCGGGGCCGGCAAGCCTCATGCCAAAGCTGCTCTGGACCGTGATGAGATCATCCTTACCCATCACTCCGCCGCTTCGCGTTTGCCTCCGGGGCGTCGCTCCAGCAGTTCCTTCAGGAACTGGCCGGTGTAGCTGCGCTTTTCGCGCACGATCGCTTCCGGCGTGCCCGAGGCGACCAGTTCGCCGCCGCCATCACCGCCCTCGGGGCCGAGGTCGAGCACCCAGTCTGCGGTTTTTATCACTTCGAGATTGTGCTCGATGACGACGACGGTATTGCCCTGGTCGACCAGTTCGTGCAGCACTTCCAGCAGCTTGGCGACGTCGTGGAAGTGCAGGCCTGTGGTCGGTTCGTCGAGGATGTAGAGCGTCTTGCCGGTCGCCTTGCGCGACAGTTCCTTGGCGAGCTTGATGCGCTGCGCTTCACCGCCGGACAGCGTCGTCGCCTGCTGGCCGATATGGATGTAACCAAGGCCGACCTGCTTCAGCGTCTCCAGCTTGTCGCGTACGCCGGGTACGGCGGCGAAGAAATCGACGCCTTCCTCGACGGTCATGTCGAGCACGTCGGCGATCGACTTGCCCTTGAACAGCACGTCGAGCGTCTCCCTGTTGTAGCGCTTGCCGTGACAGACGTCGCAGGTGACGTAGACGTCGGGCAAAAAGTGCATCTCGATCTTGATGACGCCGTCGCCTTGGCAGGCCTCGCAGCGGCCGCCCTTGACGTTGAAGGAGAAACGGCCGGGCTGATAGCCGCGCGCCTTCGCTTCCGGTAGCCCGGCGAACCAGTCGCGGATCGGCGTGAAGGCGCCGGTATAGGTGGCGGGGTTCGAACGCGGCGTGCGGCCGATCGGCGACTGGTCGATGTCGATGACCTTGTCGAGGAACTCCAATCCCTCGATGCGGTCATGCTCGGCCGGATGCTCGCGTGAGCCCATGATGCGGCGCGAGGCCGCCTTGAACAGCGTCTCGATCAGGAAGGTCGACTTGCCGCCGCCCGACACGCCGGTGACGGCGGTGAAAGTGCCGAGCGGGATTTCGGCGGTGACGTTCTTCAGATTGTTGCCGCGCGCGCCGACGATCTTCAGCCGCCGGTTTTTCTTCGCCTCGCGGCGCACGCCGGGCGTTGCCACTTCGAGCGCGCCCGACAGATATTTGCCGGTGATCGAATTGGGATTGGCCATCACCTGCTGCGGCGTGCCCTGGGCGATGATCACGCCGCCATGGATGCCGGCGGCCGGACCCATATCGACGACATAGTCGGCATGCAGGATGGCGTCCTCGTCATGCTCGACGACGATCACGGTGTTGCCGATGTCGCGCAGGTGCTTGAGCGTGTCGAGCAGGCGGGTATTGTCGCGCTGGTGCAGGCCGATCGACGGCTCGTCCAGCACGTAGAGCACGCCGGTCAGGCCTGAGCCGATCTGCGAGGCCAGCCGGATGCGCTGGCTTTCGCCACCCGACAGCGTGCCGGAATTGCGCGACAAGGTGAGATAGTCGAGCCCGACATCGTTGAGGAAGCGCAGACGCTCGCGGATTTCCTTCAGGACGCGGACAGCGATCTCGTTCTGCTTGTCGTTGAGCTGCGCCGGCAGGTCGGTGAACCATTTGTCGGCGTTGCGGATCGACTGTTCCGTCACTTCGCCAATGTGCTTGCCGGCGATCTTCACCGCCAGCGCCTCCGGCTTCAGCCGGTAGCCCTTGCAGACCGGGCAGGGCGTTGCCGACATGAAACGCTCGATCTCCTCGCGCATCCAGGCGGATTCGGTCTCCTTCCAGCGGCGCTCGAGATTGGGGATGACGCCTTCGAAGGTCTTGGTCGTCTTGTAGGAGCGCAGGCCGTCATCATACTGGAAGGTGATCTCGCGCTCGCCGGTGCCGCGCAGGATCGCTTCCTGGGCTTGCGCTGAAAGATCCTTGAACTTGTCGCCGAGCTTGAAGTCGTACGCCTTGCCCAATGCCTCGAGCGTCTGCGAGTAATAGGGCGAGGTCGATTTCGCCCATGGGCTGACGGCGCCGTCGCGCAGCGACACGTTCTCGTCCGGCACCACGAGGTTGGGGTCGATGGCGCGCTGGCTGCCGAGACCGTCGCAGGTCGGGCAGGCGCCAAACGGGTTGTTGAAGGAGAACAGCCTGGGCTCGATTTCCGGAATGGTGAAGCCGGAAACCGGGCAGGCGAACTTTTCCGAGAACAGGATGCGCTCATGCGTCTCGTTCTTCGACTTGTTGACCGAATCCTCGCCAGTCTGGCTGGCATCGAGCGGCCTGTCGGCGAACTCGGCCACTGCCAGCCCCTCGGCCAGCTTCAGCGCCGTCTCGATGGAGTCGGCAAGCCTTGTGGCAAGGTCGCCGCGAACGACGATGCGGTCGACGACGACGTCGATGTCGTGCTTGTATTTCTTGTCCAGCGCCGGCACATCGGCGATTTCATAGAAGACGCCGTCGACCTTGACGCGCTGGAAGCCCTTCTTCTGCAACTCCAGCAGTTCCTTGCGATATTCGCCCTTGCGGCCGCGCACGATGGGCGCCAGCAGGAACAGGCGCGTGCCTTCCTCGACGGCCAGCACCCGGTCGACCATCTGGCTGACCGTCTGGCTCTCGATCGGCAGGCCGGTGGCCGGCGAATAGGGCACGCCGACGCGGGCAAACAGAAGGCGCATATAGTCGTAGATCTCGGTGACGGTACCGACCGTCGAACGCGGGTTCTTCGACGTGGTCTTCTGCTCGATCGAGATGGCCGGCGACAGGCCGTCGATCTGGTCGACGTCCGGCTTCTGCATCATTTCGAGGAATTGCCGGGCATAGGCCGAGAGGCTCTCGACATAGCGACGCTGGCCTTCTGCATAGATGGTGTCGAAAGCAAGCGACGATTTGCCGGAGCCCGACAGGCCGGTCATGACGATCAGGCTGTCACGCGGCAGGTCGAGATCGACATTCTTCAGATTGTGTTCGCGCGCCCCGCGAATGGAAAGATATTTATGGTCGGCCATGTCAGGTCGCCGCCTCAGATCTGGAATTTGTGGGATCGGCGGGTTTCCCCGGCCATTCCCTATGTAGTTATTTTTGCCGCCACGTCGAGAGACGCCACAATTCTCGACAGAAGTCGTTTAACCGCCTTTCGCGCGAGGGGGCAAGCGGAAAGAACAAAGGCCGAACACGCTCCTGACAAAGCTGTGCGGAAGCTGACCCGAACGTAAGCTCCCGGCGATCACATTTTTCCGTAACCGGCTATTGATGGTTGACGCGGCCAACTCACGGGAGCAGTCTTGCGAAGTCAGCGAAGCCGGCCGTCTATCGATGGCCTCGCCGCCCCAAGGCGGCCTGCGAGACGCCGCAGGCATTTGCGATTTGCGCTTCACGACGACAATGTCGCAACGGACAAGAGGAGCGGAGCATGACGCCACCGGATAGTCCCCCAGGGCTCCAGTTGTTACTGGAGCCGCGGCAGGCATAAGTGCCGAGGGCAGGCGTTTGCGCCACCCGACAAACCGTGACCTGCCGTATCCCTGAAAATCAGAGACTGCTAGTCGGATCGTCGGCTGAATGCCGCGAAGCATCCGAAATCAAACGCCGGCAGTACACTCCCGGCAAAAATGGATTTGAGATCCAGAAAAGCCCCGTCCGTTTGCCCAAGGCACGGCGGGGCTGTTCTTTTGGCGGGCTCCAGTTGGAAGGCCCGATCTTTGCCTATCTGGGTGGCTTGGTCCCGCCAACTCCGACATCGACGGTGATGCTGCCGGAAATCCTGACATCGGTATTGCCGATCTTGAACTGCCCGTTGCCGCTGCTGGGGAACGCGTCGTCGGGTTCGGGCACCGGGGCCGGCTTTGCGATGCGATAGTCGCCGGTTACGCCGGGCAGGGCGCCTTTCCGAACCGACGACGAGGCCTCGTCGGCAAGTGCCGACCTGGACACAAGGCCGACGATAGCAAGCACCATGGCGGCCGTGACACGGTGCGATGTTCTTGATCGATGAGTGTCGGTCATCCCTTGTTATAGGGGCCTGCCGCCACCGGAGCCAGAGCGGCATCGTCAAATCTTCGACAAGCAGCAGGATTTGACCTCACTCTGGTCTTACGCAGCCTTTTTGCGGGTGTCGAACACATGGTCGACGATGCCCCAGGCCTGGGCCTCGCGGGCGGTCATGAAATGGTCGCGGTCGAGCGTGCGCTCGACGTCTTCATAGCTGCGGCCGCAATGCTGGGCGTAGAGTTCGGTCATGTGGCGTTTGGTCTGGCCGATGCGTTCGGCGTGCCGCTGGATGTCGGAAGCCTGGCCCTGGAAGCCGCCCAGCGGCTGATGTAGCAGGATGGTGGCGTTGGGTAGTGCGATGCGGCGCCCGGCGGTGCCCGCCATCAGCAGGAACGATCCCATCGACGCGGCAAAGCCCATGCATACGGTCGACACCGGGCAGCTGATATACTGCATGGTGTCGTAGATGGCGAAGCCGCTGGTCACCATGCCGCCGGGCGAGTTGATGTAGAGCGAGATCTCCTTCTCGGGATTGTCCGACTCCAGCGACAAAAGCTGCGCGCAGACCAGCGCCGAGACGTCATCGTTAATCTCCCCGTTGACGAAGACGATGCGCTCGCGCAGCAGCCGCGAAAAAATGTCGAATGCGCGTTCGCCGCGGCTCGATTGCTCGATTACCATCGGCACAAGACTGGCAACACCGCCCATTTTTCTGTCTCCAATTTTCCGTGTTCAAGCCGCGTGCAGCAGCAGAAGGCGTGGGGTGTTCGCGGCTAGAGGCGTGCCGGTCCCGTGCAGCGAAAGCCGGCAGCCTGCCCCCGCCATGGCCACGGCCGGCATCGCCTTGCGAGCAAAGCCGTCATGGACGATGCGCAGATGCGTGCCGCCGGAAATGGTTCGGGCGAGTGTGAAGGTGACGGTGCTGTCGAGTGGGTGCGCGGCATCGTCCGACCGCTCGCGCCAGGAATAGCGCAGCAGGCGTTCGGGCTCGGCATCGAGAATCTCGCATTCGATCGCCGCGTCTTGACCGGCGAAGGCAAAGCGGCTGCCGGTCTGCGGTCTGATGTCGTTGGGCATCATCCAGGCGGCGAGCAGTTCCGGCACGGTCAGCGCCCGCCAAACCTTTTCCGGCGGCTCGGCAAGATCGCATTCGAACTCAATCGCATCGGGAGAGACTTCGCTTTGGCTGTTCATTGATCCATGTCCTTCAAAACCGTCTTCAGCCTTTCGATGCGCTCCGGCCAGAAGGTACGGTAGCGTTCGATCCATGAGAGCAGCGGGGCAAGCCCCTGCGGATCCGCACGATAATAGGCGTTGCGGCCGGCCCGCCGCTCGACCACGAGGCCGGCGCCCCGCAGCACCGCCAGATGCTGCGACACCGCCGGTTGCGACACCGTCAGGCCGCTGCGCAATTCCGACACGCTCATCTCGCTTGTGGCGAGACGCTCAAAGACGGCGCGGCGTGTCGGGTCGGCCAAGGCGCGGAAAATCTCTGCTTCGATCATGACAAAAGCATAAGTCGATACTTATCGATTTGGCAAGCGCTGTTTTGAGACCCATATGCGGCGTTCCGGCATTGCTGCCATTCCTTGACAATTGGCGGCGGTGCATATAGGAACGAAAAGGGAACAAAAACCTTGTGGGAAAAGCCAGCCTTGGCAAGCGGCTGACGTGCGTAGCCTGTAAGGTGCTGCGACAAAAATTTGTTTCGGATAGCGCGGAGAAATATCATGGCGGGTAGCGTCAACAAGGTCATTCTGGTCGGCAATCTCGGCGCTGACCCTGAAATCCGCCGCCTGAACTCGGGCGAGCCGGTCGTCAACATTCGCATCGCGACGTCGGAAAGCTGGCGCGACAAGAATTCCGGCGAGCGCAAGGAAAAGACCGAGTGGCATAACGTCGTCATCTTCAATGAGGGCATCGCCAAGGTGGCGGAGCAGTATCTGAAGAAGGGCATGAAGGTTTATGTCGAGGGCCAGCTGCAGACGCGCAAATGGCAGGACCAGACCGGTGCCGACAAATACACGACCGAAGTCGTGCTGCAGAAATTCCGCGGCGAGTTGCAGATGCTCGACGCGCGTGGCCAGGGTGAGGGCGGTCAGGTTGGCGGCTACAGCGGTGGCGGCAGCAGCCGTGGTTCCGATTTCGGCCAGTCGAGCCCGAACGAAGGGTTCAACCGTGGTGGCGGCAACGCTCCCAGGGGCGGCGGTGGCGGTGGTTCGTCGCGCGAACTGGACGACGAAATTCCGTTCTGATCGAAAGCCGCACCAAATAGCGAATGCCTTTACTTGATATGCCCCGAGGGTCCGCATGGACTTTCGGGGTTTTGCATGGTGGTTTTGAGCTGACGTTGGCGCGATCAGAGACGTAAGAGGACTGGCGATGAAGGCACGGGTAAAATGGGTCGAGGAGCGCACCTTCGTCGGCGAGTCCGGCAGCGGCCACAAGGTCGTGCTGGGCACGGCGTCAGGCCCGGAAGGCAAGACGCCGGGACCGAGCCCGATGGAACTGGTGCTGATCGGCACCGGCGGCTGCTCGGCCTATGATGTCGTCCATATCCTCGAAAAGGGGCGCGAGGCCGTCGAGGATTGCGTGGTCGAGCTCGATTCCGACCGCTCCGAAACCGATCCCAAAGTGTTCACCCGCATCCATATGCATTTCATCGTCAAGGGGCGGGCGCTGTCCAGCGACAAGGTCAAGCGGGCAATCGACCTTTCGATCGAAAAATACTGCTCGGCCTCCGCCATGATGGCCAAGACCGCGACGATTACCCACGACTTTGAAGTCATCGATACGACCGCAAAATAAGCGGGCCTACGAGGCCATCAGCGCCTTGATGCCATCTGCCACGAACTGCACGGCCAGTGCCGCCAGGATAACCCCGAGCAGGCGGGTCAGGATCGAGCGGCCGGTCTGGCCGAGGATGCGGTCGATGCGTTCCGACAGCACGAACACCAGATAGGTTATGACGAGGCAGACAAGAATGATGCCGACCAGGGCCGCCTGCGCCGCAAAACCCTGAAACGAGCCTGAGAGCAGCACCGTCGCTGAAATCGCGCCGGGGCCGGCGATCAGCGGGATCGCCAGGGGGAAGGCGGCGATGTTGTGGATCATGTCCTTGGTGATGGCGACGTCGCCGATCTTTTCCTTGCGGTCCTGCCGGCGCTCGAACACCATTTCGAAGGCGATGAAGAACAGCAGGAACCCGCCGGCGACACGGAACGCCGGCAAGGTGATGCCGAACACCGACAGGATCGATGCGCCGGCCACCGCAAACAGCGCCATCACCAGAAAACCGATGACCGAGGCGCGCACGGAAACCTGGCTGCGCTCCTCGCGGTTCATGCCGCGCGTCACGGCGAGGAACAGAGGCGCCAGCCCAGGCGGATCGATGGTCACGAGAATGGTGACGAAGGCATTGAACAGGCTGTCGAAACTCGGCATCGCTGACCCTCCCGCCGGGCCAAGCCCGTACCCACATTGGTAGAGCAAAGCCCGGTCGGTGGGAACAGTCAGAACCGCAGGTTAGGCGGCAGCGCCGCAATAGGCCTCCAGGCGATAGCCGTCCGGATCGACAACGAAGGCCGCGTAATAGTTCTCGCCATAGTCGGCGCGCAGGCCCGGTCCGCCATTGTCGCTGCCGCCTTCGCGCAACGCCCCGGCATGAAAGGCACCGACGCTATCCCGTGTCGGCGCGGCGAAGCAGAAATGCAGGCCGGATCTTTCGTCCGCCGGCACCGGGCGCGCCGCCTCGTTGACCCACAGCGCGACAGCCTGGGGCGCGACAGCCTGGACACCATAGCCGAGCGAACCCGGCGATTGGCTGACGCAAGTGAAGCCGAGCGGCCTCAACGCGGCATCGTAGAAACGTTTGGAGGCAGTGACGTCGCTAACGCCGATCGAGTATGATCGAACATGGTTTTCTCCATTGTTACTAAGGGTTGTGGGGTCATCTTTCAGATTGACGACGCGCCAGGAACTCGACTTCGAGGTGCCAGTCCGCGCCGTCATGCGAGCGCTCGCCGAGCCATCGGAAGGAATTCTCGGTGATGCGCGAAAAGCTCCAGCGTACCGAGGAACCAGTGCCGTCGGCGCCGACCTGCACGATCGTGCCGCCTTCGGCGCGGCCGAGCTGACGGCTGAAATACTGGTTGCGCGGGTCGCTCCAGAAGATGTGCCAGGCATCGATTCCGGGGTCATAGACCCGCAGCGTCGTGCCGTAAAAGGTCCATTTGCCAAGCGATGGCGAGGGGCCGGCGTCACGCGCGGGCAGGATCCAGACATCCTGGATGGCGCGGCCTTCCAGCGCCCAGCCGAAGTGCACCTCGCCGCGTCCGGTCAGCACCGTGCCGTCCTCGAGATGGCGCGCGGCGTCAAACGTCCACGCACCGACGAAGCGGCCGTAAAGGCTCAGTTTTTCGGCAAGCCCTTGGATCGGTCCGGGACTGTGCAAGGCTTCGGCAAATGTGGATTGGTCGGGCATGGCTGCGATCTCTTCTTGTCAGGAGACCGCGAGCAATAGGTGCCGCCGGGGTTTTGGGCTTGGGAAAAATTGCTATATTTCAGCCATGACGGCGACCGCGAATACCCTTGCATCCGGACCTGGCTGGCACGTGGCGGATGTGATCTGCACGGCCAGCGCCGGCGATCGGCCGTTCGAGGAAGTCCATCGGGATTTTTGCGTCGCGGCGGTCACCAGTGGCACGTTCCGCTATCGCGCACAGCAAGGCACCGCAATGCTCGCGCCAGGCAGCCTCCTGCTTGGCAATTCCGGCACATGCTACGAATGCGGGCACGAGCATGGCAGCGGCGACCGTTGCCTCTCCTTCCATTTCGGGCCGGCCTATATGGACCGGATCGTCGCCGACGTACCGGGCGCTGGGAAGCTTACTTTCGAGACGCCCCGCCTGCCGCCGTTACCCGCCATCGCACCGCTGCTGGCCGAGGCGGAAGCCGCGCGCGACATGGCCGACGCAGGCGCCTTCGAGGAACTCGCCCTGCGCATCGCGGGTGCCGCCGTGGCGACAATCTCAGGCGCAAGGCATGCCAGTCGCGATCCAAGCCGCCGCGATCAGAAAAGGGTTGCCGAGGCGGTGAGGCGGATCGAACTGGATGCCGACGGACCGGTCTCGCTTCCAGCGTTGGCGGATGAGACCGCGACCAGTCCCTATCATTTCCTGCGCACCTTCCGGCAGGTTGCCGGCATGACGCCCTATCAGTACCTGCTCAGGACCCGATTGCATCGCGCGGCGGTGCGATTGCGCACGTCCAACGATGCCATCTCGGCAATTGCTTTCGAAGCCGGCTTCAACGATCTGTCGACTTTCAACCGCCGGTTTCGGCGGGGCATGGGCGAGACGCCGGGCCGGTATCGGTCCGGGCGGGTTGGCAGCCGCTGAAAAGTTGCCACGAGGTCCAATTGATCGCGCTCGCGGCGTTCGTCTGGGGAAAACGGTCCATTGCCGGCTTTTGCCTTGGTGGCGGCGAAAGCGCCTTGGCCATATCGTCGCAATCAGTGGTATCCATTTGAAATTACCACCAAAATTGACACTGGAAAAGTGCCGCGGACATTGGAGTTTCGGCCTCGCTTCCTATATAAGCAGCGAGTGATTCCTGATTAGATTGTGATCCGATTTGACCGACCAGAAGACACCGCGCGGCACAGACGGCGGCCCCAGCGGCATCGAGCCGATATCCATCATCGAGGAGATGCAGCGCTCCTATCTCGATTACGCCATGAGCGTGATCGTCAGCCGTGCGCTGCCCGATGTGCGCGACGGCCTGAAGCCGGTGCACCGTCGCATCCTCTATGCCGCCCATGAGAGCGGCTACCACTGGAACCGCAAATATGTGAAATCGGCGCGCCCCGTAGCCGACGTGATGGGCAAATACCATCCGCATGGCGACGCCTCGATCTATGACGCGCTGGTGCGCATGGCGCAGGACTGGTCGTTGCGCGTGCCGCTGATCGACGGGCAGGGCAATTTCGGTTCGATCGACGGCGATCCGCCGGCGGCGATGCGCTACACCGAATCGCGCCTGACCAAGGTCGCGCACGAGCTGTTGGAGGACATCGACAAGGATACCGTCGATTTCCAGGACACTTATGATGCTTCGGACACCGAGCCGAAGGTTCTGCCTGCGCGCTTTCCCAATCTGCTGGTCAACGGTTCGGGCGGCATTGCCGTCGGCATGGCCACCAACATTCCGCCGCACAATCTCGGTGAAGTCTGCAACGCCGCTATTGCCGTCATCGACAATCCGGCGATCGACCTGCCGGCGCTGATGGAGATCATTCCGGGCCCCGATTTTCCGACCGGCGGCATCGTGCTTGGCCGTTCCGGCATCTACAGCGCCTATTCCACCGGCCGCGGCTCCATCGTCATGCGCGGCAAGGTCAACATCGAACAGCGCGGCAATGACCGCGAATCGATCATCATCACCGAGGTTCCCTACCAGGTGAACAAGGCCTCGATGATCGAGAAGATGGCCGAACTGGTGCGCGACAAGCGCGTCGAGGGCATTTCCGACATCCGCGACGAAAGCGACCGCCAGGGTTATCGCGTCGTCATCGAGCTCAAGCGTGACGCCGTTGCCGACGTCGTCCTCAATCAGCTCTACCGGTTCACGCCTCTGCAGACCTCTTTCGGCGCCAATATGGTGGCTCTGAACGGCGGCAAACCGGAGCTGCTGAACCTGACCGACATGCTGAAGGCGTTCGTCACCTTCCGCGAGGAGGTGATCAGCCGGCGGACGAAGTTCCTGCTGCGCAAGGCGCGGGACCGCGCCCATGTGCTGGTTGGCCTGGCCATCGCCGTCGCCAACATCGACGAGGTCATCAAGCTGATCCGCACCGCGCCGGACCCGCAGACGGCGCGCGAGCAATTGATGGAGCGGCGCTGGCCCTCGGGTGACGTTGAATCGCTGATCCTCCTGATCGACGATCCGCGCCATCGTATCAACGAGGACGGCACCTACAATCTGTCCGAGGAACAGGCGCGCGCTATCCTCGAACTGCGCCTGCAGCGCCTGACCGCGCTTGGCCGCGACGAAATCGCCGATGAGTTGAATACGATCGGCGACGAGATCAAGGACTACCTCGACATTCTGTCGTCGCGCGCGCGCATCCAGCAGATCGTCAAGGACGAGCTCGCCGCCGTGCGCGACGAATTCGGCACGCCACGCCGCACCGAGCTCACCGATGGCGGCGCGGACATGGAAGACGAGGATCTGATCCAGCGCGAGGACATGGTCGTGACGGTGAGCCATTCCGGCTACATCAAGCGCGTGCCGCTGTCGCTCTATCGGGCGCAGCGCCGCGGCGGCAAGGGCCGCTCCGGCATGTCGACCAAGGAAGAGGATTTCGTCACCCGGCTGTTCGTGGCCAACACCCACACGCCGGTGCTGTTCTTCTCCTCGCGCGGCATCGTCTATAAGGAAAAGGTCTGGCGGCTGCCGATCGGCAACCCGCAGTCACGCGGCAAGGCGCTGATCAACATGCTGCCGCTGGAGCAGGGCGAGCGCATCACCACCATCATGCCGCTGCCCGAGGACGAGACGAGCTGGGGCGATCTCGACGTGATGTTCGCCACGACGCGCGGCACCGTGCGCCGCAACAAATTGTCCGACTTCGTCCAGGTCAATCGCAACGGCAAGATCGCCATGAAGCTGGAGGAGGAGGGCGACGAAATTCTCGGCGTCGAGACCTGCACCGACAATGACGACGTGCTTCTGACGGCGAATTCGGGCCAGTGCATTCGCTTCTCCGTCGGCGACGTGCGCGTCTTCCAGAGCCGCAATTCCGTCGGCGTTCGCGGCATAACCATGGCTGAAACCGACCGCATCATCTCCATGTCGGTGATCGAGCATGTCAATGCTTCACCGGCGGAACGCGCCGCTTACCTCAAGCGGGCGGCGTCGGAGCGGCGGCTTGCCGCCGAGACAGCCGGAGAGGAAGAAGAGATCGCGCTCACCAATGAGGAGATCGGCGAGGAGACCGAGCTTCCAGACGACCGCTACGAATTCCTCAAGGCGCATGAGCAGTACGTGCTGACGGTGACTGAATATGGATACGGCAAGCGCTCGTCGTCCTACGATTTCCGCCTGACCGGCCGCGGCGGCAAGGGCATCCGTGCCACCGACGTGTCCAAGGCAGCCGAAATCGGCCAGCTGGTGGCAACCTTCCCGGTCGGCAATGACGATCAGATCATGCTGGTGTCGGATGGCGGCACCGTCATCCGGGTACCCGTCAACGGCATCCGTTTCGCCAGCCGCGCCACCAAGGGCGTGACCATCTTCAACACGGCTGAAGGTGAAAAGGTGGTTTCGGTCGAGCGGATTTCGGAGCCGCAATCGGACGAGGAAGTGGAAGAGGCCGTCGAGGGTGGCGCGGGGCCGGATTCGAATGACAGCGGTCCGGACAACGCCGAATAGTTCCTGGTACGTTTGACATAGCAACGCCGGCCTGTCGGCCGGCGCGGCAGCGTTGCGGACTGTCTTAGTAGTGGCGATACGGCTTGCGCAGGCCAAAGCCTTCGAAGCGCTTGGTGGTGGCCTTGACGCGGATGCGCTGTGCTTCCTGATGCAGCCCGAATACTGTGGCGATCAGCATGGCGACGGTCATTGCGGTGGCGAGCATGTAGATCAGCATGTGCGTGTTCTCCTGCGCCTTACAACGGAGATATGGGACTTTGGTTTCATCTTATTAAGGGTGCAGCCTAGTGAACGCTGCGTGAAGGCTTCGTGATCAGCGTGTTCATCTGTCGTTCATGTGCCGGAAAAGGTTCATGGGCCGCCTGCCAATCGGATTTGCCTTTGTGATAGAGGCTCGCTAGAAGCTCCGCCATGACCGAACGCATCGCCCTTTATGCCGGCTCCTTCGACCCGCTGACCAACGGCCATCTCGATGTGCTGAAAGCGTCGCTGGCGGTTGCCGACATTGTTTATGCCGCGATCGGCATTCATCCGGGCAAGAAGCCGCTGTTTTCGTTCGAGGATCGGGTGCAGTTGATCGAAGCCGCCGCGAAGGCCGAATTCGGCCGTGACGGCGCTCGCATCAAGGTGGTCGCCTTCGATGGGCTGGTGATCGATGCGGCCAAGAGAGAAGGCGCCTCGATCATGATCCGCGGTCTGCGCGACGGCACCGACCTCGACTACGAAATGCAAATGGCCGGCATGAACGAAACCATGGCGCCTGAATTGCAGACGGTTTTCCTGCCCGCCAGCCCGTCGGTGCGCACCATTACCGCCACACTTGTGCGCCAGATAGCCTCGATGGGCGGCGACATCCGCCCCTTCGTGCCGGCGGCCGTGGCCGGCGCGCTCACCGCAAAATTCGCGAAATAAGCTCGGAGAACCCTCATGCAGCTCAAAAGGCTCGCCTCATTCCTTGTTGTGCTCGTCGGCCTCGTGACCGCATCGGTCTCGGCCTATGCCGCAGATCCGGAAAACACGATGATCATCACGCTGAAAGATGGCGACGTGACCATCGCGCTGCGCCCCGATCTGGCGCCCAAGCATGTCGCGCAGATCAAGAAGCTGGTGCGTGACCATGCCTACGACAATGTCGCATTCCACCGTGTCATCGACGGCTTCATGGCGCAGACCGGCGACGTCAAGTTCGGCAACATGAATAAGGGTTTCAATGCCCAGGCCGTCGGCACCGGCGGCTCCGACCTGCCCGACCTGCCTGCCGAGTTCTCGCAGGCCGAGCATTACAAGCGCGGCGTGGTCGGCATGGCCCGTTCGCAGGATCCGAACTCCGCCAATTCGCAGTTCTTCATCATGTTCGCACCGGCGCCGCCGCTCGATGGCCAGTATACGATTGTCGGCAATGTCGTCAGCGGCATGGACCTGGTGGACAAGATCAAGAAGGGCGACGAGGCGGACAATGGCACGGTCATCGATCCCGACCGGATGATCAAAGTGCGCATCGCCGCCGACAAATAGTTCCAATTTTACAAAAGGATATCTGACATGGCTGAGATCAAGGACCGCGAGAACGCGCTCATCATGGAAACGACCAAGGGCAAGGTCGTCATCGAACTGTTTCCCGATTTGGCTCCTGGCCATGTCGCCCGCATCAAGGAATTGGCGCGTGAAGGCGCCTATGACGGCGTCGTCTTCCACCGCGTCATCGAAGGCTTCATGGCGCAGACCGGCGACGTGAAATTCGGCAATTCCAGCAAGCCCAGCTTCGCGCCGTCTCGCGCCGGCATGGGCGGCTCGGAAAAGCCTGACCTGAAGGCCGAGTTCTCCAACGCAAACCACGGCCGCGGCACCTGCTCGATGGCTCGTTCGCAGAACCCGAACTCGGCCAATTCGCAGTTCTTCATCTGCTTCGACGACGCCGCGTTCCTCAACCGCCAGTACACGGTCTGGGGCCAGGTCATCGAGGGCATGGACAATGTCGACAAGATCAAGCGCGGCGAGCCGGTGCAGGATCCCGACAAGATCGTGTCCCTAAAGGTCGCGGCCGACATCCAGTAAGGACAAACGACAATGATGGGCGTCGTATGGTCGCTTCTCGGCATCCTGTCCGGCGCCTTCATTGCCATCCAGGCGCCGATCAATTCGCAGCTTGCGCGCGGCTTGGGTCTCCCGGTCGCGGCGGCAGCGTTTTCGTTCCTGTCGGGCGCGATCGTGCTTGGCATCATCTCCGTCACGGTGGTGAAGCTGCAGGGCATCTCGCTCGACTGGAAGGCGCCCGCGCCCTGGTTGTTTGTCGCCGGCGGCATGCTTGGCGGCTTCTATGTCACGCTTTCGACGATCCTGACGCCGCGCATCGGCGCGGCCGCCCTGATGGCGTTCCTGGTGGCCGGCCAGCTGCTCGCGGGTATGCTCATCGACCGCGTCGGCTTCCTTGGGGTCGCCGTGCGTGAAATCTCGCTCGGCCGCGTCGCCGGCGCGGTGCTTCTGCTGGCCGGAGCGCTGCTCGTTCGGCTGTTTTGAGTCCCAATGCGCGTCGACCTCTTTGACTTCGACCTGCCGGAGGAGCGCATCGCGCTTCGCCCGGCAGAACCGCGCGACAGCGCCAAAATGCTGGTGGTCAAGCCGGGCAAGAGGCTGGAGGACAGGACGGTTGGCGACCTGCCATTCTTGCTCCGTGCCGGCGACGTGCTGGTCTTCAACGACACCAAGGTCATTCCGGCGCAGTTGAAGGGGATCAGGCGGCGCGGCGAAGCACAGTCGCAGGTCGAGGCCACGCTGCACATGCGCATGGCGCCGGACCGCTGGCTGGCCTTCATGCGGCCGGGCAAGCGCATTGCCGCCGGCGACCGCATCCATTTCGGCCATGACGGCAATTCCTGTTTCCTCGGCCAGCTCGACGCCACCGTGATCGAAAAAGGCGAGGGCGGCGAAGCGCTGCTCGGCTTTGATCTATCCGGTCCTTTCCTCGACGAAGCGCTGCACGCGGTCGGCCACATTCCACTACCGCCCTACATCGCCTCGAAGCGCGATGACGACGAGCGCGATCGTGCCGACTACCAGACCATCTATGCCCGGGAAGAAGGCGCGGTAGCGGCGCCCACCGCGGGCCTGCACTTCACGCCGGCGCTTTTCGCGGCGCTGGACGCCAAAGGGGTCGAACGCCGCTTCGTCACCTTGCATGTGGGCGCCGGTACGTTCCTGCCGGTCAAGGCGGACGATACCGCGGACCATAAGATGCATGCCGAGATCGGCTCGGTCAGCCAGGCGACCGCCGATGCGCTCAATGCGGCGAAGGCGAGGGGCGGGCGCGTCATTGCCGTCGGTACGACCTCGCTGCGCCTGCTCGAGAGTGCGGCGCGTGAAGACGGCACGCTGGCGCCGTGGTCCGGACCGACCGACATCTTCATCACGCCCGGCTACCGCTTTCGCACGGCCGACATGCTGATGACCAACTTCCATCTGCCGCGCTCGACGCTGTTCATGCTGGTCTCGGCTTTCAGTGGCCTCGACACGATGCGTGCGGCCTATGCGCATGCCATCGAGAGCGGTTACAGGTTCTATTCCTATGGAGACGCCAGTCTTTTGTTCAGGGAGGAGAACGATGGACGATGATCTGCAGACCTTCGACCGCGACAAGCTGATCGCGGAAGTGAAAAGGCTGCGCGCCGGCATTCGCGCGCACCGCGATACATCAGATCATGACCTCTGCTGGCATCACCCCGACCTGTGGGACCTGCTGCCGGAAAGGACCGAGCCGTCAATCGCGGTGCCGCCCTGGCCAAAATTCATGCGCGGCTGCATCCAATACCGTCAGTCGCTCGACGAGCAGGCGCCGGATGCGCCGGTATTCGACAAGGAATTCAATGGCTGAGAATTTCACCTTCAGGGTGTTGGCGACCGATGGCAAGGCGCGGCGCGGCCTGATCGACATGCCGCGCGGCGAGATTCGTACGCCGGCCTTCATGCCGGTCGGCACCGGTGGCACGGTCAAGGCCATGTACATGGACCAGGTGCGCGGCGTTGGCGCCGACATCATCCTTGGCAACACCTATCACCTGATGCTGCGGCCCGGGGCCGAGCGCGTGGCGCGGCTCGGCGGTCTGCACGAATTCGCCCGCTGGCCGCACCCGATCCTGACCGATAGCGGCGGTTTTCAGGTGATGTCGCTGTCGAAGCTGAGGAAGCTGACAGAAAAGGGCGTCACGTTCCGCTCGCACATCGATGGCGCGGCCTACGAGATGTCGCCGGAACGCTCGATCGAAATTCAAGGTCTGCTCGATTCCGACATCCAGATGCAACTCGATGAATGCACCGCGCTGCCGGCCGAGATCAAGGAGATCGAGCGCGCCATGGAACTGTCGCTGCGCTGGGCGGAGCGCTGCAAGAAGGCGTTCGGCGACCAGCCCGGCAAAGCGATGTTCGGCATCGTGCAGGGTGGTGACAACGCGGCGCTCAGGGTGCGCTCGGCACAGGCGCTGAGCGCGATGGAGCTCAAGGGCTATGCTGTCGGCGGCTTGGCCGTCGGCGAGCCGCAGGCGGTGATGCTCGATATGCTCGACATCACCTGTCCCGAACTGCCAGATAACAAGCCACGCTATCTGATGGGCGTGGGAACCCCGGACGATATCCTGAAATCGGTTGCCCGCGGCATCGACATGTTCGATTGCGTGATGCCGACGCGCGCCGGCCGGCACGGGCTGGCCTATACTAGGCGCGGCAAGGTCAACCTGCGCAACGCCCGCCATGCCGACGATGCGCGCCCGCTCGATGAAGAGAGCGACTGCCCGGCAGCCAGGGATTATTCGCGTGCCTATCTGCACCATCTGGTGCGCTCGCAGGAGGCGCTCGGCGCGATGCTGCTGACCTGGAACAATCTTTCGTATTACCAAAAGCTTATGCAGGATATCCGCGCCGCGATCGAGACCGGCGGCTTCGAGGCACGCGGGGCCGAGATATCAGAGGGTTGGGCGAGGGGCGATATCCCGGCGCTGTAGACCCGTTCAGGTGCTGAGCGAGTTCGACGCCCGCAGGCTGCAGCCGGTGATCTGGAATGTGCCGTCAGGCTGCTGCTGCAGCGTGTAGACCGCCTCGTAGTCCTTGCCGTCGGGGCCGACGATCAGCACTTGCTGGACGATCGAACCGGGACCAGTCTGCTCGACCTTGCCGAAAGCATAGGACTGGGGTTTGCGCACAGGCGGGTAGCCGTTGGTCACCATATTCATGAAGGCATCGACGGTCGGGAATATCTGTTTCACGTTCGGGGCGGCAAAGCTGTAGGCCTTGGCGCCGTCATCGGCGATGAGGGCCTTCAACTGACCGTCGATGACGGACTGGCCAGCCTTGATCTCGGCATCTCCGGCAAACGCCTGGGAAGCCAACATGAGCGAAACGAACGCAAATGCGAAAAAGCCGCGGCGCATGGCTTGTCTCCACCGTCCCTCGAACCGCCTCCAGAAGTTCCAGGAGACATCCTAACATACGTGCCAGGGCGCCTCACGGTTTCAGCGGCCGCCAATATTCGTCGCGCCTCGGTGCAGAAGCCGAACGAGATTGCAGGGCGTGCCCGCGCTGGTGATCGGCGGCAGGCTCTGCAAGCACGGCATGCCGGTTGCGGAGCCGCGCGAGGCGGTGGCCGGGACCCCGCGCCGGCCAAGCGCGCATTCCAGTGCTTGAAAGGCTGCCTCCAGTCTGCCAGAAGGGCCGCTTGGACCTGGAAGTTTAGCGGGACGAAGCCATGAAGGCGTTTTTCGTGCAGATCAAATGCGAGCTGGGCAAATCCTATGAGGTTGCCAGCGCGCTTGCCGACGCCGAGATCGCCTCGGAAATCTACTCCACCGCCGGCAACTACGATCTGCTCGCCAAATTCTATGTCGACGACGAAGAAGACGTCGGCCATTTCGTCAACGAGAAGGTGCAGATTCTTCCCGGCATCAAGGACACGTTCACCGTCGTCACCTTCCGCGCCTTCTAACAGTGCGAGTCAGTTGCCCCGGCACGAGGCAAAGGCTGACCAAGCTCGTATTTGGGCTGCCTTAATTTTAGGCAGCCGCAACATACTGATCGTCCGCTTCCCCCAAATCACCGATTGCGCTTGATTTTCTCCCACGACGCCAGTGAAATGGCTTCACAGGGGAGTATGCGATTGGCAGCGTTCGATGAAATGCTTCCGGAAGTCTCCGGATTGAGAAGACCGTATTCGGCTTACGATCGCTGGCTGAAGGAGCAGGATCCAGCCAGGCTTACCGAGAAGATGCAGGACGCCGAACGCGTCTTTCGCAAGACGGGCATTACCTTCGCCGTCTATGGCGAACAGGAAGCCTCCGAACGGCTGATCCCGTTCGACATCGTCCCTCGCATCATTTCAGGCAATGAGTGGCGGCGCCTGACGCAAGGCATCGAGCAGCGCGTACAGGCGCTGAACGCCTTCCTCGACGACATCTACCATCGCCAGGAAATCCTGCGCGCTGGCCGCGTGCCAAGAGATCTGATCGCCAGGAACGAAGCCTTCCTGCCGGAGATGATCGGCGTGCGGCCGCCGGCCGGCGTTTATACCCACATTATCGGCGTCGACATTGTTCGCATCAGCGAGGACGAGTTCTACGTTCTGGAAGACAATGCGCGCACGCCGTCCGGTGTCTCCTACATGCTGGAGAACCGCGAAACGATGATGCAGCTGTTCCCCGAGCTGTTCCAGAAGATCAAGGTGCGGCCAGTGGAGAACTATCCGCAGCTGCTGCGCCAGTCGCTGGCGGCCGTGCGGCCGCAGAACACCAAGGGTGCCCCAACCATTGCGGTGCTGACGCCGGGCAGTTTCAATTCCGCCTATTTCGAACACGCTTTCCTTGCCGACCAGATGGGTGTGCAGCTTGTAGAGGGCCAGGACCTGCGCGTCGTCGACGGCCATGTCGCGATGCGCACCACCGAAGGCTACAAGCAGATCGACGTGCTTTACCGCCGCGTCGATGATTCCTTCCTCGATCCGCTGACTTTCAGGCCGGATTCAGCGCTTGGCATACCCGGCATCATGGATGTCTACCGCGCCGGCAATATCACCATCGCCAATGCGCCTGGCACGGGTATAGCCGACGACAAGGCGATCTATTCGTATATGCCCGAGATCGTCGAATTCTACACCGGCCGCAAGGCGATCCTCGGCAACATCCCGACCTGGCGCTGTTCGGAACCGGACAGCCTGAAATATGTGCTCGAGCATATCCACGAACTGGTCATCAAGGAAGTGCATGGTTCCGGCGGCTACGGCATGCTGGTCGGCCCGGCGGCGACCAAGAAGGAATGTCAGGATTTCGCCAAGAAGCTGCAGGCCAAACCGTCTAATTACATCGCCCAGCCGACGCTCGCGCTCTCGACCTGTCCGATCCTGACGGAAAAGGGGCTGGCGCCGCGCCATGTCGATCTCAGGCCCTACGTGCTGGTCTCGGATCGCATCCAGATCGTGCCCGGCGGCCTGACGCGCGTTGCGCTGAAGGAAGGCTCACTGGTGGTGAACTCCTCCCAGGGCGGCGGGACGAAAGATACCTGGGTGCTGGATGATTGAGCTGAACACGTAGGGATTAGTGAGTAGTGAGTAGTCAGCTACAGAGGGAAAGCGCATGCCACATCTCATATGGATTTAACTATTTACTACTGACTATTCACTAATCCCTACTCACTAGCCCGAAGGGCCTTCCCATGCTTCTCGGCCGCACCGCCAACGGGCTCTACTGGATGAACCGCTATATTGAGCGGGCGGAAAACATGGCGCGGCTGGTCGACGCCGGGCTGCGCATGGCGCTCACCCGCACCCAGAGCGCGTCGGAGGAGTGGAATTCGGTGCTGCTCAGCGCCGGCTCCGACGTCACCTTCAAGCAGAAATACCCGGACTATACCGCCGCCAATGTCTCTGATTTCCTCTTGCGCGACACGTCGAACCCATCGAGCACGATGTCGTCGATCGAGACCGCCCGCAACAATGCGCGCATGGTGCGCACCGCGCTGACGCGCGAGACGTGGGAGAGCATCAACGAAGCCTGGATGGCGCTGAAACGGATGCTGGCGAGGCCGATAGACGAGCGCGACCTGCCCAACGTGCTCGACGCGATCAAGCGCGAGACCGCGCTGATCCGCGGCTCGTTTTACGGCACCATGCTGCGCAACGAGATCTTCGATTTCTCGCAGCTCGGCACCTATGTCGAGCGCGCCGACAACACCGCGCGCATCCTCGACGTGAAATACTACGTGCTGTTGCCGTCGATCTCCTGGGTCGGCTCGACGCTAGACAACTATCAGTGGGAATCGATCCTGCGCTCGGTGTCGGCGCATCGCTCGTATCGCTGGGTTTATGATGCCGACTATAAGCCGACCAACATCGCCGACTACCTGATTCTCAACGTCCGCATGCCGCGATCGCTGACCTTCTGCTATCGCTTCCTGGCAGAGCATCTGAAGTTCCTGGGCGACGACTATGGCGAGCGCCATGCCTGCCATGCGACAGCGGAAAAGACGCAGGCAATGCTGCAAGCAGGATCGATCAAGGACATATTCGACGCCGGGCTGCACGAGTTCCTGGCCGGGTTTATTCGCGACAACACCAGGCTCGGCGACGAGATCGCGCAGGACTACAGGTTTTATTGAGCATGATCCCGGGAAGTGGATATCGGTTTTCGCTAGAGATCATGCACGCGAACGGAAGATGGCCATGCGGCTGAAAATCACGCACCGGACCGAATACCGCTACGACGCACCGGTGCAGTATCTGCTCCAGAGGCTGCGGCTGCTTCCCGTGAGCGGGCCGACTCAGACCGTGCTGTCCTGGGCGCTGAAGGTCGACGGTGCGCGCGAGGAAGTGCGATTTACCGACCACTACGGCAACGACAACAGGCTGTTGAGCGTCGAGGGTGACCATGACTTCATCACAGTCGAAGCGTTGGGCGAGGTGGTGACGCGCGATACATCGGGTGTTTGCGGGCCTCATCAGGGCTTCGCGCCACTCTGGTTGTTCGCGCAGGAGACCGCTTTGACCATGATAGGCGGCGGCATCCGTGATCTTACCGAGGCGGTCGGCAAGGGCACCGACCTTGACAGGCTGCACCGGCTGATGGCCGTCATTGGCGAGCGCGTCGCCTACACGCCGGGAACAACCAATGCGACGACCTCGGCCGAGGAAGCTTTGGTACTGAAAACCGGAGTCTGCCAGGACCATAGCCACATCTTTGCCGCCGCCGCGCGCGCCATGGGATTTCCGGCCCGCTATGTCAGCGGCTATCTGATGATGGATGCGGTGGAGCAGGCGGCAAGCCACGCCTGGGCCGAAGCGCATGTCGCGGGCCTCGGCTGGGTTGCCTTCGACCCCGCCAACGGTATTTCTCCCGACGAACGCTATGTGAAGGTGGCCACCGGTCGCGACTACCGTGACGCTTCGCCGGTGTCGGGAATTCGACTGGGACAAGCGGAAGAACTGCTTGCGGTCACCGTCACGGTAGAGCAGTAATCCCCCAGGGATTACCGCCTTTAAGAGATTCCATGACCTATTGCGTCGGCCTCAAGATCGATCGCGGGCTCGTGTTCATGTCGGACACGCGTACCAACGCCGGTATGGATTCGATCTCGACCTTCAAGAAGATGCATGTCTGGGAACAGCCGGGCGAGCGCGTCATCGTGCTGATGTCGGCTGGCAACCTGGCGACGACACAGGCCGTGGTCAGCCTGCTCGACGAACGCACAAAGGCGGTGACCGACCGTCATGAGAAGCTGCTCGAGACGCCATCCATGTACCAGACGGTGCGGCTGCTCGGCGACACGGTGAAGGAAGTGATCGCGCAATCGTCGCCCGCCGGCGAGAAGGCTGATTCCTATTTCAATGCTTCCTTCATCCTGGGCGGGCAGATCAAGGGCAGCCCGCCACGCCTGTTCATGATCTACCCCGAAGGCAATTTCATTGAGTCGACCGAGGACACGCCGTTCTTCCAGATCGGAGAAACCAAGTACGGCAAGCCGATCATCATTCGCGCCTACGAAAAGACGATGAGCCTGGCCGAGACGGTGAAACTGCTTCTGGTGTCGTTCGATTCGACGCTGAAGTCGAACCTGTCGGTCGGCCTGCCGCTCGACCTGCTTTTCCTGGAGCAGGACGCCTTTCAGGTCGGCCTTAAAAAGCGGATCGGCCAGGACGACCAGTATTACCGCACGATCTCCGATGGATGGTCGAATGCGCTGAAGACGGCCTTCGCCAGCCTGCCGGATTTTCCTGGCTAGTCCGAATATCTCGCCGCCCGTCGGCGGCTTCAAATATTTCACATGGTGACTAATATCCGATCTTGAGGAGCCGGCGGCTACCACCGGCAGCGAATGACCTGTCGGGAGGACAAGATGAACAATGATGATTTCCGGCAATGGTCGCAACGCGCCGCCGATTGGGGCGCCGACTATCGCAACAATTTGCGTGAGCGGCCGGTGCGGCCGCTGATCGAGCCGGGCGACATTTTCAGGAGCATCGAGGCGTCGCCGCCCGAAGACGCGGAGTCGATGGACAGGATTTTCGCCGATTTCCAAGAGAAGATCGTGCCGGGGATGACGCATTGGCAGCACCCGCGCTTCTTCGCCTATTTCCCGGCCAACGCGGCGCCGGTCTCGGTGGTGGCTGAATATCTGGTGTCGGCGATGGCCGCGCAATGCATGCTCTGGCAGACCTCGCCGGCGGCGACCGAGCTTGAAATGCGGACCGTCGACTGGATGCGCCAGGCGCTCGGCCTGCCGGAAGGATTCTCCGGCGTTATCCAGGATTCGGCCTCGTCGGCGACACTCAATGCGGTGTTGACGATGCGCGAGCGGGCGCTGGACTGGCAAGGCAACAAAAAAGGATTGGCCGGGCAGGGCCGATTGCGCATCTATTCCTCCGACCAGGTGCACACTTCGATCGATCGGGCGATCTGGGTGTCAGGCATAGGCGAGGACAATCTCGTGCGCATTCCTGTCGCCGGCCGTTTTCGCGCCATGGACGCAGCCGCACTCGACGCGGCAATCGTCGCCGACCGCGCGGCCGGCATGTTGCCCGCCGGCATCATCGCCAGCGTCGGCGGCACCAGCACCGGGGGCACGGACGATATTTCAGCAATTGCGGCAGTCGCCGGTCGGCATGGGCTCTACCTGCATGTCGATGCCGCCTGGGCCGGGTCGGCGATGATCTGCCCGGAGTACCGGCATTTCTGGGCCGGCGCCGAGCTGGCGGATTCCATCGTCTTCAACCCCCACAAATGGCTGGGCGCGCAATTCGACTGCTCGATGCAGTTCATTCGCCAGCCCGAGGACCTCGTTCGCACGCTGGCCATCAAGCCCGAATTCCTTAAGACACATGGCCGCGACGGCATCATCAACTATTCCGAATGGTCGGTGCCGCTTGGTCGGCGCTTCCGGGCGCTGAAACTTTGGTTTCTGCTGCGCGCGCATGGGCTGGAAAACCTGCGAACCATGATCCGCAACCATGTCGCCTGGAGCGAGGGCCTTGCCGCTCGGCTGGCAAGGGAGGTGGATTTCGAGATCGTCACCGAGCCGATGCTGTCGCTGTTTTCGTTCCGGCACAAGGCTGCCTCGGGCGCCGATGCCGACGAGCACAATCTGCGGCTCGTCAATGCGATCAACGACGATGGCCGCATCTACCTGACGCAAACGAAGGTCGATGGGAAGGTGGCGATCCGCTTCCAGGTCGGCCAGTTCGACGCGACGGCGGGAGACGTCGATGCCGCTTTCACCGCCATTACCGAAATTGCGCGTGCACGGCCTGAAAAGGCTGGATGAAGGTGGCACCGAGGTTCACCCGTACAATCATCAGATTTCGTTAGCCGGCTTGCACCTTTTCATCGGTTTCGTTTTCTATTATAAGCAAGAAAAACGAAAACGGGAGCTTGCCTTATGTATCTGTCGCCGCGCCATGCCGAGATCATCCAGATGGCCAAGGACAACGGCCGCGTGCTGGTTGATGACCTGGCCACGCATTTCAACGTGACGCCGCAGACCATACGCAAGGACCTCAACGATTTGTGCGACCAGCGGCTGCTTTCGCGAGTCCATGGCGGCGCCTTGTTCCCGTCCGGTATCGAGAACATGGAGTATGAAGCCAGGCGCAAGATCGCGGCCGACGAGAAGGAAGCGATAGGCCGCGCGGCGGCCAGATTGATTCCCGACAACGCCTCGCTGTTCATCAACATCGGCACCACGACAGAGGCGGTCAGCAAGGCACTGCTCGATCACGACGGCCTGATGGTTATCACCAATAACATCAATGTTGCCAATAGGATGCGCATCTATCCCTCGATCGAGGTGGTGATTGCGGGCGGCGTGGTGCGCGGCTCCGACGGGGGTGTTGTCGGCGAGGCGGCGGTCGATTTCATCAGGCAGTTCAAGGTCGACTATGCCGTCATCGGCGCCTCGGCTATCGATCATGATGGCGCGTTGCTCGATTTCGATTTCCGCGAGGTGAAGGTGGCGCAAGCGATCATCGCCAATGCCAGGCATGTCATCCTGGTTTCCGACCAGACCAAGTTCGAACGCACGGCGCCTGTGCGTATCGGCCATCTGTCGCAGGTCAACACCTTCATCACCGATCGCTGCGACATCCCGTCGGTGCGCAGGATCTGCCAGGAGACCGAGGTTCAGCTGATCGAGACGTCGCTTGGCTGACGCAATTCACGGTCTTCTCACAGGCGTGTGATATTTCGTTTGACATTCGTTATGAGTTCGAAATAATTCCGCCACGGTTTCGCAAAAGAGCAAAAATGGTGCAATGCGAAATCGTGGAGGAGTTAGTGGATACATCTTCAGTCCGGGACATTTTCGTCATAGGTGGCGGCATCAATGGCTGCGGCATCGCCCGTGATGCGGTCGGACGCGGGTTCTCGGTCTTTCTCGCCGAAATGAACGATCTCGCCAGCGGAACCTCGTCCGGTTCGACCAAGCTGATCCATGGCGGGCTGCGCTATCTCGAATTCTATGAATTCCGCCTGGTGCGCGAGGCGCTGATGGAGCGCGAGGTTCTGTGGAAGAACGCTCCGCACATCATCTGGCCGATGCGCTTCGTGCTGCCCTATGCCAAGGGCCTGCGCCCGGCCTGGCTGATCCGGCTCGGCCTTTTCCTTTACGACCACATCGGCGGGCGCAAGTTGCTGCCGGCGACCAGAACGCTCGACATGGCAAGCGACCCGGCGGGCAAGCCTTTGAAGCCGCTGTTCAAAAAGGCTTTCGAATATTCGGATGGCTGGGTCAACGACGCGCGGCTGGTGGCGCTGAATGCTCGTGACGCCGCTGACCGGGGCGCAACGATCCGGACTCGCACCAAAGTGGTTGGAGCGCGCCGCGAGGGCGGAATCTGGGCGATAAAGATCGAGGACCTGCGGACCGGCGAGACCGACGAGGTCAAGGCACGGTTGCTGGTCAATGCGGCGGGTCCTTGGGTCGACCACGTGCTGTCCGGCGTCGTCGGCCTCAACGACGTGCACAATGTCCGCCTCGTGCAGGGCAGCCACATCGTCATCGCCAAGAAGTTCGACGACCCGCGCGCCTATTTCTTCCAGAACAGGGACGGCCGCATCATCTTCGCCATCCCCTACGAGGACGAGTTCACGCTGATCGGCACCACCGACCAGGATTATCCCGGCGACCCACATGATGTGAGGATCAGCGACACCGAGATCGACTATCTCTGTGCCGCGGCGAGCGAGTATTTCGCGGTTCCCGTCAAGCGTTCCGACATCGTGTGGACCTATTCGGCCGTGCGTCCGCTCTACGATGACGGCGCCTCCAAGGCGCAGGAAGCGACACGTGACTATGTGCTGAAGGCGGATGGCGGCGACGGCGCCGCGCCGCTGGTCAACGCGTTTGGCGGCAAGATCACCACCTATCGCCGGCTGTCGGAATCGATGCTGGAGAAGATCGAAGGTTTTCTCGGCAAGCGCGGCAAGCCGTGGACATCAGATGCGCCGCTGCCGGGCGGCGATTTTCCGGCCACGGGTTTCGATGCGCAGGTGGCGAAGCTGAAAAGCGCCTATCCTTTCCTCGACCAGCGCTTGGCGCGCCGGCTGACGAGGCTCTATGGAACGCGTGTACAGGTGCTGCTCGGCTTGGCCAAGTCGATTGCCGATCTCGGCCGCAATTTCGGTGGCGATCTCCACGAAGCCGAGGTGCGCTATCTCGTTGAAAACGAATGGGCTGTCACGGCGGAAGACGTGCTGTGGCGGCGAACCAAGCGCGGCCTGCATCTTAACCGCGAGCAGGTCGCGGCACTCGATGAATTCATGCGCGGCATAAGCCGGCAGCACGTCGCGGCCGCCGAATGAAGAGGTTTTGAGCTGATGCGGAAAGCCTGGGAGGAGGCGTCATGCTAGAACTGAGGAACGTCACCAAGACGGTCGGTGCGGTCGAGCACATCCGCGACGTGTCGCTGACGCTTCAGCACGGCTCGCTCAACGTTTTGCTCGGGCCCACACTTTCAGGCAAGACCAGCCTGATGCGGCTGATGGCCGGCCTCGATGTGCCGACCTCCGGCTCGGTCTGGTTCGACGGCCGGAATGTCACTGGCACGCCTGTGCAGAAGCGCAAGATCGCCATGGTCTACCAGCAGTTCATCAATTATCCGGCGATGACCGTCTATGACAACATCGCCTCACCCCTCAAGGTGGCCGGCGTCGAGCAGGGCAAGATCGACAGCCAGGTGCGCGAAGCGGCGGCACTCCTCAAACTGACCCCCTATCTCGACCGCACGCCGCTCAGTCTGTCGGGCGGGCAGCAGCAGCGCACCGCGCTGGCGCGCGCCATCGTCAAGAATGCCAGCCTTGTGCTGCTCGACGAACCCCTTGCAAATCTCGACTACAAATTGCGCGAGGAATTGCGAGCCGAACTGCCGAGGATATTCGCGGCCGCCGGTACCATCTTCGTCTATGCCACCACCGAGCCACATGAGGCCCTGCTGCTCGGCGGCAATACGGCAACGCTGTCGGAAGGCCGCATCACCCAGTTTGGGCCGACCATCGACGTGTTCCGCAAACCGGTCGACCTGGTGACGGCGAGGACCTTCGCCGATCCGCCGCTCAACACCATCGTGCTGGCCAAGAAGGGGGCGGATTTTCTGCTGGAGGGCGGCGTCAAGCTGCCGGTGCCCGCTGATCTCGTCGACATCGCCGATGCGAACTATACGGTCGGCTTCCAGCCGCACCATCTTTCGCTCGACCGGCCCAATGCCTCCGCGGTGCCGGTGCGGGCGAAAGTCACCATCACGGAAATCACCGGGTCCGAAAGCTTCATCCATCTCGACTTTGCCGATGTACGCTGGGTGATGTTGACCCATGGCATCAGGGATTTCGAGACAGACGCGGTGGTCGAAGTGTTCATCGATCCACGTCACATCATGGTCTTCGACGAGCACGGCCGGGCCGTAACCGCGCCGAAGCTGGCGGCTTGAGGAGGACGATATGGCGCGCATCGACGTCAACCATGTCAGGCATTCCTATCTACCGAACCCGCGCAAGGATGCCGATTTCGCGCTGCGCGAAGTGCATCACACTTTCGAGGATGGTGGTGCCTACGCGCTGCTCGGGCCGTCCGGCTGCGGCAAGACCACGCTGCTCAACATCATATCGGGGCTGCTGCATCCCTCGCATGGCCAGTTGCTGTTCAACGGCAGGGACGTGACCACCCTGTCGACGCAGGAGCGCAATATCGCGCAGGTGTTCCAGTTCCCGGTCATCTACGACACCATGACTGTCTATGACAATCTGGCCTTCCCGCTGCGCAATCGCGGCGTGCCGGAGGCAGACGTCGACCGCAAGGTGCGCGAGACGCTGGAGATGATCGACCTGGCGTCCTGGGCCAAGAAGAAGGCCAGGGGCCTGACCGCCGACCAGAAGCAGAAGATCTCGCTCGGCCGCGGCCTGGTGCGGTCGGACGTCAACGCCATCCTGTTCGACGAGCCGCTGACCGTCATCGACCCGCATATGAAGTGGGTGCTGCGCTCGCAATTGAAACAGCTTCATCGCCGCTTCGGCTACACGATGGTGTATGTCACCCACGACCAGACCGAGGCGCTGACCTTCGCTGACCAGGTCGTCGTCATGTATGATGGCGGCATCGTGCAGATCGGCACGCCGGCCGAACTGTTCGAGCGGCCGCGCCATACCTTTGTCGGTTATTTCATCGGTTCGCCGGGCATGAACGTCATGCCTGTGGCGATCGACGGCAAGACGGCGACGCTCGGCTCGCAGCGTATCGAACTGCCGGGCGCGCCCAAAGCCGCCGGCGGCGCCGTCGAACTCGGCATTCGCCCCGAATATGTGCGGCTCGGCCCGGACGGCATGGCCGTCTCGATCACCAAGGTCGAGGATGTCGGCCGCCACAAGGTGGTTCGCGCCAAGCTGGAAGGCAGGGACATCGCTGCCGTCATCGGTGAGGACGAGACCGTGCCAGCCGAACCGAAGGTGCGGTTCGATCCGGCCGGCATCAACATCTATGCCGATTCCTGGCGTGTCGAGATGGGGGCATAGATGGACAAGACCTGGAACAACAAGGCCTGGTTCCTCGTGCTGCCGGTGCTGGTGCTGGTGGCCTTCACCGCCGTCATACCGCTGATGACGGTGGTCAACTATTCGGTGCAGGACACGTTCGGCAACAATGTCTTCACCTGGGCCGGCACCGAATGGTTCGAGGAACTGCTTTCATCCAGCCGCTTCTGGGAAGCGATGGTTCGCAACCTGATCTTTTCCTTTATCATCCTGGCGATCGAGGTGCCGCTCGGCATCTTCATCGCGCTCAACATGCCGAAGAAGGGCTGGGGCGTGCCGGTCTGCCTGGTGCTGATGTCGCTGCCACTGCTGATCCCGTGGAATGTCGTCGGCACTATCTGGCAGGTGTTCGGACGCAACGACATCGGACTGTTGGGCTATTACCTTAACGCGATCGGCATCGACTACAATTACGTGCAGGATCCGTTCGATGCCTGGGTGACGATCATCGTCATGGATGTCTGGCACTGGACAAGCCTTGTCGTGCTGCTCTGCTACGCCGGGCTGGTCTCGATCCCCGATGCCTTCTACCAGGCGGCAAAGATCGACGGGGCCTCGCGCTGGGCGGTATTCCGCTACATCCAGCTGCCGAAGATGCAGCGCGTGCTTTTGATCGCCGTGCTGCTGCGCTTCATGGACAGTTTCATGATCTACACCGAACCGTTCGTCGTCACCGGCGGCGGGCCGGGCAACTCGACGACCTTCCTGTCGATCGACCTCGTCAAGACGGCGCTCGGCCAGTTCGACCTTGGCCCGGCGGCCGCCATGTCGCTGGTCTACTTCCTCATCATCCTGTTGTTGTCATGGGTGTTCTACACCGTGATGACCAATTACGACGCGGAGCGCTGAAATGGCTGGCGCCAATGAACGAACCGAGCGCAATTCGATGAACGGGACCGCCTCGGAAAGTCTCGCCGGTACACTGTCGCAGAGCGATCTCGACAGGCGCATGCGCCGGCGCGGCGAGGAATCGCGCTGGTGGTGGATCGTGCCGACGCTCTACATCATCGTACTTCTGCTGCCGATTTACTGGCTCATCAATATGAGCTTCAAGACCAATGCCGAGATCGTCAACTCGATGACGCTCTACCCGCACACGCCGACGATCGCCAACTACGTCACCATCTTCACGCAGAGGGCTTGGTATTCCGGCTACATCAACTCGATCACCTATGTCGTCATGAACATGGTGATTTCGGTGTCGGTGGCGCTGCCTGCGGCTTACGCTTTCTCGCGCTATCGTTTCCTCGGCGATAAGCATCTGTTCTTCTGGCTGCTGACCAACCGCATGGCGCCGCCGGCCGTGTTCGCACTGCCGTTCTTCCAGCTCTATTCGGCCTTCGGCCTCATCGACACGCACATTGCGGTGGCGCTGGCGCACTGCCTGTTCAACGTGCCGCTGGCGGTGTGGATCCTCGAAGGCTTCATGTCGGGCGTGCCGAAGGAGATCGATGAAACCGCCTATATTGACGGCTATTCGTTCCCGCGTTTCTTTGTCAGGATATTCATGCCGCTGATCGCCAGCGGCATCGGCGTCGCCTGCTTCTTCTGCTTCATGTTCTCATGGGTGGAACTGTTGATCGCGCGCACGCTGACCACCACCGACGCCAAGCCGATCGCCGCCACCATGACGCGCACCGTATCGGCCGCCGGCATGGACTGGGGCCTCCTTGCCGCAGCCGGCGTGCTGACGCTGATCCCTGGCGCGCTCGTCATCTGGTTTGTCCGCAACTATATCGCCAAGGGCTTCGCCCTGGGGAGGGTATGATCATGAATCTCGACCTCTCCTGGATGGCGTGGACGTGGCCGACGGCCGCTTTCTTCGCCACCATTCTTCTGTTGCTGTGCGGCATGGCCGCTTGGGAATACGCCTCGCCAGGCGGCAATCCGCGCGTCGGCATACTGCGCTTCGAGACGACACGCGGCGATCGCCTGTTTCTGTCGCTGCTTGGCAGTGCCTTTATTCATCTCGCTTGGCTGGGTCTCGTCGGATCCAACCTTTGGTGGGCTCTCGCTCTCTCCGTGGTCTACGCCGTCGGCGTGTTCCGCTACGTATAGAGGGGGAAACTGTTGGAGCGGCCGCGTGCCGGCGACTGCTCCAGATCGCACTTGAAACTTAAAACTGTGGAGGAAACTAATGCGACGGCAATTTTTAACGTCAACGACCGCCCTTGTCCTGTTGCTGGGGGCAGGCAATGCCTATGCCGGAATGGACGAAGCCAAGTCCTTCCTGGACAAGGAAATCGGCCCCCTGTCGACGCTTTCGCGCGCCGATCAGGAAGCCGAAATGCAATGGTTCATCGACGCCGCCAAGCCGTTCGCCGGCATGGACATCAAGGTCGTCTCTGAAACCATCGCCACCCACCAGTATGAATCGCAGGTGCTGGCGCCGGCCTTTACCGCCATCACCGGCATCAAGATCACACATGACGTTATCCAGGAAGGCGACGTCGTTGAGAAGATCCAGACGCAGATGCAGACCGGCCAGAACCTCTATGACGGCTGGGTCAACGATTCCGACCTGATCGGCACCCACTGGCGCTACCAGCAGGTGCGCAATCTGACCGACTGGATGGCGGGTGAGGGCAAGGACGTCACAAATCCGAACCTGGACCTGAAGGACTTCATCGGCACCTCGTTCACGACGGCTCCCGACAAGAAGCTCTACCAACTGCCCGATCAGCAGTTCGCCAACCTCTACTGGTTCCGTTACGACTGGTTCAACGACGAGAAGAACAAGGCCGACTTCAAGGCGAAATACGGCTACGACCTCGGCGTTCCGGTCAATTGGTCGGCGTATGAGGACATCGCCGAATTCTTCACCGGTCGCGAGATAGACGGCAAGAAGGTCTATGGCCACATGGACTACGGCAAGAAGGACCCGTCGCTGGGCTGGCGGTTCACCGACGCCTGGCTGTCGATGGCCGGCAATGGCGACAAGGGCCTGCCGAATGGCTTGCCGGTCGACGAGTGGGGCATCAAGGTCGACGAGAATTCACGCCCTGTCGGCTCCTGCACCGCCCGCGGCGGCGATACCAATGGTCCTGCGGCGGTCTATTCGATCCAGAAGTATCTCGACTGGTTGAAAGCCTACGCGCCTGCCGAAGCGCAAGGCATGACCTTCTCCGAATCCGGCCCGGTGCCGGCGCAAGGGGCGGTTGCCCAGCAGATCTTCTGGTACACCGCCTTCACCGCTTCGATGGTCGACGCCGGCGCCAAGGCGGTGCTGAACGACGATGGCACGCCGAAGTGGCGCATGGCGCCGTCGCCGCACGGCGTCTACTGGAAGGACGGCATGAAGCTCGGCTACCAGGACGTGGGTTCCTGGACGCTGATGAAGTCGACGCCGACCGATCGCGCCAAGGCCGCCTGGCTCTACGCGCAATTCGTCACCTCGAAGACCGTGGACGTGAAGAAGAGCCATGTCGGCCTGACCTTCATCCGCGAGAGTACTATCCACGACAAGAGCTTCACCGAACGTGCGCCGAAGCTCGGCGGCCTGATCGAGTTCTACCGCTCACCCGCCCGTGTGCAGTGGTCCCCGACCGGCACCAACGTGCCTGACTATCCGAAGCTGGCTCAGCTCTGGTGGCAGGCAATCGGCGATGCGTCGTCCGGAGCCAAGACGGCGCAGGAAGCGATGGACTCGCTCTGCGGCGAGCAGGAGAAGGTCATGAGCCGCATCGAGAAATCGGGTGTCCAGGGCGATATCGGCCCGAAGATGGCCGAAGAGCATGATCTCGCCTACTGGAACGCCGACGCGGTCAAGAAGGGCAATCTCGCGCCTCAGCTCAAGATCGAGAACGAGAAGGAAAAGCCGGTCACCATCAACTACGACGAACTGGTCAAGAGCTGGCAAAAGTAAGACGATCTATGCGGGCGTTCGCGCCCGTGTGAAATTGAGGGAGGCGGCGCGTTGCCGTCTCCCTTCTTTTTGTCAAGGCGGAGGATGCAGAATGAGCGGTTTGGTGCTTGCGATCGACCAGGGAACGACATCGACACGGGCGATCCTGTTCGACGGCACGATGAATGTCGCGGGCAGCGGACAGAAGGAATTCGCCCAGCACTATCCGGCCTCAGGCTGGGTCGAACACGATCCGGAGGAGATCTGGTCGAGCGTCATTGAGACGGTGAGGGCCGCGCTGAAGAATGCCGGCCGCGACGCTTCGGATGTGGCTGCGATCGGCATCACCAACCAGCGCGAGACGGTCGTCATCTGGGACAAAGCGACCGGCAAACCGATTCACAACGCCATTGTCTGGCAGGACCGGCGCACCGCACCGTTATGCCAGAAGCTCAGGAAGCAGGGGCTTGAGAAGAAATTCACCCGCAAGACCGGCCTGCTGCTCGACCCCTATTTCTCCGGCACCAAGATCGCCTGGATGCTGGACAAGGTGAAGGGCGCGAGGAAGCGTGCCGAGAAGGGCGAGCTGCTCGCCGGCACCATCGACAGCTTTTTGATCTGGCGGCTGACCGGCGGCAAGGTTCACGCCACGGATGCCACCAACGCCTCGCGCACGCTGGTCTACAACATTGCGGAGAATGCCTGGGACGAGGAGCTGCTGGCCATCCTGCGCATCCCCGCCGCGATGCTGCCCGAAGTCAAGGATTGCGCCGATGATTATGGAATAACAGAGAAAAACCTGTTTGGCGCCGAAATCAGAATCCTCGGCGTTGCCGGCGACCAGCATGCCGCGACGATTGGTCAGGCCTGCTTCGAGCCGGGCATGATGAAATCCACCTATGGCACCGGCTGTTTTGCGTTGCTCAACACCGGCAGCGACCTGGTGCGGTCGAAGAACCGACTCTTGACCACCATTGCTTATCGGCTGAACGGCAAGACCACCTATGCGCTGGAAGGCTCGATCTTCATCGCTGGGGCTGCCGTGCAATGGCTGCGCGACGGCATCAAGGTGATCGGCAAGGCAGAGCAGAGCGGCAAACTCGCGGCGGAAGGCGATCCGACGCAGAACGTCTATCTGGTGCCGGCCTTTGTCGGGCTCGGTGCGCCGCACTGGGATGCCGAGGCGCGGGGCGCGATTTTCGGATTGACCCGCAACACCGGACCGGCGGAGTTTGCCCGCGCGGCACTGGAATCCGTCGCCTACCAGACCCGCGACCTGCTCGACGCCATGCACAAGGATTGGAAGGGCGCCAAGGCAAAGACGGTGCTCAGGGTCGATGGCGGCATGGTGGCATCGGACTGGACCATGCAGCGCCTGGCCGACATTCTCGACGCGCCGGTCGATCGGCCGACAATTCTGGAGACGACCGCGCTGGGGGCGGCATGGCTTGCCGGTTCGAAGGCCGGCGTATGGCCGAAGGCGCGGGAATTCGCGAAGGCCTGGGCCCTGGAGCGGCGGTTCGTGCCCGACATGGAATCCGCTACCCGGTCCGTCAAATTGGCGGGCTGGCGGGACGCTGTGCGCCGGACATTGAGCGTGCCATAATCGCCTTGAGGTGAGGGCTTGGCGAGGGGGAAATGACGCCGGGATGGTATAGCAACTGGTGCGCGGAGGCATTCGAACAGCTTACCGCGAAGAACGCCCGTCTGGAGAAGGATTTCCACTTGGGGCACTGGCCGCGCTATGACTACGACCTGACAACGGGGAAGCTGCTGTTTTCACAGGAAGGGAAGGTCGCGGTCGTCGCCGAAATCCAGATCGCAGGTTCCACGAGCACAATGGCTGGCAACTGGCTGTGGGCCTGGGCGAACTCCAACCTGCCGACGAACTCCTTGCGGACGCAAAGCAGGTCCGATCCTTCGGGGAACAGAACGGCATCGACGAGCTGGCGCAGGCTTACGTGGTCGATACCGACGACGACCTCGAAGCACTCGGATGGGAACTCAGCGGGGCTATGGTACGGATTTGCGACGCTGTTGGAGCGTACCGCTCTCCCCGCGGCAAAGGTGGCGGTCTTTACCTGGTTATCAAGAGCCTGAGCTGGGCCAGCTGACAAACGCGACCACTGCCAACCATGTTAGGATAGACGCGACAAGGCCCGCGTCTTCTACACGCGGGCCTTTACTCACCATTACCAGCTACTGATACTCAATACGGATCAGTAAGGGGAGCGGCACTCCCGACGAGGACCATTGTTCGGCTGGAAGGTGTTGTCGGAAGCGCGGTAGCTCCGATAATGATCGTAGCACCACTGAACGTGCGAGTTGCCTTCATAGACGCGGTTGTTCTCGTTGTTGACAATCGCGCCGGTGATCAGCGCGCCAGTCGCGAAGGCGGCCAGCGGGAACCAGTAGTCGCCATGACGGCGATAGCCGCGGCGATATTCACGATAGCCGCGATGCCCGTTCCAATACATGTCACCGTTGCGGCTAAAGCTTCGATTGCGCGAGAAATTGCGGTCGAAGGAGCGGTTTCTCCTCCACTCCCGGTATTGCACCGTCTGCACATCCGGCGCTGCCGCCTGGGAGAGTGGCACGTAGTTGGGCTGGGCGTTGACCGGCGCCACCTCCGCCGCGACGAATGTCGCCGAAAGGGTGGCGGCAAGCAGGCCCGTTGTAATTCTATTCATTGGTATTCTCCTCGAGGTTTGGCGAACGTCCCTTTGGCAAAAAACGACAGTGCGTCGGATTTGTTCCGCCGTGTAGGCAGCCGTTCCCGCACCGAAACCCAAACCGCCGGACTGCTCGCCAGAACCCGGGGGAACAAGCAAGAGGCGGCGAATTAGGGCAAAGAGCAGGTTTGGAACCCATCTTTTCCGGTTGACCGGTCGCGGCACTCTCCCTATGTTCCGCGCAATTTCGAGGGCGGCCTTTTCGAGCCCGCGGGAGCGCGTAGCTCAGCCGGTAGAGCAACTGACTTTTAATCAGTAGGTCATGGGTTCGAATCCCATCGCGCTCACCATCGTCAAATGACATGTCAGCGCTTTTGATTTGCCCATGTATCCTTGCGGCGCTCAACGACCGTTCAGACGCCTCCTGACAGGTGCACGTCCAGAACGGCGGCTTTCTTGGCGATCAGTCCTGTCAGATCCGCGTCGGATCGCTTGGTGCCGGTCCGTTCGCGCAGCAACGAGATGACCGCGCTCATCGAAAGCTGGGCAGTGCGATCGCTCAGGATAGCGTCCACCGCGCCGGCAACATCCGGGGTCTCCGTCGGTGCTCGCATGATCGGTTCCTTTCTGTTCAGGTCGGCCTCGGCGCCGTTGGCCGGTCCCCGCACGCCACGGTCGAAGATGACGGCCAGGCCGTTCTTCACGGCGAGGGCGGCGACCATGTCGTCGAGGTCGTGATCGGAAAGCGCTGGCTCCGAAGGATCGGGCTTCAGGGTTCTGCGGATCACTCGGGCAGCCTGATCAGTCGACACAAAGCCAAAATGCCGTTTTCTGGCCTCGACATATTGCTCGATGATCATGCTCAGGCGCCGCGCTGCGATATCCCTGGGTTGCTGCATCTGGGCCTCCTTCGGCTGCCGCAAGCGCAAGGTCGACAGCACCAGAAGGAAATAGGGCGGCGGATCTACTCAAACAGGGGACGGATCGATCATTCGACGCATCTTGCGCTGATATAGGAACGATCCGGGCCTTGATGCATTTTGGCTCTATGACCAGCTCATTGAGGGACGCCGGGACATGAAGATTGCCCATGTCGCACCACTCTACGAATCGGTGCCGCCACGACTTTACGGGGGTACCGAGCGTATCATCTCGTATCTTACCGAAGCTCTCGTCGATCTCGGCCACGAGGTGACGTTGTTTGCCAGCGGCGACACGAAGAGCTCCGCCAAACTGGTGCCATGCCGCGAAAGGGCGCTTCGTCTCGATCCGCGTCCGCTGAAGTCCGAGATCGCGGCACATTTGTCGATGCTCGACGAAGTGCGCAAACGGGCCGACGACTTCGACGTCGTGCATTTCCATCTGAGCCATTTCCTGCATTTCCCGTTTTTCCGTGATATGCCGCAGCGCACGGTGACAACGCCGCATGGCAGGCTGGATTACGCGGACCTCGCGCAAGCCTATGACCGGTTCCCGCGGTTCCCCATGATTTCCATATCCCGCAGCCAGCGGGCGCGGTTCGCATCCGCGAACTGGCTGGCGACGATCCATCACGGGCTGCCGCTTGACCTTTATGAGGCCGATTTCGAGGCCGGTTCGGACGGTACCTACCTTGCTTTTCTCGGCAGAATGTCACGCGACAAGCGGCCGGACCGGGCAATCGAGATTGCCCGCCGAACCGGCCTGAAACTGAAGCTCGCCGCCAAGGTCGGCGATGGCGACCGCGCCTATTTCGAGGAAGTCGTGCAGCCGCTGATCGATGGCGACCGGGTCGAGTATGTCGGCGAGATTGGTGAGGACCAGAAGGCCCGGTTTCTGGGCAATGCGGCCGCCTTGCTGTTTCCCATCGACTGGCCTGAACCCTTCGGGCTTGCGGTGATCGAGGCCATGGCGTGCGGAACCCCGGTCATGGCTTGGAGTTGCGGCGCTATGCCCGAGATCATCGATCATGGGGTCACTGGCTTTGTCGTCGAAACCATCGAAGATGCCGTCGCCTCGATGCCGGCTCTCCTGCAACTCGACAGGCGACGAATAAGAACGGCCTTCGAAAGGCGGTTTTCGGCCGATAGAATGGCCAGGGATTATGTCGAGGCCTATTCGCGGCTGACCACCGGCCACGAAGAGAGCAGGGCCTCATAGATCTTCAACCCGTTCGGAAACCAGCACGGGACAATCTTCTTGACCATTACCCAACTCGACGAGCGCAAGCTCGATCCTGCGATAGCACTGGCTTCCCTGGACGAAACCGCGCCCAGGGAGCCGCATCGGCTTTACGCTCTCAAGCATGGCGATTGCTTTGCCGTCGCCGACGCCTATGGCGACATACGTGGCGCCGGCGACGGCTTCTTCCGCGACGACACGCGCGTGCTCTCCGAATTTCGCCTGACGGTTGGCGGACGATCGTTGTCGCTGCTGGGCGCATCGCTCAGCCAGGACAACGTCCTGTTCACCAGCAACCTGACCAATCTGCCGATCGAGAGCGCCGCGGGCCGCCAGATTCCGCAGGGCGCGATCCATATCGAGCGGGTCAGGCTTCTGTGGCAGGAAAGGCTATATGAACGCATCACGCTCTCGAACTATAGCCGGGAGCATTCGACGGTCTTGGTGTCACTGCGCTTCGGTGTTGATTTTCGCGACATGTTCGAAGTCCGGGGCTCGACCCGCTCCAAGCGCGGTACCGCGCACACGGCCGAGATCGACCAGAGTTCGGTCGTGCTCCGCTACGAAGGGCTGGACAAGGTCGTGCGGACCTCGGCCATTTCGTTTTCACAGCCCCCGGATCAACTGACCTCCGAGCGGGCGGATTTCTTCATTGCCGTCACCAAGCGCAGCCGCCAGACGCTGTATGTGGAGGTGGGGAGCAAGACAACGGCCCGCCCGCAAAGTGAACGTTTCCGGGCCGCGGCGGCGCGCGCCCGTTTCGGCATGCGCGCCAAGCGCCGGCATGGGGCAACGCTGCACAGTTCAGGCCGCGTCTTCAATGATTGGATGGAACGGGCGCGTGCCGATGTGGCATTGCTCACCACGGAACTGGCGACCGGGCCTTACCCATATGCCGGGATCCCGTGGTTCTCCACCGCCTTCGGCCGCGACGGCGTGATTTCAGCTCTGCAGATGCTTTGGCTCAATCCCGGCCTGGCTCGTGGCGTGCTTGCCTTTCTCGCCCAGCACCAGGCGACCGAAACCTCTCCCTTCAGCGATTCCGAGCCCGGCAAGATCATGCACGAGACCCGCAAGGGCGAGATGGCGGCGCTGAGCGAGTTGCCGTTCGGCCGCTACTATGGCGGCGTCGATACGACGCCCCTCTACATCCATCTCGCCTGCGCCTATGCGGACCGCACGGGAGACACGGCTTTCATCGATGGCCTTTGGCCATCGCTGTGCGCCGCCGCCGAGTGGATCGAGACAGCGAGCCGTTCGACAGGGTTTCTTACCTATCAGCGCGCCGCGGAATCCGGCCTTGCCAACCAGGGATGGAAGGACAGCTTCGATTCCGTCTTCCATGCCGACGGCCGCATTCCGAAAGGGCCGATCGCGCTGGTCGAGGTGCAGGGTTACGTCTTTGCAGCATTTCGGGGATTGGCAAAGCTGGCACGGCTGCGCGGCGAAGAGGAGCGGGCGGAGAATTGGGAGCTGCGCGCCGATGCCATTCGCCAACAAGTCGAACGCCATTTCTGGATCGAAGAGCTTGGCTACTATGCGCTGGCGATCGATGGCGATGGCCAGCCTTGCAAGGTGCGCACGTCCAATGCGGGTCACCTGCTCTATGTCGGCCTTCCCAATCCGGATCGCGCACGCATGGTCGCCGACCAGCTGCTGTCGGCTTCGTTCCATTCCGGCTGGGGGCTGAGAACGCTGGCGGACGATGCGATCTTCTTCAATCCGATGTCCTATCATAACGGATCCATCTGGCCGCACGACACCGCGATCTGCGCCGCCGGGCTGGCGCGATACGGCATCCGCGACAGCGTGGTGCGGTTGATGAGCGGGACCTTCGAATCCGCGGTTCATTTCAACATGCGGCTACCCGAACTGTTCTGCGGGTTCACGCGCTCGGCCGGCGAGGCGCCGATTGCCTATCCGGTGGCTTGCCTGCCGCAGGCCTGGTCCGCGGGCTCCGCCTTCATGCTCATGCAGGCCTGCCTCGGCCTACAGATCGACGGTTGGACGAACGAGATTCACGTGACCCGGCCGCACTTGCCGATCGGCATCGACAATCTTGTCATTCGCCATCTCTCGGTGGGACATGTGGCGGTGGACCTGACGTTTCAGCGCGTGGGGGATCGTGTCGGTGCCTTCCTTGCGGATGCGCATGAAGGATTGGTGCCACTGGTGGTCAAGAGCTGAAAAATCGGAACCATCACGGGTGCGGAACGTTGGATCAGCACGCCAAGGATGCTGGAGTTCCTGTCGGTGGATCTGCCGCGTCCCATTGAAAGGTAATCAATTCGAAATGCCCGACAACAGTTCGTACCTGGTCGTACCCTCGGCCGCACTGTGGCTCTTCGTTCTCGTAATTGTCGGTATCTCATGCGTCGCGCTCGCGGTGGTGCTGTCACGGGCGCGCCGGGCCAGAAACATGAAGCTCGCCCGTCTCGAAGCAGGATCCGTTCGCAGCCCATTGCCGGAGTTCGAAAAGAACGGGCAATCTGCGGCCGCCGCCCTCGTCCAATGGTCGCCGGAAACGTTGCGTCACATTCTGGCGAAGGAACTTCCCGATGCACAGGTGATCGTGGTGTCAAATCGCGAACCCTACATCCATAACCGCAACGGCGACGGCATCCAGCTGGTCGTACCCGCCAGCGGGCTGGTCTCCGCCCTGGAGCCGATCACGCGCGCCTGTGCGGGCACATGGATCGCCTATGGCGGCGGTTCGGCCGATGCGCTGGTGGTCGACGAAAACGACCGCGTCGAAGTGCCGCCCGAAAACCCTTCCTATACGTTGCGCCGTGTCTGGCTGAGCGAGGAAGAACAGCAAGGCTATTATCTCGGCTTTGCCAATGAGGGGCTTTGGCCGCTGTGCCACATAGCCTTCACCCGACCGATATTCCGTGCGTCCGACTGGGAGGCCTACGAGGCGGTCAACCGCAAATTCGCCGACACCGTCGTCGCGGAGGCACGTAACGAGCGACCCATCGTGCTGGTCCAGGACTACCATTTCGCCCTGTTGCCGCGGATGATCCGGGAGCGCCTGCCGGAAGCCATCATCATCACCTTCTGGCACATTCCATGGCCGAATTCCGAGGTGTTCAGCATCTGCCCATGGCGCGAGAAGATCCTAGAAGGATTGTTGGGCAGTTCGATCGTCGGCTTTCACACCCAGTTCCATTGCAACAACTTCATCGACAGCGTCGACCGCTTCCTGGAGAGCAGGATCGAGCGCGAGGATTCCGCCATCTCCTATGGCGGCCAGATCAGCCTGGTTCACGCGTATCCGATTTCAATCGAATGGGAGCCGGCGCGACAGGCCCAGCTGCCCGAGGTGGCGCAATGCCGTCGGCATGTTCGTGAAAAATTCGGGCTGGCGGACGATGTCAGGCTGTGTGTCGGCGTCGAACGTCTCGACTACACGAAGGGCATCCTCGATCGCTTTACCGCACTCGACGAGCTGCTGAGGCTCCATCCGGAATGGATTGGCAAGGTCGCCTTCCTGCAGATCGCGGCACCCAGTCGCGGCACCTTGCCCGCATACCAACAGTTGCATGAAGAGTGTCTGCGTCAAGCCGATGATCTCAACCGGCGCTATGGCCGCGACGGCTACACTCCCGTCCTGATGGTCACGGAACATCATTCGCAGGAACAGGTCTACGAAATCTACCGGGCCGCCGACGTTTGCTTGGTCACGAGCCTGCATGACGGCATGAACCTGGTGGCCAAGGAGTTCGTCGCGGCGCGCAATGACGAACAGGGGGTCCTGCTGCTCAGCATGTTCGCCGGCGCTTCCAAGGAATTGCTGGAAGCGCTGATCGTCAATCCCTACGACGCCACAATGATGGGCGACGCCTTGTTGCAGGCTTTGACGATGTCGTCGGAAGAGCAGCGGCAGCGCATGCAAAGGATGCGTGAGGTCGTTCGCGACAATAATGTCTACCGGTGGGCAGGCAGCATGCTTCTCGATGCCGCGCGCCTGCGCAAACGCGTTGCGGTCGATCGCGCCGTCGGCGCCGCCCCGACCTCATCGGGCAACGTGATCTCGCTGCTCGATCGCAGACGGGTGGCGGCGCTGTGATGTCGCTTCTGCCAAAGCTGCCCGCGCCTGAGCTCCCAACAGGGCCGTGGGCCTTGTTCCTGGACATTGACGGCACGCTTCTCGAACACGCCGCGCATCCCGATGCGGTGGTTGTCGGCGATGAATTGCGTACGCTGCTGGCGAGGCTCGAATTGCAATTGGATGGAGCTCTGGCGTTCATCACGGGACGATCGATCGCCGCGGTCGACCATCTTTTCCAGCCGCTCAGATTGCGCGCCGCCGGGCTGTATGGGCTTGAGCACAGGCTCATCCGCGACGGCCCGGTCGAGGCAGCGGGAGAGCCGGCCGACATTGCGGCACTTGCCGAGGAAATCGAAGCGGAGCTGGGCAGTTCGGACGTTTATATCGAGCGCAAGGGACCGATCCTGGCAGTCCACACGCGCGCGGCACCGCAACTGTTGCGGCGCGCGACGCAACTGGTCGAACAGGCGTTGGGCAGGTTGCCTACGGGATATCGGGTGCTGGCCGGCAATGCCGGCGTTGAATTGATGCCGCTGGAGGCAGCAAAGGGAGCCGCCATCAGGCGCTTTCTGGATCTGCCGGCTTTCGAGGGGCGGCGGCCGGTGTTTCTGGGCGACGACACATCCGACGAAAATGGTTTCGAGGCCGTGAACGAGATGGACGGCATGTCGATCCGCATCAAACCGCACGGACCGACAGCGGCGCGCCATGTGCTTGCCGACGTCGGGGAGGCTTTGGCTTGGCTGGGTGCGGTGAGCCAGCGTAATTTGGGTGGATCGACCGGCCTGGTCCATCCCTTCAATCGAAGGAGTCCGTGATGACCCAATTCACCAGTCTCATCTTGGAGATCATGCCTGCTTGGCTACGCCGGCGGTCGCTGCCGAATACGCACGAGACCCAGCCGAGTTTCGATCCGTCGCGCCCGCAGGACGCGGATGAGGTCTGGCGCCAGTTTGTTCAAAAGGATCTCTTTGACGCCAACATGCAGGATTACGACGAGACCGGAGATAGAAAGACCAGCCGCCACTGAGGGCGGTCAGCCTTCCCCGAAAACAAGCGAAACATTTCCACCGGCGTGACGCTCGAGGCGGCCGGCAAGGTCGAGTTCAAGCAGCACCATGAAGACCTGGGCGGGATGCAGGCCGGTGTGGCGGATGATCTCGTCGATCGGCACCGGTGTCGGCCCCAGCGCCTCGATCACCTTGGCCCGGTCGCTCTCCCCTGGTGGCGGTGTGGCCGAAAAGTCGGGCGGGTCCTCAAACGGCGGCAGATCAGGCGCCCGCATGCCGGTCAGCGGAAGGATCGCCCTGGAAATGTCCGAAGCTTCGGTGACCAGCGTGGCGCCGTCCTTGAGCAGACCGTTGGTACCGGCCGCGCGCGGATCGAGCGGGGAGCCGGGTACCGCAAAGACCAACCGGCCCATCTCGCCGGCAAGCCTGGCGCTGATCAGCGAGCCTGAGCGCTGTGCTGCCTCAACCACCACCAGCCCAAGAGCGGCGCCCGCGACAAGGCGGTTGCGGCGCGGGAAATCCTGGGCACACGGCTGCCAGCCGAACGGCATTTCCGAGATGATGGCGCCACGCTCCGCAATGTCATCGCACAGACCGGCATTTTCGGGCGGGTAGGGCAGGTCGAGCCCACCGGCGAGCACGCCGACCGTACCGGTCAAGAGACTGCCCTGATGCGCCGCCGTGTCGATGCCACGTGCCAGGCCGGAGACGATGCCGTAGCCGTCTCGTCCGAGATCGGCTGCCAGCATGCGCGCCATCTTGATGCCGGCAAGCGATGCGTTGCGGGCGCCGACTATCGCGACACCCGGCAACCGGAACACCGCGGCATTGCCCCTGACCGCCAGCATCGGCGGCGGATTGTCCATGCTGCGCAACAGCGGCGGATAGTCCGCCTCCCCAATACCGACAAAGCGTGCTCCAACTCGCCGCGCGGCCTCCATCTCGGCCTCGGCCTCGGCAAGGGAAGGAATGCGCACGATCCGGTTGGCGCCGCCGGAAATCATCAGTTCCGGCAGCATTTCCAACGCGACTTCGGCCGAACCGAAACGGTTGATCAGGTCGCGAAAGGAGGCAGGGCCGACATTCTGGGTGCGGATCAGCCGCAGCCAGCTCAGCCGCTGGCGATCGGTGAGACGCGGCCCGGCGGCCGGTTCGCTCACTCCTTGGCTCCGATCTTGCCTTCGGAGCCGGCAATCAGTCGCGAAATGTTTTCTCGGTGCTTGATGAAGACAATGATGCTCATCACCACGAACAGAATGGCTATCTGCGGCGTGCTCAGGAAATAAAGCGCGATCGGTACCACCACGGCAGCAGCCAGCGCCGCCAGCGATGAGTAGCGGAAGAGGAAAGCCATCACCAACCATACGACAGCGAAGATCAATGCGACTTGCCAGGCAAGGCCGACCAGCACGCCGAGATAAGTGGCGACGCCCTTGCCACCCTTGAAGCCGAGCCATGCCGGGAACAGGTGGCCCAGAAAGGCGCCGAGACCAGCCCAGATCGCGGCTTCAGGCGCGAAATGGCTTGCTATCAGCACGGCGGCCGTGCCTTTCAGCGCATCGAGCAGCAAAGTCGCGGCGGCAAGCCCCTTGTTGCCGGTGCGCAGCACATTGGTGGCGCCGATATTGCCTGAACCGATCTTGCGCACATCGCCAAGGCCGGCCGCGCGGGTAAGCAGCAGGCCGAACGGAATCGAGCCCAGCAGATAGCCGAACACCAGCGCCAGGATTGGGCCGTAAGTCATTGTTCCCCCCGCGTTCCCCCAACCATGCCTGAAGTCGCATGGCTACCGCCGGCTCAGGCAGAAAATATTGTGCGGCCCGCCACCAGCGTTTGCAAGACCTTGCCTTGCAGCCGTGCGCCTTCGAAGCAGGTGTTTTTCGAGCGCGAGCGGATACCGCTTTCGCTGACTATCCAGGGTTCATCGAGGTCGACAAGCGCGAGATCGGCGACGGCGCCTGGCTTCAGCGTGCCGCCGGCCAATCCAAACAGCCTCGCCGGCGCGGTGGACAAGGTTTCGATCAGCCTGAGCAGGGGCACGTCGCCATTGTGGTAGAGGCGCAAGGCCGCGCCCAGCAGGGTTTCGAGGCCAATGGCACCGGCCGCGGCGTCGGCGAAGGGCAGGCGCTTGGTATCGACGTCCTGCGGATCGTGCGAGGAGACGATGACATCGACCGTTCCGTCCTTGACCGCATCGATCATCGCCAACCGGTCCTCCTCGGCCCGCAGCGGCGGCGTCAGGCGGAAGAAGGTGCGGTACTCGCCAACGTCGTTTTCATTGAGAGACAGATTGTGGATCGACACGCCAGACGTCACTGCCGCGCTGTCGGCCTTCGCACGCGCCACGGCGCTTGCCGCCATTGCCGTCGAGATCTTCGCGGCGTGGTACGAACCTTGCGTCAGCCGCGCCAGCGCGAGGTCACGCTCGAGCGGGATGGATTCGGCTTCACGTGGAATGCCGGAGAGGCCGAGCCAACTGGCATACAGGCCTTCGTTCATGACGCCCGACGACCCAAGATCGGCATCCTGCGTTTCATGGACGATGGTGGCGCCGAAATCGCGCGCATAGGTTAGCGCGCGATGCATCACCAGCGCGCTCGATATGGTATGCCTGCCATCGGTGAAGGCGACCGCGCCCGCCTCGCGCAGCAGCCCGAACTCCGTCATTTCGCGTCCGTGGAGGCCCTTGGTGATGGCGGCGGCCGGAAAGATATTGACGACGGCCGTGTCCTTGGCGGTGCGCAGCACGAATTCGACCAGCGCCACATTGTCTATCACCGGATCGGTGTCTGGCATCATCACGATGGACGTGACGCCGCCGGCCGCCGCGGCGACACTTGCCGAAGCGATGGTTTCGCGATGCTCGCCGCCGGGCTCGCCGATGAAGACCCGACCATCGATCAGGCCGGGGATGATCGCCTTGCCGCTGCAGTCGATCGCCGTAGCGCCGTCGGGGACGCCGTGGTTCAGCGCCGCCTTGCCCGCGGCAACGATTTTCCTGCCTTCGACTATGACGGAGCCAACTTCATCAAGGCCGCGTGACGGATCGACGATGCGGGCGCGTTCAAAGACCGTGATGCTCATGCGCCGCGGCCTTCTTGATTGCGGCCCTCTTGATTGCGGCCCTCTTGATTGCGGCGAGAATCGAGCAGCGCTTCCATCACCGCCATGCGCACGGCGACGCCCATTTCCACCTGCTCCTGGATGACGCTTTGCGGGCCGTCGGCGATTTCGGACGCGATCTCGACACCGCGGTTCATCGGGCCAGGATGCATGACAAGCGCGTCGTCCTTGGCGGCCTTCAGTTTCTCAGCGTCTAGACCAAAATAGCGGAAATATTCGCGCACCGATGGCACGAAGGCTCCTTCCATGCGCTCGCGCTGCAAGCGCAACATCATCACCACATCCGCGTCCTTCAGGCCCTCCGCCATCGAGCGGCAGACGATCACGCCCATCCTGTCGATGCCCGAGGGCAACAGCGTCGAGGGCGCCACCACCCGTATTTGTGCGCCGAGTGCGTTGAGCAGCATGATGTTGGAGCGCGCGACACGCGAATGCAGGATGTCGCCGCAGATCGCCACGATCAGCTTCGACAGCGCACCCTTGGCGCGGCGGATGGTGAGTGCGTCGAGCAGCGCCTGTGTCGGGTGTTCATGGGCGCCGTCGCCGGCATTGACCACCGAGCAGCCGACCTTCTGCGCCAGGAGGGCCGCCGCGCCCGCCGACTGATGGCGGATGATCAATATGTCAGGCCGCATGGCGTTGAGCGTCATCGCGGTGTCGATGAGCGTTTCGCCCTTCTTTACCGAGGAACTCGCCACCGACATGTTCATGACATCGGCGCCAAGCCGCTTTCCGGCCAGCTCGAACGAGGATTGCGTGCGGGTCGAGGCTTCGTAGAAGAGATTGATCTGGGTGCGGCCGCGCAGCGTCGAGGTCTTTTTTTCGGACTGGCGCGAGATCGCGACCGCCCGATCCGCCCTGTCGAGCAAAAGCTCGATGTCGGCGGGCGAAAGGTCGCTGATGCCCAGAAGATGGCGGTGAGGGTAGAGTGGCAGGGACGAAGCGTCGGTCATCTCAAGGGGCTGCTATAGGGTGCGGATTTCGCGCCCGCAAGCACCCGCTTTGGATTGACGCCGTTCTCCTCAATTTTTTCGTGTAGATAGCCGATTAGATCGGCCGGTATTTTCGTCGCGCGCGCAGCAACGCTTGGCTATATCTAAGCCGACGGCCTCGGATTCGAGGCTTTCCGACAATAGGGCCTTTCTAGAAGGATCGGCTAGAAGGATTGGGCGTGACCGACGACGTAACGAACCAGCCGCCGCCGCTGACGGGCGGCAACGCTTGGCGAGGCGATCCGTTGCTGATCCAGCTTGCCGAGCGCTTTTCCGATCCGGTGCGCAAGGATCTCGACGGGCTCGGCCGTTTCGTGCTGACGCAAGAAGCGCAGGAACTGGCGCGCCTCGCCAATGTCGAGACGCCGAAACTCAGGACGCATGATCGCCAGGGACGGCGCATCGACCTGGTCGAATTCCATCCCGCCTACCACGCCTTGATGCGCCGCTCGGTGGCCAACGGCCTGCATTCCTCGGTCTGGGAAAATGGCGACGCCGAGATCGGCCGCCGCCATCAGGTGCGCGCCGCCCGTTTTTACCTGACGGCGGAACTCGAGACCGGGCATCTCTGCCCCATCACCATGACCAGCGCCTCGCTGGCGGCATTGATGGCCAGCCCAAAACTGTTTCGCGAATGGGCGCCGCGCGTGACGACGCGCAAATACGACCAGAGCCAGAAGCCACCCGTCGAAAAGACCGGACTGACGCTCGGCATGGGCATGACCGAGAAACAGGGCGGGACCGATGTGCGTGCCAATGTGACCCGGGCGGAACGCGTCGGCAGCGGCTTCTACCGCCTGACGGGACATAAATGGTTCATGTCGGCGCCGATGTCGGACGCCTTCCTGGTGCTGGCACAGGCGCCGGAGGGACTGTCCTGCTTCCTGGTGCCGCGCGTGCTCGGCGACGGGTCTGGCAACGGCTTTCGCTTCCAGCGGCTGAAGGACAAGCTCGGCAATCGCTCGAACGCGTCTTCCGAGGTTGAATTCGTCAACGCCATCGGGGAGATGGTCGGCGAACCCGGCGCCGGCGTCAAGACGATCATGGACATGGTGACGCTGACCCGGCTCGACTGCGCGGTGGCGTCTTCGGCGATCATGCGGGCGGGGCTGGCCGAAGCGATCCATCATGCCCGCCATCGCCAGGTGTTCGGTTCGACCTTGATCGAGCAGCCGTTGATGCAGCGCGTGCTGGCCGACATGGCGCTCGATGTTGCCGCGGCGACCGCGCTGTCGTTCCGGCTGGCGCGTTCCTTCGACGAGGCGGCGAGCGATCGCGGCGAGGCGGCGTTCGCCCGCGCCATGACGCCGGTCGTCAAATACTGGGTCTGCAAGATCGCGCCACCGCTGCTTTACGAGGCGATGGAGTGCCTTGGCGGCAATGGCTATGTCGAGGAAGCTCCGCTCGCCCGTTATTACCGCGAAGCGCCTGTCAACGCGATCTGGGAAGGGTCGGGCAATGTCATGGCGCTCGACGTGCTGCGCGTGCTTGGCCGCGCGCCGGGGCTTTTCGAAGAAGTATTGACCGGCATCGATCGCGACCTCGGCGCCGGCGGGCGCGGCACGATCGGCGTTCTGAAGGCGGCCATGCAGGTCGCTTCGACCGACGAGGGCTCGGCCCGGCTGCTGACGGAACAGCTTGCGCTCTCTGCGGCGGCCGCCGAGTTGCGTCGGCTCGGGGCAGGGCGGATCGCCGATGCCTTCGTCGAGACGCGGCTCGCGGGCCAGTGGCGCAATACCTACGGCATGCTCGATTCGCGCCACGACGCGCGCATGATCATCGATACGCTCTATCCGCCGGTGAATTGACGGAGATGCCTTTCATGTTTGAGCGGCGGTGCCGGAATCCCCACTGACCTCGCCGTCGCCGTTAACCTTAACAAATGGTTTCCGTTGCGGCGGCGAACCGCAAAGCCCACTGTCAATCCTGTCGAAGCAGGAATCACGATGCGACACGTACTGACCTCCTTTCTGTCCGTGCACTGGGCGATCGTTTTTGCCCTGCTTGCGGTGATCTGTATCGATGGAAATCGAGGTGTGACGGCGGCTCTCGGCGTACTCGGCGTGACCGTCGAGAGCGCCCAGTTTGTCAATCTGGAGAACATCGTCGTGGTCGCTCCGCTGGCGATCGCGTTGCTGGTCGTGGCGGTGCTGTTCTTCTGGGCCTTTGTCGATACACTGATCAACGACGCGTCCAGCCCCGGCGCCGACAGCGTCGTTCGCATCGCCTTCATTTCCGCTTCCGGGGTGATGTCGATGATCCTGATCGGCGGTGCGGCCCAAGGCATCAACGGCCTGTTCATGGTGGTCGCAGTGCAACTGGCCGCACTTCTGGTCTCCTATGTCGCAATGCTTGCCGAACGGCGTTCGGTAGCTGCGCTGGATGAGGAGGATTTCCACGCCACGGCGCACAGCATGGCGAAAGCCGCGGCGCACAATTCGCTGCTCTCCATGATATCGGGACGGACCGGCCCGAACGGGAAGGGAGGCCGCTGATGCGCTACATCTTCGCGTTGTGGGCCGCGCCGATGGCGCTGTTTTGGGGCTGGTTCTACCTGTCGCTCAACGACATGAATTTCGGCTATGTGATGCTCAGCCGGCAGCTGCACGATTTCGTGTTCCAGCTCTACGGTCAGATGCTCGGCATCGACCCCGCAACCATCCCGGGCATGGTGGCAAAAGCCTGCGTGTTCGATGGCTTGCTGCTCGTGGCGATATGGGTGTTTCGCAGGCGTCGCGAGATATTGGGCTGGGTCAGGCGTCGCTGGACGGGTCCGGTCCCGTTCGATCGGCTGCATCGAGTGACTGAAGCCGGTCTAAAACTCCCTGCAGAATAAAGGCGGCCGCCGCCGAATCGATCTTGCCGGCGCGTTTGGCGCGCGAGAAATCCATCTCTATCAGCGTCCGTTCGGCCGCGACGGTCGACAGCCGCTCATCCCAGAATACGAAGGGCAGGTCGCTTAGCCGCGCCATGTTGCGCACGAAGGCGCGCGATTTCTGTGCGCGCGGACCTTCCGATCCATCCATGTTGATCGGCAATCCGATCGCCACCGCACCGACATTCTCTTTCGTCAGCAATGCCAGAAGGACGGCGGCGTCGAGCGAGAATTTCCGCCGGATGATGACTGGACGCGGATGAGCGAAGGAGAACCCCCGATCGGAAACCGCCACGCCGATCGTCTTGTCGCCGAGATCGAGCCCCGCCAAGGTCCTGCCGTTGGCGAGCCGTGCCGGCAATTGCTCAATCGTGATGACGGTCAACGGCTTTCCCTCGTTTTTTCGACAGCACGCGTCCTTTCGGATGCCCGGCGGACACTATACCCTTTGATCTCAAGGCTATCGGCGTTCTATCCTTTGGCTCGGGAAAAATCGAGGAAATGCATTCATGAAACTGACCTGGTATGGCCACTCGGCCTTCCGCATCGAAACCGGTGACGCGAAAATCCTCATCGACCCCTATCTGATCGGCAACCCGTCCTGGACGGACGGGTGGGAAGGACCGGCCGAAGGGATCACGCATGTTCTTTTGACGCACGGGCACAGCGACCACATCAGCGGCGCGCTGGAAGTGCTCGGCAAGAGCGGCGCGCAACTGGTCGCCAATTTCGAGATCTGCATGTACCTTGTCGGCAGGGGCGTCAGCGACAAGAAGATCAATCCCGGCAACATTGGCGGCACGGTCGATTGCGGCGGTTTCACCTCCACTTTCGTTCAGGCGCTGCATTCGTCCTCCTTTGGCGAAGAGGGCGGCAAGAACGTCTATCTCGGCAATCCGGGTGGGCTGGTCCTGCATTTCCCGGAAGACCAGACGCTCTACCACATGGGTGACACCGACATCTTTTCCGACATGGCGCTGATCAATGAATTGCACGAGCCAAAGATTGGCATCGTTCCGATCGGCGATCGCTTCACCATGGGCGGTGCGGTGGCGGCCCTTGCCTGCCGCCGCTTCTTCAAGTTCGAAACGGTGGTCCCTTGCCATTTCGGCACGTTTCCAATGATCGACCCGACGCCCGAGAAGTTCGAAGCCGGGCTGGAAGGATCTGGGGTCAAGCTTGCATTGCCGAAGATTGGTGAAACGATTACCATCTAGAACAGCCAAAGCGGAACAAATCCATGGCATTAGGGCGATCTCTTTGCGTATCGATGTTTGTCGCGGCGTCGCCCGCGCTTGCTGCGGATGACTTCATCGAAGGTGTCTATCTCCAGTCGGAGGAACTCTGTACCCAAGCCAAAAAGGATACGCTGCAGACGCTGATCGATGCCGGCAACATCGTTCTTTCGAAGAACGGCCTGCAAGGCGTCGAATACAATTGCGAATTCGTTCAGGTCAGCAAGGCGACACGCTCGCCGAGCTGGGCTGTGACGGCGATCTGCCAGGAGCCGGGCTATGTCTTTCCTGACGTCCTGTCGGTGACGCAGATGAACCCGACGCAGGTCGATCTCGTGTCGGCCCGGCCGATCGACGATGAAAGCGAGGCGAGCGGCAACAGCGGCAGCTACTATCTGTGCGAGGGCATTGCCCTGCCATGAGGTTGTTGCCCGATTGTCGGGCGGCACATGTTGCGCGTCGCGCGCCGCGCCGCTATAGCCCGGACTGGTTTTCCCCGAGGCAAATACATGTCCGTTGATGTCAAGACAGTGAAGCGCGTGGCGCATCTCGCCCGCATCGCGGTGAGCGAGGAAGATGCCGAGCGTATGACCGGCGAGTTGAATGCCATACTGGGCTTCATCGAGCAGTTGAACGAGGTCGATGTTTCCGGCGTCGAGCCAATGACGTCGGTGACGCCGATGGAAATGAAGAAGCGCGGCGATGTCGTCACCGACGGCAACAAGGCGGCCGACATCGTCGCCAACGCGCCCGCGACCGACGAGAATTTCTTCCTCGTGCCGAAGGTCGTGGAGTAAGGCACCGATGGCTTCGTGCCGAAGGTCGTGGAGTAAGGCACCGATGGCTATCGAGATCGCCATCGAAACGCCGCTGCAGGACGACGTGCGCGGCTTGGTCGCGGAACTCAACGCGACCTTGCTCGAACTGACGCCGCCGGAGCACTGCTACCACCTGACGGTCGAGCAGATGGCAGGCAAGGACACGACGGTTTTCATCGCTCGCGACAACGGCGTCGCCATTGGTTGTGGTGCACTCAAGCGCCATGACGATGCCATTGGCGAGGTCAAGCGTATGTACACGAGGCCTTCGCATCGTGGCCGCAAGATTGGCGCTGGAATCGTCCAACGGGTCGAGGCGCTGGCGCGCGATGAAGGGTTGAAGCGGCTGGTGCTGGAGACCGGCGATCGCCATCCCGCCGCCTGGACCGTCTATGAACGCGCCGGGTTCTCGCGCTGCGGCCCGGTGCTGGACTATCCCGATTCCGAGTGGTCGGTGTTTTACGAAAAGAGCCTTTGATGAGCGACCTGACCCATCTGACGATTTCGCAGGCCCGCGCCAAGCTGCGCGCCAAGGAAATCACCGCGACCGAGATCACCGAAGCCTATCTCTTGGCGATCGATCGCGCCAATCCGGCGCTCAATGCCTATGTGGCGGTGACCGGCGACAAGGCGCGCGACATGGCCAAGACGTCGGATGCCAGGCTGCTCAAGGGCGAGGGCGGTGCGCTGGAAGGCATTCCGCTCGGGATCAAGGACCTGTTCGGTACCGAAGGCGTCCACACCCAGGCCTGCAGCCACGTGCTCGACGGCTTCAAGCCGCGCTATGAATCAACGGTCACGTCCAACCTGTGGGCCGACGGCGCCGTCATGCTGGGCAAGCTCAACATGGACGAATTCGCCATGGGCTCGTCCAACGAGACCTCCTACTACGGCCCGGTCATCAACCCGTGGCGGCGTTCGCGCCTCGATACGGTGGTGATGCCGACGACGCATCAGGGTGATGGCGGCTTCGTCTCGGCAGGTGGCACGAAAACCCAGCGTAGCCTCGACAATGCGCAGCTGGTGCCGGGTGGTTCTTCCGGTGGTTCGGCGACCGCCGTGTCGGCCTTCCTGTGTGCAGGCGCAACCGCCACCGACACCGGCGGTTCGATCCGCCAGCCAGCCGCGTTCACCGGGACCGTCGGCATCAAGCCGACCTATGGCCGCTGCTCGCGCTGGGGCATCGTCGCCTTCGCCTCGTCGCTCGATCAGGCCGGACCGATCGCCCGCGACGTGCGCGACGCCGCCATTCTTCTGAAATCCATGGCGTCGGTCGATCCCAAGGACACCACGTCCGTCAACCGGCCGGTGCCGGACTACGAGGCGGCGATCGGCAAGCCGATCAAGGGCATGAAAGTCGGCATTCCCAAGGAATACCGTGTCGACGGCATGCCGGAAGAGATCGAGGCGTTGTGGCAGAAGGGCATTGCCTGGCTCAAGGACGCGGGCGCCGAAATCGTCGACATCTCCCTGCCGCACACCAAATACGCGCTGCCGGCCTATTACATCGTGGCGCCCGCGGAAGCTTCTTCCAACCTCGCCCGCTATGACGGCGTCCGCTACGGCTTGCGCGTGCCGGGCAAGGACATCGTCGAGATGTATGAGAAGACCCGCGCCGCCGGCTTCGGCCGCGAGGTCAAGCGCCGCATCATGATCGGCACCTATGTGCTGTCGGCCGGCTACTATGACGCCTACTACCTGCAGGCTCAGAAGGTGCGCAACCTGATCAAGCGCGACTTCGAAAATGTCTTCGCCGCCGGCGTCGATGTCATCCTGACACCTGCGACGCCGTCCGCTGCCTTCGGCATTGCCGACGAGGACATGGCCGCCGATCCGGTCAAGATGTACCTCAACGATATTTTCACGGTCACCGTGAACATGGCCGGCCTGCCCGGCATCGCAGTGCCCGCCGGCCTCGACCCCAAGGGGCTGCCGCTCGGCCTGCAATTGATCGGCAGGCCATTCGAGGAAGAGACGCTGTTCCAGACCGCCGCCGTCATCGAGCAGGCGGCCGGCACATTCCAGCCGGAGAAGTGGTGGTAAGGGTATCGCTCGCCTGACGCATGGTCCTGAAAATCGCGATCGATTTTGGACAGCCTTGCGGGCTGTAATGAGTGAGCGATGTTCTACTATCTTTCCAAGATATTCTGGTTCTTCATCCAGCCGCTCAACCTGACGATCTTCCTGCTTTTGGCAGGCCTGCTCGCCGGGATGGCCGGCCGGCGGCGACTTGCCGTCAGCGGCGGCGTGCTGGCGTTTCTGATCCTTGCGCTGTCGGCGTGGACGTCACTTGGAGCGATGATGCTCAATCCGCTGGAGGAACGCTTTCCCAGGCCGCCGCTGCCGGAGAAGGTAGACGGCATCGTCGTGCTCGGCGGCGGCTTCGAGGGCGCTATCAACCTTGTGCGCGGCGGCTATGAATTGAACAGCAGCGGCGATCGCATGGTTGAGACCGCGATCCTCGCCAGGCGTTTCCCGCAGGCAAAGGTGGTGGTCTCCGGTGGAAACGGTTCACTGTTCTTCGACGGCGAAGGTGATGCCGACACCGCGCCGCGCCTGCTCGAGGCGCTGGGTGTCCCGGCCGACCAGCTGCTCCTCGAAGACAAATCCCGCAACACTTACGAGAACGCGGTCTTCAGCCGCGAACTGGTCAAGCCCAAACCTGGCGAGACATGGCTTTTGGTGACATCAGCCTTTCACATGCCGCGCGCCAAGGCCCTGTTCGACAAGGCAGGTTTTCCAACTGTCCAATGGCCGGTCGACTATCGCACCTCGGGTCGGGAAGGCATCGGCTTGTTTCGCGACAACGCGGCCGATTCACTGCAGAACACGACCATCGCGGTTCGCGAATGGATCGGGCTTTTCGCCTATTGGCTTTCCGGCCGCATCGATCAGCCGTTTCCGACGCCCGGCGGCTGACCGATCACCGCGCGCCGCGCCGCGGAGAAGAACTGCCGCCGTACCAGGACGGCCAGCAGCAGAAGCGTCGACAGCACGAACACCAGGGGATCGACGAACCAGCCGAGATAGCCGATCGAGAAGAACACGCCGCGCAGGCCAGAGTTGAAATGCTTGCCGGCCAGCATGTTCATTTGCGTCGCGCGCCACACGGCCGTTTGCGTGAGGGGATTGCGCGAGGCCTCGCCATGCGGGATCGGCACGGCGCCGATCAGGATCGAACAGTAGTTGAACAGCCTATAGGCCCAGCCGAATTTGAAGAAGGAAAAGGCCAGGATCAGCACCAGTCCCACCACCTTGATCTGAAAGGCCGAGCGCGACGGCGCGCCGCCCAAGGGCAGGGTGCTCAGCACCTCAAGCACCCGGTCCGACGCGCCAAGCAGGGCGAAGCAGCCGCCGAGCGCGATCAGCGAACTGGAGGCGAAGAAGGCGGTTCCCTGCTGCAGGCCGCTCATGATGGCGGTGTCGACGATGCGGATCTCGCGCTCGGCCATGGTGCGCATCCAGGCCTCGCGTTGCGCATTCATGGCGGTGGTCAGCGACACGCGGCTGACCAGGTGGCCGTCCGAGGCGAGCGTGTGCAGCACCCATGCGAGGAGGAAAAAGCTCAGCGCCGCGAGATCGGCCGTCGAAAGATAGGAATCGCCTATGGCGCCGAATCTACCATATTCGGCCCGGTTGCTTCGATGACCTTGCACGGCGCGTTGCACTCGATGTCGCTGCCGGAGCAAACAAGGTCGGCAGGTGCTGCGCCGCGATTGTCAAAAGAGCGGAAACATCCCGGGAATTCCTATATGTAATCCTCGACGTGACCCAGGAGACAGCGTGTTCCTTTCGGTTTTCGACCTGTTCAAGATCGGCATCGGCCCTTCGAGCTCGCACACGATGGGACCGATGACGGCTGCGCGCCGCTTTCTCGACGAGGTCGCGGGCGACGACTGGCCGCGTCCCGCCGGCGCCAAGGTCGACCGCATCGGCGCCAGCCTGCATGGCTCGCTCGCCTATACCGGCATCGGCCATGGCAGCGACCGTGCCGTCATTCTCGGCCTTGCCGGCCAGACGCCACAAACGGTCGACCCCGACCGAGCCGACGACATTGTCAGCCGCATCACCGCCGACAAGCTGGTTTCACCGCCCGGCCACCCCTCCTACCATTTCGATCCGGCCACCGATCTGGTTCTCGACCGCAAGACGCCGCTCACCGGCCATGCCAACGGCATGGCGTTCTACGCTTACGACGCCGGCGGCCGGTTGCTGCTCAAACGCATCTACTATTCGATCGGCGGCGGCTTCGTGGTTTCGGAAGAAGAGCTGCAACGGATGAAGTCGAAGGGCTCGGTCACAACCGAGGGCAAGAAAGTGCCGTATCCCTTCAAGAATGCGGTCGAGATGCTGAAGATGGCGGCCAGGAGCGGCCTTTCCATTGCCGAAATGAAGCGCGTCAACGAGGAGACGCAGATGTCGCGCGAGGCGCTCGACACCGGCCTCGACGCGATATGGGACGCCATGAAGGGCTGCATCGACCGCGGCCTGTCGCAGGACGGCATCATGCCAGGCGGGCTCAAGGTGCGCCGCCGCGCCAGACAGCTCCATGACAAGCTGCAGGAGCAGTGGCAGCAGAACCGGCCGAACCCGCTGCTCGCCAATGACTGGCTGTCGATCTATGCGATGGCGGTCAACGAGGAGAATGCGGCCGGCGGGCGTGTCGTCACCGCGCCGACCAATGGTGCCGCCGGCACGCTGCCGGCGGTGCTGCGCTACTGGCTGCATTTCCATCCCGAGGCCGACCAGCCGAGCATTCGCGACTTCCTGCTGACGGCAGCGGCCGTCGGCGGCATCATCAAGTCCAATGCGTCGATATCGGGCGCCGAGGTAGGCTGCCAGGGCGAGGTCGGTTCCGCCTCGGCGATGGCTGCGGCCGGCCTGTGCGCGGTCATGGGCGGCACGCCCGAGCAGGTCGAGAATGCTGCCGAAATCGCGCTCGAACATCATCTCGGCATGACTTGCGACCCGGTCGGCGGGCTGGTCCAGGTGCCCTGCATCGAGCGCAACGCATTGGGTGCCGTCAAGGCGGTGACGGCCGCGTCACTGGCCATCAAAGGCGACGGCGTGCATTTCGTGCCGCTCGATGCAGCGATCGAGACGATGCGCCAGACCGGCCTCGACATGAACGAGAAGTACAAGGAAACCAGCCTTGGCGGCCTGGCGGTCAATGTCGTTGAGTGTTGAGGGCTGGCCCAAGCCGGCACTGTGGAGAAGTCCGTCAGGCCGTTGACGTCCCGGCGCTCCGGACTAACCTTGGGCGATGGCTCTCAATCTCCTAAAGCTTTGCGTCGGTTGCGACAGTGTCGAGGATCTCGAAGAGTGGATCGCCTTCCGTCTTGACGAGCGCCGCCGTGCCGGCGAACCAGCCGAACACTGGCACACCACCCGCATGATGCCGACACGTGGCGACGAGGTCACCGATGGCGGTTCGCTCTACTGGGTGATCAAGGGCAGCGTGCAGTGCCGCCAGTTGATCACGGAAATCCGGCCGTTCACCGATGACGACGGCATCGGCCGCTGCCATTTGATGCTCGACCCCGAGGTGGTGCGCACCGACTGGCAGCCGCGCCGCGCCTTCCAGGGCTGGCGTTACCTGAAGCCGGCGGACGCCCCGGCCGACCTCGGCAAGGGCAAGGCGGGATTGGTCGAGATGCCGCCGAAACTCAGGCGCGAGCTGGCCGACCTCGGCCTGCTCTAGGGCTTGAGCGAAGGATTGCCTGCTGCCGCGCCCGCGTTTTCTGGCCCTCAATCTTGCCCCGGGCTGGACTTGCAAGCGACGCGACGACGCCACATCTTGAAATCCATGCGCGATGAAGAACTGTCGACACAGGCCGCTGCGCTTTGGAGGATCAGTTCGCATGATGGTCCTCCTCCCGGCCCGGTTAAAGGCCATGATTCTGGCGCAGGAAAAATGTTGAAGGACATCACGCGGCTGTCCGAGCGGACAGGACCCCTGCGGGGCGGTGCGAAATGTTAGGCGCAATTATCATTGTGGTCGCGTTGTTGCTGGTGCTGCTGGGGGTAGCCACAGCCTTTCTCCGCGCGGATCCGGCGCAACTCGCAAGCGGAATGAGAAAATTGGGACCGATCCTGCTGGCGCTGGTCGGCGGCGCCGTGCTCCTGGTCGGGCGCCAAGGCATCGGCGGCATCATCCTGTTCGTGGCAATCGCCTGGTACGGCGCCACGCATACGGGCCGGCCAAAGGCCAGGCCGCGTGCTGGAAAACGCTCAACCGTGCGGACGGCGGCACTCGAGATGGAACTCGATCACAATACTGGCGGCCTGGAAGGACTGGTTCTGGCCGGCCGCCACGATGGCAAGATGCTTGGCTCGATGACCCTTGCGCAATTGCAGCATCTCTACCGTGAACTCTCCGGCGATCCGGAGAGCCGGCAGTTGCTAGAGACGTATCTTGACGGCAGATTTCCCGTCTGGCGCAAATACGCTGAGACGAATGGTGGCGAAAGGCTGGGTGTTGCGCCAGGTTCGGGCGCCATGACTAAGGAGGAGGCCTACAAGGTCCTTGGTCTTGAAGCGGGGGCCGCCGCGGCGGATGTCCGCAAGGCGCACCGCCGCCTGATGCAGCGCCTGCACCCCGATGTCGGCGGCACGTCTTTCCTGGCGGCGCGGATTAACGAAGCCAAGGACGTCTTGCTCTCCAATCACAACTAGTCTCCTTCGACGCAAAAATTTTCCGGGAGATATCTTCCACGCAGTCCTATTGCTGGACGGCGTAGCACTCGATTTTCTTCTTCTTCAAAGCGGTGCAGGCCTTCCAGGCGGCATCCTTGGACCCAAAGCCGCCGAAGCGAGCGCGGTAGTAGGTGGCGCCGTCCTTGTCGAAAGCGACGGTGAAGCCGGAAGCGTTGGCCAGCACCTTGGGAGCCTGCTTGGTGGTCTTGTCGAGGAAAGCCTGGGCTTCGGACTGCTTCGGCGAGGAGGCAACCTGGATGGCCCAGCCTGACGGAACCGACGCGGTGCTGACCGGATCAACGGCCGGGGTGGGCTCGGCATAGGCGGCCACGACCTGGGCGGTGGCGACCTTGGGAGCGGAGACGATGACCGTCTTTACCTTCTTTGCCGGGACAACCAGCTTGGGTGCCTCCGCCTCGGCTGTATCCTCGTCCTCGCTGTCGCCCTGGGCAACGGTCGCGTCGTCGGCGACGGCCGTATCGGCTTCCGCCACGGCCACCGGCTTTTCGTCCGGGGTCGGCGCATCATGCTTGGGCAGGAGAACCTTTGCAAGTGCGCTGATGGGGTTGCTGTCCGCCTTGGCAACGAGGTCGCCGCCACCGCGGGTCGAGGCCCTCGGCAGATAGGTGTTGATCAGGCCTGCCATCTGGTTGTCTCGGCTGCCGCCCGACGTGCCGCCCATGACAACGGCGACCAGGCGGCGGTTGCCGTCATTAACGGAGGAGACGAGATTGAAGCCGGAGGCGCGGGTATAGCCGGTCTTGATGCCGTCGACGCCCTTGATGCGTCCGAGCAGACGGTTATGGCCATTGATGCGCTGGCGACCGTAGAGAAAGGATCGCTGCGCGAAATAGCCGTAGTACTGGGGAAAATGTTCCCTGAGCGCAATGCCGAGCGTGGCCATGTCGCGCGCGGTGGTGAACTGTCCCGGATCCGGCAGGCCGTTGGCGTTGCGGAAGACCGTGCCGTTCATGCCAAGCTGCCGCGCCTTGGCCGTCATCATGCGGGCGAAGTTGGTTTCGTTGCCGCCGAGCATTTCGCCGAGCGCGGTCGCCGAGTCGTTGGCCGACTTCGTCACGATCGACAGGATCGCGGTCTCGACCGCCACCGATCCACCAGGCTTCACGCCGAGCTTGGTCGGCGCCTCGGCTGACGCATGTGCCGAAAACACGACTGGCGAGTTTCTGCTGATCTTGCCCTTCGCCATCGCTTCAAAGGTCAGATAGAGCGTCATCATCTTGGTCAGCGAAGCGGGATAGCGCCGGCCATCGGCATTAGCCGAGTACAGAACCTTGCCGGTTTTGGCATCGACGACGATGGCCGCGGATTTCGCCGCGAGCGACGAGGCGACGTCCGCGACGACGAAGGTCATCGCCATGGCGAGGATCATGATCGTTTTAAGAGGGAACGCGGATTTGGAAACGAAGCCCGACAACGCCTGACGCACTGGTAGTTCCTTTGAATTTCTCGTTGCGCTGGAGGCGGCAAAGGGATCCTGCCTCACTTCTGGCCAAGCTAGCGGGGCAGCGTTACCAATCCGTTTATGGTAACCGCCGCGTTCACCATTTTCTGGGGGTTTGAGCCTTCCTTTATTCGAATTTTAGCCATTGCCGCTGCCCGCGGGGTCGCGAGTCCCCGACTTCTTGACTTTTGTGCGCTGCACAATATATATTATGCATTGCACAACGGCGCTCGGGGCAGGGCGCGTCAACCGTCCAGGGAGAGTACGAAATGACCCAGACCTATGAGGACTTCAGCAAATACGGCAAGGAGTTCGCCGACACCGGATTGAAGAGCTTCGCCTCCTTGTCCAAGGGCGCGCAGGCGATCGCCACCGAGGCCGGCGAATACACCAAGAAGAGCTTCGAAGCCGGCAGCGTCGCGTGCGAGAAGCTGTTCTCGGCCAAGTCGCTGGACAAGGCGATCGAGATTCAATCCGACTATGCCAAGCAGTCCTACGAGGCGTTCGTCGCCGAGGCTACCAAGATTGGCGACCTCTATGCCGAACTCGCCAAAGAGGCCTACAAGCCGTTCGAATCGATCGTTGCCAAGGCGAAGTAATTTTTCGCCCGTGAATTAAAATCCGGCCCTTTGGGCGCGGGACAAAACCCGACCGCGGAAACGCGGCCGGGTTTTTTCATGCCAGCGCTTCACGATTGCGAAAAACCGCCAGGTTGGCCACCTAGCCATATTGTCAGCTAACCAGAAGGGCTTAAAATCGTCCATCGAACACCTACATGTTGAACTCGCATGAGGATTCGAAAGAGGCAGGATTACGTGACGATCGGTTTGACTGCCACGATACAAGTGGCGCGGATGCAAAACGGCGGCGGCGACGGCAATGAGGCCGGCCGCGGGACGGCCGTCATCACGCGCACCAAAACCAAAACCAAGAAGCCCAGCCTTTACCGGGTCCTCATCCTCAACGACGACTACACTCCGATGGAGTTCGTGGTTCACGTGCTGGAACGTTTTTTCCAGAAGGACCGCGAAGCCGCCACACGCATCATGCTTCATGTTCACAATCATGGAGTGGGCGAGTGCGGGGTCTATACATTCGAGGTGGCCGAGACCAAAGTGTCTCAGGTCATGGATTTCGCCCGACAGAATCAGCATCCGCTGCAATGCGTGATGGAGAAGAAGTGAGGTAACATGCCGGCTTTCTCCCAAGGCCTGGAAAAGGCGCTTCACCAGGCGCTGACGCTCGCCAATGAGCGCCACCATGAATATGCAACACTTGAACATTTGCTGCTCGCGCTCATCGACGACACCGAGGCGGCCGCCGTCATGCGCGCCTGCAACGTCGATCTCGACGAGCTGAAGCATACCGTTCTCACCTATATCGATACCGAGCTCGACAATCTGGTTACCGGCTACGACGAGGACTCTAAGCCGACCGCCGGCTTCCAGCGCGTCATCCAGCGCGCGGTGATCCATGTGCAGTCATCGGGTCGCGAGGAAGTGTCTGGTGCCAACGTGCTCGTGGCGATCTTCGCCGAGCGCGAAAGCCATGCCGCTTATTTCCTGCAGGAACAGCAGATGACCCGCTACGACGCGGTCAACTACATCTCGCACGGCATCGCCAAGCGTCCGGGCGCGTCGGAGAGCCGCAGCCCGCGCGGTGCCGATGACGAGCAGGGCGGCCCGAACGGCGCCGAGCCACAGGAGGAGGGCGGCAAGAAGAAGCAGCAGCAGGACGCGCTGACCGCTTATTGCGTCAACCTCAACAACAAGGCCAAGGCCGGCAAGATCGATCCGCTGATCGGCCGCGAAGGCGAGATCAACCGCACCATCCAGGTGCTGTGCCGCCGTTCCAAGAACAACCCGCTCTATGTCGGTGACCCCGGTGTCGGCAAGACGGCGATCGCCGAAGGGTTGGCCAAGCGCATCGTCGAGGGCGACGTGCCGGAAGTGCTGCACAATGCCACCATCTTCGCGCTCGACATGGGCACGCTGTTGGCCGGCACGCGCTATCGTGGCGATTTCGAGGAACGGCTGAAGCAGGTCGTCAAGGAACTCGAGGATTATCCGGGTGCCGTGCTGTTCATCGACGAGATCCATACGGTGATCGGCGCCGGCGCCACTTCTGGCGGCGCCATGGATGCGTCGAACCTGTTGAAGCCGGCGCTGTCTTCCGGTGCGATCCGCTGCATCGGTTCGACCACCTACAAGGAGTTCCGCCAATTCTTCGAGAAGGACCGTGCCTTGGTGCGGCGCTTCCAGAAGATCGACGTCAATGAGCCGACCGTCGAGGACGCCATCGAGATCATGAAGGGCCTGAAGCCCTATTATGAGGAATTTCACAAGGTGAAGTTCACCAACGAGGCGATCAAGGCCTCGGTGGAACTGTCGGCGCGCTACATCAACGACCGCAAGCTGCCGGACAAGGCGATCGACGTGATCGACGAGACCGGCGCCTCGCAGATGCTGGTGCCGGAAGCCAAGCGCAAGAAGACGATCGGCATCAAGGAGATCGAAGCGACGATCGCCACCATGGCGCGTATTCCGCCGAAGACGGTTTCGGCCGATGACGAGAAGGTGCTGCAGGGCCTGGACATTGAGCTCAAGCGCGTCGTCTACGGCCAGGACACCGCCATTACGGCGCTGACCTCGGCGATCAAGCTGGCACGGGCCGGCCTGCGCGAACCGGAAAAGCCGATCGGCTCGTACCTGTTCTCGGGCCCGACCGGCGTCGGCAAGACGGAGGTCGCCAAGCAGTTGGCCGCCTCGCTCGGCGTCGAACTGATCCGCTTCGACATGTCGGAATATATGGAACGCCACACCGTCTCGCGGCTGATCGGCGCGCCTCCCGGCTATGTCGGTTTCGACCAAGGCGGCCTTTTGACCGACGGTGTCGACCAGCATCCGCACTGCGTGCTGCTTCTCGACGAGGTCGAGAAGGCGCATCCGGACCTGTTCAACATCCTGTTGCAGGTGATGGACCACGGCAAGCTGACCGACCACAATGGCAAGCAGATCGACTTCCGCAATGTCATCCTGATCATGACCACCAATGCGGGCGCATCCGATGCGCAGCGCGCGGCGATCGGTTTCGGTTCGACCAAGCGCGAAGGCGACGATGTCGAGGCGATCAACCGGCTGTTCACGCCGGAATTCCGCAACCGTCTCGACGCGATCATCCCGTTCGGCTCGCTGCCGGTGCCGGTGATCCATCAGGTGGTGCAGAAGTTCGTCATGCAGCTGGAAGCCCAGCTCTCCGAGCGCGGCGTCACCTTCGACCTGTCGCCGGACGCGATCGCCTGGCTTGCCGACAAGGGTTATGACGAACGCATGGGCGCGCGTCCACTTGGCCGCGTCATCCAGGAGCACATCAAGAAGCCGCTGGCCGACGAGGTGCTGTTCGGCAAGCTGAAGAAGGGCGGCACGGTGCGCGTCACCGTCGAGAAGAAGGAAACCGGCGAGACCGGCCTGAAGCTCGAATCGCTCGCCGACGAGGCACCGGTGAAGCCGAAGAAGGAAGAGCCCGAAGACGCGCCGAAGCCGCCCAAGGCGGTGGCCAAGAAGCCCGCGGCCAAGAAGGCCGTGGCGCAGAAGCCGGAGCCCAAGGGCAAGGACGGCGGCAAGCGCAGCCTTGTGCCCCAATTGCCCCGCAAAGGCTGAACAGTCACCCCCTCGAAAAGCCCCGGCAACGGGGCTTTTTTCGTTGGAGAAGAGGCGATCCATGGTCGGGCAAATCATCATCCTGAACGGCGCGCCGCGATCGGGAAAATCAAGCACCGTCCAGGCCATTCAGGAGCATTTCGATGGCGTCTGGATGAATCTCGGCGTGGATGTTTTCGAGCTGGCCACGCCGCCACGATGCCGGCCTGGAATAGGACTGCGGCCGGGCGGCGAGCGTCCGGACCTCGAGGGCCTTGTGCCGGAATTATACGCCGCTCTCTACGAGTCGATCGCCGCCCACAGCCGGCTGGGACTGAACGTCGTGGCGGATGTTGGTCACCACGACGCCTATTCGAAGCCCTTTGATTGCCTTGCCGACTGTGCTCGTCGTCTCGTCGGCCTTCCGGTACTATTTGTGGGTATTCGCTGCCCGATCGGAATCATCATGCAGAGGCGTGCCGCCACTGCGACGGCGAGGGGGTATGTGACCGGCTCGCCTGACGATCCCGTGCCGTTGCCGGTGCGCCTGTGGCAAGAGGAGGTGCACCGGCCAGGCGTATACGATCTGGAAGTCGACACGTCGCTGCTGACGCCTGCACAATGCGCGGATGCGATCCGCAAACGGCTGCGGCAACATGCAGAGCATCCGACGGCGTTTGAGAAGCTTTCGGCTGTCTCCACGACCAAACCATTCTGATCACGCGTCCTGGCGGGCGATGGGAATGGATTTCAGCCGGCTGACGGTTGTGTTTTCATTCTGAATTAACGACCTTCGTGCAGATTTGACGAATGGTTCTCCTCCCTGCAGAACGCACGATATTGGCGGCTACCCTGGCGCTGGTGGCGGTTTGCCTTTTTCTTGTTTGGGAGAAAGGAACCGTCGTCTCGCTCGACGGATATATTCCTTCCGTTTATTTTGCCGTTCTCTTGACAATCATCGGCCAGTTCTACCGTCGGGTCCGCAAGGCGGAGCGCGTTGCCCTCACCACACACATTCTGGCGCTGTTCATCGCCTATTCCGTGCCTGCCGCCCTTTTCAACATACTGTTGCTGCCGCGGCCATCGGAGCCGATCGACGCCATGCTTGTCCGGATGGATTCGTGGCTGGGATATTCCTGGCCGGGCTTTTGCGCCTGGATTGCGCAATATCCCCGCCTCTCGGATTTGCTTCGGCAAATCTACAACCTGACGCTGGCCCAGTTGCTGTTCACGTTTCTCTTCCTCGGCATGGCGAACGACCGGCGCCGCCTGCATGCGGCCGCATTGGGGACAGTAATAGCATCACTGGCGACCATATTCTGCTGGGCGCTGTTCCCGTCCGCCGGCGCCGCAGGCTACTGGACGCTGGCGCCGGAGGTGGACCGTATTGTCCGGCCGGTCGTAAGCTCGGCTTATGGCACGGAATTGAATCGCCTGTTCGCCGAGGGCGTACCGGATGTTTCCAGCCTGAAAGTAACCGGTCTCATTGGGTTTCCCTCGTTTCATACCGTCATGGCGCTGATTTCGCTGATCGCGATCTGGCCCTACAGGCCGATGCGTTTTGCATTGATCCTGATCAGTGCCGCCTTGTTGCCTGCGATCCTCATCCAAGGCGGGCACAATCTGATGGATGTGTTCGGTGGAACGACGATCACGCTGATATCCTGGCGGCTCGGGTTAATGGTTTTCGATACGCAACTGCGCAATCTCCGCGGAAGTCCGCAGGTGCTGGCAACCGCTGAAAGCCAGGCGTCAGGATAACGCCAACGCCGCTTTTATCCGGCGGGCGTTCTCAGCCAGCACCTCAGGCTTCTCTATTTCGCCCGAATGCGGCTTCAGCGGGATGCCATCGAAACGCGGAATGACGTGGACGTGGAGGTGATAGACAGTCTGCCCCGAAGCAGGCTCGTTGAATTGAATGATGGTGACACCGTCGGCGTCGAAGGCTTTTTTGACCGCTCGGGCCACTTTCTGAACAACCGTGAAAAGCGGGCCGAAGGTCAACGGATCGGCGTCGAGCAAGTTGCGCGACGGCGCTTTCGGCACCACCAGCGTATGGCCGGGTCCTTGCGGCATCACATCCATGAAAGCCACGACGGCTTCGTCCTCGTAAACGCGATGCGAGGGGATCTCTCCGCGCAGGATCTTTGCGAAGATGTTGCCGGTATTATAGGCGGCCTCAATCATGGCAAACGCTCCGAAGTGTGCCTTGCCGTCCGGTGTAGCGAAGCGACCTGCGAGCAGCAAGGCGAAGCTGCGGTGCGATCAACCGAGGTCGCCAATATCCTTGCGGAACGGGGTATGCTCTTCCAGATATTCGCCCATCCGCTCCACTTCGCGCCGCTCGCGCCTGAGATAGTCGGCGACCGCGTTGCGCAGGCCAGGATGGGAAATGTAGTGGGCCGAATGCATGGTCACCGGCCGGTAGCCGCGCGCCAGCTTGTGTTCGCCTTGCGCGCCTGCCTCGACCACCTTCAGCTTGCGTTCGATGGCGAAGTCGATGGCCTGGTGATAGCAAACCTCGAAATGCAGGTAGGGGTGATCCTCGATGCAGCCCCAGTTGCGGCCGTAGAGCGCGTCGGAACCGATGAAGTTGATGGCGCCGGCAATATAGCGCCCGTTGCGCCTGGCCATCACCAGCAGGATGTCGTCCGCCATGCGTTCGCCGATCAACGAGAAGAACTGGCGGTTCAGGTAGGGGCGGCCCCATTTGCGGCTGCCGGTGTCCATATAGAAGGCGAAGAAATCGTCCCAGGCCTTTTCGGTCAGGTCCTTTCCGGTCAGCCAGTCGATCGAGATGCCATCGGCCAGCGCCTCGCGCCGTTCCTTCCTCATCGCCTTGCGTTTGCGTGAGGCAAGCGTGGCGAGGAAGTCGTCATAGGTTGAAAAGCCTTCGTTGAAGAAATGGAATTGCTGGTCGGTGCGATGCAGGAAGCCCGCGGCTTCCAGCGTCGCGACGTCGCTCTCCTGCACGAAGGTGACATGCGCAGAGGAGACGCCGAGCTTGTCGGTCACCATTTTGAGACCGGCCGCAAGCCCAGCCTTCACCGCATCCTGATCCTCGCCTTTGCCGACCAGCAGGCGAGGGCCGGTGACGGGGGTGAACGGCACGGCACTTTGCAGTTTTGGATAGTAACGGCCGCCGGCGCGCTCGAAGGCATCCGACCAGCCGTGATCGAACACGTATTCGCCCTGGCTGTGCGACTTGAGATAACAGGGAACGGCGCCGAGGAGCCTGCCTTGCGCGGTCTCCAGCCGCAGGTGATGACCTTGCCAGCCGGTGCGCCGCACCGCACAGCCGGAATCCTCAAGAGCGCTCAAAAAAGCGAATGAAACGAGCGGGTTGTACCCGGCCTCCGTGTCGCCACGCGTGGTTCCGGAAAAGCCGTTCCATTCGTCGCAGGTAAAGGCACCGATGCCGGCGGCGATGCGGATCGAATAGTCCGCATTCGCCATTTGCCCGTCGCCGTCATCACCCTGATCCATGAGGCTTATTTAAGCTCCATTCGGGCCGCTACAAGTCACGTTTCGGGCACCCTGTTCAGGCGACTTCGACCAGGTCGGGTTCGAACCCTTCGAACGTCATCTGGTCGGCGTATCTAAAGGTCAGGTCGATCGCGGGCTGATCATGCACCGTCCAGGTGATGACAGGCATTTTGAGCTTTTCGCGCACGAAGCTGACAAACGGGTTCGGCAAGTCGCCTGCGGCATACGACGTAAAGGCGAGTTCGTGCGCCAGCATGGCGAAATGTGCTTCGATCAGCTTGGCGTCCTTGCCATAGGCGGTCAATCCAGCCGGGATGCCGGGCGCGTGTTTGGGGAAATCGCGGATCAGCCAGTGATCGAATGACATGATCGCCGCCTTGCCCTTGTAGCGCTTGAGCATCTTGCCGACGCGCGCCACCAGGCCTTCGTCGCGACCGGGAGTTCCTTTCAGTTCGACCACCATGGGCACGCGACCATCGACGAGGTCGAGTGCTTCCTGCAACGTCGGCACGTGATCCGCCGTGCCGCCAACCTTGAGCGCGGTAAGTTCGGCCGCGCTGCGTTGCCAGACGAAACCGTCCTGCCCGGTCAGCCGTTGCAAATCGTCGTCATGGATCACGACGGGGATGCCGTCCGACGACAGATGCACGTCGCATTCGATCGCGTAGCCGCGTTCGGCCGCGGCAGCGAAGGCGGAAAGCGTGTTTTCCCAGCGCGTCTTGTTCATGTCGTGAAAGCCGCGATGGGCAACGGGCCGGGCGGTCAGCCAGGATAGGTCTGTCATGGTGTTCGGGCTCACTCGACTTCGAAGATCGCTTCGATTTCCACTGCGGCATTAAGCGGCAGGGAGGCGGTACCGACGGCCGAGCGGGCGTGCTTGCCGCGCTCGCCAAGGGCGGCGACCAGGAAATCGGAGGCGCCGTTGGCAACCAGATGCTGCTCGACGAAGTCTGCGGCGGAGGCGACGAAGACGGTGATCTTCACCAGGCGGCGAATTTTCTCGAGGTCGCCGAGCGCGGCCTTGGCCTGTGCCAGAATGTTGATCGCGCAGTATTTTGCCGCGTCCTTGCCGGTGGCGGTGTCGACATCGCGGCCGAGCAGGCCGCTCGCCTGCAGCTTGCCGTCCTTGAGAGGCAATTGTCCGGCGGTGAACAGCAGGCTGCCGGTCCTGCAATAGGGCACGTAGTTGGCGGCTGGTGCGGCGGCAACGGGAAGCGCCACGCCGAGATCACTTAGCCGCTTTTCGATTGTTTCACTCATTGCTTTTCCCTATTGCTGGAAGGTGCCGCGCTGGCCGGGCCGAAATTGCTATTTTTGCCTCGCTTCCGCCACGACTTTTTTTAAGCTGGACCATCTTTCCCTGCGGCCTGCCATCAGCCGCGACGATCGGAGTACCTCATGCGCGCGACGCGCCTTGCATTCCACGCCGTTCTGTTGTCGGCGCTTTTGCCAACAGGCGCCGCTGTCGCCGCACCGGCGCTGCAGGCGCATCGCGCCGTCTATGATCTCACGCTCAAGAAGGCGGATGATCGGTCCGGCATCACCGGCATCACCGGCCGCATGGTCTACGAGTTCAATGGCTCGGCCTGCGAAGGCTATACGGTGAAATTCCGTTTCGTCACCCAGATCGCCACCAACGACAACACGAAGCTGACCGACCAGCAGACGACGACTTTCGAGGATGCCGAAGGCAAGACCTTTTCATTCGTGACGAAATCCTTTGTCGACCAGAACCTCGACAAGGAGGTCAGGGGTATGGCCACGAAAGACGCGAAGGGCCTCAAGGTCGACATCGACAAGCCGGAGAAGAACAGTCTCGAACTCGCCGCCACCCAGTTTCCGACCCAGCACCTGGTCGAGCTGATCGGAAAGGCCGAAAAAGGCGAAAACTTCTATCAGACCAACCTGTTTGATGGTTCGGAAGACGCCAACAAGGTGATGACGACCACCGTCGTCGTCGGCAAGAAGAGCGAGGCCGACAAGGCCGATCCGGAGGCGCCGGCATTGGCGAAGCTTGCCACCGACAAATACTGGCCGGTCGACATCGCCTATTTCGACGACAGCGCCCAGAACGGCGAGGAAGTGCCGGAATACCGGATCAGCTTCAAGCTGCACGAGAACGGCATCACCCGTGATCTCGTCATGGACTATGGCGACTTCTCGATGACCGGCAAGCTGGTCAACCTATCGCTGTTCGACCAGACAAAGCCTTGCCCAGTATCGAAATAGCAGGGTCGGGCAATTGAGCTGGCCGTGGCGGGCTTGATGGCAGTCTATGTAGATGCGGCGATCTGGAAATGGGCCGGCCATCTCTGGTGCCATCTCCTAGCCGACGACACCGACGAATTGCATCGCTTTGCGGCGGAACTCGGCATCAAGCGCTCGTCCTACCAGGGCCCGCCTAAGACATCCGCTCCGCACTATGACATAACCGGCTTCGAGCGCGACCGTGCGGTGCGGCTGGGCGCCATCGAGTGCAGCCGCGAGCAGATCGTCGCCATCTTCCGGCGCGTGCGGGTGCCCAACGGAAAGTCCAAGCGATGACACCAACGGCATTCCTGGCATATTGCGCCGCTGTGACGCTCGCCGCCGCCACGCCGGGGCCGGCAATGTTCGCGGTCATCACCAACGGCGTGTCGCGTGGGTTCCTGCGGGCCTTCATGGCAGGCCTTGGGGTCGCCGCCGGCGATGCCGTGCTCGTCACTCTGGCGCTGCTGGGGTTGGTGGCCCTGGCTCAGACCTTCGAATGGATCTTCCTCCTGTTGAAATATGCCGGCGCCGCCTATCTGATCTTTCTCGGCGTCAGGATGTGGCGGGCCTCGGTCGCGCAATCGAATGAGCCGCGGACGGGGCAGGCGAAATTGTCCCGATCCTTCCTGCTCGGCGCGTTCATAGCGCTCGGAAACCCGAAGGCGATCCTGTTCCATGCCTCGATCATGCCGCTGATTCTCGACCTCGACACGATGACCTTTTTCGATGGCCTGCTGGTGGTGGCTACCGTCATCAGCGCCAATATCGTGACGATGGGGGTCTATGCCGCGCTCGCGGGCCGGGCTTCGGGCTGGTTCAGGACACCCTGGCGCATGCGGCTGATGAACAGGTTCGCCGGCAGCGCCATGATCGGCACCGGAGCGCTGATTGCCGCACGCTAGGCGTTAAAGCGCCGCCCCGCTTGCGTTTGTCGGACTTCCCCTCTATATGCGCGCTCATTCCACACACGGACTTTGGTGTCTGCCCGGGAGAAATCCGGCTGAGACCTCCGGTGGCGTTCGAGGACCTCGGTCCAAAAATGCCTGTGTCCGTGGAGGCTAACCGGAAAGGAACTTAGAATGGCACTGCCTGATTTCAGCATGCGCCAGCTTTTGGAAGCTGGCATTCACTTCGGCCACCAGACCCACCGCTGGAACCCGAAGATGGCGTCCTACATCTACGGCGCCCGCAACAACATCCACATCATCGACCTCTCGCAGACGGTGCCTTTGCTGCACCAGGCGCTGAAGCAGGTTTCCGACACCGTCGCCAAGGGCGGCCGCGTGCTGTTCGTCGGCACCAAGCGCCAGGCGTCGGACATCGTTGCCGATGCGGCACAGCGTTCGGCCCAGTACTACGTCAACTCGCGTTGGCTCGGCGGCATGCTGACCAACTGGAAGACGATCTCGAACTCGATCCAGCGCCTGCGCAAGCTCGACGAGATGCTGGCCGGCGAAGCGCAAGGGTTGACCAAGAAGGAACGCCTGAACCTCGATCGCGAGCGCGAGAAGCTCGACAAGGCGCTCGGCGGTATCAAGGACATGGGCTCGACGCCCGACCTGATGTTCGTGATCGACACCAACAAGGAGGCGATTGCCATCCTCGAGGCCAAGCGCCTGGGCATCCCGGTCGTCGCCATCATCGATTCGAACTGCGATCCGGACAAGATCGATTTCCCGATCCCCGGCAATGACGACGCGGCCCGCGCCATCCAGCTTTATTGCGATCTGATCGCCAAGGCCGCCATCGACGGCATCGCCCGTCAGCAGGGCGCGCTCGGCATGGATATCGGCGCTTCGGTCGAAGCTCCGATCGAACCGGCGCTCGATCCGGCTCCGGCGTCGGAAGCCCCCGAGGCTTGACAATCGAAGGCCGGTTGCGGCCTTCATCTTTCTCATATTTTGGCACGCTAAACAGACGCACCATCGAATACCGATGGTGCGTCGGTGCATTTAAACAAAGAGGCGACAATGAGCATTTCGGCTGCACAGGTCAAAGAACTCCGCGACTTGACCGGCGCGGGCATGATGGACTGCAAGGCGGCGTTGAACGAGACCAACGGCAACTTGGAAGAGGCCGTTGACTGGCTGCGCAAGAAGGGTATCTCCAAGGCCGACAAGAAGGCCGGCCGTACGGCAGCCGAAGGTCTGATCGGCGTCGACAACGGTGTGCGTGAAGCTGCCGTGGTCGAGGTGAATTCCGAGACCGACTTCGTCGCCCGCAATGCCGCCTTCCAGGAAATCGTCGCCAACGTCGCCAAGGTGGCGCTTGCCTATGGCACGACCGAAGCGGTCGCCGCCGCCAAATATCCGGGCTCCGACAAGTCGGTCACCGACACCATCAAGGACGCGGTCGGCACTATCGGCGAGAACATGGGCTTCCGCCGCTCGGCCAAGCTCACCGTTCCGCATGGCGCGGTTGCGACCTATGTCCACAACGCTGTTGCCGATGGTCTCGGCAAGCTCGGTGTGCTGGTCGCGATCGAGACCACGGGCAACGAGCATGCCGCCAATGCCTTTGGCCGCCAGGTCGCCATGCATGTCGCCGCCACCAACCCGATGGCGCTGACCGCCGAGCAGATCGATCCGGCCGCGGTCGAGCGCGAGAAGGCAATCTTCTCCGATCAGGCGCGCCAGTCCGGCAAGCCGGAAGCCATCATCGAGAAGATGGTCGAGGGTCGCCTGCGCAAGTTCTATGAGGAAGTCGTGCTCCTGAAGCAGGCCTTCGTGCTCAATCCCGACATCACCGTCGAGAAGGCGCTGCAGGATGCCGAAAAGGAAATCGGCGCGCCGGCCAAGATCACGGCCTATTTGCGCTTCGCCCTTGGCGAGGGCATCGAGAAGGAAGAGACGGATTTCGCCGCGGAAGTCGCGGCGGCGGTCAAGAAGTAACTTCTTACCGGTCCATTTCGCCTGTGTTTTTTCGGCCGGACATCCGCTGGGATGCCCGGCCGATTTCGTTCGCGGTGTCGATAAAGGCCCTGAGTTTGGGCGCCATCGCCGCGCGACGCGGAAAGTAGAGGAAAAGGCCGGGTTCCTCGATCGCTGATTGCGGCAGAACCTGCACCAGGCGACCGGCCGCGAGATCGGCGCGCGCCAGCGGCTCGAACATATAGGCAAGGCCCACTCCGGCGAGAGCCAGGTCGATTGCCGCAAGCGAATCCGTCACGATGGCCGTACCGCTGGTTTCCATGACCACGTCCTTGCCGTCCCAGGTCAAATCCCAGCGATAGAGAGCACCGGAGCGAACGAGACGGTATCCGATGCAATTGTGGTTCGCGAGATCGGCCACGCTGCGCGGACGGCCATGTCGCCCGATATAGGCGGGCGAGGCGACGATAACGGCTTTGAAGGGCTGCGTCAGTCGGATGGCCACCATGTCCTGGGCGATCATCTCGCCGAGCCGGATGCCGGCGTCAAAACCTTCGCCGACGATATCGACCAACCCTTGATCGGCAAAAATCTCGACCGTGATGTCGGGATATCGCTCGGCCATCGCCGCCACGACCGGCGTCACCGCCAACGGCATTGCAATGTTGGAGGCGTTGATCCTGAGCAGCCCGGACGGCCTGCCCTTGACGCTGCGAATACGATCCATCCGCTCGGCGATATCCTGGAGGGCAGGGGCCGCCGTTTCCACCAGCGCCTTGCCGGCCTCGGTGAGCGAAACGCTGCGCGTGGTGCGCGCAAACAGCGGCTGACCGATCCGCTCCTCGACGAGGCGCACTGCATGGCTGACCGCCGAAGGGCTCATGCCCAGTTCGGCCGCGGCAAGGGCAAAACCGCCGCGCCGGGCGACCGCAATGATGACAGGCAGATGGCTGAGCAGATCCCGGTCCATTCATGAACAGTATCGCATAGTCTTTGCGGACAATGCAATCTTATCGACGCCGAGGCAGAGGTTCACATTGTCGCCAACACATCGGCGATCGGGCTGATGGTATCGAGGAGAAGAGACATGAACGCCTTGAAACACGCTACCTTCGCCGCAGGGCTTGCCTTGGCGCCGCTCGACGCCGGCGGGGCCGAGCCGATGGGCTGGCAGGCGCTTGCCGATGACCGCGCCATCATCCGCATCGTCGACGCCATCGACCGCGCGGTCGACGCGCAGGACTGGAAACGCGCGCGCAGCTATTTCGCGGATAGGGTCACCGCCGACTTCAGCAGCCTGTCCGGGCAGCCCGCGGCCAACATCGCCTCCGACGATCTGATCGGCGCCTGGGCCGGCAATCTCAAAGGCAGCAAGACCAGCCTGCATCTGCGCACCAATCACCAGGTCGTCCTTGAAGCGGACACGGCGACCGTTCTGTCGAACGGCTACGCCTGGAACCGGATGGAGGGTAATGGCGACCCGCTCTGGGAGGTCTGGGGCACGTATGAGCATCACCTCACGCGCTCCGCGGCTGGCTGGAAGGTCGATGGCTTCACCTTCCGCATGACGCATGAGCGCGGCAATCCCTGGGTCAAGGCGACACCTGGCCAATGACGCCCGTATCAACCCGACCGAGATCGGAAAAGACAATGACGATGAGCTACTACACACTCGGCAACAGCGGCCTGCGCGTCAGCCGGCTGGCACTGGGCACGATGACTTTCGGGACGGAATGGGGCTGGGGCGCGGACCGGGATACGGCGCGCGCGATGTTCGACGCCTATGTCGAGGCCGGAGGCAATTTCTTCGACACCGCCGACCTTTACACCGGCGGCACGGCCGAGACCTGGCTCGGTGAATTCGTGGCCGAGCGGGGCTTGCGCGACAAGGCGGTGATCGCCACCAAATTCACCATGAACTCGAACCCCGGCAATCCGAACGCCGGCGGCAATGGCCGCAAGAACATCATGCGTGCCGTCGACGCATCGCTGAAGCGGCTGGGTACCGACTATATCGATCTCTATCTCATGCATATCTGGGACAGGCTGACGCCGGCCGAAGAAGTGCTGCGTACGCTCGACGATCTGGTTCGGGCAGGCAAGATACGTCACATCGGCCTGTCCGACGTGCCGGCCTGGTATGCCGGGCGGGCGCAGGCGATCGCCGAACTGCGCGGCTATGAGCCGATCTCGGCGTTGCAGCTTGAATACTCCCTGGCGGAGCGTGCCATCGAGCATGAATTCGTGCCGTTCGGGACACGCCATGGCGCCGGCATCATGGTCTGGAGCCCGCTGGCAAGCGGACTGCTAAGTGGCAAATACCGCCCGGCGCAGGCGGGCAATGCCGGCCGGCTCGACGGCTTCCGCAACACCACCCACCCAGGCTTCCAGAAATTCAGCGAGCACAACTGGGCTGTGGTGGCGGAGCTGGAGAAAGTCGCCGCCGAACTCGGCCGCGGCATGGCTCAGGTCGCGCTGAACTGGGTGGCGACTCAGCCAGGAGTTGCCACCGTCATTCTCGGAGCAACGCGGCTTTCGCAGCTGCAGGATAATCTTGCGGCGCTCGATTTCTCCATACCGCCCGCGCTTCGCCAGCGCCTGGACAAGGTGAGCGGCACGCCGGCACCGTTCCCGCATTCTTATTTCGGTCCCGAGATCCAGGTCCGTGTCGCGGGCGGTGTCGTGACCGGCGACAAGCCGTCAGGCTACGCATTGCCGGTCGTGGTCGAAGGCGAGGCGGTTGCCATCAGCAGCAACTGATCCAGAAAGCCTGGAATTTTGCACAAGGGCGCGGCGTGACATCGCCGCGCCCTTCGTGTATCCGGTCAACCCGTCATGACAGCACCGCCGGGCGAAGCAGGGGGCGTTTTCGCCTTCAGAGCTTGCCACGCCGGAATTTCGAGGAACCAGATGACGGTCAAGCCCCGCTACCGACGTGTTCTGCTGAAAGCTTCGGGCGAAGCGTTGATGGGCGAACAACATTTCGGCATCGACGTCTCGGTCGTCGACCGCATCGCCGGCGACATTGCCGAGGCCCGTGCGCTGGGCATCGAGGTGGGTGTCGTTATCGGCGGCGGCAATATCTTTCGCGGCGTGGCGGTCGCCTCCAAGGGAGGCGACCGCGTTACCGGCGATCACATGGGCATGCTTGCCACGGTCATCAATTCGCTGGCGTTGCGCACGTCGCTGAACAAGATCGGTGTCGATGCCGTCGTGCTGTCCGCAATTGCCATGCCCGAGCTTTGCGAGAGTTTTTCGCAGCGCCAGGCGACCGCCTACATGAACCAGGGCAAGGTGGTGATCTTCGCCGGCGGCACCGGCAATCCGTTCTTCACCACTGATTCGGCGGCGGCACTTCGCGCGGCCGAAATCGGCGCCGACGCGCTGTTCAAGGGTACACAGGTTGACGGCGTCTATTCGGCCGACCCGAAAAAGGACCCGAATGCGACACGTTTCGAGCGCATCAGCCACGCCGAAGTCATAAATCGCGGCCTTTCCATCATGGATACCGCTGCGATTGCACTTGCGCGCGAAAACAACATTCCGATAATCGTCTATTCGATCCACGAAAAGGGTGGTTTCGGCGATATTCTAAGGGGCGGCGGCCGCTGCACGGTCGTCGCGGACGAATGATCGGGGCCGATCCCTGGAAGGGGAAACCGGCTTTCGAAAATCAGGCTCGAACACGGGGCCCTTGCCCCGAAGCAGTGAACCCGCGGCAGACGGGTCGAGGAGACTAAGATGAGTGGTGAGTACGACGATCTGAAGCGGCGCATGGATGGGGCCATCGCCGCGTTCAAGCATGACCTGGCTTCGCTGCGGACCGGTCGCGCCTCCAGCAACCTGCTCGATGCGATCCAGGTGCAGGCCTATGGCACCACCATGCCGATCAACCAGGTGGCCAACGTTTCGGTGCCGGAGCCGCGCATGATCTCGGTCTCGGTCTGGGACAAATCGATGGTCGGCGCGGTCGACCGCGCGATCCGGGAATCCAATCTGGGCTTCAACCCGATCGTCGATGGCACCAATCTGAGGATTCCGCTGCCGGAGCTCAACGAACAGCGCCGCAAGGAACTGGTCAAGATCTCGCACGGCTACGCAGAGAACGCCCGTGTCGCCGCGCGCCATGTGCGCCGCGACGGCATGGATTTCCTGAAGAAGGCGGAGAAGGACGGCGACATCAGCGAGGACGATCAGCGCAAGCGTTCCGACCAGGTCCAGAAACTTACCGACGAAACCATCAGCACCATCGATCATCTGCTTTCCGACAAGGAAGCTGAAATCATGCAGGTTTAGGGTTGGCCCTTGGCTGACCCGAAAGCGAGATCATGACAACGCCCGCGCATGTCGCGATCATCATGGATGGAAATGGACGCTGGGCCAAGGCGCGCGGTATGCCGAGGCTCGCCGGTCATCGCGCCGGCGTCGAGGCCCTGCGCAAGGCGGTGCGCGCCGCCCCGGGTCTCGGCATCTCCTTCCTGACCGTCTACGCTTTCTCGTCGGAGAACTGGTCGCGGCCGAAGTCCGAGGTCAGCGACCTTATGGGTCTGTTGAAGCTGTTCATCCGTCGCGACCTTGCCGAGCTGCACCAGAGCGGCGTACGGGTCAGGATCATCGGCGACCGCACAGGGCTGCAGGCGGACATCAGAGGGCTGCTCGACGAGGCCGAATCGCTGACGATCCACAACACCTCGCTGACGCTGGTGATCGCCTTCAATTACGGCGGGCGCGACGAGATCGTCCGCACGGCGCGCAAGCTTGCGGCGGCCGTGGCCCGCGGCGAAATGGACAGCGAGGCTATATCGGCTGAAAGCTTTGCCGGCTCTCTCGACACGCAAGGCATTCCCGATCCGGAGCTGGTCATCCGCACCAGCGGCGAACTGCGCCTGTCCAACTTCCTCTTGTGGCAGGCCGCCTACAGCGAACTCGTCTTCCTGCCGTGCTACTGGCCGGATTTCAACCGCGAGCATTTCGCCGAGGCCTTGCGCGAATATGCCGGCCGCGAGCGCCGCTTCGGCGGACTGGGGCCGCAGGACGTCGCTTCGCGGCCGGCCGCGGGATGAGCAACCTTCAGCTGCGCGTCATCTCGGCCGTCGTGCTGGCCATTGTCGCCCTCGGCCTGACCTGGCTCGGTAGCCTGCCGTTCCGGCTGCTGTGCGCCATCATGGCGGCAATGATCTTCTACGAGTGGACACGCATGTCGCGGCCCGCCGCCGCCGACGGGCTTGGTTTTCTGCCGGAAGCGCTGATGGTCCTTTTCGTCGGCGCCTTGATTGCCGGCCTGCCCGCACGGTGGCTGCTGCCGCTCGTCGTGATTCTGGTTGCGACAGCTGCGATCACCGCCGGAGTTCGCAAGATCGGCCAGTGGGACGCCAGCGGCCTTGCCTATGCCTGCATGTCGGGCCTGTCGCTTGCCCTGCTGCGGGACGGCGACCATTCGGGCCTCGTCGCCATCCTGTTCCTGTTCGCGGTCGTCTGGGCAACCGACATTTTTGCCTATTTTGTCGGGCGTGCCGTCGGCGGGCCCAAACTGGCGCCTTCGATCTCGCCCGGCAAGACCCGCAGCGGCGCCCTCGGCGGGGCGGTCGGTGGTGTCGTGGCAGGGCTTCTGCTTGCCGCCTTCGCCGGCGCCGGCAACCTGGCGTTGCTGGGTGTTGTGGCGCTGGTGCTGTCGATCGTCGCCCAGGCCGGCGACCTCTTCGAATCCTGGGTCAAGCGGCGGCACGGCCGCAAGGATTCTGGCGTGCTCATCCCTGGGCATGGCGGCGTAATGGACCGTGTCGACGGGCTTGTCGCGGCCGCTCTTGCCCTATACGTCATCGGCTGGATCGCGGCGGGCGCCGAGCATCCGGCACAGGGGCTGTTTCCCATTTGAACGGTGTCATTCCACGATCTGGCGCGGGCGCCTTGGATTCGCCTGTATTGATGTCACAGTCACGCAGCGACGCGGAAGAACTTGAGGGCCTGAATTGAACGAGATTCTTCACGCGATTTTCAGCACGGAAGGCCTCTTTCTCGGCACGCTCGTGCCGTTTCTCTTCGTTCTGACCGTCGTGGTGTTCGTTCACGAGATGGGCCACTATCTCGTCGGCCGCTGGTGCGGCATCGGGGTCAGGGCCTTCTCAATCGGCTTCGGTCCGGAGCTCATCGGCTTCAACGACAGGCATGGTACGCGCTGGAAGCTTTGCGCCATACCGCTTGGCGGCTATGTCAAGTTTGTCGGCGACATGAACGCCACCTCCAGCCAGCCGACATCGGAAGAACTCGAAACGCTGACCGACGAGGAACGCAAGGTTGCCTTCCACACCCAGGCGATCTGGAAGCGCGCGGCAACGGTGGTGGCCGGGCCGCTGTTCAACTTCCTGCTGACGATCGTCGTCTTTTCCGTGCTGTTTGCCGCCTATGGGCGTTATGTCGCGGAGCCCATGGTGGCGGAGGTTACAACAGACAGTCCCGCGGCCAAGGCCGGCATCTTGCCAGGCGACCGATTCGTCAGCGTTGACGGCAGCAAGGTCGAAACCTTCGGCGACGTGCAGCGGCTGGTCTCGGGCCGCGCCGGCGACACCATCACCTTCGTCATGCTGCGCGGCGGCAAGGAGGTCACGGTGACCGCGTCGCCGCAGCTGATGGAGCAGGAGGACGCGCTCGGCAACAAGGTCAAGGTCGCCGTGATCGGCGTCGTCAACAACAAGGAACTCGGCCAGCCCCGCCTCATCACCTACACCCCGGTCGGAGCCGTTGCGGCGGCCGTTGCGGAAACCGGCCACGTCATCGAGCGCACAGGACAGTTCCTGCAGCGCTTCGCCGTCGGGCGCGAGGACAAGTGCCAGTTGGGTGGCCCGGTCAAGATCGCCGACATGGCCGGCAAGGCGGCCAAACTCGGTTTCGAATGGCTGGTGCAGCTCGTCGCGCTGCTGTCCGTGGGGATAGGCATTCTAAACCTTTTGCCGATTCCCCCCCTCGACGGCGGCCATCTGTTGTTCTACGGGGTGGAGGCCGTCATCCGCCGGCCGGTGTCGGAACGGATGATGGAAATGGCCTATCGGGCCGGTCTGCTTCTGGTGCTGTGCTTCATGGGGTTCGTGTTCTGGAACGATCTCTTTGGGTGCTGAAATCATGAAGGAATTTGGCCTGAGCATGGCGGATGTTGAGACGCCGTTTACCATGCACGGGGATATGAGTGACGCGAAAGCCACGCACCAGGGTTAAGTAAATACAAATTAACCAGAAGCCTTGCGTGTAGGGAAAATCCGGTTAATACGGTAGGGGAAATGACCGCACGTCCGGTTTTCTCGCCGTGGGGACTACGAGAAAAGGTTATTAAGCCCGATGAAGGCAGCATCCAAGTTTCTAAACGCCGCGTCAGCGGCGGCACTGTCCGCCGCTCTGGTCGTACCAGGTGCGCTCGCAGTGCAGTTCGTTGCCACATCGGCGGCCGAAGCCGCGGTCGTAAGCCGGGTGGAGGTGAGCGGCAACCAGCGTGTCGACGCCGATACCATCCGCAACTACATCACCATCAAGCCCGGCAAGGCCTTCTCCAGCTCCGATGTCGATAGCGCGGTCAAGGCGCTGTTCGGCACCGGCCTGTTCTCGGATGTCCAGATCAACCAGGTCGGCTCGACCCTGGTGGTCAAGGTTTCGGAATACAAGGTCGTCAACCAGGTGCTGTTCCAGGGCAACAAGAAGCTCAAGGACAACGCGCTTCAGGCGGCGGTTCAGCTGAAGCCGCGCGGCACGTTCTCTCAGGCTACGCTGGATTCGGATGTCGAGGCGGTCAAGGCCGCCTACAGGCGCATCGGCCGTGACGATGCCGGCGTGACCGCGCAGATCATGGAGCTTGGCGACAACCGCGTGAACGTGGTCTTCCACATCACCGAAGGCGATCGCACGCAGATCGCGGCAATCAATTTCGTCGGCAACAGCGCCTATTCCAGCCGCCGCCTGTCTGATGTGATCAACACCAAGCGCTCGTCCTGGGTCTCGTTCATCCTGCGCGACGACGTCTACGACGAAGACAAGCTGCGCGCCGACCAGGAGCTGCTGCGCCGCTTCTATTACAATCACGGTTATGCCGACTTCCAGGTTGTGTCCGCCGTCGGCGAGCTCGACAATGCGACCAACAAATACACGGTCACCATCACCGTCCAGGAAGGCGAGCGCTACAATTTTGGCGATATCAGCGTCGAAAGCACGATTCCGGAAGTCGACTCCAAGTCGCTGGAATCAGTGGTCGAAACCCGCAAGGGCGATGTCTACAATGCCAAGAACGTCGAAGACTCCATCATTGCGCTGACGGAGAAGGTGGCTGGTTCCGGCTATGCTTTCGCCCAGGTGACACCGCGCGGCGACCGCAACTTCGAGAACCACACGATCTCGGTGGTCTACACCGTCGACCAGGGCACCAAGGCCTATGTCGAGCGCATCGAGATCCGCGGCAACGACCGCACGCGTGACTATGTCATCCGTCGCGAATTCGATGTCAGCGAAGGCGATGCGTTCAACCAGGTGCTCATCCAGCGCGCGAAGAAGCGCCTGGAAGACCTGAATTATTTTGACAAAGTCGACATTTCGACCGTGCCTGGCTCGGCCCCTGATCAAGTCGTGCTGGTGGTCGACGTGGTCGAGAAGTCGACGGGTGAATTCTCGGTTGGCGCCGGCTATTCGACCGGCGGCGATTCGGCTGGACCGTCCGTCGAAGGATCGATCACAGAGCGCAACTTCCTCGGCCGTGGCCAGTTCATCAAGGTGTCGGCTGGTGGCGGCAAGAACTCGCGCGACTACAGCCTATCCTTCACCGAGCCCTATTTCCTCGGGCGGCGCATCGCCGCCGGCTTCGACATTTTCAAGTCGACGCGGCAGTACAAAAACAATTACGACAGCGACACGACCGGCGCGACGATCCGCTTCGGACTGCCGATCACCAACAGCATCACCACCCAGTTGGCGTACAACATCTCGCAAGAGAAGTATAAGGTCGACGACGATTGCGGTGCTACCACCGTTGGAGATCCGGATGGACCTAATTGCACGATTTCACCGGCTATCTTGGATGGTATCGCGCAAAGTCCATGGATCAAGTCGTCGATCAGCCTGGGGCTGGTCTACAACACCATCGACGATATGAAGAACCCACATGAAGGCATCTATGCTAACACCTCGGTTGAATTTGCCGGGGTCGGCGGCGATGCCAAGTTCGTGAAGTTCACAGGACGTGGCAGTGTTTATCAGACGCTTTCGGAGCAGCTTGATCTTGTCGGTCTGATCTCTGCCGGTGCTGGTCACGTTGAGGCTTACGGTGGCGACGGTACTCTGCGCATCTTCGATCAGTTCCAAAGCACGGATCGCATGATCCGGGGCTTTGCTTATGGTGGTATTGGCCCCGTAGATCCGAATACCGGTGACCATCTCGGCGGTACGACTTATTTCAACGCTTCTGCAGAGGCTCAGTTCCCGTTGCCGGTCGTTCCTGAAAGTTTCGGCTTGCGCGGTGCTGTATTCGCAGACGCCGCAACTCTCTACGGCAGTAAGATCGATACGAGTGTCGATCAGGCTTCTCTCGAGATGAAGCTTCGTGCATCGGTCGGCGTCGGGCTGATGTGGGCCTCTCCGTTTGGTCCGATCCGTATCGACTATGCAATCCCGGTCAGGAAGGAAGCGAGCGACGACGTGCAGGAATTCAACTTCGGCATATCGACCCGCTTCTGATCGGCGGCCAACGATGCTCCCGGGTTTTGGATCCGGGAGAAATGTTCCGACCTAGCTGGATATAGCTTCTGGAATGACCGATCCGGTGTTCTTCGCGCCATCACGCCGGTATACGGCGGCCGAAGTCGCGAATCTGACCGGCTCGGTGCTTGTCGATTCCGGCCAATCCGACGTTTTGATCGAAGCGCTGGCGCCGGCCAATGAAGGCGGCGCCAATGCGCTTGTCTTCGTCGACGGCAGGCGTAATTCCGCGCTGATGCCGTCGCTGCGGGCGGCGGCGGTCCTGTGCACGGCCGAATTCGCAAACAAGGCGCCTTCCAGCGTCGCTGTCTTGACTCATCCACGGCCGCAGCAGGCTTTCGCGCTGGTTGGGCGCCTGCTGTTCCCGACAGCCGCCACGCCGGGGCCAATGACGAGTGAAACCGGTGTTTCGCCGCATGCCCATGTCGATCCGACGGCGCATGTCGAAGCCGGGGCTATCATCGAGGCCGGCGCGGTCATCGGGCCTGGTGTCTCGATCGGCAGCGGCACAGTCATTGCGCCCAACGCCGTCATCGGACAGTCCTGCCAGATTGGCCGTGACGGTTATGTCGGGCCGGGCGCCAGTATCCAGTACGCTCTGATCGGCAATCGGGTCATCATCCATGGTGGCGCCAGGATCGGCCAGGACGGCTTTGGTTTTGTCGGCGGCGCCAAGGGGCCGGAGCGTGTTCCACAGATCGGACGCGTCGTCATCCAGGACGATGTCGAGATCGGCTCCAATTCCACCGTCGATCGTGGCGCCATGTCCGATACGATCATCGGGCAAGGCACCAAGATCGACAATCTCGTTCAGATCGCCCATAACGTCCGCATCGGCCGCAATTGTATAGTGGCCGGGCTGTCGGGTATTTCCGGTTCCGTGGTGGTGGGTGACAATGTCACCATGGGCGGCGGTGTCGGGCTTGCGGATCATCTGACGATTGGTACAGGTGCCAAGCTTGCAGCCAGAAGTGGATTTATGAGCAATGTTCCCGCCGGCGAGATCTGGGGTGGCTATCCGGCGCAGCCGATGGCGGAAGCCATGCGAGAGATAGCCATGTTGCGCACGATGGCCAGGGCACGCAAGCAGGGCAAGGACAATGGCTGACATGGTGGCGGCGACAACGCTGGAAGCGGTCGACATATTGGGGCTGATGAAGCTCCTGCCGCACCGCTATCCCTTCCTGATGATCGACCGCATCGTGGACATCGACGGCGACGACTCCGCCATCGGCATCAAGAACGTGACCATAAACGAGCCGCATTTTCAGGGGCATTTCCCGGAGCAGCCGGTGATGCCTGGCGTGCTGATCGTCGAGGCCATGGCCCAGACGGCCGGAGCCATCTGCATCCGCAGCCTCGGGGCATCGAAGCCGTCGCTGGTCTATTTTCTGACCATCGACAACGCCAAATTCCGTAAACCGGTCGTCCCCGGCGACCAGTTGAAGATCCATGTCAAGAAAATCAAGAAGCGCGGCAACCTGCTCAAATTCGCCTGTGAAGCCCTGGTCGAAGGTACCAAGGCGGCCGAGGCCGAGATTTCAGCCATGATGGTCACCGGCGACTGACGATCGAGTGCCTATGAAAATCAAGACGTCAATCCATCCTTCCTCCGTCGTGGAAGAAGGCGCCCAGATCGGCCAGGGTGTGCGCATAGGGCCGTTCTGCCATGTCAGCGCCGATGCCGTGATCGGCGACGGGGTCGAACTGGTCAGCCATGTCTCGGTGATGGGCGCGACCACTATCGGGGCGTCGACCAAGGTCTATCCGATGGCGACACTGGGCGCACCGCCGCAAAACACCAAGCACAAGGGCGGCCGCACGACGCTGGTCATCGGCGCCAACTGCACCATCCGCGAAGGCGTGACCATGCATGTCGGCACCGACACCAGCCGTGGCGAAACCACGGTCGGCGACAATGGCAATTTTCTCGCCTACGCCCATATCGCCCATGACTGTGCCGTCGGCAACAACGCCACCTTCGCCAATGGGGCGACATTGGGCGGCCACTGCGAGATCGGCAACAACGTCTATATTGGCGGCCTCAGCGCCGTCCATCAATTCGTGCGCGTGGGTGACAACGCCTTTCTTGGCGGGTGCTCGGCTTTTGTCGGTGATGTCATTCCCTATGCCATCGCGGTCGGTAACCGCGCCAGCCTGCGCGGCTTGAACATTATCGGGCTCAAGCGCGCCGGTCTGCCGCGTTCCGAAATCCATCTGCTGCGCAAGGCCTACAAGACGATCTTCGACCGCTCCCGCACCGTCGGCGAGAACATCGAGTTCGCCAAGGTGGAGTTCGCCTCGTCGCCGACAGCGATGAAGATCATCGACTTCATCACCAGTCGCGGCAAGCGGCACTATGCGGTGCCATCGCTCAAGGGCGGCGATGGCGACGATGCCGATGACGAGGGCTGAGACAGCCGCGGCTGGTCTTGATCTCCCGCCTGGTGCCAGGGTCGGCATCATCGCCGGCGGCGGCAGCCTTCCGGTCGAAGTCGCGGCCGGTTTGGCCGGACAGGGTCATCCGCCCTTCGTCGTGCTCATGGACGGTGAGGCCGACCGCCTGGCTGAATTGTGCCGTTACGAGCATGAGACCCTTGCCCTGGAGGCGATAGGATCGCTCATTCCGCTGCTCAAGCGTAACCGGATTACGCATCTGGTGCTTGCCGGCGAGATTAAGCGCAGGCCAAGGCTGACACAGATGCGCCCAAGCCTCAGCCTGCTCGCTGTGATACCCGTCGTCGTCATGGCGTTGGCGCGCGGCGACGATGGACTGCTCAAGGTGGTGGCGCGCGGGCTCGAGGCCCGGGGGATAAAGGTCGTGGGCGCCCACGAGATCGTGCCGAACCTTGTCGCCGCCGAAGGGGTGTTGACCAGGGCCACGCCCCGGAAGTCGGACTGGCGCGACATCGAGGCAGGTTTTGCCGCGGCAAAAGCCATCGGGGCGCTGGATATCGGCCAGGCGGCGATCGCGGTCGGCGGCCGGACCATCGCGCTTGAAGGCATCGAGGGCACGGCCGGATTGCTGGACCGCGCCAGGCTGCTGCGCGGCCACGGCCGTATCGCCGGCAAGACGCGCGGTGTGCTGGTCAAATGCGCCAAGCCTGGCCAGGAGCTGCGCGCGGATCTTCCTTCCATAGGGCCCCAGACGGTAGAAGCAGCGCATGCGGCCGGGCTTGCCGGCATTGCCGTCGAGGCGGGACGCTCCCTAATCCTCGAAGCTCCCGCAACCCTCTCGCGTGCCAATGACCTTGGGCTGTTCATTGTCGGCCTGGCCGCAACGGAGTCAGGTCATGGCTGACAGGGCGCTGAAGATCGCGATCGTCGCGGGCGAGGAGTCAGGCGACCTGCTTGGCGCCGACATTGTCCAGTCGCTGCGCCAAATAACAGGGCGCGATGTGCAGCTCGTCGGCCTCGGTGGCCGCCACCTGCAGGCGCTTGGGCTGGTTTCGCCGTTCGACGCCAGCGAGGTCGCGCTAATGGGGTTCAGCGCCGTCCTGCGTGACCTGCCGCGCCTGATGCGGCGGATCGGTCAGCTGGCGGGGCTGGTTGCGGATGCCAAGCCGGACTGCCTCGTCACCATCGACAGCCCCGATTTTTCGCTGCGCGTCGCCAAAAAGGTGCGCGCAGCCAACCCGACGATCCCGATCGTCCACTATGTCTGCCCGAGCGTCTGGGCATGGCGGCCGGGCAGGGCGGTGGCGATGAAGCCGTATGTCGATCACATCCTGTGCATCCTGCCGTTCGAGGTGAAGGAGCTCGATAGGCTGGGTGGCCCGCCCGGCACCTATGTCGGCCATCGCCTGACGCATGATCCCGGCGTGCTGTCGGCCGCCAGGGCGCAGGCCCAGCCGCGTGATCTTTCACCAGACCGCGTGAAGACGCTGCTTGTCCTGCCCGGCTCGCGGCGCGGCGAGGTGCGGCGGCTGCTCGAGCCGTTCGGTGAGACCGTGTCGATGCTGCGGGCACGCGGGCATCGGCTTCGGCTGATGTTGCCGACGGTGCCGCATGTCGCGGACACCGTACGATCCGCGGTCACGCGCTGGGATGAAAAACCCGAGATTATCCTGGAACCGGAGCGCAAATGGCAGGCCTTCGGCAAGGCCGACGCGGCGTTGATCGCGTCCGGCACCGTCTCCCTGGAACTGGCACTGTCGGGCGTGCCGATGATCTCTTGCTACCGGCTCGATCCTGTCGCACGCGCCGTGGCGCGATATCTCGTTTCGGTCTGGTCGGCGCTGCTGCCCAACCTGATCTCGGATCGCGCGCTGATCCCGGAGTTCTACGACGAATACGTCAGGCCGAACAATCTGGCACGCCAGCTGGAAGCGCTGTTGGCCGACAGTGGCATGCGCGCCTGGCAGAAAGACGGGTTCGCCGAGATTTCACGGCGCATGGCAACGGACAAACCGTCCGGTGAGATCGCGGCGCAGGTGGTCATGGGGTGTATCAAGAGAGTGAGTAGGCAGTAGTGAGTGGCGAATAGTGAGTAGTGAGTTAGAAAACTCTCTAACCTGACTACTCACTAGTCACTAGTCACTAGTCACTAGTCACTAGTCACTAGTCACTAGTCACTACTCACTCGTCTCAGCGCTTGGCGATCGGCACGTAGTCGCGCTCTGGCGCACCGGTATAGAGCTGGCGCGGACGGCCGATCTTCTGGCGTGGATCCTCGATCATTTCCTTCCACTGGGCGATCCAGCCGACCGTGCGGGCAACCGCGAACAGCACGGTGAACATGGTGGTGGGGAAGCCCAGCGCCTTCAGCGTGATGCCGGAATAGAAGTCGACGTTCGGGTAGAGTTTCTTCTCGATGAAATAGGGATCGGTCAGCGCGATCTTTTCCAGTTCCATCGCGATGTCGAGCAGCGGATCGTCCTTGATGCCGAGTTCGCCCAGAACCTCATGCGCCGTCTTCTGCATGATCTTGGCACGCGGATCGTAGTTCTTGTAGACGCGGTGGCCAAAGCCCATCAGGCGGAACGGATCGTTCTTGTCCTTGGCGCGGGCGATGAATTCCGGGATGTGATCGACATGCCCGATCTCGCCCAGCATGTTGAGCGCCGCTTCGTTGGCGCCGCCATGGGCCGGGCCCCACAGGCAAGCAATCCCGGCGGCGATGCAGGCGAACGGGTTGGCGCCCGAGGAGCCGGCGAGGCGAACGGTCGAGGTCGAAGCGTTCTGCTCATGATCGGCATGCAGGATGAAGATACGCTCCATGGCGCGCGCCAGCACCGGGTTGATCTTGTACTCCTCGCACGGCACGGCAAAGCACATGTGCAGGAAGTTTGCCGCGAAACCGAGATCGTTCTTCGGGTAAATAAAGGGCTGGCCGATGTGGTACTTGTAGGCCATGGCCGCGATCGTCGGCATTTTGGCGATCAGGCGCATGGAGGCAACCATGCGCTGGTACGGGTCGGAGATGTCGGTCGAGTCATGATAGAAGGCCGACAGCGCGCCAACCACGCCGCACATCACCGCCATCGGGTGCGCGTCGCGGCGGAAGCCGGTGAAAAAGCGCGACATCTGCTCGTGCACCATTGTGTGGCGCGTTACGCGGTAGTCAAAATCGTCCTTCTGCGCCTTGGTCGGCAATTCGCCGTAGAGCAGGAGGTAGCAGACTTCGAGGAAGTCGCCATGTTCGGCCAACTGGTCGATCGGATAGCCCCGATGCAGGAGGATGCCGGCGTCGCCATCGATGAAGGTGATTTCCGACTCGCAGCTTGCCGTCGAGGTGAAGCCCGGGTCATAGGTGAAGGCGCCGGTGGTGCTGTAGAGCGAGGCGATGTCGATGACGTCAGGTCCGACCGAGCCGCTTCGCACCTTGAATTCGTGAGTCTTGCCGGCGAATTCCAGCGTCGCCGTGGCCTCTTGGCCGCCCACATCCAGTTTTTTCGCAGCTTCGGTCATTGCAAACTCCTTCTTGTTTCGTCATGCCGGCAAAGGCAAAATCCGCAGAGCGACACGTCGAAATCACCGCAATGCGCGTACTCGCCACCGCATTCTAGGAGGTGCGTGCCAGATTGGGCCAAGGCCTAATGTTGCACTGCGAAACCCGCCTTTCAATGCCAATCTTCTTGGGCCAGTTTGCTCCTAATCGATTTGATCCGCTATGCGCGCCAGGCTTTCCTCACGCCCCAGAACGGCAAGCACGTCGAATACGCCCGGTGACGTGCTCTTGCCGGTCAACGCAGCCCGCAACGGCTGGGCCACGGCGCCAAGCTTGTGGCCGCCAGCCGACGCAAAGTCGCGGATCGCGGCCTCGGCCGTGGCCGCCGTCCAGTCGCCTGACAGCGACTTCAAAGCTTCGTGAGCGCCACGCAGGATCTTGCGCGCGTCGTCATTGAGCAGGAGTGCCGCCTTGTCGTCGATCGGCAGCGGCCGCGCGGCAAACAGGAAGCCGGCACCGTCGACAAGCTCGACCAGCGTCTTGGCGCGCTCCTTCAGGCCCGGAAGTGCTGCCAGCAGCTGCGCCTTGTTCTTGTCGTCGAGGCGCGCCGCCATCGCCGGACCGCCCTCCAGATAGGGCAAGGTGGCGATGAAGATATCGAACAGCTCGGTGTCGGCCATACGTCGCATATGGGCGCCGTTGATCGCTTCCAGCTTGGCGAAGTCGAAGCGCGCCGCGCCCTTGTTGACGTCGCCAATGTCGAACCACGAGACCATGTCCTCGATCGACATGATCTCGTCGTCGCCATGGCTCCAGCCGAGCCGCGCAAGGTAATTGAGCAGCGCCTCCGGCAGATAGCCCATGGCGCGATAGGCTTCGACGCCGAGCGCGCCGTGGCGCTTCGACAGCTTGGCGCCGTCGGCGCCGTGGATCAGCGGGATATGCGACATCGACGGCACGTCCCAGCCCATGGCGTTGTAGATCACGGTCTGGCGGGCGGCGTTGGTCAGGTGATCGTCGCCACGGATGATGTGGGTGACGCCCATGTCGTGATCGTCGACGACGACGGCATGCATGTAGGTCGGGTTGCCGTCCGAACGCAGGATGATGAAGTCGTCGAGATCCTTGTTGGGGAAGCGCACGTCTCCCTGGACCCGGTCCTGCACCACCGTCTCGCCCTCGGTCGGTGCCTTGATGCGGATGGCGCCCTTGACGCCGGACGGCGCCTCCGAGGGGTCGCGGTCACGCCAATGGCCGTTATAGCGTGGCGGCAGGCCCTTGGCGCGTGCAGCCTCGCGCATTGCCTCCAGCTCGGCTGAAGTCTCGTAGCTGTAATAGGCCTTGCCCAGGCGCACCAGCTCCTCGGCCACCTCGCGATGGCGCGGCGCGCGCTCGAATTGGGAGACCGCGTCACCGTCCCACGAAAGGCCAAGCCAGGTCAGGCCATCGAGAATGGCCGATGTGGCCGCATCGGTCGAACGCTCGCGATCGGTGTCCTCGATGCGCAGCAGCATCGTGCCGCCGGTATGCTTTGCATAGAGCCAGTTGAAGAGCGCCGTGCGCGCGCCGCCGATGTGCAGATAGCCGGTCGGCGAGGGGGCAAAACGGGTGATGACCTTGTCGGGCATGGAACTCTCGGAAAACGTCTGAAGCTGGGTGCGGAGCGTGCGGACTTTCGCGCGTTGCGCGTTCATGTAGCATAGGACGTCGAGGGTGCAAGGGGCAGACCCGATGACTGGACGAGGCCGGGGCTCGGATCGGGGCGAGGATGCCGCTATCGGCGTCAGCGAGCGATCCCTGTTTGCGGCGCCTGCGACGATCCCACTGCCATCTCCGCTCGTGGCTGCACCCGAGACCAGGTCGCTGCAGGCAGGTGGGCAGGCGCCGGCGCCGGCTCCTGCCGCGGGCAGGATCGTGCGCGTGCGCCGGCAAATCGGCCTGGTATCCTTGCCTCGCCTGCGCCATGGCGTGACCCGGGCGGCGGAGCTTGAACTCGACCGAGGCATCGCGTTCCTGCTGGTGCCGGTCTGTCTGGCCGTTGGGGCGATCGCCTATTTCTCGCTGGCGTCCGAGCCCGACTTTGCAAAGCCCGTCGCGGTCGTGGTGCTGATGGCGGTCTGTGCCTTCGTCTCGCGTTCCTGGCCCAAAACCCATCTGTGTCTCATGGCAGTGCTGTTGTGCGCGCTGGGCCTGCTCGCGGCGAAGGTCGAAACATGGCGAGCCGGAACCCGGATGCTGGGTTCGGAAATCTCCACGCAACTGACCGGCCGCGTGGTCTCGATCGAGGAGATGGAGAGCGGCCGCATCCGGCTGACCATGGACGTGATTTCGACCGCCCGGCCGAAACTGCGCTATGCGCCGGAAAGGGTCCGGCTTTCCGCACGCAAGATACCGCCGGGAATGACCGCCGGCTCGCTCATCACAGGCTACGCCAAACTGTTGCCGCCGACCGGCCCGGTGCGGCCGGACAGCTACGACTTCTCTTTTGACAGCTATTTCGCCGGCATCGGCGGCAGCGGCTTCTTTCTCGGCAATCCAACGGTTGTTTCCGCCGACGACGGTGAGATGCCGCTATCGGCTCGCCTTTTTTCAGGCATCGAAAATGCCCGCGAAGCCATCGCCGACCACATCAGGGGCAGCGTCGGCGGCGCTGAAGGCGAGATCGCGGCGGCGCTGATCGTCGGCGTGCGCGCCGGCATACCCGATGAAATCAATGAAGCGATGCGGCGTACCGGCATCTATCACATCATCTCTATTTCGGGACTGCATATGGCGCTTGTGGCCGGCACCATCATGGGTCTGCTGCGTGGTGCCTTCGCGCTGTTTCCAGACTTTTCCGCGCGCCGGCCGGTGAAGAAATACGCGGCCGCCGCCGCACTGTTCTCGATCGCGGCCTATCTCATCATTTCCGGTGTCGTCGTTGCCGCCGAACGCAGCTTCATCATGCTGGCGGTGATGCTGATTGCCGTCTTCTTCGATCGCGCTGCGCTGACCATGCGCAATCTGGGGATCTCGGCGATCGCCGTCATCCTGGTCTCGCCTCATGAGGTCGTCGGCCCGAGCTTTCAGATGTCGTTCGCCGCGACCGCGGCCCTGGTTGGCGCTTATGCCGGCTGGGCCGATCACCGTGCGGGAAAGACGCGGCCACCGCCGCCAAAGCGATCGCTGCCCGGGTTCCTGACGCGAAAATTCCTGCTGGCGACAGGTGGACTGGCCATGACGTCCATTATCGCCGGCAGCGCCACGGCACTGTTTGCCATCTGGCATTTCCAGCGGGTATCGCCGCTCAGCCTGTTCGCCAATCTGGCCGTGATGCCTATCGTATCGGTCGTGATGTTCCTGGCCGTCGCCAGCGCGCTGTTGATGCCATTCGGATTGGATTGGCCGGCTCTCTACCTCATGGGCAAGGGCCTGACAGCAATGATCGCCGTGTCGGCGTGGATATCGGAGCGCTCTCCGGTCGATGGAGTCGGGCTGATTTCGCAGCAATCCGTGCTGCTGGTCACCGTCGCGCTGGTTATCGCGACGATGGCGACGACATGGCTGCGGCTCGCGGCGCTGCCATTCGCGCTCGCCGGCCTGTTGACTGTGTCGCACACGCGCGCGCCCGATGTGCTGATCTCGGAAGATGCGCGGCTGGTCGCGCTGCCGATCGGCAATGGCGAACTGGCCGTCAACCGGGAACGGCCGAACGAATTCGCAACCGACAACTGGAAGCGCGCCCTGATCTCCGAAACAATCGTCAAACCGGAAATGTTCGACACGACAGACAGGCAATTCGATGTTGCCAGTCCCACCGACCTGCCGCCGGGATCGCCCTTCTACTGCCGCGAAGGCCTGTGCCTTGCCAGGCACCCTTCCGGCGCGATCATTGCCTATGTCGAGGACCGCAAGACCACCTGGAAAGCCTGCGCTTTCGCCGACCTGATCATCGTCAATGACGCAACCGCCTATGACGCCTGCCACAATCCACTGGTTCTCGTCGTCACCAAACGGCAGCTCGCCCGCAAGGGAAGCGCTGCCGTCTTCTTCAATCCCCAGTCGGCCACGACCCGGGCCGCGATCGCATTTGCCGTCGACGGACCATATCGGCCCTGGCACGAACAGCGAAAATTCTCACGCGAGGCGAGGGGGCTGCCGCCGTACAAAAAACCCGACAAGCCCGATGACAAGCCGGTTCAGTAGCGCCTGATCAACCCGACCAGCTTGCCTTGTACCTTGACCCTGTCCGGCCCGAAAATGCGCGTTTCGTAGGCTGGATTGGCGGCCTCGAGCGCGATCGAAGCGCCTTTGCGGCGGAACCGCTTCAGTGTCGCTTCCTCTTCGTCGACCAGTGCCACGATAATTTCGCCCGGGCTTGCCGTGTCGGCATTGCGGATAATGACCGTGTCTCCATCGAAGATACCAGCCTCGATCATCGAGTCGCCCTTGACCTCCAACGCATAGTGCTCGCCGCCCATGATCATGTCCGGCGGCACCGAGATCGAATGCGTCTGATGCTGGATGGCATCGATCGGCACACCGGCGGCGATACGGCCCATGACCGGGATGGACACGGCTGAAACCGCGTCGTCGTCGTTGCCGGCCGCGGGCAGGCGCGAAGGCGCAGCGGCCGGCCTGATCTGGCGTCCGAGACTGCCTTGGCCAAGGCTGCCTTGGATGACGCTTGGCGAGAACTTCTTTGCCGCATTGAGGCCCGGCGCGATCGAGTCCGGCAGCCGCAGCACTTCCAGCGCGCGCGCCCGATTGGGTAGCCGGCGAATGAAGCCGCGCTCCTCCAGGGCCGTGATCAGGCGATGGATCCCCGACTTGGAGGCAAGATCGAGTGCTTCCTTCATCTCGTCGAAGGAAGGCGGTATCCCGCTTTCCTTGAGCCGTTCGTGGATGAACATCAGCAGTTCATGTTGCTTGCGTGTCAGCATGGCGGCCCCCAAGACATTGAACGAAAGGTTGAACCAGAATCGAAAAAACAAACCCAGAACAAACACTATCTGTTCCAGTTGTGTTCTGCAACCGTTTAAAGTTTAATGAATTTGTTAAGGGGTCTGAAGTTTTTTGCCCGCGACGGCGGGCGGCAACCAGTCCTTTCCGCCGTCGGCAGGCGCATTGAAATCGTTTTGGTTAATGGCCTGTGGCCCATCCGCCGACGAGGCTTTGGCATCAGTTAGTTGGAAGGCTTCTCCTCGGAGGGACGTATAATTCGCGGAGCCATTATTCGCGGAACGAAACGAAACCAAAATGCCAACGATTGGTAGCTTCGGGCGGCCATGGATCGGGGCGTTCGGCGCACTCCGGCCAGCGCGTTCGAATAGGCGTCGCGGAAGCGCTGAAGTTATCCCGAACCCGCCTTCAAGCTGCCGGCGCGAGCGGCGTATCTGGTAGCGCCGCTGTCTTCGCTGTGGACATAGACGTGCAGTGTGTAGCCGATATGCGCCGTCATCAGCGCCTTGGCCCGCTCGACGTCACGGTCGAGCGCCGCTTCCATGATCGCGGTATGGTGTTCGATCGCAATCGCTTCGCGTAGCGCTTCGATTGCCTCTTCATAGCCATCCTTGAGGCCGGCCGCGGCCCGCAGTGTCGGCGCCAGACCAAGAAAGCGATGATGCCGGCGCAGCTGATCCGAGATCGTCGAGCGGAACCGCAACAGCCAGTCGCATGTGGCGGCGCTCAGCAGCGCCGCATGGAAAGCCTCGTGGTTCTCGTCCCATCTGTCGACGGCCGCGTCCGAGGGATCGTCGACCGCCGTCTTGCAACGCGAGAGCCGGTAGTGGGCGGTGACCACGGCATCCTCCCACTCCCTGCCGCCTTTTTCCATCGATTCGAGGAACAGGGGTATCTCGATCACCATCCTGGCGCGTGCCAGATCCTCCAGCTCGGCCCGCGACACCGGAGCCACGGCAAAACCACGATTGCTGATCGCGGTGACCAGGCGTTCGGCCTCGAGCCGCGACAGGGCTTCGCGCAACGGTGTCCAGCCGACGCCATAGGTGCCGCGCAGCGCACTCAGTTTGAGCGGGGCGCCGGGCATGAGGCGCGTGGTCAGGATGTCGCGCCGCAACAGCTGATAGGCGGCTTCCGTTTTTGTGGAACTCGTTTCATTCAGCATGGTGATCAATCCGTCGTCTGGCGAAAAGTATATATGATAGTGCGTCACAGCAACAATTATATATAATGTTTGACACAGACCAGCGGACTCACCATGATCGCCGTAGTAGCCGCGTTTCCAAGCGGCCCTGATCAAATCTGGGAGGAAATGATGTTGAAGTCGAAATCCGCTTGGTTGTCGGGCTTGGCCCTGGCAGGCGCATTGATGGTCAGTGCCGGCAGTGCCGCGGCCGATCAGATCCGTATCGGCATTGCCAATTTCGGCGAGCATCCGCAATTGAACGCCGCCATAGCCGGCTTCAAGAAGGCGCTGACGGATAACGGCTTCGTCGAGGGCAAGGACGTCGTCTACACGGAGAGCCACACCAATTTCGATGCGTCGCTGGTGCCGCAGATGATCGCCAAGCTGCAGGCCGAGCAGCCCAAGCTGATCTACACCATCACCACGCCGGTCTCGCAGATCGCCAAGAAAGCGCTCGCCGGTTCCGGCATTCCGATCGTTTTTGCCGCGGTCACCGATCCGGTGGCGGCCAAGCTGGTGCCGTCATGGGACGCCGGAGACGAAGGCATGACCGGCGCCAGCGATCTGCAGGACGTCGCCGCGGTGATGGCCTTCACCAAGAAGCTGCTGCCGAACGCCAAGCGCTTCGGCGTGCCTTATAATCCCGGTGAGGCCAATGACGTTGCCTTGGTCGAAAAGATCAAGGCGGCGGCACCGGCCGCCGGTTTCGAGGTGGTGGAGGTCGGCATCGACAACGTCAACGACATCCAGCAACGCATCGCTTCGCTCGCCGGCAAGGCCGACGTGATCTACGGCCCGGCCTCGAACCTGATCCAGCCGGCGATCGCCGCTGTCTCCGCAGCCGCCCGCCAGGCCGGTATCCCGGTCGTCAACTCCGATGACAGCGCGGTCCGCAACGGCACCGTGCCGGCGAGCTTCGCGGTCAATTACACCCAGGTCGGCGTCAACGCCGGCAACATCGCCGCCGAGATCCTCAAGGGCAAGGATCCCAAGACGATCGTGCCGTCGCGCCCGGCCTACAAGGACCACATGGCAACGATCTCGCGCAAGGCGATGGCCGCGTTCGGCATCGAGATACCGGCTTCAATGGCCGATTGCGACTGCATCGTCGACTAACATCGGAACTGCTGGGGTGACGGCGTCGGCGCCATCATCCCGAGGTCAGGGAGAAACGATGCTCGAGATTCGATCCGCGCGCAAAGTGTTCTACAAGGGCCAGGCCGACGAGAAGGTCGCGCTGGACGGTCTCAGCCTGTCCTTGGCCACCGGAGAGTTCGGCATCGTCATCGGCTCAAACGGGGCCGGCAAGAGCAGCATGCTCAACGCCATTTCCGGCGCCCTGATCCTCGATTCCGGCCAGATCCTGATCAACGGCGCCGACGTGACTGCAATGCCGGTGCACAAGCGCGCCGCGAAACTGGCGCGCGTGTTCCAGGACCCGATGCGCGGCACCGCCGCCAGCATGACAGTTGCGGAAAACATGCTGCTGGCCGATTTGCGCTGCCAAAAGCGCACCTTGCGCCCGGGGCTGAACACCACCCGGCTTGCATCCTACAGGGAACGCCTGTCGATCCTGGGTCTCGGTCTGGAAAATCGTCTCGACACGCGCGTCGACCTGCTCTCCGGCGGGCAGCGGCAATCCTTGTCGCTGATCATGGCGGTCGGCGGATCGCCGGACTTGCTGCTGCTCGATGAGCACACCGCGGCCCTCGACCCGCGCACGGCCGAAATCGTCATGCAAGCGACCGTGCGCGCCGTCAACGCGCTGAAACTGACGACTTTGATGGTGACCCACAACATGCAACACGCCGTCGATTATGGCAGCCGGGTGATCATGCTCGATGCGGGCCGGGTGCTCCTGGAAGTCGCCGGGCGGGAGAAGGCGAGGGTCACGGTTATCGATCTGATCGGCCATTTCTCCGTCAAGACCGATCGCATGTTGCTGGCGAGCTGATCATCATGGGTTTTGTTGGGAACGTTCTCACCAGCTTCGTCGCGATCATGCCGGTCACCCTGGCGCAAAGCCTGATCCTGGCCTTTGTCGTGCTCGGGATCATGATCCCGTTTCGCATGCTGAATTTTCCCGATCTCACCAGCGAAGGCGCTTTTCCGCTGGGCGGCTGCGTCTGCGGCGTTCTCCTTGCCGCCGGCGCATCGCCGCTGATGGGCGTTGCTGCCGCCCTTGTCGCTGGCTTCGCGGCGGGCTGCTGCACCGCCTTCATCCATCTGCGCTTCCGCATCCACACGCTGCTTGCGGGCATCCTGATGATGACGATGCTCTACAGCATCAACCTTCGCATTATGGGCAAGTCCAACCTGTCCGTCTTCGGTTCGCCCTCGGTGTTCGACTGGGTGCCGTTCGCGCGGCCGGGTTTCCCCGCCAGCAAGATCGTCGTCGCGGGTCTCCTCGCGCTTGCCGCCTTCATGCTGCTCTACATGTTCTTCAGGACCGAGAAGGGGACTGCCGTGCGCGCCGTGGGCGCCAATCCTGACATGGCCGAGGCGCAAGGCATCAATGTCTGGGCCGCGACCATAGGCGGTGTCGGGCTGGCCAGCGCTTTTTCGGCGTCAAGCGGTGCGCTGATGGTGCAGTCGCAAGGCTTCGCCGACGTCAATATGGGCCTGGGAATTCTCATCAACGGCCTTGCCGCGCTGATGATCGGCGAAGCCGTCGTCGGCAAGCAGACGGTGTGGCGGCAATTGCTGGCGCCCTTCGCCGGCGCGATCATCTACTACCAGCTGGTGTCGTTCTGCCTTGCGGCCGGCATGCCGCCGCCTGACCTGAAGCTTGCCACGGGCCTGTTCGTACTGGCCATGCTTGCCTTGCCCAGCCTCAAGCGCAGCCGGGGTTCCGCACCGGTTCGCGAAGCGATTCGTGAGTAACCGGCGTGAATGACCAAGGCGTGAATAACCAGGGAATGTCACAAATTATGCCTGCAACGCTCGATCTCGCAGCCGTCGAAGCCATGGATGCGGCGGACCCGCTGCGTGCCATGCGCGACCGGTTCATCTTGCCGGAAGGCGTGATCTATCTCGACGGCAATTCACTCGGCGCCGCAGCACCCGCCGTCTTCGACGAGCTGCGGAAAGCCGCGACCCAGGAGTGGGCACAGGATCTGATCCGTGCCTGGAACACCGCCGGCTGGTTCGACATGCCGGTCGCGCTCGGCGACCAACTGGGGCGGCTGATCGGCGCGGCGGCCGGCCAGACGGTGGTCTGCGATACGACCTCGATCAACATCTACAAGGTGCTGCATGCCGCACTCGGCATGCGGCCGGACCGCTCGGTCATCGTCGCCGAGGGAGACAGCTTTCCAACCGATCTCTACATGGCCGAAGGCGTGGCCTCGACGCGCCCCGGCACGGTGTTGCGGCTTGAGGGCGTTGATGCGCCGACCATTGAGGAGCTGATCGACGAGCGCGTTGCGGTCATCCTGGTCAACCACGTCAACTACAAGTCCGGCCAGCTGCGCGACATGGCGGCACTGACATGCAAGGCCCATCAGGTCGGAGCGCTGATCGTCTGGGATCTCTGCCACACCGCCGGCGCGCTGCCTGTCGAGCTCGACAGCGCCAATGCCGATTTCGCCATCGGCTGCACCTACAAATATCTCAATGGCGGCCCGGGCGCGCCAGCCTTCATCTACGCCGCCGAGCGTCATCACGATAAAGTCCAGCAGCCGCTCAGCGGTTGGTGGGGCCATGCGCGGCCCTTCGCCTTCGAGCAGGGTTATGCGGCCGGCAGCGGTATCCGCCGGTTCCTGTGCGGCACGCAGCCGGTGTTATCGATGCGGGCGCTGAAGGGGGCGCTGGATATCTGGGACGATGTCGACATGGCGACGGTGCGCAAGAAGAGCATCGCGCTCACCGACCTGTTCATCCAGCTCGTCGAGACCAGATGCGGCGCCTACGGCCTGGAGCTGGAAAGCCCGCGCGACGGCAATCAGCGTGGCAGCCAGGTGTCCTTCCTCCATCCCAACGGTTACCAGGTGATGCGGGCCCTGATCGAGCGCGGCGTGATCGGCGATTTCCGTGCGCCGTCGACGATCCGCTTCGGCTTCACCCCGCTCTATGTCGGCTACGCCGATGTTTGGCAGGCGGTCGAGGTCCTGGAAGATATCCTGCGCACTGGCGCCTGGCAGGATGCACGCTTCGCGGTCAAGACGGCGGTGACCTGAAGCCGGCGCGAAGCCGGGAAAAATGTGACGCGGTTTCCGTCCAAAACCGTGCCAAAACAAAGAGTTCAGAGCCGGGTGCGAACCATCCACAGTTCCGGAAACAGGACGACCTCGAGCATCTTCTTGAGATAGGAGGCACCCGACGTGCCGCCGGTGCCGCGCTTCAGGCCGATGATGCGCTCGACGGTGGTGACGTGGTTGAAGCGCCAGCGGCGGAAATAGTCCTCGAAGTCGACCAGCTTCTCGGCCAGTTCATAAAACATCCAGTAGCGCTGCGGATCGCGGTACACCGTCTGCCAGGCGACCAGGACTTCTTCGTTCCCGGTCCGCGTCTCGCGCCAATCCGTGCGCTTTGCGTCCACCCCGATGTCGAAGCCATTGCGGGCCAGAAGCAGCAGCGCTTCATCGTAGAGCGACGGCTCGGCCAGGATCGCCTCCAGCTTCTGGCTGAGGTCCGGCCGGTGCTTGTGCGGCCCGAGCATGGCGAGGTTGCGGTTACCGGCCATGAACTCGATGGCGCGATACTGCCAGGACTGGAAACCCGAGGACTGGCCGAGCGCGTCGCGGAACTCGGTGTATTCGCTGGGCGTCATCGTGCGCAGCACGTCCCAGGCATTGTTCAACTGCTCGAAAATGCGGGCGACACGCGACAGCATCTTAAAGCTCGGTTCGAGGCGGTCGGCACGGATCGAGCGGATCGCCGCGCCAATCTCGTGCAAAGCGAGTTTCATCCACAATTCCGATGTCTGGTGCTGGATGATGAACAGCATTTCGTCATGCGCCGAGGACAGCGGTGTCTGGGCCTCCAGCACTTTCTCCAGGTGCAGATAGTCGCTGTAGGACATGCGCTCCTTGAACGACATCTCTGCGCCTTCAGAGGCCGGATCGTAAGGCTCGCTCAATTGATCTTCTCCGTGCGCAGCCGGAACCGCTGGATCTTGCCGGTCTGGGTCTTCGGCAGAGCGGCGATGAATTTGACCGATCGGGGGTATTTGTAGGGCGCGATGGCTGCCTTGACGTGGTCCTGCAGGCGCTTGACGGTCATTGCGTCTGGCGGGACACCTTGCACCAGCACGACATGCGCCTCGACGATCTGGCCGCGCTCGCCATCCTCGGCACCGATGACCGCGCATTCGGCGACATCGGGATGCGACAGCAGCGCCGCCTCGACCTCGGGTCCGGCGATGTTGTAGCCGGCGCTGACGATCATGTCGTCGGAACGCGCGGCGAAGTGGAAGAAGCCGTCCTCATCCTGCGTGAAGGTATCGCCGGTGAGATTCCAGCCGTCGCGCACATAGTCCTTCTGCCTGTCATCGGCCATGTAGCGGCAGCCGGTCGGACCGCGCACCGCCAGCCGTCCGGTCTCGCCACGCGGCACCTCGCGCATCTCCTCGTCGACGATGCGCGCTTCGTAACCGGCCACCGGCTTGCCCGTCGAAGCGGGCTTCCTGTCGTCAAAGCGGTTGGAGATGAAGATGTGCAGCATTTCGGTGGCGCCGATGCCGTCAAGGATAGGCTTGCCGGTCTTTCGCGTCCACTCTTCGAAGACTGGAGCCGGCAAGGTCTCGCCGGCCGAGACGGCAACGCGCAATGATGAAAGATCGGCGCCTTCGTCCATGGCCTTCAGCATGGCCCGGTAGGCGGTCGGCGCGGTGAAGGAAATGGTCGCTTTGTAGGTCTCGATGATGTGGACCATGTTGGGTGGCGTCGCCTGTTCCAGAAGCGTTGCCGCCGCGCCGAAGCGCAGGGGGAAGATGGCAAGCCCGCCAAGGCCGAAAGTGAAGGCGAGCGGCGGCGAGCCGACAAAGATGTCGTCGGGCGTCACCTGCAGGACTTCACGGGCGTAGGCATCGGCGATGATCAGCAGGTCGCGGTGGAAATGCATCGTCGCCTTCGGCACGCCGGTCGTGCCCGAAGTGAAGCCGAGCAGGGCGACATCGTCGCGGCCGGTGCTGACGGCGGTGAAGGTAACCGGCTTGTCGAGGGCGGCGCGATCGAGCTCGGCGTCATGGTTGGCGGTGCCGTCGAAGCCGATCACCTGCTTCAGGAACGCGCTGTCCTTGGCGCAGGCGGTCATCTCGTCCATCAGCCTGGTGTCGCAGAGCGCGGTCGTGATCTCGGCCTTGTCGACGATCTTGGTGAGTTCACCGGCGCGCAACATCGGCATGGTGTTGACGACGACAGCACCGACCTTGGTGGCGGCCAGCCAGCAGGCGACCATTGCCGGGTTGTTGGCGGAGCGGATCAGCACCCGGTTGCCCGGCTCGACGCCGTAGTTCTCGACCAGCGCATGGGCGAGCCGGTTCGTCCAGTCGGACAGTTCCTTGTAGGTGCGGCGGCGGCCATTGCCGATCAGCGCGGTGTGGTCACCAAGGCCCTTCTCGACGAGCCTGTCGGTCAATTCGACACCGGCATTGAGGTGTTCTGGATAGTCGAAGCCGTCGAGCAGGAAGTCGGGCCATTGCTCGGGCGGCGGCAGATTATCGCGGGTGAACGTGTCGGTATGCGCTGAAGGCCCAAGCATGTCGCCGCTGTCCCTGTCTGCCCCCCGGCAGCGTGCGTGGCACCTGGCCGGCGGCGGTGGATCTGAATTCCTGTCTCTCGCGGAAGGCTTCGTGCGGCCGGCTACACCCTTGTCGACATGTCACCGGAAAGGTGACCATCGGCGGGTTCGGACGGCACAGCGGACCTCCCATTTTGTCGGCTGTTCCGAAGGCAGGATCGCACCAGTCGAAATTTGTTTCAAGCCTAAAATGTTTCACCCCAAAGCCTTGACGCACGGTATGGTGGCGGCCATTGCTAGCACTGAGACGACGCTGTTTCGGGGAGGGTGCCGATGCTCGACCATCGCATTGCCGATTGGGACAATGCCTATGCCAACGGCGCGAATATTGCCGGCAGCGACCGTTGGCCCGCCGCCTGGTCGGGACCGGCGCAAGCGTTCCGTGACGCACTGTCGGGGGAGGGCCGGGCACGGTTCGACATCGCGTATGGCGATCGGCCGCGCAACCGGTTCGATCTTTTCCTGCCGGAGGCCACGCCCAGGGGGCTCGTCGTGTTCATCCATGGCGGCTACTGGCTGGAGTCCGATAAAAGCGGATGGTCGCATCTCGCCAAGGGCGCGGTCGGCAACGGCTTTGCGGTGGCTATGCCTTCCTACACGCTGTGCCCGGACATCCGCATTGCCGGCATTGTCAGCGAAATCGGGGCGGCGATCGGCAAAGCGGCGGCAATGGTCGGGGGACCGCTGATGTTGACCGGACATTCGGCCGGTGGACATCTCGCCAGCCGCATGGTGACCACAACCACACCGCTCGCCACCGATGTCGCGCGGCGCATACGCCACGTCGTTTCGATTTCCGGCTTGCATGATTTGCGCCCGCTGATGCGCACCGGCATGAACGCCGTGCTGGAAATCGATGAGCATGAGGCGCTGACGGAAAGCCCGGCACTGCTGCGGCCAATCGATGGTGTCCGCATCACCTGCTGGGCCGGCGGCGGCGAGCGCTCGGAGTTCCTGCGACAGAATGCGTTGCTGGCCAACATCTGGACCGGGCTTGGCGCCACCACCAGTGCCGTGGTCGAGCCCGACCGGCATCACTACGATGTAGTGGATGGCTTGGCCGATCCGGCGCATGCATTGACGCGGACCTTGATCTCGGAATAAGCCCTGTGATCAGTAAGTTATTACGAAATACTTCAGCGCAACATCAGAACGCTGCAAGCGTCGCCCGCAGCGGATGCAGGGGCAAAAGGCGCGCGCACGACCAGTCCGTTGGCGTCGGCCAGCATTCTCAGCATCGAGGAATCCTGGATGCCGAACGGCGTCGCCACCAGTTCGCCGTCATCTTCCCTGACCACCGCCCTCACATAATCCTGGCGCAGGTCATTGGCCGCCATTGCGGCGCCCAGCCGTGCCGGGCGGATATCCTGACGATGGTCGCGACCGCCCAGCCTTGCCAGAAGCGGCTTCAGGAACAATTGCGAGCAGACCAGGCTTGCTACCGGATTACCGGGCAGGCCGATGCATCTGATATCGCCGAGGCGCCCGAACATCAGCGGCTTGCCGGGACGCATGGCGATCTTCCAGAAGCCGAGCGTCATGCCTTCGCCGGTCAGCACGTCATGGACCAGGTCGCGGTCGCCGACCGATGCGCCGCCCAGCGTGACGATGACATCGGCACCCGCCGCGACCGCTTTCCTGACCAGGCCGGCGATGTCGTCCTTGCGGTCGGCGGCGATCCCGAGATCGAGCGCACAGGCACCGACCGATTGTGCCGCCGCGGCGACGCCGTAGGCGTTGGACGAGATAATCTGGTCGGGCCCGAGTTCGCTGCCGGGCGGCAACAACTCGTCACCGGTGGCGATGATGGCGACCAGCGGCCGTTTCACCACGCCTACTCGGGGATGATTGGCCGATGCCGTCAGCGACAGTGCCGCCGGGTCGAGCACGCGCCCCTTCTCCAGCAGCACGTCGCCCTTGGAAAAATCGAGGCCGACGCGGCGAATGTTACGCCACACGGCGGTTGGCTCGATCACTTCGATGTTGCCGCCGCCGAGATCCCGGACGTTTTCCTGGATGACGATGGTGTCGGCGCCGTCAGGCAGCGGTGCGCCGGTGAAGATACGCACTGCCTGTGCCTGGCCGACCGCGCCGTCAAAGCCGCGTCCGGCCGGCGCCATGCCGATCACCGAGAGTTTCGACGGCACCGACGCGACATCGGCGGCTCGCACCGCATAGCCGTCCATGGCCGAAGCGTTGAAGGGCGGCTGGGTGCGCAGCGCCATGACCGGTTCCGCCAGCACACGATCGATCGCCTCGATGAGCGGGACGCTTTCGCCGGCCAGCGGCACGGCGCCGTCGAGCAGGCGCTCGAGCGCGTCGGCGACCGGAACCAGTGCCATCAGAGCCCTGCCTTGTAGTCGCCGGACTTGCCGCCGGTCTTTTCGACCAGCCGTATGCCGGAGATGACCATGGCGCGGTCAACCGCCTTGGCCATGTCGTAAATAGTCAGGCAGGCCACCGAGGCTGCCGTCAATGCTTCCATTTCGACGCCGGTCTTGCCGGTGACGCGCGCAAGGGCCGTGACCTTCAGGCCGGGCAGAGCATGGTCAGGCTCTATGTCGACGGAAACCTTGGTCAGCAGCAGAGGGTGGCAGAGCGGGATCAACTCATGCGTCTTCTTGGCCGCCATGATGCCGGCGATGCGCGCCGTGCCCAGCACATCGCCTTTCTTGGCATTGCCGGCGAGGATGGTCTTCAACGTCTCTGGCTGCATCGAGACGAAACCCTCTGCGATCGCGGTGCGCGTCGTCTCGTTCTTGTCGCCGACATCGACCATGTTGGCCTCGCCCTGTGCGCCAAGATGGGTGAGAGCGCCTGTCATCGTCAAATCGCCATAGAGCGACGTGCGTCCATTCGGACGCACAGAGTGCGCTCTGTCGCTTTGACTCTATGCATCGTGCTCTCCGAAAATCGATTCCGATTCTCGGCCCGATGCATCGGACGCCTTGCCCGTGAGCAGCGAGCGCGTTGCAGCGGTCACATCCCGTTGGCGCATCAAGCTCTCGCCCACCAGGAAGGCGCCGATGTCCATCCTTTGCAGTCTAAGGCAATCGTCATGCGAGAAGATGCCGCTTTCGCTGACCAGCAAATGACCCCCCGGCACCATCGCCCGCAGCCGCTCCGACGTATCGAGGCTGGTCTCGAATGTCCGCAGATTGCGGTTGTTGATGCCGATCAATTGCGATGACAGTTTCAGCGCTCGCTCGGTCTCGGCTTCATCGTGCACCTCGATCAGGGCGTCCATGCCGAGCTCGAACGCAGTCGATTCGAGTTGGCTGGCCATGGCATCATCGACGCTGGCCATGATGATCAAAATGGCGTCCGCGCCCCAGGCCCGCGCCTCGTAGACCTGGTAGGGGTCGAACAGGAAATCCTTGCGCAGGGCGGGCAGCGTCACAGCGGCTCGCGCCTCGGCCAGAAACTCCGGTGCGCCCTGAAAGGAGGGCCCATCGGTCAGCACGGAAAGACAGGCCGCGCCGCCTTTTTCATAGGCCCTGGCCAGGCTCGGCGGATCGAAATCGGCACGGATCAGCCCTTTGGACGGACTTGCCTTCTTGATCTCGGCTATCAGTGCGAAGCCACCCGATCCGCGCTTGGCTTCGAGCGCGGCGAGGAACCCGCGCGGCGCGTCGGCGTCCTTCGCGCGCGCCTTGATCTCTGCCAGCGGCACGCTTGCCTTGGCGGCGGCGATCTCGTCGCGCTTGTAGACTTCGATCTTGCGCAGAATGTCAGACACGGTTCACCCGTTCGAAATCTCGACCAGCCGGTCGAGCACCTGCAGCGCCCGGCCGCTGTCGATGGCCTGTGCGGCGATGGCGATGCCGTCACCGAGTGTCGTCGCCTTGCCCGCAATCACCAGTCCGGCGCCGGCATTCATCAACACCGTGTCGCGATAGGCGCCGGCGGTGCCGCCCAGCATATCGCGCAAGGCCTTGGCATTGTAGGCGGCGTCACCGCCACGCAACTCATCCTTGGTATGACGCTTCAGTCCAACCTCTTCCGGGGTCAGCGTGAAGCTGCGGATTTCGCCGCCAACCAGTTCGGCTACCTGTGTGTCGCCTGTGGTGGTGATCTCGTCATAACCATCGCCGTGGGCGACCCAGGCATGCTCGGTGCCGAGCGCCTTCAGCGTTTCGGCCACCGGCATGATCCATTCCGGCATGAACACGCCGACCATCTGCCGCCTGACGCTAGCCGGGTTCGAAAGCGGGCCGAGCAGGTTGAAGATGGTGCGCGTACCAAGCTCGCCACGAACCGGACCGACATGCTTCATCGCCGGATGGTGCGCTGGCGCGAACATGAAGCCGACGCCGGCTTCATGGATGCACTTGCCGATTAGCTCCGGCGCGATGTCGATCCTGACGCCAAGGGCAATTAGGACGTCGGCCGCGCCGGTCAGCGAGGACAGGCCGCGATTGCCGTGCTTGGCGACCGGCACGCCGCTGCCGGCAATGACAAAGGCGGAAGCCGTCGAGATGTTGACCGAGTGCGAATTATCGCCGCCGGTGCCGACGATGTCGATGGCGCCGTCAGGAGCATCGACGCGCAGCATCTTGGCGCGCATCGTGGCGACAGCGCCCGATATTTCGCTCACCGTCTCGCCGCGTACGCGCAACGCCATCAGGAAGCCGCCGATCTGCCCTGGGGTCGCATCGCCCGACATGATGATGTCGAAGGCCTCGCAGGCCTCCTCGAAGGACAGTGCGGTGCCGGTCGCGACCTTGGCGATATGGGTTTTCAGCGCGCTCATCTTGTCGAGGCTTGGGCAACGGCGGCCTGGTCGACGCGGACGTCGTACTGCGTCTGCAACTGCGCCACCAACTGGTCGAGCAGGTCGTCGGACATGCCGGAGGTGAATGATTTCTGCGCGTCGTCCGGCACCGAGCTGGCGTCGGCGCCGGCCGGTTCGAACACTTCGGCGACCTTGAACAGGATCTGGCCGTCGCCGGTGGGCGAGGGGATCAATCCGGTGCCGCCTTCGCCGACGCCGAACATGACGGCGGCGCCTTCCTTGCCGAAATCGGCATCGTCGGCTTCGCGCTTCAAGCCGCGCTTGGTCTGCTTCTCCAGCTTGAGTTCGCCGGCGATGACGTCGAGCGTGGTGCCGGCCTTGAGGCGCTTCTCGAGTTCGTCCGCCTTGGCGGCGAGCCGCTTGGCGGTCTCGGCCGCCGTCCAGTCGGCGACAACCTTTTGGCGCACCTCATCAAGAGTGCGGTCGCGGGCCGGTGTGATCGAACCGACCTCATAGAAGACGAAGCCGTTGTCCGCCGTGGTCAGCGCCTCGTTTTCGGTGTTCGGTTCCGCATCGAAGACGGCCTTGATCAGCGCCGGCGATTCCGGCAGGTCCTTGACGATGGAGCCATCGGGCCTCAGGCCGTTGCGATCGATGGCGTCGATGGTGATGTCCTTAAGCTTCAATTTGGCGGCGGCATCGGCCAGCGAACTGCCCGATGCGCGGGTGTCTTCATAATTGTCGTGCACATCCAGAAGGATGCGGCTTGCCTCGCCCAGCGCCAGGTCCTTGCGGATCTGGTCCGACACTTCGGCGAGCGGCTTCACCACCTCGGGCTTGATCTCGGTCACGCGCAGCAGCACCGGACCGAAGGCGCCCTGCACGACCTGGCTGACTTCGTTGGCGTTGAGCGCGAAGGCGGCATCGGCAACAGCCTTGTCGGCGATCTTGTCCTTGGCGAGCGTGCCAAGCAGCGTGTCGGCCGGGGTCTTGCCCTCGGCGGTCACCAGCTTGTCGAAGGTAGCGCCGGCCTTGAGCGAATCGAGTGCCGCCTTGGCGGCATCCGGTGTCTTGAACACAAGCTGCTCGATGGTGCGCATTTCGGGCGTGGTGTAGCGTGACTTGTTCTTGTTGTAGTCGTCACTGACCTGCTGGTCGGTGACCGCGGTCGTATCCATTATGTCCGCCGGTTCGAGGCGAACATACGAGAATTTGCGGTATTCAGGTGCGGCGTAGCTCTTCTTGTTGGCCTCGAAATAGGCCTGAAGCACGCTGTCGCTCGGCGCCGCGATCGGCTCGACCAGCGCCTTCGGCAAAGTCAAATAGTCGACGGTGCGGTCTTCACCGCGGTAGAGCGCGACCGCCTTGAAGAACGTGTCCGGCGCCTTGAGGCCGTCCGAGACCGCCTCGACGATCTGCTGGCGCACCGCTACCTGGGCACGGTTCTTCAGATAATCCTCGGGCCGCATGCCGACCTGGTGCAGCATGTAGTCGAATGTCCTTCGGTCGAACTGACCGCCAGGGCCCTTGAAAGCCGGGTCTTCGCGGGTGAGTTCGGCCAGCCGATCCTTGGAAAGGCCGAGGCCGAGCTTGCGTGCCTGCTCGTCGAGGACGGCACCGGAAACGAGTTGCGCCAGCACCTGGTTGTCGATGCCGAGCGCCTTTGCCTGTTCATGCGTGAGGCGTTGACCAAACTGCTGCGACATGACGGCGAGCTGGCGGTCATAGGCGAGGCGGTATTCGTTGATCGATACCTTGGTGCCGCCGGCCGTTATTACCGAATCGTGGCCCGCGAAGCCGCCCATCAGCCGTCCGGAGATGCCCCAGGCGGCGAAACTGACCACCAGCAGCGAAAGCAATGTCTTCGCGACCCAGGTACCCGCCGCGCTTCTCAATATACCAAGCATGGTTACTTCCGATTTATGCGCATTTTCGCATGCGCCGAGTCTGAACCAAGCGCAATAGCGCCCTTCCTGCCCACTGTCGATTGCTTTGTGGCCTGATTTTGGTAGTGAGGGCCAGAGCTTGATATCGCCCGGAGAAGCACACCATGACACCAGGAATTCGCCCGCTTGTCGCCGGCAACTGGAAAATGAACGGCACCAGCGCCTCGCTGAACGAGCTCAGGATGATCGGCAACGGTTTCATGAGCGGGCTCGACGCCGAGACCGAAGCGCTGGTCTGCGTTCCCGCGACGCTGCTTTCCCATGCCGCGGAGATTTTGTCGCGCACGCCGGTCCATGCCGGTGGCGAGGACTGTCATCCCAAGGAAAGCGGTGCCTATACCGGCTGTATCTCAGCGGAGATGCTGAAGGACGCAGGCGCCAGCCATGTCATTGTCGGCCATTCCGAATGCCGCGAGCAAAGCGGCGAGGACGATGCGACGGTCCAGGCCAAGGCCACCGCCGCCTGGCGGGCCGGGCTCGTGGCCATCGTGTGCATCGGCGAGACGCGGCAGGAGCGTGAGGCTGGAGCGACGCTGGAGGTGCTGTCGCGCCAGGTCGCCGGCTCGGTGCCGCCAAGCGCCACGCCATCCAACACCGTCATTGCCTATGAGCCGGTTTGGGCGATCGGCACCGGCCTGACGCCAACCGCGGCCGATGTGGCCGAGGCGCATGCGCATATCCGCGAAAAGCTGGCGGAAAAACTTGGGACCGCCGCCGCCAGGATGCGCATCCTCTACGGTGGCTCGGTCAAGCCTTCCAATGCCGTTGAACTGCTGGGCGTCAGGAATGTCGACGGCGCGCTGGTCGGCGGTGCCAGCCTGAAAGCAGCTGATTTCCTGGGCATCGCCGAAGCCTATCGCAGCATTGCTGGCTGAGATTCGCGAGGATGGACGGGTCTCGTCCCGTCCAAATTCGTTGCAAAGAGGGCGTTGCTTCCCATATTCCGGCCACGGGCTTGGAAATGCCGTGAAAGCATTGTATTGAGCCGCCTCCAATTCACCGGCCGTGTCCGCGGCCGGGCAGGGCCTTGCCAGGATAAATTATGCAAACCGTACTGATCGTCATCCATCTCATGGTCGTGCTCGCCCTTGTCGGCGTGGTGCTGCTGCAGCGCTCCGAAGGTGGCGGTCTCGGCATTGGTGGCGGATCGGGCTTCATGACCGCGCGCGGCGCGGCCAACGCATTGACCCGGGCGACGGCGATCCTGGCGGCAGCGTTCTTTGTGACGTCGCTGACCTTGTCGATCATTGCCCGCTACGGCGAAAAGCCGATCGACATTCTCGATCGGGTTCCCGCGACCTCGGATGGCGCCGGCAAGGGCGTGCTCAACCAATTGCCGGGTACGGCCACGCCGGCACCCGCCGGCAACACCACGCCGACGCCGCCGTCCGGCAACGACGCCGCGACAAAACCGCTGGCGACGGCCCCGGCCACCGCGCCCGCCGGCAGCACCACGCCGCCAGCGGCCAATGGAACCACCAACACCGCGCCGGCGTCGCCTCAGGTTCCGAACCAATAACCTCACGTTCGAAACCGCGATCTGTGTTCGTTTGAACACAGTCGCGGCAAATGCTGCGCAATCACGAAGATTCGACAGACCGCGGCGCGGTCTCGCGCTTGAGGCATACGCGCTTATTCGACTATAGATTGCACGCGGCATTTTCGGCGTCCTTGGGGGACGCCGGGCGACGCCGTGGGCAACAAGCATTGAACGATCGGATCTTCGCCATGCAGCTTCGCAGCTTCATTTTCCTGGGACTTTGCGCCGCAATCGGCATGAGTTCCCCGGCCTCCGCCGCCATGCCGGCAAACATGGCCGCACAACAGTCGGTGTCGCTCGAAAAGACCGGCGCCATCCCCGTCGCTGCCAAAAGCGATGCGACGCAGTTGAAGCTTCTCAAGAAGAAGAAAAACCCCACGCCGGAGGATCTTGCCCAGATCAAGAAGATCGAGGCCAAGATCGTTGCCGACAAGGAGGATGCCAAGGCCAAGGCGCTCGAGGCCAGGAAAATGGCGATGCGCGAGGCGGCCAAGGCCAGGGCTGACGCAGATCGGCAGGCGTTCCTGGCCAGCAAGGGCCAGAAAGCAGCGGCAACCGAAGTAGCCGATGCCAAGCCGGCCAAGAAGACCGTCAAGATCATCGAACCGATCGAACCTGTCACCCCGATCCCGGCGGCCGAGCCGATCCCAGCCGAGGCGATGAATGTCGCTTTGACGGGCAACAATGGCGAACTGCGCAGCGAGGTCGTCGGCGGCCAGAAGCAGTCAAGCGGCGGCCTGTTCGCGGGTCTGTTCGGTGGAACATCGTCTGGCTCATCGATCAGCTATCTGCCCGAGACACGCGCGCTCGACTCGGCACTTGCCCAGAAGAACGCCAAGAAGCCGTTCAAGGTGAAGCCGGAATTCGTGCCTCAGGACGTGGAATTCACCGGCTATGACGCCGGCACAATCGTCATCGACACCAGCGCTCGCCGACTCTACCTCGTCGAATCATCGACCACCGCACGCCGTTACGCCATCGCGGTCGGCCGCGAAGGCCTGCAGTTCAAGGGCACGGTCGCGGTCGGCGACAAGCAGGAGTGGCCGCGCTGGATCCCGACGCTCGACATGCAGAAGCGCGAGCCCAAGCACTACGGCCAGTACAAGGACGGCATGGCAGGCGGCGGCCAGAACCCGCTCGGCGCCCGCGCCATCTATCTCTATGATGGCAGGAAGGACACGCATCTGCGTATCCACGGCACCATCGCGCCGCAGTCGATCGGCACCAGCGCGTCCAATGGCTGCTTCCGCATGATGAACGAGCACGTCATGGATCTATACAGCCGCGTCCGGATCGGCACCAAAGTCGTCATCATCTGACGTTTCCGTCATCATACCGAAAGGGCCGGCTCAGCCGGCCCTTTTGTTTTGCTTAGAGCGATTCAACGTTTGAAGGGTCGACCCGCTCTAAGTCGTTGTTTTTACGCCAATTCCAGACGAAAAACCGCTACGCACCTGTCCTGGAATTGCTGTAAGACCCCCGGTCAAAACCCTTTGGCCGTGATGCCTGTCCGAAAGCCGGATCCCACTTTTCGGGATCATGGTCCGAGCGCCTTTTTGGGAAAAAGCCTTCGCGGCGGTTTTTTCTCTGGCGGAATCAATCCGGCCGCGTTAAGCGATGACTCCCATGGCGCGATATGTATTCATCACAGGCGGCGTGGTTTCCTCACTTGGAAAAGGCATTGCCGCAGCGGCCCTTGGGGCTCTCCTGCAGGCGCGAGGTTATCGCGCACGCATCAAAAAACTCGACCCTTATCTGAACGTCGATCCCGGCACGATGTCGCCGTACCAGCACGGCGAGGTGTTCGTCACTGATGACGGCGCCGAAACTGACCTCGATCTTGGCCATTACGAGCGCTTCACCGGCCGGTCCGCCAATCAGCAGGATAACATCACGACCGGGCGTATCTACAAAAACATCATCGAGCGCGAGCGGCGCGGCGATTATCTCGGCGCCACCGTGCAGGTGATCCCGCACGTCACCGACGAGATCAAGAACTTCGTCCTCGACGGCAATGACGATTATGATTTCGTGCTGTGCGAGATCGGCGGCACGGTCGGCGACATCGAGGCGATGCCGTTCCTCGAGGCGATCCGCCAGCTCGGCAACGATCTGCCGCGCAACAACGCCGTCTATGTCCACCTGACGCTGATGCCCTATATCCCGACGGCGGGCGAACTGAAGACCAAGCCGACCCAGCATTCGGTCAAGGAACTGCGCGGCATAGGCATCGCGCCCGACATTCTTCTGGTGCGCGCCGACCGCGCCATCCCCAAGGAAGAGCGCCGCAAGCTGTCGCTGTTCTGTAATGTCAGGGAAAGCGCCGTCATCCAGGCGCTCGACGTGCCACATATCTACGACGTGCCGATGGCCTATCACAAGGAAGGTCTGGATTCGGAAGTGCTCGCTGCCTTCGGCATCGAGCCGGCGCCCAAGCCGCGCATGGAGCCGTGGCAGGCCGTCTCCAACCGCATCCACAATCCGGAAGGCGAGGTCACCATCGCCATCGTCGGCAAGTATACCGGCCTCAAGGATGCCTACAAATCGCTGATCGAGGCGCTTTCGCATGGCGGGCTGGCCAATCACGTCAAGGTCAAGCTCGACTGGATCGAATCGGAAATCTTCGAAAAGGAAGACCCGACGCCTTGGCTGGAGAAGGTGCACGGCATATTGGTGCCCGGCGGCTTCGGCGAACGCGGCTCGGAAGGCAAGATCCTGGCGGCCAAATTCGCACGCGAGCGCAAGGTGCCGTATTTCGGCATCTGCTTCGGCATGCAGATGGCGTGCATCGAGGCGGCGCGATCGCTGGCCGGTGTCGAACATGCCTCGTCGACCGAATTCGGCCCGACCAAGGAGCCGGTCGTCGGTTTGATGACCGAATGGCTGAAAGGCAACATGCTGGAAAAGCGCAGGGCGACTGGCGATCTCGGCGGCACCATGCGGCTCGGCGCCTATCAGGCCGAGCTCGCCAAGGGTTCGAAGATCGCCGACATCTACGGCGACACCCAGATTTCCGAACGTCACCGGCACCGCTACGAGGTCAATATCGACTACAAGCAGCGCCTGGAGGATTGCGGGCTGGTGTTTGCAGGCATGTCGCCCGACGGTGTGCTGCCGGAGACGGTCGAATACCCCGACCATCCCTGGTTCATCGGCGTGCAATATCACCCCGAACTGAAGAGCCGGCCGCTCGATCCGCATCCGCTGTTTGCCAGCTTCATCGAGGCGGCGGTGGAGCAGAGCCGCCTGGTCTGATCGCTCCCATGCGGACCTATGTCGCGCTTCTCTACAGCATCGTCCTGGGAGAGGGGCGGCGGGTCGTCATGTCCGACCTCAAGGCCATGGCGGAAAGTCTCAGCCTGAAGAATGTCCGCACCTTGGTGGCGACCGGCAACCTGGTCTTCGAGAGTGAAAAGACCTCGATCACCACGCTTGAGACACGCCTGGAATCCGCCTTCGAACAGGCCTTTGGCCGCCATGTCGATATCATCGTGCGTGCCGCCGAAGACTGGCGCAAACTCGCAGCCAGCAATCCATTCCCAACCGAGTCGGTGGAAGCCGGCGACCAGGTGGCGGTGCGCGTGATGCGCAAACCTGTGGCCGAAGATGCCATATCGGGGCTTCAAGCCTGTGCCGTCGCGGACGAGAAGGTGCTTCTGGTCGGCGGCGACATCTGGATCGTCTTTTCAAGGGAGAGGCCTAGCTCGCGCCTGCTTGCCGCTGCCAACCACAAGCGCATGGGCGTCGGCACATCGCGCAACTGGAACACCGTGCGCAAGCTGGCCGAAATGATCGCGCGGTAGAGCGGGGCGGCTCGGGGCCGCCCCGCTATGGTTTCATCAAGCTTTCGCCATCTTGGCGCTGGCGCTCACGGCCGCGGTGCGCAGCACGTAGTAGATGACGCCGGCAATCGCCACGCCGAAGAACCAGCCATAGACGCCCCACCAGGACGGCAGCCAGTTGGTGAAGTTGGGCAGGATCGACGAGAAGATGGCGCCAATGCCGGCGGCGATGAACGCATTGACGTGCCAGCCACCCTGGAAGCGGAACTCGCCGTCCTCGCGATACAGCGCCTCGACGTCGACTTCACCTTTGCGGATCAGATAGTAATCGACCATCATCACGCCGAAGATCGGCCCCATCGTTGCGCCGATGACGTTGACGAAGGAAGCCGCACTGCCTTCCCACGGTGCGAAGGGATAGAGCACCAGCGCGATGACGGCCGCGATGTAGCCGCCTTTCTTGAAGTCGATCTGGCGGGGAAAGACATTGGAAAAGTCGAAGGCCGGCGAGACGAAGTTGGCCACGACATTGATGCCGAGCGTCGCCACCGCGAAGGTGAGCGCCGCGAGCGCGGCCAGGAACCAGCTGTCGAACTTGGCCGAGATCTGGTCGGGGTGCAGCAGCACCTCATGGTAGACGTCGTATGCGGCGATGGTGGTGACGCCGGCGACCAGCGAGAACAGGATCAGGTTGATAGGCAGGCCCCAGATATTGCCCTTGCGCAGCGATGCCTGGTCGGGGGCATAACGGGCGAAATCGCAGAAGTTTAGATAGAGCGCCGAGAAGTACGTCACCCAGATCGCCGCCACGGCAAACAGTGCGGTCCAAGACCCTGGAGTACCAGGGACGCCCGCATCCTTGGTCTTTTCCAGCAGTACATCCATTGGGATATCGCTGGTGAAGGCGAAGGTTCCTGATTTGACGCAGAGATAGACCGCCAGGATCAGCATCATCACCCAGACCGCCGGGCCAGCCCAGTCCTGGAAGCGGCGCACCGTTTCCATGCCGCGCTGGATGATCAGCAGTTGCAGTGCCCATATGATCACGAAGCAGATCACCTCCAGGCCGGAATGGCCAAGAAAATGGGTATTGGCGTTGAAATCGGCGAACCATTGCGAGCGGATCAGCAATGCGACGATGGCGCCTGAGGCGGCCGCTGTCTGCGCGCCGTACCAGAAGCAGGCGACGATGGCGCGCACCAGTGCCGGAATGTTGGCGCCCCAGATGCCGAAGGAGGCGCGGGCGAGCACGGGGTAGGGCACACCGGTCTTTACACCGGCATAACCGACCATGTTCATCAGTGCGTAGATGATCAGCGAACCGATGCCGATGGCGATGATGAAATTGACGAAGCCGCCACAGAACAGAAACAGGCTGGCGGCGAGGTAGTAGCCCCACAGGCTATGGACGTCCGACGTCCAGACGTTGAAGATCGAGAACGGTCCCCAGTTTCGAACCTTGGCAGGAGCGAGGTCTTCATTATACAGGTCAGGCGATGCGCCTTGTATCGTCATTGCAATGTCCCCTTCTTGCAGCACGCGCCCTCACGCGTTGACCGCAGAGGTTACGCCTGACGCAGGGGAACCGGCAAGCAATCGATTTGCCGGCTTTGGCCTTAAAGATATTCAATGTGAACCGCGATTATCGAGAGCCCGTGATGGTGAGCCGCTTTTGAAACAGGGCTGCCTGTCGATTCGAATTCTCGATCCACGGCTTCCAAGCTGGACAAACCCGCGTTCCCGACGCCTATCGGCAAGCAAGGCTGCCTAGGCGATGGCCATCACCCGCTTGTGGTCCTCGACTTCGGAAAGCAGCCAATCCTGAAACAGGCCGGTACCCGGCTTGTTTCCGATGCTGCGGCGCTGATGCAGGTAGATGCCGGCCGGATAGGTATGGCGGGCGCTGAACGGGGCGACCAGTTTGCCCTGCTGCAGCAGATCCTGGGCCATCATCGTGTCGGCGAGCGCTATTCCAGCGCCATTGATCGCCTCGCGCATGATCAGCGTACAATCATCCAGCGTCGTGCTGGATTTCGGCGTCGTGTCCAACACGCCTTCCTGCTCCAGCCAGCGCTTCCATCGCATGGTCTCGCATTCGTGGATCAGGTGGTGGTTGACCAGGTCGGCGGGCGATCGCAGCGGCATCGGCCCTTCAAGCAGCGAGGGCGCACAGACCGGCGTCAGGACCAGCGGGATCAGCAGCGTCAGAGCCGGGCCGGCCTTGTAGACGAACTCGTCGACGATGGCCAAATCGAAATTGGCCCGCTTGCCCGATGTCGAGATCTCGAGATCCACGGACGGATGCCGTCGGCGAAAATTCGGCAGCCGGTCCGCCAGCCAAAGGTTCAGGACGGCAGGGACGCACAAAACCCGGACACGCTGGGTCCTGCCGTGGCTTGGGGGCCCGGCGAGACTGACATCGTCGGTGGCCCGCCAGATGGCTTCGAATGCTTCGGAGAGGCTGCGTGCGTAATAAGAGCCCCGAATGGTCGGCGTTATCTGCCGAAAGCCGCGCTCGAACAGCTCCTGGCCGAGATTCCGTTCGAGTGCGCGGATGTGACGGCTGATAGCCGAGGGTGTCAGATGCAGCTCTTCGGCTGCGTCCTTGACGCTGCCGAGACGGGCGGCGGCCTCGAAAGCGCGCATGCCATTGAGTGAGGGTAGGGCCATCGGCCGATCATGAATTGCCAGTTGAGTTTTTGTCAATCGATATGGACAAAATTGGCGTTTGATCGCCTGACCCGTTCGGGGATACCCAAGAGGCAAGAGCAATTAAGTCGTCTCAAGAACGACAATTTGGGGACTTCGGCACGATCCAACCAGAGGTGACGGCCGGTTTGACCGGTTTCCACCGGTGGCGGGAGAAGCCTTGCGCAAACTGCAAGCCGCGCCTCGGCCAAAGCCCCGCAAAGAGGAGAACGCCTACCTATGCCTCAATCGCCAGTGCCGGTCTTTGAAACGGCGGACGAGATTTCCGCTGAAACCTCCGTCGTCGTGATTTTGCAGGCCGCTCAAACCGGCTTTGGCCCGCGGGCAACGGCCCTGGACACCGAAATGGGCGGGATCCTCTCCCGGGCCTGTGCCGATGCGGCTGCCTTGGCTGAATCCGGCGCCTGTATCGATGTCATCGCCCCCCAGGCGGTATCGGCGCGGCGCGTGATTGTCCTGGCCATGGGCAAGGCCGAGGCCGTCACCGCACTCTCCTTGGCGCGTGCCGGCGGCCTGCTTGCCGCGCATCTGGAGGGCAAAGGGGAATGCGCGGCCACCCTGGTCCTGGACCCCATTGCCGGCATAAGTCTGCCGGGAGCGGAAATCCTGGCAAGAGTCGCGCTTGGCATGCGGCTGCGGCGCTATCGTTTCGACATGCGCAACCGGCGCCAAGGGGCGGGGGCCGATCGGACCCTGCGGGTGCAACTGGTCGGGGCCGGCGGTCCGGAGCTGAATTCAGCATTGGCGCGGATCAATGCCATCGCGGATGGCGTCGAATATGCGCGCACACTGGTCAACCTGCCGCCGAACCATCTCCATCCCGACAATTTCCACGATCACCTGGAGCCTCTGCGCGAAGCCGGCATCGACGTCGAGATACTCGATACGGCGAAGCTCAGGGAATTCGGCATGAACGCGATACTGGCCGTGGGGTCGGGTTCGGTACGGCCGCCACGACTCGCCGTCCTGCGCTATCGCGGCAAGGGTGCTCCTGCGCAGCCGCTGGCGTTCGTCGGCAAGGGTGTCTGTTTTGATTCCGGCGGTCTCTGCATTAAACGCGGCGAGCAGATGTTCGATATGAAGGCCGACATGGGCGGTGCGGCCGCCGTGGTCGGCCTGCTGATCGCCCTGGCCCGGCAAGGCAGCCCGGTGCACGTCGTCGGTGTGCTCGGCATTGCCGAGAACATGCCGTCAGGCACCGCGCTCAAGCCGCGCGACATCATCACGACAGCGTCCGGGCAAACCGTGGAAGTGTTCGACACGGATGCGGAAGGCCGCCTGATCCTGGCCGACTGCCTCTATTATGCCGCTTCGCGCTTCAATCCGTCGGTGATCGTCGACCTCGCCACCTTGACCTATTCGGTGATGCGCGGTCTTGGATCGGTATTCGCCGGTCTCTTCAGCACCGACGATGCCATCGCCTCGCGGATGATCGCGGCCGGAGAAATAGTCGGCGAGCGGTTCTGGCAGCTGCCGCTCGACCGGGCTTATGACGAGGGCCTGCAATCGCCGTTCGCGGACCTGCGACATCACGCCAAGGACATGGAAGACGGCGACGCTCCTTACGCGGCGGCGTTCCTGCGACACTTCACGGAAGACCGCCCCTGGGTGCATCTCGACATCGCCGGCAAGGAACTGACCGAGAAGGATCAGCCCTTGGGCCGGGAAGGCGCTACCGCATTCGGCGTGCAGATGCTGGAAGAATGGGTTCGCGCCAGCCGAGTTGCAAACTAGGTGACCAGCGGCATGCCTTCAAACATTCAGGAGATCGGGATGTCATCGGAGATCGTCACCAGGGAAGGGCGGGCCGATTTCGGCGACTACGAAACCTGGTATCGCGTCAGCGGTAACCTCGATGCTGACAAGGCTCCGATCGTCATTTTGCATGGCGGGCCGGGAGCCGCCCACAATTACGTCGATGCCTACAAGCTTCTTGCCCGAAGAGGCCGCGCCGTCATCCACTACGACCAGCTGGGCTGCGGCAATTCCACCTTGCTGCCGGACAAAGGCGCCGATTTCTGGACACCCAGGCTGTTCATCGATGAGCTTGAAAACCTTGTCGACCATCTCGGCATCCGCGGCGGCTTCCACGTGCTCGGACAGAGCTGGGGCGGCATGTTGGGCGCCGAGTATGGGGTGACGCGGCCGAAGGGCTTGAAGTCGCTGACCATCGCCAACTCGCCGGCGTCCATGAAGCTCTGGGTAGAGGAGGCCAACCGGCTGCGCGCCGACCTGCCCATGGACGTACAGGAGACACTGACCCGGCACGAACAGGCTGGCACGACGGATCATCCGGACTACCAGCAAGCGACGATGGTGTTTTACGAGCGGCATGTCTGCCGGATCGTTCCGTTCCCCGCCGAAGTGACCGAGACCTTCGCCCAGGTCGTGCGCAATCCGACCGTTTACAACATCATGAACGGGCCGAACGAGTTCCATGTCATCGGTACGCTGAAGAACTGGAGCATCATCGATCGGCTGCCTGCCGTCGATGTTCCGACGCTGATCGTTTCCGGCCGTTACGACGAAGCCACGCCCGCGACCGTGCAGCCGTTCAAGGACGGCATCGAGGGATCGCGCTGGCAGGTATTCGAGCATTCCAGCCATATGCCGCATGTCGAAGAGCAGGATCTATGCATGCGGGTGGTGGGAGACTTCCTGGACGACAACGACAACTGACAAAAGGGGAACTGCGACATGAAGAAACTGCTCTTGGCGGCCTCAGCCGCGGCATTGCTGGCCGGCTCGTGGCTGGCTCCGGCACAGGCCGAATACCTCAAGGAACATCGCGGCGGCACTATTCGCCTGCTGGCCCGCTCGGCCGCCGGAACGCTCGATCCGCACATCAATTACACCGACCAGGGCTGGCAGATGTATCAGCCGATCTATGACGGGCTGGTCGCCTTCCGCAAGGCCGAGGGCATGGACGGCTTCACCATCGTCCCCGATCTGGCCGAGGCGCTGCCCGAGGTGACCAATGACGGCAAGACCTTCACCTTCAAACTGCGCAAGGGCATCAAGTTCTCCGACGGCAAGGATCTCGGCGTGAAGGACGTCGTTGCTTCCTTCCAGCGCATCTTCAAGGTCTCCGGACCGACCTCCGGCACCTTCTATGCCGGCATCGTCGGCGCCGACAAATGCCTTGCCGAAACCAAGAGCTGCACGCTGGAAGGCGGCGTTGTCGGCGACGAAGCGGCAGGCACCATTACGTTGAACCTCACCAAGCCGGACGCCGAGATCCTCTACAAGCTTGCGTTGCCGCATGCCGTGGTTCTGCCGGCGGACACGCCCGCGGAAGACATGGGCTCCAAGCCCATCCCCAGCACCGGCGCCTACATGATCTCCGCCTTCGATCCCAACAAGGGCATGACGGTGACCCGCAACCCCAATTTCAAGCAATGGAGCGAGGACGCCCAACCGGACGGCTATCCTGATGTCGTCCAGTATGATTTCGGCCTCTCCGAGGAAGCTGCCGTCACCGCGATCCAGAACGGGGAAGCCGACTGGATGTTCGACGCGCTGCCCAGCGATCGTCTCGGCGAACTCGGTACCAAGGCCATGGACCAGTTGCATATCTCGCCGCTCTCGGCCTGGTGGTATGCGCCGCTCAACAACCGGCTCGCGCCGTTCGACAATGAAAAGGCGCGGCAGGCCGTTGCCTACGCGGTCGACCGCAACACGCTGGTCAAGCTGTTTGGCGGCAAGGTGCTGGCCTCGCCGGTGTGTCAGGTCCTGCCTCCGGATTTCCCCGGCCACGAAGACTACTGCCCCTTCACCAAGAACCCCGGCGCCAAGTGGTCGGCGCCAGACCTCGACAAGGCAAAGCAGCTCGTCGAGGAATCGGGCACCAAGGGCCAGAAGGTGACCATCATCGTCGAGGACACGGCCATTTCCCGCTCCATCGGCGTCTATCTGCAGAGCGTGCTGACCACCATCGGCTATGTCGCCGACGTCAAGCCGATCTCGTCGAACATCCAGTTCACCTACATCCAGAACACCAACAACAAAGTGCAGATGTCCGTCACCCAATGGTACAAGGACTATCCCGCGGCTTCGGACTTCCTGAACATCCTGTTCAGCTGCGCATCTTTCCGTGAAGGCTCGGACGCATCGATCAACATCGCCGGCTTCTGCGACAAGAATATCGACGCCAAAATGCAGAAGGCATTGGACCTCGGTGTGACCGACCAGAAAGCCGCCGACAAAATGTGGGCCGAAATCGACAGGCAAGTCACGGACAAGGCACCGGCCGTCGGCCTCTTCACGCCGAAGCGGCTTGACTTCGTCAGCAAGCGCGTGGGCAATTTCAAGTTTAACCGGCAGTTCAACTGGATGATCACCCGGTCGTGGGTACAGTAATGGCCTGGGTACAGTAGTGGCCTGGGTGCAGTAACGAACCGCGGAGGGCACGTCCGTGTCGTACCAAGTCGCTGCCGTGCCGCGCAAAACGCGAGGGCCCTGGGCCGTCGCGTTTGCGAAGCTGGCAAGAAACAGGGCCGCCATGGCGTCCCTGGCCGTGTTCCTCGTCATCGTCCTTGCCTGTCTCAGTGCGCCTCTCTACGCGAAATGGGCAGGTACAGACCCCTTCGCCTCGACGCTCGACGCCGTCATCCAGATCGACGGCGCCGATGTTCCGGTGATGGAACAATCGACAGAGGGGCTCGGGCTTGGCTACACGCCGCTCGGCCCGACCTGGCGGGTCGGCAACTATTTCCTCGGCGCCGACAGCCAGGGGCGCGATGTCATGGCCCGGATGCTCTATGGCGGGCTGAGCTCGCTGCTGATCTCCGGAGCAGCGACCATCTTCACGCTGGTTCTCGGCACGGCGGCGGGATTGATCGCGGGGTATTTCGGCGGCGTTACCGACACAGTTCTGTCGCGCTTGCTGGATGTGCTCTGGGCATTTCCGATCTATCTCCTGGCGATTTCGCTTTCCATTGTCACAATTTCGCAAGGCATCTCGATCGGACCGATCGAGATCGAGTCCGGCAGCCTGTGGTTGCCGGTCATCATCATCGGTATCGTCTATATACCCTATGTAGCGCGTCCGATCCGGGGGCAGGTTCTGTCGCTGCGGCACAGCGAGTTCGTTCTGGCCGCGATCAATCTGGGCGTACCGGGATGGCGGATATTGTGGCGCGACATCCTGCCCAACATCACCACCACCCTCATCGTGTTCATACCGCTGATGATGGCGCTGAACATGCTTACCGAATCGGCGCTCTCCTTCCTCTCGATTGGCGTCCAGCCGCCCGCGGCGAGCTGGGGAACCATCATCCAGGACGGGCAGGCGCTGCTTTACACCAGGCCACTCGTGGCGCTGGTGCCAGGCCTGGCGATCGCGATTTCCGTCATGACCCTCAATGTCTTCGGCGACGGCCTGCGCGACGCGCTCGACCCGCGCTCGAAGGTTCGGCTGGGGCGCGACTGATGATCTACGCCATCCTGCGCCGTTTCGGTCAGATGCTGTTCGTGATGTTCGGCATCTCGGTCATCGTCTTCCTGATTTTCTTCGCCACACCGGGCGCCGACCCGGCGGCCCGTATCGCCGGCCGCAATGCATCGCCCGAAGTGCTCGAGGCGGTACGCCACAGCTTCGGCTTCGACCGGCCGCTCTACGTGCAATACGTGACCATGATGGAGAAGATCTTCGTCACGGGCGATCTGACTTCCTTCGTCAATCGCGGCTGGAAGGTGGTGCCGGCGGTGATGGATTCGATCCCGGTCACGCTCTCGTTGGTATTCGGCGCGGCGATCCTGTGGGTGGTGGTGTCCATCATCATCGGCATCGTCGCCGCCGCAACCCGCGACAGCTGGCTCGACAAGCTTCTGATGGCGTTGGGCTTGCTCGGCATTTCCATGCCGGTCTACTGGCTGGGCGAGGTGATGAACCTGATCACCCAGAGCCGCTATCACGACAGCTGGGCATTTTCCTGGGTGCCGCCGCTTGGCTACAAGAATTTTTCCGACGATCCGAAAGGCTGGTTCCTGACGCTGGTCATACCCTGGATCACGCTCGCCATCCTCTACATCGGCATTTACGGGCGGGTCTTGCGCGCGGCGATCATCGAATCCCTGCAGGAAGATTATATCCGCACGGCCCGCGCCAAGGGCCTTTCGGAGACCCGCATCCTGCTGCGCCATGCCTTGCGCACGTCGCTCATCGCCTTCGTCACCTTGTTCGGTCTCGACTTCGGCGCACTGGTGGGCGGCTCGGCCCTCCTGACCGAAGTGGTGTTCGGGCTGCACGGCATCGGCAAGCTCACCTATGACGCGCTGCAGAACCTCGATCTGCCAATGATCATGGCGACGGTGATGTACGCTTCCATGTTCGTGGTGGTCGCCAACGCGGTCGTCGATTTCGTCTACATCCTTCTTGATCCGCGCCTGAGGACATCATGATATTGTCGGTGCGTGATCTCCGTGTATCCTTCCGGACCGATGATGGCCTGGTGAGGGCCATCGATGGCGTTTCCTTCGACCTCGCGGAAAGCGAAATTCTCGGTGTCGTCGGCGAGTCCGGCTCCGGCAAGACCGTGTCGCTGCTTGCGGTGATGGGGCTTATCACCGATCCCAACGCCATCATCGAAGGCTCGATCCGCTACAAGGGTCGCGAGTTGGTCGGATTGCCACCGCGCGAACTGAGGCGCCTGCGAGGCAATGAGATCGCAATGATCTTCCAGGATCCGATGACGGCGCTGACGCCGGTCTACACCATCGGCTGGCAGATCGCCGAACAGATCTGCGCGCATCGCAACATCAGCAAATCCAAGGCCATGGAGCGGGTGGAGGAACTTCTGGCGGAGGTGAATTTCCCCAATCCGCACGAAGCAATGTCGCGCTATCCGCACCAGCTCTCCGGCGGCATGCGCCAACGGGCGGTGATCGCGATGGCGCTGTCCTGCAACCCGGCGCTGCTGGTGGCGGACGAGCCGACCACGGCGCTCGACGTCACGGTGCAGGCCGGCATTCTCGATCTGGTGCGCAAGCTGCGCGCCACGCACAAATCGGCGGTGGTCTTCATCACCCATGACATGGGCGTGGTCTCCGAACTCGCCGACCGGGTCATGGTCATGTATGCGGGCCGCATCGTGGAACGCGGCAGCCGCACGGAGCTGTTTTCCGACCCGCGACACCCCTATACGCGTGCATTGCTTGGTTCGATCCCGCCGCTGACCGGTGCCAAACCCCGCCGCCTGCCGGCCATTCCCGGGTCTCCGCCATCGCTGCTGCGATTGCCGCAAGGCTGCGCCTTCGGTCCGCGTTGCCCCGTCGGGTACGAGCCCTGCCTAACCGGCAAGCCCGAGCTTGGCGCCGCCACGCACGCGGCGGCCTGTTTCCGGGTGGCGCAGACATGAGCGGACCGATGATCGACAAAGACCGTCCAATCCTCGAAACGCGCGGGCTCGGCAAACGCTTCTCGATCGGCAGCCGTTTTTCCGCGGAGGGCAGGCGAACCGTCCACGCGGTCGACAATGTCTCCCTGACAGTGCGGCGCGGCGAAACCGTTGGATTGGTCGGCGAGTCCGGATGCGGCAAGTCCACGCTGGCGCGATGCCTGGTCAGGCTTTACGACATTTCGGACGGCAAGCTCCTGTTCGAAGGCGACGACATCACCTCGAAATCGCTGTCTGAACTGAGGCCGCTGCGGCGGCGCCTGCAAATGGTCTTCCAGGACCCGTCGGCCTCGCTCAATCCGCGCCGGCGCGTCGGCGACCTGGTGGCCGAACCGCTGCGCATCCATGGCAGGCTTTCATCGCGCGAGATCGCCAGCCGCGTCGCGGAACTCTTCGACCTCGTCGGACTGTTGCCGGACCATGTCATGCGCTTTCCCCATGAATTCTCGGGCGGGCAGCGCCAGCGTGTCGGCATTGCGCGCGCCATCGCCCTGAATCCCGATCTCGTCGTTCTCGACGAACCGGTCTCCGCGCTCGACGTGTCCGTACAGGCGCAGATCGTCAACCTGCTTGCCGATCTCCAGGAGAAGTTGGACCTCACCTATGTCTTTATCGCCCACGACCTGTCCGTGGTGCGTCAGGTCTCGACCCGCATCGCGGTCATGTATCTCGGCTCCATCGTCGAGGAAGGACCGGCGGAAGAGGTATTTTCAGCCCCGGCCCACCCTTACAGCCAGGCGTTGATCTCGGCCGTTCCCGTCGTGCAGGCGACGCCCACTGGGACGCGCAAGCGTATCATTCTGACAGGCGACGTACCGAGCCCGCTCAACCCGCCATCCGGCTGCCGTTTCCACCCCCGATGCCCAATCGCGGTTGAGCGCTGCCGTTCGGAACGGCCGGAGCTGAGGGAGCACCAATCCGGCCGCAAAGCGGCTTGCCACTTCCCGACGGTATAGCCGACCTCATTCCGATCGCCAGAATCTTTTAAAAAATTCTGTTTTCCGTATGGAACAAATCACCAGGCGGGGCGTTTCATACGGTTCGATCGAGCGCATCTCGATCGACCGGGAGGAAACAATGGACTACCTGCATTTCTTTGCGCCCGTGCGGATATCGCGCGGGCAGGGGCATCCTGTAGAAGAAGTGGATAGTGTCGCCGAGGCGATGGTTTTCTTGCGTAAATGGCCGACGGGACGACGTGGGCCAGTGTATCAGTGCGCGCTGAATTGCTGCTCGGCTGCCCTGTCGGGACAGATGTCGGCGGAGGAAGCCAGAAAGGCGTTCACCGGATTTGCCCGGATCACGCGGCTTCTCGACGATGACATGGCACTGCCGATGGGCAGCGACAGCATGGCGAGCATACACGCGCTGCGGCGATAGCCGCCACGCCCCTCTGCCTCTGGTGGATCGCGCCCCTTACGGGCGCGATGGAGGTTATGCTTGACCCTCGGGGCAGGTCGGTGGGTATCGCTTCTCAATTCTCCCTGAACCCACGATTGAGCGAATCGCGAACCGGCGCCAACATATAGTCCAGCAGCGTGTGCTCGCCGGTCAGGATCATGACTTCCGCCGGCATGCCGGGCGATAGATGGATGTCATGCAGATCCCTGAGATCGGCCGCGTCGATCTTGACCTTGGCAAGGAAATAAGGCTCTCCGGTTCTCTCGTCCGTCAGCCGGTCAGCCGAAATCGAGGTCAGCAGGCCATGGATTTGCGGCAGGTGTCTGGTTGGATAGGCCGACAGCACCACACGGGCCGGCATGTCCGGATGCACCACGTCGATATCCGTGGGCTTGATGCGGGAATCGATGATCAGATTGGCCTCGTTCGGGACGATGTCGAGAAGCGCCTGACCGCTGGAGATCACGCCCGATTCCGTTGTTACGCGCAGGTTCATCACCGTTCCGGCGATTGGCGCGACGATGTCCGTCCTCGCCAGCACGTCCTGGCGCGAAGGCAATTGGCTGCGCAATTCGGCGAGATCCGTGCGCGCTTTGGCAAGATCCTCGTTGGCGCTCTCGCTATCCTGCTGACGCAGGTTGAGGAGTTGGAACTGGGTCTCGCCGATCTGCTGATCGTTCTTCGCTATCTGCGCCCGGTTCGATGCCTGGTTGGCTCGAATGTCGGCCTGGGAGCGCTGAAGCGCCAATATCCGCGGCAGGCGTTCGAGGCCCTTCCTGTACATCTCCTGCGCGGAGGCGATCTCCTGGTCGATCAGGCCGAGTTGCTCGGCCTCGGCCGCCATGACATCCCTCGCTCCCGTGCTTTGCTCTTCGATCTGCGCGATGCGCTTGTTGAGGATCTGTGTGCGGCCTTGGCGGGTTGCGAGGCGGCTGTCGAGCAGCGCCTGTTCTTCGGCGACCACCTTTCGCGCGCTCTCGCTGTCGATCGAGGTCAGCTCCTTGGGGAAGGAGATCCGGTCCCGACCGGCAAGTTCCGAAACAAGTCGCGCCTCGGTCGCCAGCAGGCGAACATAGCGCCCCTCCAGCTCGTCATATCGCCCTTGCGCATCGGTCGTCTTCAGGCTGATAAGCACTTGGCCGACGCTGACTTTATCGCCCTCCTTAACGTGGATCGCGCCGATGATGCCGCCCTCCAGATGCTGGATGGTCTTACGATAACCTTCGGGGCTGACGACGCCGTTGGCAACGACAGCGCTCGCCAGCAGGGCGACGCTTGACCAAGCAGCGGTGCCGCCTACGAAAAGGATGGCCGAAGCGTAGCCCAGCATTCGCGCCGGCCGCGTCCGCAGCTTCAGATTGCGCCTGCTGGCACGGTAGGCGCGCGAGCGTCGCCGGAGCAATCCCGCAATCAAGAGCAGGAAGAGCGCGCCAGCCACCGCCAGCAACATTATGCGAGACGGCGTGTCGGTCCCATCCAACCAAACCGATACCGCTGTGCTGAGGTCGTTGGCGGAGGCGGTCAGCCTGTCGGTGAGTTCGTGCAAGCTGTCCGTCAGCCGGTTCAGCGTCGTCGAGAAGTCGCCAAATCGATCGCTCATGGCTCACTCCGCTGCGTTCAGTTTCGTTGCCGCGTTGGCAACAAGCTTTTCCCGCAAGGCCGCCGGAACCGGAATGCGCCTGGGCGGTCCGCCGAGCGCGCCGAGCACCTCGTCGCGCGTGCCGAACATCGAAACCGATCCGTCATGGAGGAAGACGACATGATCGGCGGTGCGCAGGAGATTGGTCTGGTGGCTGACGAGAATGACAGTGCGGCCCCGCTCCTTCAGTTGCTGGAGCACGTTGAACAGCGCCACTTCGCCTTCACCGTCCAGGCCGGTGTTCGGTTCGTCGAGAACGATCAGCTGCGGATCGCCGAACAGTGCCCGGGCCAGCGCGATACGCTGGCGCTGGCCGCGCGAAATGCGAGCGCCATGCGGTCCCACTTCGGTCCGGTAGCCGTTCGGCAGCCGCAGGATCATATCATGGATGCCGGCAAGCTGCGCCGCGGCGATGACCGCGTCGCTGTCGACGTCACGCAGGCGCGCGATGTTCTCGCCGATCGTTCCGGGGAACAGCTCGACCTGCTGCGGCAGATAGCCGAGATGCATGCCAAGTTCGTCCGAAGGCCAGTTGCACACCTCCGCGCCATCCAGCCTGACATGGCCGAGCGAAGGCCGCAGCGCGCCGACGATAAGACGACAGAGCGTGGTCTTGCCGGAACCGGACTGGCCGATCACACCGCAGGTCTGGCCCGGCTCAACGCCGAAGCTTATGGCATTGACAAGCGCCTGGGACGTTCCCGGCGCGCAGTAATGCAGGTTCTCGAGCTTCAGCCTGCCTTGTGGGCGGGGCAATGTGACGCCAACCGTTTGCATCGATCTGGTGTCGGCGAAAAGCTTCGTGAGATTGCTGCGCGCGGTTCGCGCGCTGACCAGGCCGCGCCAGGCGCCGATAGAGCGCTCGATCGGCGCCAACGCGCGGCTGAGCAGGATCGAGGCCGCAATCATCGAGCCTGGCGTCAGCTCGCGACGCAGGACGAGATAGGCGCCGAGCCCGAGCACCGCCACTTGGAGCGCTAGGCGAAGCGAACGCGACAAGCTGCCGATGACGGTGGTGCGCCGCAGGAGCCGGGTCTGGATATCCATCAGCGACTGCTGGTTTTCCTCCCAGCGCCGCAGCGCCGGCTCGGACATGCCGAGCGAGCGCAATGTCTCGGCGCCGTCGATGAACTGCCCGACGGCGGTCTGGCTGCGGCGCAGTCCGGCCGCGGCCTCCTGGCTCTTGCGGCGGGTGAGGAAATCATTGGCGAGCGCAGCACAGAACAAAAGCACGGCGCCGGCAAGACCGACCACGCCCAGCGCGGGATGCAGCAACCACATGAACGCCAGGAAGACCGGTGTCCATGGCGCGTCGAGAAAGGTCAGGATGCCGTCGCCGGCGATGAAACCGCGCAGGTCCGCTACGTCCTTCAGCCCGGCTTCGAGGCTGCTGCCGGCGAGCCGCGCGTCCATGGCGCGTTCGATCACCGGAACGCTGAGCTGGTCGTCCAGCCATTGGCTGATATGCCCCAGCATCATACGGCGGGCGTGTTCCAGCATGCCGTAGACGGCGATGGCGCCGACAACGGCCAATGTGAGCCAGAACAATGTGTCGATGGAACCGCTCGACAGTACCCGGTCGTAGATTTGCAGCATGTAAACGGTGCTGGCGAGCAGGAGAAGATTGGAGACCAGGCTGAAGAGGAGGAGGGCGGGGACCTGGTGGCGTGCCAGATGCATTACCTCCTGGAATTGCGGTCTTGGCTGCATCACGGAATTCCCACTTCGATGCTACTGCGAGTGCCCGGGCGCTCAGCTGGGGCGTGGCGGGTGGGGGCAGCAGCAGCTGCTGCCCCCGTAGTTGACCGTCAGGCGATGTCGACGTGGATGAACTGCACGTTGGTCATGTCGCCGTCCGCGTCCGCCACTTGGACGCCGAAGTCGAGGTGCGCGTCCGGTGTCGTGGTCTGGGTCGAGGTGAAGCCGAGGTCGACGATCTTCAGCACATCGTTGTCGGTCGCGTCCCAGTTCACCAGTGTGTTCTGGGAGCTACCACCACCAGAGCCAATCGCCCGTTGCAGGTCGATCGCAGTGTTGTCGCCTGTGATCCCGTTGCCGGATTGCATGATCTGGGCACCTTGGATCACCCAGTTCTCGCCGGCAGCGTTGTAGTCGTTCTTTTCGATGATCACGAGGCCGTCGTTGTTATCGAGCGGGAAGTCCGCCGCGTAGGCGGCAGGCACCTGCCCAGTCTTGTAGATATCGGCGTTGGAGATGTAGACCGCCTTGGAGGTGTGCACCGAACTGTCGGTGCTGCTGACCAGTTGAAGAATGACCATCAGGTCCTCGCTGCTGCCGATGCCGTCGAACTTGATCGCCATGTCGCTGGCCGCCTGGGTGGGAATGGTGTCCTCGGTGGCGATGCCGGGACTGTGGTCGAAGAACCGCAGCGTCAGCAATTCGCCCTTCTGGATGGTGTCACCAGCAACCCCGTTCGTACTCTGTGTGGCAGACACCCAATCCTCGTGGCTGTTTGTGACCAGGTCGCCGGGGTTCCACTGGGTGTCGGTAGGTGTCGCGCCGACCCCGTCACTGTCGCCGGTCGTGTTAAGCCCGAACTTAATGGTGTTGGTGGTCGAGTTCGCCGTGAACTGCACGAAGAAGTCACGGTCGGTCGTCTCCGGTGTACTGTCCGCCTCGAAGAGCTTCTCCACCACGATATTCGGGTGGCCGGTATTGCCCGTAGGCTCCTTGGATAGAAGCTCACTGGTGTGAAGAATGTCTTTGGTGAAGCCCTCCACCGCGTCGTTCAAGTTGATGGTGTAGGTGTCATTATCTTTGTCGAAGACAAGGGTGCCGCCCGCCGTTGCCGGGGGGTCGGCGGCCGAGTTGGGGTCGCTGTCGTAAGTGATTTGCCAGTTGAACGATGCCTGATGGGCGTCTTCCGACTGGAGCGTCGCGAACGAGCTGATGAACGGAGTCGCGCCTGGTGCAAGGCCGGTGAGGTTACCACCAAGGCTGAGCTGGATGCCGGAGAGCACGCTGTCCTGGTCGACAAAGTCCGAACCGCCACCCGTGTAGAAGGCAGCCGGATGAGCATCCGCGCCAACGTCGTAGCCAAAGGCTCCTATGGCTGATGCGCTGGTCGTATTGGCCAGAGTCTCGGGGGTGCCGGCAGTGCCGGTCTGGTCGCCGTCGAACGGCACGGTGATCGTCGGAGCATCGTCCTTGAAGATGAGACTCGTGCCGATGTTGACGGTGTCAGAATCCTGATCGCCGTCGCCATCCGTGATGGTTGCCGTCAACGTGATGAGATCATCGGACGTCAATGTTGTTTGCTGATCCGGCCCGGTGTCCGGCGAATGAATGATGGCGCGCTCCTGATCGAGTGTGACGTTACCGTCAATATCCACGCTAACCGTGAACACGACGGCGCCACCGGCTGAGCCGGCACGACCGACCACGGCGCCGCTTTCGACGAAAAGCAGGACGGACTGGCCGCTTAAGGTATCGATCAGGCCGCTGTCGTTCGTGACCAGATTTATTCCGAGCGCATAGCTGATGTCACCACCATCTGCACCGGCATTCGACTGGAAGGCGGCAGAGAAATCGCCGCTTTTGTCGCCCAGGCTGGACTCGTCAACCGTGATCGTCGGCTTGGTGCCGTCCCCCGTGACGCTCGGGCCGTCATCCCTGATCTGTACCTTATCGCCGATGGCGACGCTGGTGTCGCTGCTGTCTCCGTCGCTGTCGACGGCATGGAGCTTGGCGACCAGCGCGCTGTCGAGCATTGTCTGCACGTCGTCCGCGTCGCCGGGATTCGAGTGGGCAATCGCCAAGTACTGCGCGATGCTGAGAATGCCGTTCTGGTCGATCGAGATAGCGAGCGCGATCGGGTCGCTGGCGACGCTGCCGTCATTGCCGACATCAACCCGGCCTATCACGAGGCCATTCTCGACATTAAGCAGGATATTATGGCCATCAAGCGAATCAAAGCCGGAGTCAGCGTTTGGCCCGCTGACGCCAAGCGACAGCGTCTCTGTGCCAGGTGCGTCCGCGCCGAAGTTCGAGTTAGGCGTGACAGCGGCGGAAGCGCTGGACGCCCAGCCAATAGCCGAGCCAAGCGCCACGAAGGCGGCGGGCAGGGAGCCGAGCGGCTGGTCATCGGAGTTGAGGTCGACACCGGATGTCTCGTCCTGCAGCAGCGTGGCCGTTTCCTCGATCAAACTGGCCGCCGGGCCGTCGTCGTCGAAGTTGATAAAGGAGCCGACTTGTTCGGTGTAGGCGTTGGTTGATTGTCCACCAAAGTGAACTTCCTTCACATCGAAATAATCTTTCTGCGTATCGATGTTCTTGATGGTGAAGCGGTCAAAGGTAGCGTCTGCAGTGAAATCGACCGTCACGCCCTCGCCGACATCATGAAGGATCAGTCCAGGGCCGCTGTCATTAATGGTGATGCCCAGGGCTGCGGCCGTGGTTGTGACGCCGTTCAGTTTGAAGGTCACCGCGGAGATATTTATCTCTGCATCATTGTCATCGCCGGGCAACGCGGCGCCTTCCGCGTTGTCGTTATTGTTGTAGGCGTGGATCTCGATATCGGCCTTGGTATTGGTAGGTGTGGACTGCGAGACCGAAAAACCGGCGCTGATGACAGTTTCGATGTGGCTGCCGTAGTCTGGCGCGAGCGGCGAGTTGGTGAAGTTCTTGCCCGCGCTCTGGGTGCCACCATTGATGAGGTCAATCTGTAGCTCGCGGCCAAAGCGCACGTCCTGGGATGAGACACCCAGGCCTTGCGTGCTGATGTTGACTTCGGCTTGCACGCCATTGTCGTGAGCAGTGACGAGAATCTTCTGTGAGCTCGCCGCATCGGCGTCGAGAATGTACCATTTGTTGTGTCCGGGAGGGGCATCGCCAAGTTGGCTGAAATTGACGACGGTGGTTCCCGAGACCGATGCGAACACCTTGCCGGTCAGATCGATGCGGTCGTCTGGGTCGGCCGGGTTCAGATGGAGCAACGGCACATACTGAACCAGGTAGAGGTCCGCACTCGCGCCGGTGCCATCCAGCCCGAACGAGAAGGCGAGCGGGCCGTTCGCGTCTGGCGCGATGACCAGACTAGAGGTCCCAATGACGCCGATCACTACATTTGGGTGCCCCACGGCTTGGAATAGCCAGACATAATTGCCGTCGGCCGTCTGAATGCCGCTGTTCACACCGACGGTGGTGGAAAACGGGGTTCCGGAGGCGTTCTGCGTAAGAACGACTGAGTCGATGGTTTCCCCCGCGCTCGCCGAGGCCACCACGAAGTTGGACTGGAAGGCGACCTGCGGTGAGGCCAGCCCCCCCGCTCCGTCGCGGCTGAGGAGATATAGCAACGTGCCATTGCTGTTGCCGGTCGGGTCTATTTCACTGGGCTGCTGAAGGCCGGTCGTTTCGTCGATGATGATGTCTTGGGCGAGGATGTCGAGTGCCATCGGAATTCTCCCTGGTTATTGCGGCAGGCCCAAATCGGCCCCAACGCCGACAACCGGCCGCATGGGCGCGCATCCGCCGGTACGGCCGGCGCTACGCGTCCTCGTTAAAGAAAGTGGAGTGGTGAAATGGATCGGGGGTAGGGCGTCGAGTGCGTTCCAAGCCCTTCGCTCATGCCCCGGTCAGGCGTTCCCGCGCGGACGTGTCCTGCGCGCGTGGATCATCCGCGGCCGGCGGATGCTATCAGGCAATAAATAGGCCATGATGATGACCCCCCTCCCTTGGCACGCACGGATGTGCATGCCGTCCTCCTTTTATTAGCAATAGCTAAAAAGCTACTCCAATTTGTGGATAATTCAATATGCCTATTGCATTTTTGAAATTAATATGAATCTAAACCGATTCAAACGAGCATCGAACAGCCGTGAATTGCGGCAATGCTCGCCCGCCAAGTGTTTGAAATACAAAGAGAATGCAGTAGATTACAGGCTTTCCAAGCTGTTCGGTGATCAACACTGACCAGCCTCGGCAGAGAGCAACTAAAATAAAACATGCTGGAAGCAAAATTCGCTATGGATTGGACGGATCGGTATTGCCGGTTCTTCCGTCGCCAGTTGACGGCCCGCGGGCGAAGATCGACGTGGCCGATCCTCAGGTCGTCAATGAACTCCTATTCTCGCCCAACCTCTCCATCAATGAAACTGGCGCTCTCGATCCTGCTGCTTCTGTTGGTCCCGGGACGGTGACCGCCTCGACACCACGTCTCGTGCAGAGACCGGCAAGGTCGAGTTCGAGGTCCCCGGCATCCGCAGCGAGGGCGTCCAGGCGGTCGACATCGAAATGGCACGCGACGGCGCCACTGCCTATGTCGCGCTCGGTTCGGCCAACCGGGTGGCCGAAGTGGATGCCAAGACGCTGGCGGTGCGCCGCCTCTATCTCGTCGGCCAGCGGCCGTGGCACTTGGCGTTGTCCGATGACCAGAAGCGCCTGGTCAGCGCCAATGGCAATTCCGGCGACATCTCGTTCATCGATCTGGAGAATGAGGAGGTGGTGAAGTCGGTGCCGGTGGGACGCGGCCCCTGGGGAGTGGTGATCGGTCCATGAAGGCGCTGTCGCTCGAGGGCCGTTCAGTTCGGCGGTCGAACTGATACGCTTCACGCTCTATCTGCGCTTCGATCCCGTTTCCGCCCTTGTCGTTCTCGCCTGCCTCGTCGTGTTTTTCCTGGCGGCAGTGGTCGGCTACGACCCCGGCCGCGGCCTGTGGTCCCGGCGCGGCGGCGAGGGCTGATCATTTCAGGGCGTAGAGGTAGGCAGCGATATCACGCGCCTGCTGCTCTGTGATCCCCGTCGATGGCATTGCCGTGTGCGGATTGATCTCCCTGGCCGCTCGTATCCAGCGGATCAGGTTCTCCGGATTGTTCGCCAGCACGCCGGCGATAAAGACCCGGTCGGCAAGGCTGGAATCGAGGCGCGGACCAACCTGGCCTTGTGCCCCCGGCACGCCGGGGATCGTATGGCATCCAGAGCAGCCGTTCGCGATCATGATCGGAATGGCGCGCGCTTCCAAGCCGCCGGTCGCCATGTCCGATTCGTGGCGAACACGATCGCGCCGGTCGGACCACAAGGTCGCTGCGGCGACTGCCGCGGTCAGCAGCAGGATCGCGGCGAGCGCGCCGCCCACCATCCTAGCCAGGCCGGAGCGCATGGCTTGCCTCCCTGATTCCGCTCTTACTTATCCAAAGGCCGGCAAGCAGCAAGGCGGCTCCGCCATAGATCAGGCCAGCCGGAACCCACATCACCAGTCCGGCGAGCTGCTGGTCCTCGATCGGGGTTAGACCCCAGAGCGCCGCGCCGGCGGCATTCTGCGGGTACCAGAGTCTGGGCGACAACAGCAGCAGCACGCCGAGCAGACCAGTGTGCAGTGACGTGAAGAAGAGATGCATGACCGCGCTGCCATAGGCCTGCTGGCGGCCGGAACGCGGCAGAATCCCCCACCAGAACAGCAGGGCTGTGCCGAGGAAGCTCGCATGCTGGGCGTAGTGCAGCACGCCCTGCTGAAGCGCTGCCTCGAACAGGACGGGAACGTGCCAGATCCAGATCGCGATGCCGTGGATGGCGGTTGCGTTGAGGGGGCGGCTGGCAACGGTCCAGATCGCACGAAGAGTCCTGCCGTGCGTGAGCCTTCCCGTCCCTCGGCGAAGTCCGGTCGGCAATGCCCATATCAGGGCTGCGCCGGGGCAGGCGGCGACAAGGAGTGGCGCCGCTACCGCCATCAGCAGTTCATGCTCGATCATGTGGGCGGCAAACACCCGTTCGCCAAGCGCATGGATCGGGCTGACCAGCGCTCCGGTCAGCACGCCCCAGCCGGCGGTGAACAACAGAACTTGCCGCGTCCGCTCGGAGCGGCCCCGGCTGCTGCGGCGCCATAGCCGGCTCGCTCCGAGCGCATAGATGAGCGCGATTGCGGCCAAAGGGAGCGTGATGGGAAACGCAAGCGTCCATCCCGCTTCGGGCGCGCCGGCGCCATAGCAGATCGAGGTTGAGAAGAAGGCCTCGAAGCTCATCGCAGGCACTCGTCGAGAATGAGTGCGGCGCTGCCCTGCATGACGATGACGAGGGCAAAAAGCAAAGCCGCAAGAATGCCGAGATCGGCGACGAATTTCTCGGTGCCGCGCGTGCGCTCCGGCTTGAAAGCCGCGCCCCCTTGCCGCCGTGCCCGCCAAGAAAGCATGCCGCCGAGAAGTGAAAGGAAGGCCAGCAGCAATGCGATCGGAAGCACGACCGGAACCTGGCGATTGCACTGCCACGGAACAAGCGCGTAGTTCAGCTGCGTCGAGATTGCCCAAGCCAAAGGCCCCGACAAAAGACCACCCCAGGACATTCCCAACCGCAGCGCGCGCATCAGCCTAGCCTCGGTACCCAGTAGATGAGCAGGTAGATCGGGATCCAGGTGAGCACCACGAAATCCCAGTAAAAGACGTTGTCGCCCACATCGCCGAAGCGCCGGCCGCTATACCCATGGCGTGTGAACATCAGCACCGTCAGCACGATCGTGTCGCCCACGTCGGTGATCAGATGCGTGGTGTGCAGTCCAAGCAGCACCCAAAGCATCGAGCCGTATGCGTTTGTGTCCCAATAGATATTCAATGCCGGGAACTCGAACCAGCGCACCACGAGCGGGGCGACACCGAACAGCGACATCACGACCATGCCGATCCGCACCGGTACGATGGCGCAATGCTCGGCGTAGCGATTGAGGATGTGGTTTGGCACCAGGCTGGCGATCAGCAACAGGGTGACGATCGTTCCCGGCCAATGGTTAGGTTCCGGGGCGCTCAGACGCCAGTTGGGCCATGACATCGCCAGATAGAGATAGGCGCCGGCCGCCAGCGCGAAGCCCGTCCCTTCCAATGCCATGAAGCCGAGCGTGCCCCACCAGGTTGGGCTGCGCGGACCATGGCCAAACGTAGGGAGGGCGGAAAGGTCGGTGACGGGCCGCTGGTTCATTCCTCGTCCTCCGGATCGCCCTTGGGCCAGAACCAGCCGAGCAGCGTGAGCGCGATCGGCATGGCGCCCCAGACGATCGCCCACGGCGTGAAGATCGAGTAGAGGAACGTGCCGCCCACGGCGATCGCCGCCAGCAGCGGCCAGATCGACGGCGTCGCCGATTTCTCGCGGATGTCGGGGTAGGCCTCCGCCACCGTCGAGATGAGCAACTCGCGGACATCGACGCGGAGTCCAGTTGCGACGGGAAGCGCCTCTCGTTCGGCCCACAGCGGCTCGACATTCGTCACGATCGGAATGCGCGAGAAATTGTAACTTGGAGGCGGGGACGACGTGGCCCATTCCAGGGTGCCGGCATCCCAGGGGTTATCGCCGGCCGGAGCCCCTTTCAATGCGCCATGTATCAGGTTGAAGGTGAACAGCACGAAGCTTAGGAAGAACAGCACCGCGCCGGCGCTGATGAACAGGTTGATGTTGCCCCAGCCAAGCTCCGCCGGATAGGTGTAGACCCTGCGCGGCATGCCCCACAGGCCGACAAGATGCATCGGGAAGAAGGCCGCGTTGAAGCCGATGAAGGCCAGGCCGAAATGCCAACGTCCGAGACGTTCGCTCATCATGCGCCCAGTGATCTTGGGGAACCAGAAATAGGCCGCGCCCAGCAGCGGGAATACCGATCCGCCGATCAGCACATAGTGGAAGTGGGCGACGACGAAGTAGGTGTCGTGCACCTGAAGGTCGAGCGGCACCGAGGCGAGCATGACGCCGGTTAGCCCGCCGATGACGAAGATGAAGAAGAAGCCGAAGACGAACAGCAGCGGCGTGCGGATCACCGGTCTGCCATCCCACAAGGTCGCCAGCCAGCAGAAGATCTGCACGCCATTGGGGATGGCGATCAGCATGCTGGACGCCGTGAAGAAGCTCGCCCCGAGCTTCGGCAATCCTGTTGCAAACATATGATGCACCCAGAGGCCGAACGACAGGAAACCCACCGCGATCAGCGACAGGACCAGCCCTAAATGGCCGAACGTCGGTCGCCGGGCAAAAGCGGGAATGATGGAGGAGACCATGCCCGTCGCCGGCAGGAAGATGATGTAGACCTCGGGATGACCGAAGAACCAGAACAGATGCTGAAACAGCAGGGCGTCGCCGCCCTCCGCGGGGTTGAAAATGTGGGTTCCGACAAGCCGGTCGAGAATGAGGAAGGTCGAGGTGATCATGACCGCCGGCATCGCGAAGACGACGACGAAGGAAGTGACCAGCAGTGCCCACACATAAAGCGGTATCTTGTCCAGCGACATGCCGGGCGCGCGTTGCTTGAACACGGTGACGATGGTGGCGACGGCGACCGCAAGCGACGACACTTCGGTATAGGTGATCATTTGCGCCCAGACGTCAGCGCGCTTGCCAGGAGAGAATTCCGGTCCGGATAGGGGCACATAGGCGAACCAGCCGACGTCCGGCGCCATGTTGAGGAGGAATGAGATCCAGGCAAAGGCCCCGCCCGAGACGTAGATCCAGTAGCCGAATGCATTGAGCCGCGGGAAGGCGATGTTACGGGTGCCGACCATCAGCGGCACCAGATAGATTCCCGTTGCCTGAACGATGGGCACAGCGAACAGGAACATCATGGTGACGCCATGCATCGTGAACAGCTGGTTGTAGAGGTCCGGCCCGATCAGCCCGCGCTGCGGCCCGGAGAGTTGGATTCGCATGGCGACCGCGTTCAGCCCGCCAAGGCACAGGAAGATGAAGGCCGTGATCAGATAGCGCCTTGCGATGACCTTGTGGTCGACGCTCGACAATGCTCCGATGATGCCGGGCGGCGTGCGCCATGCCCGCGTGAGCCAGTGGTGCAGGCTGGCATCGTCCATGCCGGTATCGCGCGGTCCGTCATGCTCGGGAGCCAGGTCGCCCTTGGTGGCGGTCTCGCGTTTCGGCGGCAGGTCGCGTTCGCTGATCAGATCCGCGCTGCTCATTTCAGACCCTCAAGGTAGGCGACGATGGCGTTGAGTTCGTCGCCGTTGAGCTCCACCACAGGCATGTGGGAACCGGGCTTCACGCCTTGGGGGTCCGCTATCCAGGCAGCGATATTGCCTCGGCTCATCGTCAACGTGCCGGCGGCGAGCGTGCGCCGGCTGGCAATATGCGTCAGATCCGGCGCGACGGTTCCTCCCGCTGGAGTGCCCCCGATCCTGTGGCACATCACGCAGGGACGCTTGAGGAACAGGTCCTCGCCAGCCTTGGCCTCGTCGCTCGCCGGAGGGCCAGACGGCTGCAACTGGTCGTTCCACCAAGCGTCGAACTTTTCCTTCGGCTCAGCGATGATGAAGGTACCCATGTTCGCATGCTGCGCACCGCAGAACTCGGCGCACTGGCCGCGATATACGCCAGGCTTGTCGGCCTTGATGTCGAGCACATTGATATGGCCGGGGATGAGGTCGAGCTTGCCGGAAAGGCTCGGCACCCAGAAGGAATGGATCACGTCCGTCGATGTCAGCAGAAGCCGTACGGGCTCCCCGGCGGGGATGTGGATCTCGTTCGCCGTGGTCAGGATACGGCTCGGCGTGGCGTCTTCATAGCGCACTTCCCACCACCATTGGTGGCCCGTGACGCGAATGGTGAGCGCGGCGTCGGAGCCGATCGCCGCAAGCGTCCTGTTGGCGAAGAAGCTCAGCAAGGTCAGTCCGACCACGATCACTGCGGTCAGCCCGACGCCGATCACGACAACGCGCAACTTTCGATGGTCGGCGCCGGCGTCGAGCACGAGCGGCTCGGCGCCGTCCCGCGACCGCATCATCAACGGCGTGGCAAGAGCGATCATCACCAGGACCCAGATCACCGCGCAAAGCGCGGTGAAAAACCAGATGAGCCATGCCAGCTCACTGGCAGCTGGCCCTTTCGGGTCGAGCGCTGATTGCCATCCCGCGCATCCCTGCAGAAACAAGACGCAGGCCGTGCCGAACCCGGTCGACGCAAGGCGCTTCACGGTGATTTCCCCAGCGTGGCTGCATCTGGCATGCGGTTTTCCGACGGATGCGGCATCATGTCGTCATTGCGTTGCGGCGCGGCGGACGAGGGTGCGTTGCCACTCAGCGAGCGAACGAAGGCGGCAAGCTCCCAAATCTGGTCATCGGGTATCTTGTCGCGGAAGCTCGGCATGCCTTTTGGCCGCCCATCGCGGATGGTGGCGTGGATGCTTTCGATCGAACTGCCGTAAAGCCATTTCTGGTCCATCAAGGCCGGCCCCATGCCGCCGCCGCCATTGGCATGACAGCCCGAACAGTTGAACCAGCTGAACAGGCGCTTGCCCTCGCTGAGGTGGAAGGCATTAGCCTCGAAGCTGGCTGCCTTGTTGTCGCTGGCCGAAGGCCGCTGTCCACCGGGTTCCAATGTCGTCACAGGCATCGGCTGCTCGCCCGATCCGAGCGAGGATTGCGGGCGCGTGTCGCGCTCCTCGCGCTGGCACGCCGTAAGCGCTAGGATCGCGAACAGGAGCATGGCGCCGCCGTGCTTCATCGCACTGGGCTCCCCGGGCCATCGAGGCGCGGCACGCCATATTGCGACAGCAATGCGTCGATCTCGGCCTTGTGCCTGGCGAGCGCGCCGTTCACATCGCCACGCAGCGCATCGTCCTCGCGCCGAACGCCCATCGAGATGTCGTAGATCATGGGCAATTGTGGTCCGTCGATACGAGGCGTGACGGGCGTGACGCGGAGGGGCACTTTCTGCTTGGCGGCGAAGTAGCCGGCGAGCGGGCCCCAGACGACGGCAAGATCGATGTCGCCGGTCGCCACCGCTTCGACGATGCGCGCCGGAGGGTTGGGTGCGGAGTAGTCCCCATAGACGGGATAGCCGACGAGATGCCCGACGATGCCGCGGCGGCCGAGCGCCTGGACGGGAGGCGAATTGACCCCGTCGTCGCCGATGAGTTGCACGCCGATCCGCATGGCGCGCAGCCGCGGATCGTTGAAGGACGCCACATCCGGAGCGTCCTGGCGGGTGACGAAAACATAGGACGACCGATAGTAGGGCGTGGTGGTGCGCAGCATTTCGAGATTGGCCGGCGTGCCGGGCACGAGATCGCAAAGGCCGGCCTTCAGCGTGTTGCGCACGAAGCCCCGGCGCTGTGCCCACCAAGTGTAGGTCAGTTTGGCGCCGAGATCGGCGGCCACGATCTCAGCGATCCTGTTCTCGAAGCCCTGACCGGCGGCGTTGGAGAAGGGCATGTTGTTCGGGTCGGCGCAGACCCTCAGTTCACGCACATTCGCTGTCGCCGGCAAGAGCAGCAAGGCGAGGGCGGCCATGCCGGTTGCCATCCGCTGGAGCGCCTTTCGCACCTGGCGCGAGGGCCGCTCGAGTGCCTCAGGGCAGCCGGAACACATAGAGCGTGCCTCCCGCCGTTGTCGCGTCCTTGAGATCCTTCATCGCGTTGACGAAACCGAGGGCAGCGGTGGCGTCGCGCGGATCGAGATCGCCGGACACGATGGCGCCGGCCCAGCCGCCTACACCCGACAGGATCGCCACATATTGGTGTCCGTCGGGGCCGCGATATGTGATGGGCTGGCCGATGATGCCGGACGACGTCTTGAACTGCCAAAGCAACTCGCCGGTCTTGGCGCTGACCGCCTTGAACCAACCCTCCATGGTTCCGTAGAAGACGACATCGCCGGCGGTCACGACCGCGCCGCTCCACACCGGGAAGTTCTCCTTGAGGCTCCAGGCGGGCTTCTCCGCGGCGATGTCCCAAGCGGTGAAGGCGCCCCGGTTCCCACCAGGCCCGGGGATCATGCGCACGTTCATGCCGACATAGGGCGTGCCGGCGATGTAGTTCACCTCGACGCCTTCTTCGTCCATGCACAGATTGTTATGCGGGATGTAGAGCAGCCCGGTCTTCGGCGAAAAGGCGGAAGGCTGCCAGTCCTTGAGCCCCGATGCGGTCGGGCAGATGTCGCGGACGACCTTGCCGGTACCGGTCTTCTTGTCCGGGTTTTCGACCAGACGGCCGCTGTCGAGGTCGACACCCTTGCTGGAATTGACGGGACCGTAGGGTTTCGCGGACAGCACTTCGCCGGTGGTCCGGTCGAGAATGTAGAGATAGCCGTTGCGCTCGGGCCGGACCAGCACCTTGCGCGGCTTGCCCTGCCAGTTCATGTCGAGCAGGACCTGCTCATTGATCCCGTCATAGTCATGGAGGTCATGCGGGCTCCACTGGTAGAACCATTTCGCCGCTCCGGTATCAGGGTCGCGGGCGAAAATCCCTGACGTCCATTTGTTGTCGCCGGGCCGCAGATCCGGGTTCCACGGTCCGGGGTTGCCGGTGCCGTGGAAGATCAGGTTGAGATCCGGGTCGTAGGAAATCCAGCCCCACATGTTGCCGCCGCCGATTTTCCAGGCTTCCGGCGGCCATGTCGTGACGCCAAGGTCCTTGCCCTTGTCCATGTCGTAATGCGGCTTGAAATCGGGGCCGATCAGCACGTCCTTGTCCGGTCCGGTGCCGTAGGCCGTCCAGACGACATGACCGTCGCCGGCGTCAAGCGCCTTGACCCAGCCGCGGACGCCCATCTCGCCGCCTGAATTGCCGACCAGCACTTTGCCTTTCACCACCAACGGCGCCATGGTGATGGTCTCGCCTATGTTGATGTTGCCGATATGGGAGTTCCAGATCGGCTGACCGGTGTTCGCATCGAGTGCGATGGTGTGACCGTCCAGTGTGTTGAAGAAGATGCGCCCGTCCGCGAAAGCCGCGCCGCGATTCACGACGTCGCAACAGGCAACCCCTTGCGCCGCGGGTTCGGGATTGGGTTCGAACTTCCATTTCATCGGCGCGCCTGGCTTGGTGAGGTCGAGCGCGTAGACCATGTTGGGGAAGGGGGTCACGATGTACATAGTGCCGCCGACGACCAGCGGCGCCGCTTCCTGGCCTTTGTTGACGCCGGTGGAGAAGGTGAAGGCCACCTGCAGGTTCTTGACATTGCCTTCGTTGATTTCCGTGAGCTCACTGTAGCGGGTCGACGCGTAGTTCTTGGCCGGCATCGTCCATTGCCCATCGTCGCGCGGTGCGGCGGAAGCAGGCGGCGAGATCGCCGACGGTGGCGGAGCTTCGGAAGCGCCCGTCAGCAGAGGAGTGCAAGCCAGCAGCAACCCCGCAAGGAAGCTCTGGAGACGTTTTCTAGCTGCCGCCGGTCGGTTCGTGCGTACCGCGTCGACGCAGGGTGTTGCACACCGCGCTGCTTGCTTCATTTCGGTGTCGCGCCTCCGACGCCTGAACCGATTTCCGCTGCGATGTCGGCCTCGGTGCCCGAGCATAGCGGGTGACCCCAGCCGGAGGCGCTTTTTCCGCCGGGATCGAGATCATAGATGATGGCATCCTTACGGTTGGGATTGACGCCTGCCGGGACCTTGTCGAGGCCGAGAGCCGCGCGAACGCGCCAGGCGACATTGTGGTCGGCGCAAGAGGAATCGCCACTGACGCCAAGCGCGCCGACGATCGTTTTGCCGTCGTAAAGGGCCAAGCCCCCGCCAAACACGACGACGCCGCCGATAGGCTTGCCGACCAACGGATCGTTGGCGCTGCCGAAGGTTTTGGGATCGCCCGCATAAGCCGCGGCTTGGTTGACGGGGTTGGTCGCCTGCAGCCCGAAGAGCGGCCCACCCGGTTGCACGCCAGCGTAGAGATTGGCCGTCGACAGGGCCATTTGAGCCAGGCTGAGACCGTTGGCGGTGTTGGCTTTCTCCGCTGCGACGAGCCGACTGCCCGGCCATTGCGAATCGACTGCGGGGCCGCTGAACGCAATCGCGCAGACAGTGCCATCGCGGGCAACGATCGCGCCCCATTCGTTGGTTTCAAAGCCGCCATTCGCTGGTCCGCCGCTTGCCTTCACATTGGCTTTGAGGACTGTAAGCAGCTTATCGTGATCGGCCGGACAAGCCTGCTGCGCCATGGCCCTGTCATCGTGGAGCAGGTCGCCCATCAGCAACAGCAAACCAAAGGCAGATACGAAAAGCTGACAGCGATACATTGTCTTGGGCATTCGTTCGAACATCAAAGAGAACCCTGGCAGATCGTGGAACGCGAGCAGGCGTCGTGCCTAACTCGCACAATGCTTCTATGTTCCTGCTTTGGAAAAATTCGTGCAGTTGGATTTGAAGGCTGGTGTTCAGCCATGCTGTCCGTGTCATCCCAAGCCTCCTTTGGCTGGCGATAGAACCGACAACTAATGTGCTGCCTAATCCGGACAACTCATGTCATGTGCTTACGACACAGATCGGAGAGGGACTTGCCTACATCGCACATGTCGTCGATATGAAGGTCGATGAATTCACCGAAGGGCTTCAGGCGCGCTATACGGGACTTTGTCAGCGTCTCACCATGATCGACTTGGCGTAAATTCGTGTGCACTCGGCAGGTTCTAACGATTTGATGTTAAAGAAAAAATGCTGAAAAATCAAGATCATAGAGTGGCCGTGGCCCCCATGATGGACTGGACGGACCGGCATTGCCGGTTCTTCCATCGCCAGATGACGACACATGCGCTGCTTTATACCGAAATGGTTGTGGCCGACGCGGTTATCCACGGCGCGCGCGAGCGGCTGCTTGGCTTCGATGAGGTGGAACATCCCGTCGCTCTGCAACTTGGCGGCTCCGATCCGGCAAAACTTGCCGAAGCGGCGCGCGTTGGCGAAGCCTTTGGTTATGACGAGATCAATCTCAATGTCGGCTGCCCGTCCGACCGCGTCCAGTCGGGCACGTTCGGCGCTTGCCTGATGAAAGTACCCGACCTCGTCGCAACCTGCATCGCGGCGATGAAGGCGGCGGTGACGGTGCCAGTCACGGTCAAGTGCCGCATCGGCGTCGACGAACAGGATCCGGAGCCGGCGCTCGATGCGCTGGCGAATGGGGTTTTCGATGCCGGCGCCGATGCCTTGTGGGTGCATGCTCGCAAGGCCTGGCTGGAAGGGCTGAGCCCCAGGGAAAATCGCGACATCCCGCCGCTAGACTATAACAGGGTTTATCGGTTGAAGGCTGGAAAACAAAGCAAATTCATAGGTATCAATGGCGGTATTCAGTCTCTTGGCGAGGTGCGGCTGCATCTCGATCATGTCGACGGAGCCATGCTCGGCCGCGCCGCGTACCACACACCAGGCATTCTGGCCGGCGTTGACGCCGCCTTCTACGGTGCACGGTCGGAAGCGTTCGATTTCGCGGCACTGATCGATGCTATGGCGGAGTATGCGGCGCGCCATATCGAACAGGGCGGCCGGCTCGGCCATGTCACCCGCCATATGGTCGGGCTGTTTCATGGGCTGCCCGGCGCGCGCCGCTATCGTCAGATCCTGTCCACCGACGCAACCCGACCCGGGGCCGGGGCTGACGTGCTGAAGACTGCTTTCGCGGCTGTCGAACTCGGTGGAGCGACCGCCGAAGCGGCCTGAGCTCAGTCCCTGAGGATCATCCGGTCGCCGCGCACGTCGAAGCCCGACAGCGAACCGATGAAGTTCATGCCGAGCAGGCTTTGGCTCAGCATGCCGGGGGCGGCGATCATCACCGGCATATCCTTGCGCACGATGCCGCCGATCGCCAGTTCGTCGGTTTTGACCGCCGCGGCGCGCGCCATGCCATTGGCGGTCGAAACCGGTATCGTGTAGTTGAGCGCCGCGGGATTGAAGCCTGCGGCCTGGGCGTCCTCCGAAGTCAGAACCGTGCTGGTGGCGCCGGTGTCGACAACGGCGCGAACCGGGTTGCCGTTGACCAGGATGCGCGCTTCGAAATGGCCATTGTCGGCCTTGTCCAAGGTCACGGTGGCGTGGCCGTCTTCGACACCGAGCGCCAGCGGGCTGCCGGGAACAAGGCCGGCGGTCACCCGGCTGGCGACGTCCTGCAGCTCGTAGCGATATTGATAGCCGGCGATCAGCGCGAGCACGATAGCCGCCCAGGCGCCGAGATTGCGGGCCATTACTCCCAGCGGAGCGGACCGCAGCAAGCCGGCGCCGATAAGGGCGCCGAAAGCCCCAAGCCAGATCAGCCGGCCAAAATCGTAATTCTCGACGCCGAACGTGCTGCCGGCGGAATCGTTGAGCATGAGCAGGGCTGCCCCTACACCGATCACCGCCATCACAACCCAGAACAGCCGGCTGCTCACTCGTCCCTCGCTAGAGTGCGTCGCGTTCGCGTGCCATGCGGGTGCGGCGCGTTTCCCGGCGCGGCCGGCGCTCGACGGTTTCGAGCCGGGCTGGCAGTTCGGCCATCACGCTGCGGCGCGTCTCGGGCGTCATCCCTATCCAGGCGCCGATCTCCTCGCGCGTGCGGCCGCAACCGAAGCAGAAGCCGGTTTTCATATCGATCGAACAGACCAGGATGCAGGGAGATTCGATGGCCGTCATGACTTTCTCTCGAGGGACCCGTTCGGAATCCGCTCTTTCATCTCCACATGGTGCAACGGCAAAGCCAATGCAAGCCCTCCCGATCGCGCCTTCCGTGGCTGCCTTTGCGGCAAATCAGGAAGGACGATCGAGGAGGTTGTGCCGGTCACGCAAGACAGCTATTCCGCTCCTCTGCTCCAGCAACGATTGTTCGCGACATGACCAGTGCACTGCCTTTCGACGATTTCCGCGACCTGCTCGGCAATCTGCCATTGGCCGACCTCAAAGCTGAAGCGCGCGTGCGCACACTGTTTGCCAAGGCCGACAAGCCTGAGAATTCGCTTGGTCGCGTCGAGGACATCGCCGCATGGCTCGCAGCCTGGAGCGGTCGCGCTCCGCCTGCCGTGACCAGGCCCCTGATGGCTGTCTTTGCCGGCAACCATGGCGTTGCCAGGCAAGGCATTTCGCCGAGGCCCGTGGCGGCGACCGCTAACGCGGTCGAGCTTTGCGCGGCCGGCGGTGCGGCGATCAACCAGATCTGCATTGCCAACGACCTCGGTCTGAAAGTGTTCGATCTTGCCCTGCACATCCCGACCGGCGACATCACCGAGGACGCGGCGCTCGATGAGCGCGGTTGCGCCGCCACCATGGCCTTCGGCATGGAGGCGATTGCCGGCGGCACCGACCTGCTTTGCCTCGGCGATTTCGGTGTCGGCAATTCCACCGTCGCCGCCGCCCTGCTCGCCGCGCTTTTGGGGGGCAGGGGTGCCGACTGGGTTGGCCCGGGATCCGGTGCCGACGCGGCGATGCGGGCTCGCAAGGCAGAGGTGGTCGATGCGGCGCTGGCCTTTCACGGCCGCCATCTAGAAGATCCGCTTGAGGCGCTGCGCCGGGTGGGCGGCCGCGAGTTCGCGGCGATAGCCGGCGCAATCCTTGCCGCGCGGACGCAGCGAATACCGGTACTGCTCGATGGATTCGCGGCAACGGCAGCCGCGGCGGTGCTGCATGCAGCGAACCCCGCAGCCCTTGATCATTGTCTTCTCGCCAGCCTGTCGCCGGAGTTCGCGCATGCAAGGGCGGCCGAGCACCTCGGGCTGCGTCCGCTGCTCGATCTGGGGATCGGCCACGGCGAAGGGGCGGGAGCCGCTCTGGCGGCTGGGCTGGTCAAGGCGGCGGCACTGACCAGTTCGGGCATGGCGGCGGCTGTGCGGGGTTGACCACGCGGCACCAGCGTTTACGGGGTCCTTACCGCCGTCGCGCGGCCACCGCCGCGGTCGGCAGCGCCGGCAGTTCTTCCATCACCCGGCTCAGCGGGAAAATAGCGATCGCCTCGGTGCCTTCGCGCAGCTTGGAATGAAGCTCGAACTCGCCGCCATGCATGGCGAGCAGCCCTTGGACGATCGGCAGGCCAAGCCCGGTGCCTTGCTCGGCGCTCTTGATGGCGATCGAACCCTGGCCGAAGGCTGAAAGCACGACCGGAATCTCGTCCTCGGGAATGCCCGGACCGTTGTCCTTGATCGAAATGTATTGTCCGCCGCCCGCCGTCCAGCCGACCCGGACGCGGATTTCGCCGCCGGTGGCGGTGAACTTGATGGCATTGGACAGAAGGTTGAGCGTGATCTGGCGCACGGCGCGCTCGTCGGCGAACAGCCGCGGCAATGTCTGTTCGAAATCCTGGATGACGCGGATGTCCTTGTTGCGCGCCTTCAACTCCATCATGTGGCAGCAATCCTCGACGATGTTGAGCAACATGACCGGCTCCTCGTTGAGCTGGTAGCGGCCGGCCTCGATGCGCGATAGGTCGAGGATCTCGTTGATCAGGTCGAGCAGATGCTGGCCTGAGTCATGCACGTCGTGGGCGTAGTCACGATAGGTGGGATTGCTCATCGGCCCGAGGACTTCGTTCGCCATCACCTCGGAAAAGCCGAGAATGGCGTTGAGCGGCGTGCGCAATTCGTGGCTCATCGAAGCGAGGAAACGCGATTTTGCCAGGTTGGCGTCCTCAGCCCGCCGCCGCGCCTCGTCCGACATCGACTTCGCCGTCTCCACTTCGGCGATCAGCGCGTCCTTTTCGGAGCGGAACGACAACAGCAGCAGGGAGAAGCGATTGAGGTGACTGGCAATATAGGCGAAGAAAGGCAGCGACAGGACAAGCAACGCGGCCATGATGGCCTCGACCGGCATCCACGACTTGGTCGCGGCATAGGCGTAGAGCGCCACTGGAACCGCGAAGGTCGCCAGCAGTGCTCCGCCCAGGGACGAGGCCATGAGCGCCGTCCCTGCCATGGCAAACAGCAGCACCACCGCCTTGACCGCCTGGAACTGGTCGACCTCGCAGGCCCCGCAGCCCAGCCAGACGAACCAGGCCCAGCCCAGACCACAAAGGAAATGGCCGACCAGGAATTCCCTTCGCGTTTGCAAGGCGTTAAGTTCGGAAGCTTCCGTGCGCTCGATGCGCCGCGCCATGAAAACGACGATCGTATAAGAGGTCAGCGTAAACAACGCCCAGAGCCCGATCTCATTGCCGACACCGGCCAGACGACCGGCCGCGGCGATCGCCAGGACGAGCATCGGGATGACGACGGCACCGCTGGTCATCGCCTGGGCATGGAGCTTCAGCAGCTCGCGGTCGAAATCGAGATTGCCGGCCTGCTGCGAAAGACGGTCGCGCGTCTTGCGCACCGCGCGCGCGACATCGCTGTTGCGATGCCGTTTCCTGCGGTCCACAATGAACTTGTCCGCCGTGTTCGAGCGTTGCAAGGGCATCAAAAGCTTCAATTTATGCGCGCAGCGATTTCAAGGTGTTAAGCTACGTTCGAATGATTAACCAACCGTTTGCCATATGAGCCGTTCGTGGTCGCCAAGGTCGCGCCCGAGGTACGCGGCAGCGCGCCCGAGAAGTCCGTGGCGAAAGCTGCTGGATTACGGGCTGACCGTCATCATTCTGGGGCTGCTGATCCTGCTTGCGGCGCGTCTCGATCGAGTGGAGACACGCAAGACGCAAGGTATAGCCATCATCAATGACGGCGATTCGATCACGCTCGGCACCGAGCGCATCCGCATGCGCGGCATCGACGCCCCGGAATACACCCAGACTTGCCACAAGAACGGCGCCGATTATGCCTGTGGCACGCTGGCGCGCCAGTCGCTGGTGCGGCTGATCGCAGGCAGGCCGGTCACCTGCAGCGGCTGGCAGCGCGACCGCTATGGCCGGTTGCTCGGCGACTGCAAGGCCGGCGGCACCGACCTAAACCGCGCCCAAGTCGAGGCCGGCTGGGCCGTTGCCTACGGCGCTTTCGAAGGCGAGGAAGCGACGGCCCGCGCGGCCAGGGTTGGCATCTGGGCGGGCACGTTCGACCTGCCACAGGACTGGCGCGACAGTCATCACGGCGAGGTCGTCGAGCGAAAACATGGCACACTGGCGTCGATCGGCGACGCGGCGCGCGAGATCTTTCGCTTCTGGTGAAGCGTGTCTGGCGGAAGGAAGAGGAGGATCGAAATGAAGCTGTTCGACGGCGGCCGGGCACCCAACCCTCGGCGGGTTCGGGTTTTTCTCGCCGAGAAGGGGATCGCGGTTCCGTTGGTGCCCGTTGACATGGGCGCGCTGGAACACAAGCAGCAGCCAATAAGCTCGCGCAACCCGCTGCGGCGCCTGCCGGTGCTGGAACTCGATGATGGCACCATCCTCACCGAATCCGTCGCCATCTGCCGCTATTTCGAGGAACTCCATCCCGAGCCGGCATTGTTCGGAAACGGCGCGCTTGGCAAGGCGCAGGTCGAGATGTGGCAGAGGCGAATGGAATTCAACCTGCTCAGCAGCGTCACGCAGGCTTTCCGCCATGTCCATCCCGCCATGAAGGAATGGGAAATTCCGCAGGTCCCCGAATGGGGTGAGGCCAACAAGCCGAAGGCGGTGGAGTTTCTCATGCTGCTCGATGCTGAACTCGGCAGCCGTGAATTCGTCGCCGGCGACAGCTATTCCATTGCCGACATCACAGGGCTGATCGCAATCGACTTCATGAAGCCGGCACGCATCAAGGTGCCAGAGGAATGCACCAATGTGTCGCGTTGGCATCAGGCAATCTCCAGCCGGCCGAGTGCCGCTGCTTGAGCGTGGAACTGGACAGCTTCGCCACGACGGTCCGCGCTTGCCGCATCTGCGCGGACAATCCCATCGGCAAGCCGCTGCCGCATGAGCCGCGTCCGGTGCTACGACCCTCTTCCAGCGCCCGCATCCTGATCGCCAGCCAAGCACCCGGAACCAAGGTGCATCTGTCGGGCATGCCCTTCACCGATGCTTCGGGCGACCGTTTGCGGACTTGGCTTGATGTGACAAGCGACGAATTCTACGACATCGAGAAATTTGCCATCGTGCCGATGGGCTTCTGCTTTCCGGGACAGGACGCCAAGGGCGGCGACCTGCCGCCGAGGCGCGAATGCGCCCCGGCCTGGCGGGCGCCCTTGATGGCGCTGATGCCGAGGATCGACCTGGTGCTGACGATCGGCATCTACGCGCAGACCTGGCATATGGGCGCGGCGCGGCGCGCCTCGCTGACGGAAACGGTGATGGACTGGCGCGCCATCTGGGAGAATTCCGTCGGCCCCAAAGTGCTGCCGCTGCCACATCCATCCTGGCGCAACACAGGCTGGTTGAAGCAGAATCCGTGGTTTGAAATGGATTTGCTGCCTTTCCTGCGCTCGGAAATCCGCTATCGCCTCGGTTAGGCATTGAGCAAGAAAACACTCGCTTTCGACGCAAGCGGCAGAATTTTTTTCTTGTGAATGGCCCAAATAAAAGGGAATATAGCGAAACTATTCCACCAGGAGCCTCCGATGGATCGCCTCGACCGAAAAATTCTCCGCCTGCTGCAGGAGGACGCGACGCTCGCGGTCGCCGACGTCGCCAAGAAAGTCGGCCTCTCGACCACGCCGTGCTGGCGACGCATCCAGAAGCTGGAGGAGGAGGGCGTCATCAAACGGCGCGTCGCCATTCTCGACCACGAGAAGGTCAATGTGCGGGTCACCGTCTTCGTGTCGATCCGCACCAATTCGCATAGTCATGAATGGCTGCGCCGGTTTTCCGAGGTTATCCAGGAATTTCCCGAGGTGGTCGAATTCTATCGCATGAGTGGCGACGTCGATTACCTCTTGCGCGTCGTGGTGCCCGACATCGCCGCCTACGACGCCTTCTACAAACGGCTGATCGCCAAGATCGAGATCCGGGACGTGTCGTCGTCCTTCGCCATGGAGCAGATCAAGTACACGACGGAAATCCCGCTCGACTATATGCTGCTGGACAAGGAGTCGGGCGCGAACGCGGCCTGAGCCCGCCGTTCAATTCTTCTTCTTGTTGAGGAAGCTCCAGGGCGAGTTCACCGGCAACACAACGGAGTCCGGAACCGTGTCGACGCCCACGACATCTGCCTTGCGCACGGTGTAGCCGGACTGGATGACGCTGACGCCGTCGAGAATGAACAGTTGGCTCTTCTCCATGTCCGGCTTCAGGGCGCCGGTGACGGCAACCGTTTGGTAGGCCTCGGACATCTTGTAGGGACGGGCTGGTGTGACCAGCACGATCTGGTTGGGCGGAGGCGTCGGCATGTGGCTGCACGCACCCGTCCATGGCACCAGCAGGAACTGATAAACGAGATCTCCGTCGCGATCGACCGGCAATGCATAGCCGGCTAATTGTATGGTCTTGTCGTGCAGGGCGACCGAGAGTGTCTCGCCATGATCCGGCAGTTTCGCCGCGATCATCGGCAAGCCGGCGTCTTCGGCGATGGCCTGGGTCGCCGGGCGCAGATCCTTCCAGAAGATGTACGTGGTCTCGGCCGAAGCGCCCGCGGTGGAGAGTGCAAGCGCGGCCGCAAGCGCCAGGATCGCTTTGAAATGGTTCATGGTCGCATCCTTTGCGGGCGAGTAAAGACGCCGCTGTCGGTGGCGTCAATGCTCGAGCCGCGTCACATGTCGGCGAGAACCGGCTGCGGCAATCCCCGCCTTGTCAGGTCTTTCTGGTGGCGAGGCGTTCGTGGGTTTTGGCATGCGAGAGTTCTTTCACCGCATCCTTGCCGATCCAGCGCGCCGTCCTGTTCGCGGAGTTGGCAAGTTCCTGCGCCAGGGCAAGGGCAGGGCCATGCAAACCCACCGACCGTTTGCCGATTTGCCGCAGCGCCCAGTTGACCGCTTTCCTGACGAAATTGCGCTCGTCGCGGGAATGAGCCTCGACTAGCGGCAGGTAGGACAGAAACGTCGCGTCCGGCTCCTTTTTCAAATGCACTGACGCCCATGCCAGCATCGCGAAGGCCGTGCGGCGGACGAATTCGCGCTCGTCGGCGGCAAACTCCTCGACCAGCTGGCGCCAGAACGGCGTGTCCACGAACAGATCCGAGACGGTGTCGACGATCTCCCAGGAGTCGAAATCGCCGGCCCAGCGGCGGCACTCTTCAATGGTGATCTTTTTCGGCTCGCCGGTGAAGGCCGCCATCAGCCGTGCTTCGCGAACGCCGCTGTCCCACAGCGCCAGGGATCGCTCGTGGTTGCGTTTCAGCTTGCGCGCCAAAGGCCGCAAATCCGCATTGGCGACACCGAGCGCGGTCGCGGTGTTGATACCGAACCGCCCCATGCCGGCGCGGGTTTCCTCGGTTCCGATCGAGCGCAGATGGGCGACGATGTCCTGCGCGGTCCAGCCTGGAACGGGCAGGGACACTGCGCCTACTTCTCCAGCCGCGCCAGCAGCGAGGACGTGTCCCAGCGCTTGCCGCCCATCGCCTGCACGTCCTTGTAGAACTGGTCGACCAGCGCGGTCACCGGCAGCCTGGCGCCATTGCGATCGGCCTCTTCAAGGCAGATGCCGAGATCCTTGCGCATCCAGTCGACGGCGAAACCGAAGTCATATTTGCCGGCATTCATGGTCTTGTGCCGGTTTTCCATCTGCCAGGAACCGGCCGCGCCCTTGGAAATCACCTCGATGACCTTCTCAATGTCGAGACCTGCCTTCTTGCCGAAATGGATGCCTTCCGAAAGCCCCTGCACCAGCCCGGCGATACAGATCTGGTTGATCATCTTGGTGAGCTGCCCGGCGCCCGCCGATCCCATCAGTCCAACCATGCGGGCAAAAGCGTCGATAACTGGCCTGGCCCTGTCGAAGGCGGCCTCATCGCCGCCGACCATGACAGTCAGCACGCCGTTCTCGGCGCCCGCCTGGCCACCGGAGACGGGCGCGTCGAGAAATGAGAAGCCGCCCGATTGCGCGGCTTCGGCCAGTTCGCGCGCGACTTCAGCCGAAGCCGTGGTGTTGTCGATGAAGACCGAGCCTTTCTTCATCGCCTTGAAAGCGCCCGCGGGGCCTGTAGTCACCGAGCGCAAGTCGTCATCGTTGCCGACACAGGAAAAAACGAAATCCTTGCCCTCGGCGGCCTGGGCCGGCGTCGCGGCAAAGCCGCCGCCATGTTGGGCGACCCACTGCTCAGCTTTGGCTTGGGTGCGGTTGTAGACGGTCACGTCGTGGCCACCCTTGTTCTTCAGGTGTCCGGCCATGGGATAGCCCATGACGCCAAGACCGAGAAATGCCACCGATGCCATGCCTTGTCCTTCCGACGGAAAAGAGATTTCAGCTGCGGAAGCTCTATGCCATGCGACGAATTCGTCAAGGCGCGCGCTGCGGCATCGACTGGCACAGGCCGATCCGGAGCGGCTCAGCGATTGAGGTGGATCGTGATCCTGCGCTCGATCCATTCGACGCCATGGCGCAGGATTTCGACCATCACCAGATAGACGATGGCGACCCAGACATAGGCCTGGAAATCGAAGGATTTGGCGTAGGCAAGCTTCGCATTGCCCATCAGGTCATAGACCGTGATGATGGCGACGATGGCCGAGGCCTTGATCATCAGAACCAGTTCATTGCCGTAGGGCCGCAAGGCCACGATGAACGCCTGCGGCAGGATGACCTTGCGCAGCGTCTGCAGCTTGTGCAGGCCGAGCGAGGCAGCACCTTCCCATTGGCCCCTGGGAACACTCTCGATGGCGCCGCGGAGGATTTCGGCCTGGTAGGCCGCGGTGTTGAGCGCAAAGGCGAACACCCCGCAGTTGAAGGCCTCGCGGAAGAACCACCACAGCCCGATGGACTCGAGCTGCAGCCGGAAAGAACCCAAGCCATAGTAAACGAGGTAGACTTGGACGAGCAGCGGTGTGCCTCGAAAGAAATAGACATAGCAATAGGCAAGGCCAGACAAGAACCGGTTCTTCGATATGCGGCCATAGGTGACGGGCAGCGAAAAGATCGCGCCGGCCACCATCGAGATCGCCACGAGCGACAGCGTGGTCCACAGTCCCTGCAGATAGGCGGGTGCATATCTGGCAAAGAACTCGCCATTCCAGGCGTAGGCGAGATAGGCGAGGATACCGAGGCCGAAGAGGATCCAGAGGCCGACGAGTGCGTAACCGACGATGCGGGTGCGCGGCCAGCCGCGTGCCCGCGGCGGCGGGCGGTCGACCGAGATCGCTTCCGTGACGCTCATCGTGCCTCCCTCCGCCCCAGCGAGCGCAAGATGAACCCGGTTGCGATCGAGGACAGGATCGCCAGGACGAGGAAAACCAGTGCGGCGACGCTGTAGAACAGGAAGGAATGCTTGGTGACACGTGCCGCCACGCCGGCATTGCGCAGGGTTTCAGCGAGGTTGACGACCGAGACGAGGGCGGTGTCCTTGAGCAGGCTCAGCCAGCAATTCTCAAGGCCGGGAAAGGCGATGCGCAGCAGCTGCGGCAGGATCACCTTGCGCATGGTAAGCCATTTCGACAGGCCGATTGCATAGCCGCCTTCATACTGGCCCTTCGGAATGGCGCGAAAGGCGGAGAGGAATACCTCGCTGGCGTAGGAAGAAAAGATCAGCGACAGCACGATCATGCCGGCGATGAAGCTGTCGACATCGATCGTTGCCTCGGGCTTGAAGAGGCGGATGACGTATTGCAGCAAGATGGGCATGCCGAAGAAGAACAGGAACAGCGTCACCAATTCCGGCAGGCCGCGAAACATGGTGGTGTAGATGTTGGCGGCCAGCCGCAGCGACGGTTCTTCGGACTGCTTGGCCCAGGCTACGAAAAAGCCGATCGTCAGGCCGATCGGCAGCGTTGCAAGCGCGAGCGCGATGGTGACCAACGCACCATAGGCAATATCGTCACTCCAGCCCTCCGGTCCCCAACTGAGCAGTGTCCATATGCTTTGGACTGGCATTGACTGGCCTTACCCCACGGCGCTCCCGAGATGAACAAGGCGGCAGGGAAACCCCGCCGCCTTGGCAATGATGATCAGGACTCGGCGCCGTAGACGTCGAACTTGAAGTACTTGTCGTTGATTTCCTTGTATTTTCCGTTGGCGCGGATGGCGTCGATGGCGGAATTCAGCTTGTTGACCAGGTCGGTATCGCCCTTTCGAACGGCGATGCCGGCGCCAGGTCCGAAAATTTCGACAGGTTGCGGCGAGGGCTGGCCGAGAATCTTGCAGCAGGCGCCTTCAGGCGAATCCAGAAACTGCTGCAGCACGACAATATCGTCCTCGATGGCGTCGAGACGGCCATTGGCGAGGTCAGCCTGTTCCTCGGGGCTGCTCGGATAGCCCTTAATGGTGCTGTCCGTGTAGGTCTTCGAGGCATAGTTGAAATGGGTGGTGGTGGTGGCGACGCCGATATTCTTTCCGGCGAGGTCTTCCTTGGTCACTCCCTTGAGCGGCGAATCCTTCGGCACGGCGATCGCCGACGGGGTGTTGTAGTATTTGTGCGAGAAGTCGACCTTCTGCTGCCTCTCCGGCGTGATCGACATCGAGGCCACGATGGCGTCGAACTTGCCGGCCTGAAGTGCGGGGATGATGCCGTCCCAATCCTGGGCGACGAAGGTGCACTTGACCTTCATCTCATCGCAAAGTGCCTTGGCGATGTCGATGTCGAAGCCGACAAGCTGGCCATCGGCGGTGAGGTTGTTGAAGGGGGGGTAGGCGCCTTCGGTGCCGATCCGCAGGGTCTTCTCCTGGGCCTGGGCTACGCCGAGCGTCAGCAGCGCAGCCGATGCGGCGAGCGCGATACGCAGTGCAATACGCATGATAGTCCTCTCTTTATGGTCCCGGCCGTCGTTCCGAAACGGCTCTGTGGGGCGGTGCTTTTTGACCGCCCGCTAGGCCGATACTCCCACTCTTTCCAAGAAAAAAGCAACCGCAAAACCGCCGAAATCGGTAATGGGCTTCTACCGTTACGTTACTTCTCAAGCAACGAGGCCGGTCGTACGCTCGATGAAGTCGGCTATGGATTTTGCGTCATCGAGGTCGAACACCGGCAGGCTCTGGTCGGCGATGGCGAAATCCGCGGCGACGGCGACAATATTGGGATCATCCACCGCAAGCGGCGTCCGGTCCTTCGCTTCCAGCCGCCTCGTTTCGATCTTACGGTGGGATTCGCGCTTGTAGCCTTCGACCAGCACGATGTCGCAGGGGGCGAGCCGCGACAGGATGGCGTCCAGCGGCGGCTCCTGCTCGCCACGCAATTCGTGCATCAGCGCCCAGCGACTGCCCGATACGATCGCAACCTCGGTAGCACCCGCCTGCCGGTGGCGGAAGCTGTCGGCGCCGGGCTTGTCGATGTCGAAATGATGATGAGCATGTTTGACCGTCGAGACTTTCCAGCCGCGCCGCACAAGCTCCGCGACCAGCCTTTCCGTCAGTGTGGTCTTGCCGGAGTTTTTCCAGCCGGTGATGCCGAAGATGCGTCTGTTCATGGCGACATGCTCTGCAACAGCTGTTCAGCCTGGGCAAGATCGTCCGGCACATTGATGTTGAAGAAAGGATCGATTCCGGCGGATTGCGGGACAGGGAATTCCACGTCGACATGGCCGTGTTGTTCGATAAAGGTCGAAACGCGCCTGTTGTCCTCATCGACCAGGAAATGCCGCAAGGCTTCGCGGCATCCGGTTGGCCACAGCGCGAAGGTCGGATGCCGCCGGCCCGCCGAAGAGGCGACGGCGATCGAACCGGGGTGTTGATGCGCCGCCGCCGCAAGACGATCAACGAGATCCGGCGGCAGGAAAGGCGTGTCGCCGGCCGCTGTGACGATCGCCCTGCAAGGCGTGCCGGCGGCGGCCCATTCCAGGCCGGTCAGGATTCCGGCAAGCGGCCCGGCAAAGCCTTCGATGGTATCGGCAAGCACCGGCAGCCCGAACCGGGCGAACCGCGCCGGATCGCCATTGGCGCTGAGCGCCAGGGTCTCGAGCTGCGGGCCAAATCGCGACAGCACCTGGTCGAGCACGCAGCCGCCGCCCAGCGGCAACAACGCCTTGTCGCCACCGCCCATCCGCCTCGACTGGCCACCTGCCAGGATGAGCCCAGCAATATCCCGCTTCATGCTATCCAGCCTGTACGCCAGCCGCGGAAATCGCAAGCGGCTTCAAGGGGGTGCTAGAGTCCTTCCGGCGCCATGGCCGGGCCGGTGCTTTCGGCGACGATCTTTCGCCGGCCGACCATCCGCTCGCGATAAAGCGTATAGAGACCCGAGCCAACAACTATTGCCGCGCCGCCAATCATCGGCACGTCCGGTATGTCACCGAAAATAATCAAGCCAAGCAGTATCGACCAGAGGAGCGCCGTGTAGCGGAACGGGGCGATGAAGGAGATCTCACCCGATCGCATCGCCATGATGATGAATTGGTAGCCGATGAGCACCAGCACCGCGGCCAGCGCCAGCAGCGCCGTGCTTTTGCCGGTCATCGGTGTCCAGCCACCCATCGGCGTCAACAAAAACGCACCGACTACGGTCATGGCCAGCGCGGTGGCGGTCGAGACCAGCATCGTCGGGATGGCCTGGGGGATGCGCTTGGTGGCAAGGTCCCGCACCGTGCAGCAGGCGACGGATGCCAGCGCCACCAGCGAGTAAATGCTGAAGCCCTCGAAACCCGGCCGCACGATGATGATGACCCCGGCAAACCCGATGGCGATCGCCAGCCAGCGCCGCCAGCCGACCGCTTCACCGAAAAACAGCGCCGCGCCCATCGTCACCGCCAGCGGCAGCGCTTGCAGAACGGCCGAAACGCTGCCGATCGGCAAATGGGCGAGCGCGACCAGGAAGGACACCGTAGCGCCCGCCTCGCCCAGGACACGGACCGCCACCAGCGGCTGCAGCATCAGGCGCGGCTGAAAAAGTGCGCCACGTTGCCAAGCCAGCAGACCGACGAACAGCGAGGCGAACGCCCCTCTGATCAACATGACCTGCGCCATGTTCATCGACTCAGAAGAGTATTTGGTGATGGCGTCGTTGAGCGTGAAGCCAACCATCGCTACCACCATGAACAACGCGCCGCGAAGATTTGGGGAAAGGGGCAAGACATCTACCGGTTGCTTTGGCAAGCAAGGCTGTAACAGCCCGCCACGAGACAGCAACGGCAAAGGGCTGGGCCAGGACCCGATATCCATCTTCGCCGGCGTGAAACCATCCCGGACGAGGTATGAATTCTGTCGGAAGGCGGCAACGCCTCCCGACACGGTGCGGACGAGGGATTGTCTACTTCTTGGGTGACAGCACCTCGGTGCCGTTCCCCTCCTTGCCGGCGATGGTCCACAGACCATGCAGCGACCCGTCATCCTCGACCTTGTAGACGACGAGGCCGATATCCTTGCCCATTTCGTAGCCAGCGGAGAATGCGTTGTCGTTGCGCATGCAGATGCCATCGGAAGAAGAACCGCCGGTCTCCCAGTGGATCGTGCAGGTGGTGCCGCTGGTCAGCGTGATGGTGGCTTCGCCGCCATAGGACGAACCATCGAAATTGGTGCCGGCAACGGTGTAAGTGCCGCCGATCGACTGGGCAGCCGCCGGCAGGGCAGCCAAGCCGAGCAAGGCGAAAGCGAGAAGAAGTTTGCGCATGATGTAATCCCCCGAAAATGCGATGAATCGCTACGGAACGGAGGGTAGGCGGGAAACCATGACCAGTAAATCAGACCGACATTTGCCGACAGAGATTTGTTTGCGGTGTGGCTAAAATACTCTTGGCTCGAACGGTTCATGGCCCCTTGAGGCTGCCAGCGATGGCGCCGACCAGCGGGTCATATTTCGATTTCAGCGCCGGCGGATAGTCGATCCAGATCGTGCGGATGACGCCATCCCCGCCAAACAGCCGCCGCTCGTAAAAAATCTTTCCGTCCTTCACGCCCGACAGGACCGCCCGATCCTTGCCGGCCTTGCCGTAGGTGACCTTGTAGCCAGGCTCCTTGCTCGCCTTTTCGCCGACGACAAAGTCTTTCGGCGTCTCATGGTCAATGTTGAGGATGCCGGAGCATGTCAGGCTGGCGCCGTCCGCGCTCAGCCATACCTGACCGTCGCCATTCTCAGGCTCGGGCTGGCGATCGGTGAAGATATCGTCGGGGAAGGTGCAAACGGTGCCGAAGCGCTCGTTCACGTAGGTGGATTGCGCGGCAAACGCGGTATTCGCCGAGACCGCGGCAAGAGATATGACGATTGAGTAGAGCCGTCGCATGCCTTGCCCCGAAGCCGATGATTGCACGGCATTCTCGCACGGACAGGCGACGAGGTCAGCCGCCGGTGACACTCATATGCCGAGACACCGACGGACGGCTGGTGCGGCGGTCGATGATGAAGTCATGGCCCTTCGGCTTGCGGCCGATGGCTTCGTCTATAGCGTCGGCAACCAGTTCATTGCCTTCGGAGGCACGCAACGGGCCACGCAGGTCGGCCGCGTCTTCCTGGCCAAGGCACATATAGAGCGTGCCCGTGCAAGTCAGCCTGACCCGGTTGCAGCTTTCGCAGAAATTATGCGTCATCGGGGTGATAAAGCCGAGTTTTCCGCCGGTCTCGGCGACTTGGACATAGCGGGCCGGGCCACCGGTCTTGAACGGAATGTCGGTCAGCGTGAACTGGCGCTCGAGTGATGCGCGCAGCAGCGACAGCGGCAAGTACTGGTCGGTGCGATCGGCGTCGATTTCGCCCATCGGCATGGTTTCGATGACGGTAAGGTCCATGCCGCGACCATGCGCCCAGCGCATCATTTCGGGCAGCTCGGCGTCGTTGAAATCCTTCAGCGCCACCGCGTTGAGCTTGACTTTCAATCCAGCCGCCTGGGCGGCATCAATGCCCGCCATGACCTTGCCGAGATGACCCCAGCGGGTGATGGCGTGGAACTTGTCGGCATCGAGCGTATCGAGCGAAACATTGATGCGCTTGACGCCGCAATCGGCGAGTTCCGCGGCGAAGCGCGAAAGCTGCGAACCGTTGGTGGTCAGCGTCAGTTCTTCCAGTGCGCCGCTGTCAAGGTGCCGGGAAAGCTGGCGCACCAGATGCATGATGTTCTTGCGCACCAGCGGCTCACCGCCGGTGAGGCGCAACCGTTTGACACCCTTTTCAATGAACACGGTGCAGAGCCGGTCGAGTTCTTCCAGCGACAGCAGGTCTTTCTTGGGCAGGAAGGCCATATCCTCGGCCATGCAATAGGTGCAGCGGAAATCGCAGCGGTCGGTAACCGACACTCTGAGATAGCTGATCGTGCGACCGAAGGGGTCGATCATGTTCATGTTCGAGCGTTTCCGTGGCCGTTAACGGCGCCGTTATATACAGCTATGTGATACGATCCAGCCCGCCATTCAAGATAGCCGACCTCGATCTTTGGTAACATTCCGCGACCGACATTGCGTGTCGGCACGATCCCATACCTTTTCGCTTGGCGCGAAGCAGCGTAGGGAAGGGCAAATTCAGGCAGGATCGATCATGACGGCTCCGAAAGAACTGAGGGTCTCCAAGGACCGCAAGCTGCTCACCGTGACCTTTCCCGGCCACCAGCCGTTCGAGTTGCCGGCCGAGCTGCTGCGCGTCGCCTCACCGTCGGCGGAAGTGCAGGGCCATTCGCCCGAACAGCGGGTGACGGTTCCCGGCAAACGCGATGTGGCCATCCTGAAGATCGAGCCGGTCGGCAACTATGCGGTGCGAATCACCTTCGACGACTTCCATGACACCGGCATCTTCACCTGGAATTACCTGCACACGCTCGGCCATGAGAAGGATGCGCGCTGGAATGCCTATCTCGCGGAACTCGACGAGAAGGGCCTGAGCCGCGATCGTTAGCCGCCATTGCGTCGTCAAAACGTCACCGATCGGGCGTAGGGGGCGGAACGGGAGACGGAAAAAAATGTCGGTCATCACCACAGTCGAACAACTCGAAGCCCTTTACGGATTGCCGGGCGAGGCCTCGGCGGTCAAGGAACTCGACCATGTCATTCCCGAATACGCCGCCTTTATCGAAGCCTCGCCCTTTGTCGCGCTAGCCACCAGCGGCCCGGAGGGGCTGGATTGTTCGCCGCGCGGCGATCTCGCGGGCTTCGTGCGCATCGTCGATGTGAAAACGCTGATGATGCCGGACCGGCGCGGCAACAACCGTGCCGATTCGCTGAAGAACATCATCAGGGATCCGTGCGTCGGCCTTTTGTTCCTGGTGCCGGGCTCCGGCACGACGCTGCGCATCAACGGCCGGGCCCATATCACCACGGACCCAGCGTTGTGCGCGTCGTTCATGGTCGACGGCAAGCCTGCGCGTTCGGTCACCGTGATCGATGTCGATTCGGTCTATTTCCAGTGCGCTCGCGCCATCGTGCGGTCGGAACTGTGGAACCCTGCCAAGCATGTCGACCCGAAGTCGCTGCCGACACCCGGAAGGATTTTGGAAATCACCAGCCGCAAGAATATCGACGGCGAAACCTACGACAGGGAGTGGCCGGAGCGGGCGAAGAAGTCGATGTGGTGATCGCCTGGAAGCGCGATCACGCCTCGTTCAGCACGTCATAGATCTTGCGCATCTGCTCGCCGATCATGTCGCATTGTTCCGGCGTCGACTGGCTCATCGCCTTCTCGATCAGCGCCATATGCACTTTCAACGCCCGCATCAGCAGCGCCTCGCCGGCTTCGGTCAGCGTAAGCCGCAAGATGCGCTTGTCCTTCTCATCGCCTTCGCGCCGCAGCAGGCCACGCGTCTCCAACTGCGGCAACAGCATGGTGATGTTGGAGCGGCCCACGAGCAGCTTGCGGGCGAGGTCGTGCTGCGACATGCCCGGGTGGCGGTAGAGGTTCATCAGCACGTCGAGCTGCGCCGGCTTAAGGTCGAGCGGCGCAAGTTTCACCGCCAGCGTGCGCTCCAGCACATGGCAGGCGCGCGCCACCGCGACCCAGTTGCGAAAACGCGGGTTGTCCCAGGGTAGCTCTTGTTTATTGTTCATCTTTGAACTATTATGTTCATGCTTGAACGTATGGATGGATTCTGACTATGGCATCATTCGGGCTGAAGGTCATCCGAGGTGTGTTTGGTGCGGCCGAACATGTCGCGCCGCGCATCACCGGGCGCGCGGCTTTCGAATTGTTCTGCCGTACGCCAAGCACCAGGACACTGACCGACGGCGAGCGTCGCGCCATCGACCGCGCCGCGGAGTTCATGGCCGAGGCGCGGCATCATCGGCTGAAGACCGCGACCGGCTGCGTCATGGTTCATGAATTCCGCCCCGAGCCGGGCCGCGAGTCCGCCGGCACCGTCCTCGTCATCCATGGCTGGCGCTCGCGTACCGAATATATGCGCGTGCTGATCGAAGGTTTTCGCGCCGCCGGCTACAAGGTCGTCTCGCTCGATCTTCCCGGTCATGGCCATTCGCAGGGCAGGCACCTGAACATGGTCAATGCCGTCGAAGCCGCAAGAGTGGCCGGCGAATGGTTTGGGCCGTTCGTGGCTGCCGTCGGCCATTCCTTCGGAGGCGCCGTTGCCGCCAATGCCATCGCCGGCTCCGTCAAGGACATCCCGCCGCTGTCGGCCGCACGTCTTGTGCTGATCGCGGCACCAAGCTCGCTGCCGGCAATCTTCGCCGACTTCAGCCGCATGCTCAATGTCGGTCCCCGCTCGCAGGTCGCCATGGCTGACCGCGTCGAATATCTCTCCGGCCGGCCGTTGCACGAATTCACCGGTGACCGGCAGCTCGCCCAGGCGCCCGTGCCGACGTTGGTCATCCACGCGCCCGACGACCGGGAGGTGCCGGCTGAACATGCACGACGCTATGCCGGCGCCGGCGACCATGTACGGCTGCACTGGGCCGACGGGCTCGGCCATCGCCGCATTCTGGCCGACAAGGGCGTGGTTGAACGCGCCGTCGGCTTCGTGACCATGCAGCAGAACCCGTCGCTGCTCCACTGAGCGGCACTCAGGCTATTTCTTCTTGTCTCCGGGCTCTACAGGCAGTCCGGCAGCCTTCCAGGCCGTGTAGCCGCCGAGGATGTGTTTGACCGGGGAAAGACCCATGTCCTGCGCCGTCTTGGTAGCCAACGCTGAACGCCAGCCGCCGGCGCAGAAGAAGACGAAGCTTTTTCCGGAAGCGAAGAAAGGCTTGTGGTAGGGGCTTTCGGGATCGATCCAGAACTCCAGCATGCCACGCGTGACGTGCTTGGCGCCGGGAATTCTGCCGTCGCGTTCGATTTCACGAGGATCGCGCAGATCGACGAAGATGGTGTCTTCGTCCTCAAGCAGCCCTGCCGCTTCCTCGGGCGAAACCACTTCGATCTCGGCATTGGCTTCATCCAGCAGTTCGCGATACCCTTTTTTCACGTGGTTCCCTCCGGCCGCAAGTTTGCTGGCAAGTCGGATTTCGAGCACAACGGATGGTGTTTGTCACGCCTCGATGGTGCCGGCCATGGCCTTCCAAGCGGCCATTGCCCCGGCTACCGTCGCCATCAGGGCGGCGCGGGAAGCGCCGTCACGCGCCTGAATCGACATGCCATGCTGGACCGTTGCGAAAAAGGTCGCGGCTGCACGGCAATCGAAGTCGGCAGGCAATTCACCTTCGGCCACGCCGCGCTCCAGACGCTTCTTCAGCGCGGCGAGATTCTCGGCGCGCCGGCGCCGCAAATCCGCGCAGATCGCGCCCCGGCTCGAGTCTTCGTGCAGCGCACCCAGCGTAATCAGGCAGCCCTGCGGACGATCGCTTTGCGAATAGGCCTTCGCGGTCCGGCGCAAGAACCGCTCGATCGCAAGCCGCGCCGTTGGCGCCTCTTCCAGCGCGAGCCAGATGTCGGCGCCCTCAACGCGGGAATAGAGATCGGTCGCCTCGAGGAACAGGGCCTCCTTGCTGCCATAGGCGGCGTAGAGGCTCGGCGAATTTATGCCCATTGCCACGGCGAGATCGCTGATCGATGCGCCTTCATAGCCCTTGGCCCAAAACACGTCCATCGCGCGCCGCAAGGCCGCGGTTCGATCGAAGGTTCGTGGACGGCCTCTTTCCGACATGATGCTCTTTTCTGTGTTGATCGATACATAAATGAGTTGACGCGGCCAGGCAAGGCTGGCAGGTATTTATGTATCAATCGCTACATAAATGGAGAAACCGATGTCATCAGGAAATTTGAACGGCAAGGCAGCACTCGTCACCGGAGGCAGCCGCGGTATCGGCGCGGCCATTGCACGAAGGTTGGCGGCGGAGGGGGCCGATGTGGCGCTGACCTATGTGCATGGCGAGGAGCAGGCTCGGTCCGTCGTCGCCGAGATAGAGACCAAGGGCGGTCGCGCCATCGCCATTAAAGCCGACAACCGTGACGCCGAGGCCATAGACCAGGCGGTGGCCGATGCTGTGACTGCCTTCGGCCGGCTCGACATCCTGGTCAACAGTGCCGGCATCTGGCGCGCCGCGCCGATCGATGCGCTGTCGCTTGCCGATTTCGACGAAACCATGTCGATCAATCTGAGAGCGCCGTTCATCGCCTCGAAAGCGGCGGCAAGGCACATGGGCGAGGGCGGCAGGATCATCTCGATCGGCAGCAATCTGGCCGAGCGGGTCACCGACACCAGCCTGGGCGCCTACTCGGCCAGCAAGGCGGCGCTGGTCGGCCTGACCAAGGCATTGGCCCGCGACCTCGGGTCACGCGGCATCACCGCCAATCTCGTCCATCCCGGTTCGACCGACACCGACATGAACCCGGCCGACGGCCCGCATGCCGAGCATCAGCGCCAGAAGATGGCCACCCCGCGATTCGGCGAAGCTGACGATATCGCCGGCATGGTTGCCTGGCTCGCCGGACCGGAGAGCAGGTTCGTCACCGGAGCCGCGCTGACCATCGATGGAGGCGCAAACGCGTAAGCCACAGGGATTCCCGGGCCGGCGCGACAGTTCGGGCGCGCCGGCCGTCACGATGTTGTGAAACCGTTCTGCAACAGCCCTGCCGAAATTTATGAAAGCTTAACGAAATCGGTATGAATCGGTATAGTCGCGCCTTACATCCGCCATGCGGTGAGCGGGACGGTCTAGCGTGCGGAACGGGAACCGGTTGCGACCGGAGCGGGTGATCCATGAAATTCCTCGGTAAAAAAGCAACCGTGATGCCGCTGGTGGCGGTTACGGCGACGCTGGCTTTCGGCATGCCTCAGGCAGGGGCCCAGGGATTTTTCGACATGCTGTTCGGCGGGGGCATCAGGCATGAGCCGAAAGGCGAGTTTCCGCCTCCTCCGCCGAAGCACAAACCCAAGCCGAACGCTCCGGCCGGCGGGGGCGGTGTGAGGATCAGCAGTCCGTCCTACTATACTTACAAGGCCGACAAGCTGGTGCGTGTCGACTTCTCGACGCTGGCGACGGCGCCGCAGCCGGCTACACCGCAAGATGCCGCTTTCGTGCCTTCGGCCACGGGTGCTGCCTTCCATGAAGCCATTGCCGGGCTCGCCGACTATGAACTCTATGCCGAGCCCGACATCGCCAAGGCGCTGATCGCCTATTACTCGGCCAACCCGGATTTCATCTGGGTGACCGGAACCACCCCGAACAACCGCGCCCAGGATGCCGTGCGGGTGCTTGGCGAGGCTGCAAGCTACGGCCTCACGCCTGCCGACTACACGGTCGATGTGCCTGCCGCCAGTTCGTCCTCGGCGGACGAGGCAGCCAAGCTGAAGGAGCTCGTGCGGTTCGAGATGGCGCTGTCGGCACGTGTCTTGCGTTATGCCCATGACGCCCAGAATGGCCGTGTCGAGCCCAACCGCATGACCGGCTACTACGATTTCCCGGCCAAGCCGCTCGACATGATGGGCGTGCTGAAGACTCTGGCGCATACCCAAGAGGTTCGCACCTATCTGGAATCGCGCCATCCGCAGAATGCGGAATATCAGGCGCTGCGCGTCGAACTGGAAGCGCTGCAGGCGAGCGCCGAGAACGAAATCGTCGTCGATCCCAAGCTGCTGCTGAAGCCAGGCGAAACCAGCCCCGAATTGCCGAAGCTGCTGTCGCTGATCGCGCGTAATCTCGATGACGAAATGGGCGGCACCTATGGCGAGGTCCTGTCGCGGCTGGCAACCAGCGAAGTCTACGTTCCCGAGCTGGTGCCGCTGATCAAGGCGGTGCAGCAGAAGGAAGGCATGAAGGGCGATGGCGTCATCGGTCCACGCACGGTCGCCACGCTGGCCGGGACGTCGAAGGCCGACAGGCTGCTGAAGGTGGAGGTGGCGCTGGAAGAACTGCGCTGGCTGCCTTCCGATCTCGGCAGCCCGCGTGTTTTCATTAACCAGCCTGCCTTCACCGCAAGCTATATCGACGACGGCCAGGAAAAATTGAAGACGCGTGCCGTCGTCGGCCGCGTCACCAACCAGACCGCCTTCTTCTACGACCAGATCAAGCAGGTCGATTTCCACCCCTACTGGGGCGTGCCGCAGTCGATCATCGTCAACGAAATGCTGCCGAGGTTGCGCGGCGATCCCGGCTATCTTGACCGGGCCGGCTACGAGGTGACGGATTCACGCGGCAAGCGCATCCCTTCGTCGGCGGTGAACTGGGGCGCTTATGGCGCCAACATTCCCTATAATGTGCGCCAGCAGCCGAGCGAGGCCAATGCTCTGGGCGAACTGAAGATCCTGTTCCCCAACAAGCACGCGATCTACATGCACGACACGCCGCAGAAATCGTTTTTCAAGCAGGATATGCGCGCGCTCAGCCATGGCTGCGTGCGCCTGCAGGATCCGCGCGGCATGGCGGCGGCAGTGCTCGGCACCTCGGTCGATTATATCGCGGAGAAATTGAAGCACGGACACTCGACCGAGGATGTGACACGCAAGATCCCAGTCTATGTCGCTTATTTCACCGCCTGGCCCGACATGTCCGGCAAGGTCGAGTATTTCAGCGACGTCTACGATCGCGATTCCCGGCTGAAGCAGGCCCTGGACGCAACCGAGGCGGTGCGCTCACCCTCGAGCTAGTCGTTATCGCTCCGACAGCGAGCGCCTGAAACCGGCGTCGCGCCCGGCGATCAGCCAATAGACCAGCCCGGCAACCAGACCGGCGGCGGCTATGATGCCGATGTCGGCCCAGCGCTCCAGATCCACGTCCTCCGCCGCGCCCGGCCAGATCAGGAAGAAACCTCCGGCCGCAGCCGCGGCGCCGAAGACCATGTGCAGCATAGCGTTGCGAAGAGAGAAGAATTCGGCGATCAGCGCAAAAATCAGCGTCTGGGGCGCGGTCACCACGATGGTCAGGAAATAGATGAACATGCCGAGCGGCGGTACCACAAAGGCCGCGATCGGCGAGACCCCCATGAGGTCGAAATAGGCTGGCGCGTTGGGCAGGGAACTCAGCGCGGCATAGATCGCCACGACGGCGATCAGACCAACCAGTATGGCGACGAGATAGCCGGCCAGCATCATGAGGACGCGCTTCATCAAGTGCTTCGCAGCCGACATACCCACCCCCTGAAGCGCGGTCCCTCCACAATCAGCCATCAATGGCGAATTGACGCAAGGGGAGACGGAGCACTCCTGGGCTCGCTGGTGAAAATCCCGCAGCTCAGGCGCCGCCGCACATATGCTGCGAATCGGGAGAGCCCAGGAGCCTTTCGCGACGAGGTCGACGGAATAATAAACCCGGCCACGGTCGTCGTCCTTGGGGCAGTCCCTGGGAATGGAGATCAAGCACATGACGACGGGTTCGCCGACCTTGGCGGCGGCAAGGCCAGCCTCGCGATCATAGGATACGGCGCCGCCGCCATTGGTGAATGTGGCCGCGCTGCCCGCTTCGGGAGTAGCCGTTTCCAGCCGGATCGTCGCCAAGCCGCGTGGTCAGCGTCTCGATATGCGTCGACGCGCATTGGCCGATCGCCGAGGGCAGGGGCTGCTCCTTATTGCCGGGATTCCGTGCAGCAGCGTCCAGCGCCTTCTTGCCGATCAGCGCGATGGTGTAGTCCTGCACCCAGGACGGCGCATTTCCATAGGTCTGCAAGGCGTTGTCGAGCGCGCTGGCGATACAGGGGGTATCGCTCTTGCAAGCATTGCGATCGGCGATCAGCCCGCGGGCAATCTTACGCCTGTCGCCGCCGAACGCCGGCTCGAATTCCTTGTAGGCCTTCGAAACCAGCAGATCGATGGCCGACAACTGCGGGTCGGCGCAGATCGCCTTTTCCGCCGGCAGGTTTGCCTTGCCGCAGTCGAAGGACGACCCGTCCGCCAATGCCGGAGAAACGGCAAGGAAGCCGCCGGCTGGGACGATGGCGAATACAGACAGAAGATAGGGTCTAACGAAACATCGCATGATGGCCCCCAAGCCAACAGGATTGCCGAAGGCGCGGCCCCGCGCCCAGCCTAACATACGCCAGGATGGACAATTTTGACGCTCGTTTTGTCGTTGAGAACACCCAGACGCAGCGCATTCGCGACGTGATGTCCGCGAACCTTATTTTGGTTCGGCCGTCACAGGATCGAAGACGATTTCGACCTTTGCCTTGTCCGAGGTATAGTAGGTGACGGTGTAGCCGTCCTTGTCCCAGTCGACCTCCTTCACGTAGCGAAACCCGTCACGCTGCTCGACCTTGGCGATGATCTCCGACAGCTTCTTGGCATTGGGTGGCGGCAGTGCAGTTTCATCCGCGGCAAAGGCGGGTCCGGCGGCGAAAAGAACGACGACGGAGGCCGCAAGCAGAAATCTGGACATGGTTTTCCCTCAAGTTTCGACGCAAGGAAACTCGCTGTCATGCAGGTTTGTTCCGCATGTGGGTGTTCCGGCGTTCAGCGCCTGTGCGGAAAGGCAGAGCGCCAAAGGGGAAGGCGGGCTGTAGCTGCCGATGTGATGTTCAGCAAACAGATGGTGGGCGATGCAGGGATTGAACCTGCGACCCCACCCGTGTGAAGGGTGTGCTCTCCCGCTGAGCTAATCGCCCGCTCGTTGCCCGAAGGCCAAGCGAGCCGCGATATAAGGGAGGCCGACCCATTAAGTCAAGGCAGCGTCTGGTGTTGTCACACAGATCGGATTTGCGGTCTCGCCAAGGCCCGTTCCGCAGAGATTTTCATCGTGGCGCTCAGTGTGCGGCGGCGCCGATCAGCCTTTGCGCCAGATCGAGCGTCAACGCATCGAAATGCGAGATCACCGCCGAGGGCTCGAACTCGCGCACATGACGGTCGGTGTAGCCGAAATCGACGGCGACGACAGGAATGCCGGCCGCCTTGGCGGTGTCGATATCGGTTTGCGAATCGCCGACCATCAAGGCGCGGTGCGGATCACCGCCGGCGAGTTTGATGGTCTCGATCAGGTGGCGCGGATCGGGCTTGCGGAACGCGAACGTGTCCTGCCCGGCAATTGCCGCGAAATGCCTGGTCAAGCCGAGTGCTTCGATCAGCGCCAGCGAATTGGCGTGGTACTTGTTCGTGCAGATTGCCAGCAGATAGCCGGCCTTCTCAAAACGGGCAATCGCCTCGGTCACGCCGGGGTAGGGGCGGGATTTGCCCGGAATGTTGTCGGTGTAGTGATCGAGGAACAGTTTCAGCAGCCGGTCGTGCTCCTCGACCTTGAGGGATCGTTGCTGCGCGGCATGCGCCCGTTCGATCATCACCCGGCCGCCATGGCCGACGAAGCGTTTGAAGCCGGCTTCGTCGACGGCCGATAGTTCGCTGGCCGCCAGGCTGTGGTTGAGGCTGTCGAGCAGGTCCGGCGCCGTGTCAATCAGCGTTCCATCGAGGTCGAACACGATGATCGGGCGAGTCATGATCCATCCTGCGCAGGTTTGTGCATGGGCAGGCGATAGCGGCTGCGACGCGTTAAGGCAAGCAGACCGGCGGGACGGCCGCCAAGGGCTTTGACCCGGCCTGCAAAAATGCTAGGAGCCGAAAACGCTAAAGCGCGTCGCGTCGAAACAGACTCATGCGGCACGCTTCAGGTCTTTCTTTCATGCATGTCGTTTTCCCAAAGCCGAGGTCATTTTGGGCGACATGCATTCGGTTTCAGGGCAGCAAAGCAGCATGGATGCGAGGCAATTGAAGGTCGAGGCCGCGCGGGCGGCCCTTGCCCATGTCAGCGACGGCATGCGGCTCGGCATCGGAACCGGCACCACCGCCGAGGAGTTCGTGCGGCTGCTTGCCGACAAGGTCGCCACCGGCATGACCATAACAGGCGTGCCGACCTCTGAACGCACTGCTGCGCTGTGCCGCGAACTCGGCGTGCCGCTGTCGACGCTGGAGGAAACGCCCGAACTCGATCTCACCGTCGACGGTGCCGACGAGGTCGACCCGGAGCTGACATTGATCAAGGGCGGCGGCGGGGCGCTGCTGCGCGAGAAGATCGTGGCCGCGGCCTCGCAGCGCATGATCGTCATCGCCGATCGTTCGAAGATGGTCGAGACACTCGGCCGGTTTCCGCTTCCAATAGAAGTCAACCAGTTCGGCCTGCGCGCGACCGAGATCGCCGTGGCCATGGCGGCTGGAAATCTCGGCCTTTCCGGTCCGGTGACATTGAGGATGACGGGAGGCCAGCCTTTTGTTACAGACGGCGGCCATTTTATCCTCGATGCATCTTTTGGCCGCATTCCGGATACAAGAGCGCTTTCGAATGCTCTCCACGCCATTCCTGGCGTGGTCGAGCATGGTCTTTTCATCGGGCTGGCGTCAGCGGCCATCATCGCCGGCGGCGACGGTATCCAAACTGTCCATGCCGCCCGAAAACCAGGGAGTTCTACCGATCATGATGTTGCATAACCGGGTTCGCCGTCTTTCCGTCCTTGTGGCGGCTTCGGCCGTCTTCGCGTTCTCCTCGCCTGTCTTCGCGCAGGACGTCACGGAATCGCATCTGAAGGCCGCACGCGCCGCGGTCGCCGCGATCCACGCGACCGACCCGTTCGACAACATCCTGCCGCAGGCCGCCGCGGCGCTCGAATCGCAGCTTATCCAGAAGAACCCGGACATGCAGGAACTGATCGGCAAGACGATCAACGAGAAGGCGCTGGCGATGGCCTCACGCCGTGCGGATCTCGAGAAGGAAGCGGCTCTTGCCTATGCGAAGGTGTTTTCCGAAAAGGAACTCTCCGACATCGCGGCTTTCTACAGCTCCGAGTCCGGCAAGAAGCTGCTCGACAGCGGCCCGACGGTGACGCGTGACCTCGTCAAGGCCGCCGACATCTGGCAGAACGGCGTCGCGCGCGATCTCGCCCAGCAAGTCGGCGAGACTCTGGCAGCGGCGGCAAAAGCCAAGGCGCCGGCCGCACCCGCCGATGCAACCGCCCCCGCGGATGGTGCTGCTCCTGCGGACGGAGCTGCTCCGGCGGATGGCGCGGCCCCCGCCGACGGTTCTGCGCCGGCGGACGGCACGCAGAACTGATCGTGATCTTTCCGACGGCCTTGCGGCCATCTGTGAAGCCCGGCTTGTCCGGGCTTTTCTTTTGACGGTTTGCGGCCTACCTGTCAGTCGAATTTTGGCGTTCAAGGAGCCGCTTCATGGCCGGTTATGACTACGACCTCTTCGTCATCGGCGGCGGCTCCGGAGGGGTGAGGGCGGCGCGGGTCGCGGCAGCGCTCGGCAAGCGCGTTGGCATTGCCGAAGAATACCGTTTCGGTGGCACCTGCGTCATCAGGGGCTGCGTGCCGAAGAAGCTCTATGTCTATGCCTCGCAATTTCCCGAGCATTTCGCCGACGCCGCCGGCTATGGCTGGACAGTGCCGGAAGCCAGTTTCGACTGGCAGACGCTGGTCGCCAACAAGGACCGCGAGATCAGCCGGCTGGAAGCGATCTACAAGAAGAATGTCGAGGGTTCGGGTGGCGAGACGTTTCACACGCGGGCGATGATCGTCGACCCGCACGTGATCCACCTCCTGAGCGAGGACCGCACCGTCACCGCCGATCAGATACTGATCGCCACCGGCGGCCGTCCAGCGGCGCATCCGGCGCTGCCCGGCCACGAACACTGCATCTTTTCCAATGAGGCTTTCGACCTCAAGGACCTGCCAAAGGCGATCATGATCGAGGGCGGCGGCTATATCGCGGTCGAGTTCGCCAACATCTTCCATGGCCTCGGCGTAGACACCACGCTGGTCTATCGCGGCAAGGAAATCCTCGTCCGCTTCGACATGGACCTGCGGCGCACGCTGCATGAGACGATGGAGAAGAAGGGCATAAAGATCCTTTGCCATTCCGTCTCCGAATCGGTCAGCAAGCGGCCGGACGGACGGCTCGACGCGCAGCTCATCGGGGGGCAGGTGCTGACGGTCGATCAGGTGATGCTGGCCATCGGCCGCCTCCCCAACACCGAGAATATGGGCCTGGAAGGCATAGGCATCGAGATGACCGCCGCGACCGGTGCGATCAAGGTCGACCCGTATTCCCGCACCAACATCGACAATATCTGGGCGATCGGCGATGTCACCAACCGCGTGCAGCTGACCCCGGTGGCGATTCACGAAGCCATGTGCTTCGTCGAGACGGCATTCAAGGACAACCCGACGGCGCCCGACCACGACACGATCGCGACGGCTGTCTTCTCGCAACCGGAAATCGGCACGGTCGGCCTGTCGGAAGACGAAGCCGTGAAGCGCTTCGCCGATATCGAAATCTACCGCGCCAGCTTCCGGCCGATGCGGCACACGCTGTCGGGCCGTGACGAAAAGATGCTGATAAAGCTGGTCGTCGATGGCGCTTCGCGCAGGGTTCTCGGCGCCCACATATTGGGGCCGGATGCCGGCGAAATGGCACAGCTGCTCGGCATCCCCCTGAAGGCCGGACTGACCAAGGACGACTTCGACCGCACGATGGCCGTGCACCCGACCGCCTCCGAAGAGCTCGTCACCATGTACAAGCCGACCTATCGAGTGAAGGACGGCGAGCGCGTCTGACGTCGCTTGACGCGGCGCTGCCGCCGCCAGCCACGGCCGGCGGCGGCAGTCGAACCGCTACAGCAAGGTGCCGCGCAGGATGACGAGCGCCACCGAGAAATAGATCACCAGTCCGGTGACATCGACCAGCGTGGCGACGAACGGTGCGGATGCACTGGCGGGGTCGAAACCGATCCGTTTCAGGGCGAAAGGCAGCATCGACCCCGACAGCGAACCGAAGGTGACGATGCCGACCAGTGCGGCACCAACGGTCGCGGCAATCAACGGCCAGTGCGGGCCATAGTCATAGAAGCCCATATATTGCCAGAGCGCGATGCGGCAGACGCCGACCGCGCCCAGCATGGCGCCGAGCACGAGACCGGTAGGCAGTTCGCGCAGCGCCACCCGCCACCAGTCACGAAGGCCGATTTCGCGCAGCGCCAGCGCGCGGATGACCAGCGAGGTCGCCTGCGAGCCGGAATTGCCGCCGGAGCTCATGATCAGCGGGATGAACAGCGTCAGCACGATCGCCTTCTCCAGCTCGCCCTCATAGCTTTGCATTGCATTGGCCGTCAGCATCTCGCTGATGAACAGCGCACAGAGCCAACCACCGCGCTTCTTGATCATGGCGAGAAAGCTCATCTTCATGTACGGCTCGTCCAAAGCCTCCATGCCGCCAAAGCGATGCACGTCTTCGGTCGTCTCCTCGATCATCGTGTCGATGATGTCGTCGATGGTGACGATGCCGAGGATCTTGCCGTTGTCGACGACCGGGACGGCGAGCAGATCGTATTTGGAGATCGTCTGCGCCAGGTGTTCACGATCCGTCAGCGGAGTGACTGTCACCGGCAGGCGGTCCGGCGCTACCGACAGGATCGGGTCGTCCGGTTCACCGGTGATGAGCCGACGCAAGCCCGTCGACCGCACCAGGAGATTTGTCCGCGGATCGACGATGTAGATTGCATAGACGGTCTCGCGCGTCCGTTCGACCTTGCGGATGTAGTCGAGCGTGCGTCCGACGGTCCAGTCGGAGGGCACGCTGACGAACTCCGTGGTCATGATCGAGGCGGCGCTGCCTTCGGGATAGCCCAGAATGGAAAGCAGGGTGGCGCGCAGCGGCGGCGCCAGCGCACCGAGCAGCTCGGAGCGTGCCGGCTCGTCGAGCTCGCGCAGGATGTCGGCCGCGCGGTCGACGGACATGGCGGTGAGCAGCTTGCTCGCCTTGGGACGGGGCAGAGCCTCCGCCAGTTCGGGCGCGCCTTCGAGCTCAGGCTGGTCGAAAATCTCGACCAGCCGTTCGAAGGGTACGGCGCAAAGCAGCTCCGTCGCGGTTTCGCGCGATTCATGGTTGAGCGCCTCGACAAGGTCGGCGACGTGATCATTGGCAAGGATGCGGGCGATAGCGACGGCCTCGTCGTCCGCTTCGGGGAAAAAATCGTTCATGGCTCACTCCTTGCCGTCCGGCAGGACATGAACCATTCAGGTCACGTCTAGGCGGACGGCCGTTGCGTTCGACTGTGACTGTCGCCAGGCATGGCGCGGTGACCTTTCTGCTTGCGGGTTCGCTTTTGACTGCTGCAAGCCGGCGCAACATAGGAGCGCGCCTTGCCGAGTCAATCGCGGTGAGGAAGGAAAACAGTGCCGAACGGCCCGGATCGCGAGACTGTGATCACCGTGGACCGTTCACCGTGGCAAGCCACGGGGACATCAGCGTTATTTCTGCTTCAGCCGGCGCGAGAAACGCGTCCATTTGTCCTCGACCGGCCTTGGCTGGGCCAGGATCGTGGTGAGTTCCAGCGGCAGGCTTGGGGCAAGCGGCTTCTTCGTGGCGACGCCGTCGGCAATCAGGACCATCGAGTGGTAGAACTCGGTCCCGGCAGCAGATCTCGGTGCCACGGCTTCGTGCATGACACTGATCACCGTCACATCAGGGCAGTTGTCCTTGATGGCTTGGTGGAAGGCAATCTTGCCATCAGGGTCGAGAGCCCCGGTCGCCTCGTCGAGGAACAGCAGGCCCGGTTGCTGCAGGATGATACGAGCCACCACCAGCTTCTGCTTCTGGCCGCCCGACAGGACCTGATCCCAGCTCTTGCCCTCGCGGCTTTCATTGGCCATGTGTTCGATGAAATCGCCAAGGCCAGCCTTGTGCAGTGCCGACGCGACCTGGGTATCGCCGTGGTCGCCTTCGGAGCCTGGTAGGCAGACCAGCTGTTTCAGCGACACCTGCGGCAGCTTGACCTCCTGGGCGGCATAGAAGCTCTTGACGCCCTCGGGGAAGACGATGGTGCCGCGGCCATAAGGCCACAGGCCGTTGATCGCCTTGATCAGCGAGGTCTTGCCGCACCCGGATTCGCCTTTCAGGAAGGTCCATTCGCCGCGCCGGAAGCGCAGGTTGGCGGAACTGAGGAATGGTGTCGCATCCTCACCCTGATGCGCCAGCTCCAGCTTCTGGATGGTCAGACCGAAGACCGGATTCTGGCTGGCGTAGTGGAAGTCGGAACGGCCGCTCTGGCTGTAGAATTCCTGCGGGTGCTGGACTTTCTCGATCGCGTTGGCGAGCTCCGTCACGCGCTGGCTGTTGGCGCGCAGCGTCGCGATGGCGGGCATGACATGAATGAACCAGGAACACTGGCTGATGAGCTGGGCGACCATTTCGGAGCCGGTGATGTAGCCTTTATAGTCCAAGCGGCTGTGGATGAACGGCACAAGGCCTGGAGCATAGGCGACGATACGGGCGCCGACGAAGTTGTAGATCAGCTCGAACGACATATAGCTGGAGTTGACGACATTCAGCCGCCCCCAGGTGCGATCGATGTCGACATAGAGCCGGTCGTGCATCCTCTTCTGCACGCCCTCGCCATGCGAGGCGGCGACATGGAAGCTGCGGCGCAGGAACGTCGTCAGTTCGCTACGATAACTTCCCTCGGCCTTCTGCATGCGAATATTGAGACGTTCCAGCAGGCTGCCGAGCTTGACGGCGATCCAGGTATTGAGGGGGACGTAAGTGGCAACCGCGAGAAGGGCGAGAACAGCGCTGCCATAGCTGCCAAGGAACTCCAGGCCTTTGACCTCCACTGACGACTGCAACAGGTTCTGGCCTATGAAATAGAGCGAAGTCGCCAGCCCCAGCACGCCCATGGCGAGGCCGATCGCACCGCCGGTCATGTCCTTGATCGATTCCTGGATGCGCTGGTCGACATTGTCGGGCGCAACGATGCCGCCGTCCGCGGAACCATGTTGAGCGTGAAAATGGGTATGGTTGCCGTCGAGCAAGGCCTGGTTGAATTGGTCGTTCAGCCAGCCGCGCCATTTGCGGTGCAAGGTTGCCGAGACGAGATTGCGCACGCCGGTGAAGCCGACATCCTTGAGCATGACGAGCAGCACCAGTATGCCGGCGTTGGTCAGGATTGTTTCCAAGGGCCTGGTGTTGGCGGCATCGTGCAGGAAGGCGATCGAATTCACCAATTCGCCCGACGCCATGGCGAACCACACGCTAGCCTTGCTGGACAGCGCGGTGAGCAGGGCTATCACCAGCGTCAGCGCCCAGGCTTCCTTCCAGCGGTCCGAGATCCAGTAGGCTCGCACGAGCCCCCAGAAATTGCGCATCGAGGATACCGGCGTCAAATGCGACCGCCCTGCGGCGTCGCTGCGTAGTCCATCCGGTACTGACTCTTGCGATCGCCTGCCGATCCGAATCACGATCCCGCCCAAACCTTTTTTGTTTTGTTACGGATGGTAACACCAATTGATCATTTTCCATTAATTTTTAAACCAGGCCTGTGGGATTGCTCTCGCGGCCGTTGCACTGAAGCAACAGATTGAAGATCGAATCGCCAGCAAAACGGTGGGCAGCGATCAGGAAATTTTGATTGGTTTCAGCAGCTTGGACGCGGCGAACGGGGCTTTTGTCGATCTTCCCCTGGGGAAACCTGGTACACGGTTTCGTGACTCAAAAAATCATGAGGGCCGGGGTCGACGCCGCTTCCTTGCCGCGGCGAAGTCGCCAATATCGCATCGGAACAGCGGGAGTGCAGGATCGTTCTCTTGCCCATTCGTCAACCAAATGGGGGATCCGCACCGGCCCAATGGCAAGCGGCTCTTTCATCAGCTACGTCAAAATGGAGGAGAAGTGGCGTCCCCTGGCCTCAGCCGGTTTTCTCCAACTCGCCACGCGCCTTGGCCGCCGCGACCTGACGGATCGCATCGGCCAACGTGTCGGCATCCTGCGCACCCATCACGGCATATTTGTCCTCGAGCAGGAAGCACGGCACGCCTGTGATGCCCATGCGCGACGCGGTGGCGATTTCCGTGCGAACCGCCTCGACATCAGCGTCACTCGGCAAGAGCGTTTCGACAACAGCGGCGTCCATGCCGGCCTCGCGGGCAGCTTCGACCAAGACGGTGTGGTCGCCGATATTGGCGCCTTCCTCGAAATTCAGCTGGAATAGGTGGCGCACCAGTCGGTTCTGGACGTCCTCGCCGGCGGCACCGGCCCAGCGGATCAGCCGATGCGCGTCGAGTGTGTTCGGCGCCACCTTGATAGCGTCGAAGGCAAAGGAAATGCCTTCAGCTTCGCCAAGCGGTTCGATGCGAGCATGAATTTCGCGAATGCGCTCGTCGCTGCCGAACTTGGCCAGCATGTAGTCGTGGCGGTCCTTGCCTTGCGGCGGAATGGTTGGATCGAGTTGGAACGGCCGCCAGCGTATATGCACTTCGACATCGCCGGCCGCGGCGATCGCCTTGTCCAGCCGCTTCTGACCGATGAAGCACCACGGGCAGACGACGTCCGACACCACGTCGACGGTTATGGCGTTCGCTTCGCTCATCTCGATCTCCGGACTTCAGTTCGGTTTGCGCCACCATGTTGGCAGCTGATAACCGAATATGGGCGTCTTGCGCGGATGTTCCAGATAATTCCAGTAAGCAAGCCACTGCTGCGTATTGTACTGCATCGGCACCATGTAATTGCCGGAGATCAGCAGCCGATCGAGAACGCGAACCGCCGCGACGTAATCCTCTTTCGAACGGGCTCGCAGCATTGCGTCGATGGCCGCATCGATCGCCGGATCGGCGACGCCGGCGAGGTTGAACGATCCCTCGGTCCTGGCCGCGGCGGACGACCAGCGCCCGATCTGCTCGATGCCAGGGGACAACGAATTGTTGAAGCCGCTGGAGCCGATCAGGACCTCGAAATCGAAACGCTGCTTGCGCGACTGGATCTGGTCGCCGTCCAGGCTGCGTATGCTGACATTGATGCCGATCTTCTCAAGCGTGCGCTGATAGATGCCGGCCAGACGTTCTTCATCCTGCGAGGCGGTCAGAATCTCGAAGTCGAAAGGTTTACCGTCGGGATCGATCATCGTGCCGTCCTGCACATGGTAGCCGATGCTTTTCAGAAGATCGAAAGCGGTCTTCAGCACCTTGCGGTCCTGGCCCGAACCGTCCGTCACCGGCGGTTTCCAGGTGCCGTCCATGACGTCGGCCGGCACGCGGCCGGGATAGGGCGCCAGCAGCGCCTTTTCCCTGTCATCAGCCGGATGGCCGAGCGCGGAAAGCTCCGAGTTCTGCCAGTAGCTCATCGTGCGGGTGTACTTGCCGCCGAACAGGTTCTTGTTGGCCCATTCGAAATCATAAAGCATGCCGAGCGCGCGCCGAACCACGGGGTTGGAAAACTTCGGCAGCCTCGTGTTGAACAGAAAACCCGTCACGACGGGTGGAATGCCGGTATCGAAGGTTTCTGAGACAACGTCTCCCCTATGAAACGCCGGAAAGTCGAGATCGCGCTCGCGTTTCACCGGATCGCTGTCGTCGTCGATGGCGCAAAGACCCTTCTTGAAAGCTTCGAGCTTGGCGTTGGCGTTGAGAAAATACTCGATGGTGATCTGGTCGTAATTGTCGAAACCGCGCTTGGCGGGAACGTTCTTGCCCCAATAGTCGGGGTTGCGCTTGAAGACGATGCGCTGGCCGGGCGTCACCTGCGCGATCCTGTAGGGACCGCTGCCGATCAACGGCTTCAGCGTCGTCCTGTCGAAAGTGTCGATGTCGAAAGCGTGCTTGGGGATGATCGGTGTCAGCGCGATGATCAGCGGAAACTCACGATCGGCCTTGTCATTGAAGGTAAAGCGCACGCTATGGTCGCCCGTCTTTTCGAGCTTGGCGATCCTGGCCATGCGGTCGCTGTAGGGCGGACGGCCTTTCTGCGTATAGGCATCGTAGGTGAACAGCACGTCTTCCGGCGTCACTGGCTGACCATCCGACCATTTGGCATTCGGGTTGAGATGGAATTCGATGGTCTTGCGCTCGGGATCCATGTCGGCGGTGTCGGCCAGAAGCCCATAAAGGGTAAAGGCCTCGTCGGCACTGCGCTGCATCAGCGGCTCGAAGACCAGATTGCCGTAAATCGTGTCCATCATGCCGCGCGCGGTCGTGCGCAGGCTTTTCAGGATGAAAGGGTTGAGATTGTCGAAGCTGCCGACGACGCAATAGGTAATGCTGCCACCCTTCGGCGCGTCGGGATTGACGTAGCTGAAATGGGTGTAGTCCGGCGGCAGGGCCGGTTCGCCCTGCATCGCAATCGCGTGTTTCGGCTCCGACAGCGCCGGAGGCGACGACAGGCTGAAAAACGATAATGCGGTGACCAGCCAAACAAGAACGCGGCCCATGACCGTCTCCTTAACAGGTCGGCTTGATGATTCGGTCCGCACCCTAGCATGGGGCACCTGCGTGGCGGCCAATGGCGTCGTCAAGAATTACCGGTCGGCGGGCTGGATTCGACGCCGCTTGCAGTGTAACACGCCGTCCGAAGTCATTCTGTTGCCTCATTTTGGCAACAGGTAGCTGGACCACACGGCGCGAAGAAGCCGGTCCCGGGATCATTGAGAGGAAGTGCACGACATGACGAGCCTGAACAGCAACGCGTACCGCCTGTCGGTCATGGCCGCAGGCGTGGTTGGCTTTCTCGGCGCAGGACTTCCCTCTGCTTCCGCGCAGCAGCAGCCGCAGATTCCGCAGGGCTGGTTCAAGGCCTGCACCAAGCAGGAAGACGTCGACATCTGCAATGTCCAGAACATCGTCACCGCTGGCAATGGCCAACTCGTCACCGGCGTCAGCCTGATCGAGCTCAAGGGCAAGGTGAACCGCAAAGTGTTCCAGGTGACGGTCCCGACCGGCCGCCTCGTGCCTCCCGGCATCGGCCTGCAGATCGACACCGGCAAGGCGCAGAAGCTCGACTATGTCATCTGCTTCCCGGATCGTTGCGTGGCGGAAGTGCCGCTGACCGATCAGCTTGTCGCTTCGTTCAAGAAGGGTCAGGGGATCACGCTGACCTCGATCAATTTCCAGAACCAGGCCAACCCGATCAAGATCGCGCTGCAGGGCTTCAGCGGCGCCTATGACGGCCCGCCGCTGCAGCAGTCGGACATCGAGGACCGGCAGAAGAAGCTTCAGGACTTCGTCGCCAAGAACAACCAGGATTTCGCCAAGAAGCTCAAGGACGAGCAGGACAAGGCGAAGACCGCCAACTGATCCGGCGTCGGGAATATAGCGAGTCAAAAAAGCGGGGTCATGCCCCGCTTTTTTCATTTCTGGCCATACTCAGCATGCCGGAAGTCAGTGCCTGGACTGCCGTTTCGGCGCATAGCGCCCATCCGGCTTCTTGTCGAACATTTCCTTGATTTGCGGATGGCGGACAGGTTCTCCCGATTGGTCCTCGAGCAAATTCTGCTCGGACACATAGGCGATGTATTCGGTTTCCGAATTCTCGGCGAGCAGGTGGTAGAATGGTTGGTCCTTGCGCGGCCGTACGTCGGCGGGGATGGCCTCGTACCATTCGTCGGTGTTGGCGAATTGCGGATCGACGTCGAAAATGATGCCTCGGAACGGGAACAGCCGGTGGCGAACCACCTGTCCGATCGCGAATTTGGCCGTTTTCATCGCACTCACCACTGAATTCCTTGGCTTTATTTGGCGCAGACTCCGCATCAATTCAATCCCGAGCGTCTGAGCGCCTTCAAGATACGCGGTATGCGCAACAAAGGTTTTGATGAACGTCGCGATACCGCGGCAAAGTCCGCAAAATCGCTACCGCTGCCGAGCCGGCTTCCGAAGGCCGCCCGCAACTGCCGCAAAGCCGCTGCCCGGGCGAAGCCCTTCCCGCATGAAGAAGGCGCGCAGCGGCGTAAAGCCGCCAAGTACACCCAGGCCAACGCCACGCGCCATCTGCGCCGGCAACATGTCCGAAAGCAGCGACATGTTGAGCAGATTGACTGCGCTGCTGCGCGCCAGAATATCTGGCCGGCGCTTGAAATCGTATGCAGCAAGGGCCGCAACAGCCCCCGGATCCTCACGATTTTCACGCGCGATTCCAACCAGATCGTCAATATCCCTGATGCCTAGGTTGAGGCCTTGCGCGCCGATCGGCGGGAACACGTGCGCCGCCTCACCGACAAGCGCCACCCGTCGCGCCGCGAAACGCAGGGGGGTCACCGTCGACAATGGATAAATCTGGCGACCCGGCTCGACGGATACCCGGCCCAGCATCGATTGCATCTTTTGCTCGACGCGGAGCGAGAGCGTTGCATCGTCCAAAGCGGCAAGCTCCTTGGCGGTCTCTGGCTTGACCACCCAGACAAGGCTGGAGCGATTGCCCGGCAGTGGAACCTGCGTGAACGGGCCGGTCTCTGTATGGAATTCCGTCGAGGTGAAGCCATGTTCGCGGTTGTGGCCGAAATTGAGGACAAGCGCCGCCTGAGGGTAGGCGCGCGCCGCCGTCGAGATGCCCGCGGCCTCGCGGGCCGGCGACAGGCGGCCGTCGGCGGCGACCGCAAGGGACGCATCGATCTCGCTGCCATCAGCCAGCGTGGCATGCGCTTTGCCGGCGCCGAGATGCCATGCCTTCACCATGGATCTGCGCCACTCGATCCCGGAATGCGCGGCCACCTTGCTGGCAAGCGCCGGGCCAAGGACGCCGTTGGGCAGGTTCAGGCCGAACTGTTCCTCGCCGATCTCGCTGGCGCGGAAGGTGACGACGGGGCTGCGGATCAGCCGGCCGGTCGCATCGACAATGCGCATCACCTTCAACGGCGCGCCCTTGGGCCTGATGTCCTCGATCACGCCCAGCCGTTCCAGCATCTTCAGGGCAGGCGTCATGAGCGCCGTGGTGCGACCGTCGGGAGCCGAGGTTTCCGGCCCGGCAATCGTCACCGGAAAGCCGGCATCGGCGAAGGCAAGCGCGGCGATCAACCCCGCCGGCCCCGTGCCCGCAATCAGTATCCGCGCTGTTTCCTGATGCTCCAAGATCGGCTTCCGGTCTGCAGTTGAGAGGCGGCCACCAGACCCGCCAGTCGAAAGAGGCATATAGGGCAGATCATGCGGCTTGATCAACGCGGCGATTCGGCCCATTCGGATGTCATGACCGGCCAACAGGACGACTTCAGCCATCTCGACCGCGCCGGCCGCGCCACGGCAAATGTCGCGCGCGACCCGCGTTTGACGGTCAACGTCGTCGTCTGTGCAAGCATCGCGTTGGCCTGGCTGCTGCTTGCCGCGATGGCGATACGCGGCGCCGAGGCGCGGATCAGCGCGCCGGGTGACGCTCTCCTGCGCAACCTGCCACAGCTGCCGCTGCCCGATTTCCTGGACCATTTTTTCGTTCTTTGCCTTTCGCCAGCGCCGCTGGACGCAAGCATCGGCCCGCGTGCTTTGGCACTCATCCTCATGTGGTTCCTGATGGCGATCGCCGCGATGCTGCCGTCGGCGGCACCGATGATCCGCACCTATTGCGAGATCGCCGATACGGCGCGGATCAAGCGGGCGCCGGTCGTCCATCCGCTGGTGCTGGTTGCCGGCTACCTCTGCGCCTGGCTCGCCGCATCGCTGCTGTTTGCGGCACTGACACTTGCCGTCCACGCAGTCGCCGCGTCCGCGGGGGTATTCGATCCGGTGCTTGGCGTTGCTGGTGGGCTGGCCTTGCTGGTTGCCGGCCTCTACCAGTTCAGCGGCCTCAAGGAGGCCTGCCTGACGAAATGCCGGAACCCATTCTCGACCTTGTTTTCAAACTGGAGTGCCGAGACCTTCCGCATCTTTCGGCTGGGCATCGTGCAAGGCATCTGGTGCCTGGGATGCTGCTGGGCACTGATGCTGGTGATGTTCGCAGTCGGCGTCATGAACGTCTTCTGGATGGCGCTGATCGGCGTGTTCACCCTGATTGAAAAACAAACGACGGGCAGTCTTCCAACCCGGCTGGCCGGTGCGATACTGCTTGTCTGGGCAGCCGTGCTGCTAGTAGTCTCACTGTGATTGGGGGGAGTTCGATGACTGACCAGGGCTGGGCAATGAAAGGAGAGCTCGTACTCTCCTGCAATTGCACGGTTTTTTGCCCTTGCGTCTTGTCGCTCGGCAGTCACCCACCAACAGAGGGCTATTGCCAGACATGGGCGGGGTTCCGTATCGATGCGGGTCACTTCGGCGAAGTCGACCTCTCCGGCCTCAACCTTGGGTTGATCATGGAAATCCCCGGTTACATGAGCCGCGGCAATTGGACCGCAGGCCTGTTCATCGACATCAGAGCCTCGGTTTACGCGGTCAAGGCGTTGACCAGGATCTTCACCGGCAAGGCCGGCGGGACCACGTCGCTGCTCTCGATCCTCGTCGGCAAATTCCTGGGCGTAGAACAGGTGCCGATCACCTACGAGACACGGGACAAGACGCGTATCTTCCAGATTCCGAAGATCATCGACGGGGCGGTCACGCCAATCGCGGGCAAGGACCGCGACAAGGATACGGTGATCACGAACTCGGAATACTGGATCGCGCCGGAGATCATCGTGGCAAGGTCCGACAAGAGCAAGATGCGCGCCTTTGGCCGCAACTGGAATTTCGCCGGCCGCTCGGCCGAGATCTGCAAGCTTGATTGGCGGGGCCCGTGAGCAAGAACACAAAAGCCCGCAAGATCGCCGGGAAGATCACCGACCGGATTCCGCGGCCGAAGAAGAAGGTCACCTGGCCGCAGGCGCGTGCGTTTTCGGTGCATCTGCTGACCGCCTCCGGTTCGTTCCTGGCTTTCCTGTCGCTGGTGGCGGCGAGCGAGGAGCGCTGGACGGCCATGTTCTGGTGGCTAGGCCTGGCGCTGTTCGTCGATGGCATCGACGGGCCGATCGCCCGAAAGCTGGAGGTCAAGGAAATCCTGCCGACCTGGTCCGGCGAACTCCTCGACAACATCATCGACTACGTGACCTACGTGCTGATCCCGGCCTTCGCGCTCTACCAACGGGGCTTCATGGGCGAGGGCCTGTCGTTCCTTTCGGCGGCGATCATCGTCGTCTCCAGCGCGATCTACTATGCCGACACCGGCATGAAGACGAAGGAGAATTTCTTCAAGGGATTCCCGGTGGTCTGGAACATGGTCGTGTTCACGCTGTTTGTCATCGAACCGGGACAATGGGTCTCGTTCGCGGTGGTGGTGGTGGCCGGCATTCTGACTTTTGTCCCGATAAACTTCATCCATCCGGTGCGGGTGAAGCGGCTGCGGCCGATCAACCTCGGCATGACGCTGTTGTGGTGTGCTTTCGGCGCGCTCGCGCTTGCGCAGGCCGCACTCGCCGCTTTCTACGACCAGATCGGCGTGCTTGGCGAACAAGTCGGCACTTTCACCAAGATCGGAATCACCGTTACCGGGCTCTATCTCGCAACCATTGGTGGCCTCATGCAGTTCTTTCCGAACCTCGGCGCCAAAAAGGCCTGACCAGCCGCTCTTCAAGGAATCCTCTCCATGTCCAAAGCCATCCGCATCCACGCCAATGGCGGTCCGGAAGTCCTGATCCATGAGGACACCGATCCTGGCCAGCCGGGTTCGGGGCAGATCCTGATCAGGCATACCGCGATCGGTCTCAATTTCATCGACGTCTATCATCGCTCGGGTCTTTATCCGCCGCCCGGCGGATTTCCGCTCGTTCCGGGCAGCGAAGCCGCCGGCGTGGTGCTGGAAGTCGGCGGGGGCATCGACTGGCTGAAGTCGGGCGACCGGATTGCCTATGCCGTGACGACCGGCGCTTACGCGCAAGAGCGCGTCATCGATGCCAGCAAGGTCGTCAAGGTACCGGACGGCATCAGCGACGAGCAGGCCGCCGCCATGATGCTGAAAGGCATGACCGCGGAATATCTTCTGCGCCGCACCTTCAAGGTGAAGGCGGGCGACACCATCCTGTTTCATGCCGCGGCCGGCGGGGTCGGCCTGATCCTCGGCCAATGGGCGAAGCATCTCGGCGCGACGGTCATCGGCACCGCCAGTTCCACCGACAAGATCGAACTCGCCAAGGCGCACGGCTTCGACCATGTCATCAACTACAAGGAGCAGGATTTCGTCGCCGGCGTAGCCGCCATCACCGGCGGCAAGAAGTGCGATGTCGTCTACGATTCGGTGGGTAACGACACATTTCCGGCCTCGCTCGACTGCCTGAAGCCGCTCGGCATGTTCGTCAGCTTCGGCCAGTCCTCGGGACCCATCCCGCCGTTCTCGATGTCGCTGCTGGCGCAGAAGGGCTCGCTGTTCGCAACCAGGCCGACGCTGTTCGTCTACAATGCCAGACGTGAGGACCTCGATGCCTCCGCCGCCGCACTGTTCGAGGTCGTGCTCAGCGGCGCCGTCGAGATCAAGATCAATCAGCGCTACGCACTGAAGGATGCCGGCAAGGCACATGCGGACCTTGAAGGCCGCAGAACGACAGGTACGACCATTCTGGTTCCCTGAAGGCAATCTGCCTGGGTTTTCAGCGCGCTGCCGCAGCCGCGAGCATGGTTTGCCCGAAAAGCCGGCCCGCCATATGCTTGTGCGAAGGAAGGCTGATCTTTGCCCTTGAGTTTCCGCTGAAATTCTTGAAGCTCTTTCAAGTTGGGTGCTGCTTTCGCACGAGAGCCGGCCGCGCATACGATGCTTGCGGGAACACAGAACATGTCCGGTAATCCGGACGGGAGGCACTGTGAGTGCAAATCATGATGGGGCGAACCTGCTCGAGGTTCGGGGCCTGACCAAGATATTCGGCACGCTGACAGCGTGCGATCATATCGATCTCAACATCGCCAAAGGTGAAATCCACGCTTTGCTCGGTGAGAACGGCGCCGGCAAATCGACACTGGTCAAGATGCTGTTCGGCTCGCTGGAACCCAATTCCGGCGAGATTTTCTGGAACGGCCAGGCAGTGCGGATCACCAGTCCAGGCGTTGCCAAAAAGCTCGGCATCGGCATGGTTTTCCAGCATTTCTCGCTGTTCGAAGCCCTGACGGCCGCCGAGAACATCGCGCTGTCGCTGGATGACGGCTCGCCGATCGGCAGCATCGCGGCCAAGGCGAGGGCGCTTTCCTACAGCTACGGCCTGCCGCTCGATCCGGAATCGCTGGTCGGCGATCTGTCCGTCGGCGAGCGCCAGCGCATCGAGATCATCCGCTGCCTGCTGCAGACGCCGCAGCTCATCATCCTGGACGAGCCGACATCGGTGCTGACGCCGCAGGAAGCGGACAAGTTGTTCGAGACGCTGGAACGCTTGCGCGCGGAAGGCAAATCGATCCTCTACATTTCGCACCGGCTCGAAGAGGTCAAACGCATCTGCGACCGCGCCACGGTGCTGCGGCACGGCAAGGTGGTCGGTCACTGCAACCCGCGCGAGGAGACAGCCTCATCGCTCGCCCGCATGATGGTCGGCAACGAAGTGCAGGCCGTGGTGCGCGCGCCGGTCGAGGGGATCGAAACCGCGCAGCCGCTGCTCGAAATCCTCAACCTCAACCGCAAGCCGGCAACGCCGTTTTCCATTCCGCTCAAGAACATCAGCCTCAATGTCCGCGCTGGCGAGGTGATCGGCATTGCCGGTGTCGCCGGCAACGGCCAGGGCGAGTTCTTCGAATCCGTCTCCGGCGAGGTTTTGCAGCAGGATGCCGCTTCGGTGCGCATCCGCGGCAAGAACGCCGGCAGCCTCACCATTACCGGGCGGCGCCTGTTGGGGGCCGCGTTCGTGCCGGAGGAGCGTCTCGGCCATGGCGCCGCGCCGCGCATGAAGCTCTCGGAAAACCTCCTGCTGTCGCGCCATGCCACGGACGGCAAGGCTTTTGTCGGCAGCGGCGGGATGGTCAAGAGCGGCGCCGTCTATGCCGCCTCGCAGCGCATCATCGAGGCGATGGATGTGCGCAAGAGCGCCCCGGATCCTGAAGCGGCAGCACTTTCGGGCGGCAATCTGCAAAAATTCATCGTCGGCCGCGAGCTCGATCGCCGGCCAAGCGTGATGGTGGTGAACCAGCCGACCTGGGGTGTCGACGCCGGAGCCGCAGCGCACATCCGTCAGGCCTTGATCGAGCTCTCTCGCAGCGGATCAGCGGTGCTGGTGATCAGCCAGGATCTCGACGAGCTGTTCGAAATATCGGACGCGATCGCCGTCATGCACAATGGAGAATTGTCCAGGCCGATGCCGATCGCCGAAGCGACTTTCGAGAAGGTCGGCTTGCTGATGGGTGGCGCCGAGCCCGGCCACGCCGAACATACGCTGGAGACGGCATGATGCGCCTCGAACTCGTCAAACGCCCGCAGCGCTCGGCGCTGTTTTCGATGCTGTCGCCGTTCATCGCCTTCGCGCTGACCATCATTGCCGGCGCGGTTCTGTTCGCGCTGCTCGGCGTCAACCCGCTGAATGCCTTCCATATCTATTTCATCGAGCCGATCAGCCAGGTCTGGCAGTTGCACGAGTTGGCGATCAAGGCAGCGCCGCTGATCCTGATCGCTGTCGGCCTGTCGGTCTGCTACAAGGCCAACATCTGGAACATCGGCGCCGAAGGCCAGTTCATCTTCGGCGCAATCTTCGGCTCGATCATTCCCGTGCTGTTCCCGCAATTCGATGGCCCGCTGGTGCTGCCGCTGATGCTTCTGCTCGGCATGGTCGGCGGTGCGGCCTACGCGGCGATCCCGGCCTTGCTGAAGACCCGGTTCAATACCAACGAGATCCTGACCAGCCTCATGCTGGTCTATGTCGCGCAGCTCTTCCTCGACTGGCTGGTGCGGGGTCCCTGGCGCGATCCGCAGGGCCACGGCTTTCCGCAGACGATCCAGTTCGGCGACGCGGCCGTGCTGCCGGAACTGATGCCCGATGCCGGGCGCGCCAATTGGGGGTTTGTGTTTGCCCTGGTGGCCGCGGTGCTGATCTGGATCCTGATGGCCCGCATGCTCAAGGGCTTCGAGGTCCGCGTGCTGGGCTCCAGCCCAAGGGCAGGGCGCTTCGCCGGCTTCGGCCTCAACCGGATGGTGTTCTTTGCCTTCCTGCTATCGGGAGCGCTGGCCGGCCTTGCCGGCATCTCCGAAGTTTCCGGCGCCATCGGGCAACTTCAGCCCGTGATTTCGCCCGGGTATGGCTTCACGGCCATCATCGTTGCGTTCCTCGGCCGCCTCAATCCGCTCGGCATCGTCGCCGCGGGCCTGGTGCTGGCCCTGACCTATCTCGGCGGCGAGGCCGTGCAAAGCGCACTCGGCATTTCCGACAAGGTGGCGAGGGTGTTCCAGGGCATGCTGCTGTTCTTCGTGCTCGGCTGCGACACGCTCATTCATTACCGCATCCGCTTGATCGGTCTGGCGCTGACGAAACAGGAAACGCCCGCGAAGCTCGAGGCCGCACCAAAGTTGAAGGAAGCCCGCTGATGGACATCACCGTCAACATCCTCCTGACCATAGCCACGGCGGCGACGCCGCTTTTGATCGCGGCGATTGGCGAACTGGTGGTCGAACGTTCCGGCGTGCTCAACCTCGGTGTCGAAGGCATGATGGTCATGGGCGCCGTCGGCGGCTTCGGGGCCGGCTATCTGACGGGATCGCCCTGGATCGGCCTTCTGGCGGCGATCGTCGTGGGCGCGCTGTTCTCCTTGCTTTTTGCCGTGATGACGCTGTCGCTGGCCACCAACCAGGTGGCAACAGGCCTGTCACTGACGCTGCTTGGTCTCGGCCTTTCCGGCATGATGGGAACAAGCTTCGTCGGCCAGCCCGGTGTCAGGCTGCCCAATCTCGATATTCCCGGCCTCAGTTCCATACCGGTCGTGGGCAGGCTTCTTTTTGGCCAGGATCCGATCTTCTACATTTCGATCGCGCTGACGGCCGCGGTGATGTGGTTCCTGTTCAAGACGCGTACCGGCCTCACGCTGCGCTCGATTGGTGACAGCCATGCCTCGGCGCATGCGCTCGGCATCAAGGTCATTCGTTACCGCTATCTCTCGGTCATCTTCGGCGGTGCCTGCGCCGGTCTCGCCGGTGGGCATCTGTCGCTCGTCTATACGCCACAGTGGGTCGAGAACATGTCCGCGGGCCGAGGCTGGATCGCACTCGCACTGGTGGTGTTCGCGTCCTGGCGGCCATGGCGGGTACTGGCCGGCGCCTACATCTTCGGCGCGGTGTGGATCGGCCAGCTTCATGCACAGGCTTTTGGCATTCCAGTGCCCTCGCAGATGCTTTCTTCTCTGCCCTATCTGGCAACCGTCGTGGTTCTCGTTCTAATCTCGCGCAACAAGCGTCTGACGATGATGAACACGCCGGCATCCCTGGGGCAGCCATTCGTTCCGGATCGTTGACAACAAGAACAAGACGGGAAGCTCCAAGGCTTAACTCAGAGAGGTAACACAATGAAAAAACTGCTTATTGTCCTGATGACGACGACAGCGGCTTTGTCGCTGGCCGTGTCCGCGGAGGCCGCCGACAAGTTGAAGGCCTGCTGGGTCTACACCGGCCCGATCGGCGATTTTGGCTATTCCTACCAGCACGACCAGGGACGCCTCGAGGTCGAGAAGGCGCTCGGCGACAAGGTCGAGACTGCTTACCTGGAAAACGTCTCCGAAGGCCCCGATGCCGACCGTGCTTTCGAGCGCCTGGCGCGCGAAGGCTGCAAGATCATCTTCGGCACCTCGTTCGGCTTCATGGACGCCGAAGTGAAGGTCGCCAAGAAGTTTCCCAAAGTGATGTTCGAGCACGCCACCGGCTACAAGACCGGGGACAATCTCGGCATCTACAATGCCCGCTTCTATGAAGGCCGCTATGTGCTCGGCCAGATCGCCGCCAAGGAATCGAAGTCCGGCGTCGCCGGCTACATCGTCTCCTTCCCGATCCCGGAAGTGGTGATGGGGATCAACTCCTTCATGCTCGGCGCGCAGTCGATCAATCCGAACTTCAAGGCCAAGATCGTCTGGGTCAATTCGTGGTTCGATCCGGGCAAGGAAGCCGACGCCGCCAAGGCGCTGTTCGACCAGGGCGCCGACATCATCGTCCAGCACACCGACTCGACCGCGGCCCTGCAGGTGGCCGAGGAGCGCAAGTTGCACGGCTTCGGCCAGTCGTCCGACATGATCAAGTTCGCGCCCAACGCGCAGCTGACCTCGCTGACGGACGAATGGGGTCCGTATTATATCAGCCGCGTGCAGGCGGCCATCGACGGCACCTGGAAGCCGGACAATGTCTGGCTCGGCATCAAGGACGGCGCGGTCAAGCTCGCGCCCTACACCAACATGCCCGACGACGTGAAGGCGATGGCCGAAGCGACCGAAAAGAAGATCGCCGGAGGCTGGAACCCCTTCACCGGGCCGATCGCCAAGCAGGACGGCTCGGCATGGCTGAAGGACGGCGAGGTCGCCGACGACGGCACGCTGCTCGGCATGAATTTCTACGTCAAGGGCGTCGACGACAAGTTGCCGCAATAGGCAGCACGCCACGTCTCTATGGGAAGGGCGCCGCGAGGCGCCCTTTTTCATTTGGATGGTGAACTTGACGGAAGGCTCAGACAGCCGAGCCGTAGAGATCGTAAGCGTCCGCGCGCTCGATTTTGACGGTGACGATGTCGCCGGCGCGCATCGGGCGGCGCGACTGGATGTGGACCGAACCATCGATCTCGGGCGCATCATATTTGGTGCGACCCTTTGCCGAAGTGCCGTGCGCCTCGTCGATCAGCACCGGCAGACGCTTGCCGACCTTCCTGGCCAGCTGCGCTGCCGAGATCTTCTGCTGGCGCTGCATGAAACGATGCCAGCGCGCTTCCTTGATCTCCTGCGGCACTTGCTCAAGCCCGAGCTCGTTGGAGCGGGCGCCTCTGACCGGCTCGTATTTGAAGCAGCCGGCGCGATCGATTTTCGCTTCATCCAGCCAATCGAGCAGCATCTCGAAGTCGTCATCCGTTTCGCCGGGGAAGCCGACGATGAAGGTCGAGCGGATGGCGAGATCCGGGCACACGTCGCGCCAGCCGCGAATGCGCTCCAGCGTCTTTTCGCCATGGGCGGGCCGGCGCATGTTCTTCAGCACCTGTGGCGAGGCATGCTGGAAGGGGATGTCCAGGTAGGGAAGGATTTTTCCTTCGGCCATCAGCGGGATGACGTCGGCGACGTGCGGATAGGGGTAGACATAATGCATGCGCACCCAGATGCCGAGCTTGCCCAATTCCTCCGAGAGATCGAGGAATTTCGCCCGCACTTCGCGGTCGCCGAACATGGACGTCTGGTACTTGATGTCGATGCCGTAGGCGCTGGTATCCTGCGAGATGACGAGCAGTTCCTTGACGCCGGCCTTGGCCAGTTTCTCGGCTTCGCGCAGCACATCGGCGGCCGGCCGCGAGACGAGATCGCCGCGCAGTGCCGGAATGATGCAGAAGGTGCAACGGTTGTTGCAGCCTTCCGAAATCTTCAAATAGGCATAATGGCGCGGCGTCAGCTTGACGCCTTGCGGCGGCAGCAGGTCGATGTAGGGATCGTGTGCGGGAGGGGCGGCCTCATGGACCGCGGCCATCACGCTCTCATAGGCCTGCGGGCCGGTGATCGCCAGCACGTTGGGGTGCTTCTCGCGGATCACGTCCGGCTCGGCGCCCAGACAGCCGGTGACGATGACCCTGCCGTTTTCCGACAGTGCCGAGCCGATGGCGTTGAGCGACTCGTCGCGGGCGGAGTCGAGAAAGCCACAGGTGTTGACGACAACGAGATCGGCGCCGTCATGCTTGCGGGCGATCTCGTAGCCCTCGGCCCGCAGACGCGTGATGATGCGCTCGGAATCGACAAGGGCTTTGGGACATCCGAGACTGACGAAGCTGACGCGTGGGGCGGACATGGGCAATTTTCCAATGGACGCGAACCGGAAACACCGATCCGGCCCGCAGTCTCAACATATGATGGCTTGCATGGCTCCTGGCAGGAGCTCAATTTGGGCGGCGCAATAGCACGGCTTGCTCAATCAGGCAAACGGAGCCCTGCGGCCCGACATTTGCGTCAGTGCCCGCTTGACCCGAACCAGGGTGACAGGAAGGCGAAATGATCGGGGAATTGCTGCACGGCTCCGTCCAGCAGCATCTTGACCGCGACATAGAGGATGATGACCAGGCCGATATAGGCAATCCAGCGGTATTTGTGCAGCAAGCGCGCGACGAACGACGCCGCAAAGCCCATCAACGCGATCGACAGCGCCAGTCCGACAATCAGCACCGTCGGATGGTTCATAGCCGCTCCCGCGACGGCCAGAACATTGTCGAGCGACATCGAGACGTCGGCAATGACGATCTGCCAAGCGGCCTGCGAGAAGGTTTTGCTCGGCCCCTTGCCGCCAATGACGCCGTCCTTGTCGAAGTCGCCGTTCGACAGCGCTTCGGTGGCGTCGCGCTCGTCGTCGTGGCTGACACGCAATTCGCGCCACATCTTCCAGCAAACCCACAGCAAAAGCAGGCCGCCGCCGATAAGCAGCATGGGACCAATGGTCAGCAGCCATTGCGTGATCAGGGCGAAGAAAATGCGAAGAACGGTGGCCGCCGCGATGCCGACAAGAATGGCTCGCTGGCGCTGGCTGGCCGGCAGGCCGGCAGCGGCAAGGCCGATAACGATGGCATTGTCGCCCGCGAGCGCAAGGTCGATGGCGATGACCTGAAGGAGAGCCGAAAAGCCCGCGGCGGTAAATATTTCCATCGACCTGGAAGCCCTTCGTCGAGTGTTCGTCGTCGATCGTCCGAACGGGCCTAAAGGCATGGTCCGCTGGCGTCAAGTGCGGCAACGGGCAACGCTGGAAAACCATTTTCGTGGCGGTGGAATTGCGGGAGGTTCTCGACAGCCGCCGGCACAAGCCGGAGGCGGCGCAAGCCCGCGAGAACCTAATCGTAGAGATTGTATTTCGCCCAGTCGGCTTCCGGAATCTCGTCGCCGATCCGATAGCGGAGCTGGAGAACTTCCATGTGGTCCGGTCCCGTCTGGCATTTGAATTTCAGCCGGTACCATTGCCCCTTGCTGCGGAACGCCGCACCCGGACTCCGGATTGCGTCGGCGCTCATCTCCGGCGTCGCGAAGGCGTAAGCGACGACGCGGTCGGCCTTGAACTTGCGATCATCGTGGGTGATCCGGTCCAGGATTTCGGCATCGCAACGCTGTTCGAGGCGGGTTTGCGGATCAAGTTTCATCAGCCCGGCGCGCAAAGCGTTGTCCATCGCACTGGCCGGAAAGGCCAGCGTCAGGGACGCAATGGCCATCATGCAGAGTGTCTTCATGGGCGGGACAAGCAACATGTTTTGTCTGAAAAATCAACCAATAGCGGCGGTTCATGCTCGGCAAACCCCGGCATTCAGAGGTCCGGCGCAATCAAAATCTCGTGTCGGGCTTCATCGTGAGCGACCTGCGGCCAACGAACCAGCGAAGCTCGGCCGGCATCCGTGAGATCATAGAGACCACGCTCGACCCTTGCGAACCAGCCATAGACATTGTGCTGAAGAATCTTCGGCGCGATCGACGTCAAGGCTTTCAGATCGCGCGGCCGTTTGGGGCCGTCCGCAAGCGCGGCGGCGCAGGCGAGGGCGCTCTGCCGGTAGGCGGTCATGATCGGAGTGCGCGATCCGCCGCCAGCGACAGGATCGCCGCGGCGGCGCTGATGCTCATCGACAAGGCGAGAACGCCGTCGCGCATTTTTGCGCGGTGCCTGGGCGACCGGACTGAGAAGCACTTCGACCCTGTCATTGGCGGTCACCGCGAGCAGGCCGAAGCCAAGCCGACGGCAGAGATTGCGGAACCTGGCATCGCTTTCGCGCCCCTTGCCCCGCGCCGACATGCGCGCTGCCAGCCAAACTTCATCGCAAGCAGCCGCACGGTCGACGCCCTGCAGAACCAGTTCGAGATTGAACTGCAGCTTCAGCTCGCAGATGACGACGATCGGCGGCTCTCCCTCGCGCAGCGCGACGATGTCGCAACCGCCGATTTCCCCTTTCACGACGAAGTCGAGGTTTTCGAGGAAGCGCTTCACCGGCGCGTAGAGTGAGGTCTCGTTCATGCCTCGAGGCTTAGCCGATTCGCCATGAAAGGCCTCGGCACCGTGGCCCCGAACTCATCTGTCGACATGCTCGATGCCCGGCGTGTCCGGCAACCAGCCTGCTTCGACGCTCGGCGCTGCCCGTTTCGACGGCTTCCTGTGAGGCAAGAACGGATAGCCGAGCTGGCCGAAATAGCTGGAGGGGATGGGATCATCGACGCCGTATTTCTCGGGCAGCTTGTTGCCGGTGGCATTGTAGGTGCCGAATATCACGTCGAGGAACGGCAATTGGCCGGCGAAGTTCTTGTCGTAGGCTGTGCGCTGGTTGGCATGGTGCCAGCGATGGAACTGCGGGCTGGCGATCAACCACTTGAAGGGGCCGAACGCAATCCGCAGGTTTGAATGAACAAGCATCGTGTGGCCGAAGTAGATAAGCGAAAAGACGGCGAGTGAGGCGTCGGAGAAGCCAAGGAGGTAGATCGGCGTCAACGATATTGCCTTTGTGACGATCGCGTCGACCGGGTGGGAATGGAAAGCGCCGAGCCAGTCCAGCTCCTCAATGCCATGGTGTATCGCATGGAATTTCCAGAGAGCGGGGATTTTATGGAAGGCCCGATGCGCCCAATAGACGCCGATATCGGTGATCAGGATCATTTCCGCAACCTGCAGCCAGATGGGCTGGCCGCTGACGGCCCGCGTTACCGATTGCGGGACAAAGATCGCGGCGGCTTCGAGGGTGCCGAGCGCCATCATGGCCATGGCTGCCTTTATGACGAAGGTGTTGAACAGCACATAAATCAGATCGACATCCAAGCCTTTGCGGAGGACGTTCTGCGGCTGCTCGGCAAACAGATGTTCGAACGGAATGAAGATCAGCGCACAGATCAAAAGCGCCTTGATGCCAAAGATGTCCATCCGCCCCTATCGCCCAGCCTGTCGCCGGCACGCCGCCAGCGCTTCAACTCCTCAGCAGAACCACATCTCCCTTTCCAAAGGCTGAAGGGATCTCCGATAATGCTTATGGCCGGCATGTGATCGCCACCGATGTCGCAAGACCGCGAGACGCGTACCGATCGTCCTTGCGAAGGGCGTACGCAGCCATCTGTCCTTGTGTCACATCGGTGTCGCAACCGCGCGATATCTGGACAATGCGCGCTTGTCGAACGCAGCGCAACGCGCGTCCTTCCAGGACTAACCCCTCCGGTCCCTGCCGGCGGGGTTTCTCATTTTCAGAACCATATTGTCGGTCGCGAGTTGTCCTTGCTATTGTGGCATTGCGGTCAGCAGGGACGCCCATCATGGATGCAAGCGAAATGAGTGCGATCGGCGATACCCTCATGAGGATCGTCACGCCCGACATGTCTCCCAAGCAGCTCGTCAAGGCTGCCCGGAAAGCGCACCCCAAGGCCTCCAAGAAGGATATCGCCAGAGCAGCCTTCTTTTCGATCATCGCGAACGCCGACCGGGACATCGGCAAGGCCAGGAACCTGCAGGCGTTTGCCATCGCGGAGCGCACACAGCAGTCCGACTGAGCAAGGTGGCGACCTTCGCCTTTGTGCAACATGCGGGCGGCCCGGCGAGGAGGGGTGGGACGCCGCCGGGCCTGACCAGCGGTGTTGGGTTGGGATGATTACCCGCCAGCTTGACCGTTAATACGCCAGCTTCCAGAAACGGCATCATTCAAACGGCGGGAGACGGTCGGGTTGCACCAAGCGTCGGGGCCACCAGACGAACGCGCAGCGAAAAGCGACCGAGCCAAAAAATCTGGCTGACATGTCTCCGGCTAAAAGCCAAATAGCAAACGCCGATCGTTTGCCGGGCGGAGCGGTTGCGGCGGCTGTTGGGCTAACACGCTATCTCACGGTCCCGTCTCAGGGAACCAATCCGCTGCCGATCTGTTGTTTTGGCAGCGTGGAGATGTCCCCTCAACTCCTAGCCGAATGGCCCGCTGCGCTCCTCCCGGAGGCGGCGGGCTTTGCTTTGTTGGAACCCGAGCCCCCCGACTTTGTTTTGGTAGAGAACAGGAGGCGCATGTGGAGCCGAAGTCATCACGCGAACTGCCAGGTCCAGAACCCCGCAAGGACCGAGGAAGGGACACCCGAAAAGCGATTGCCAAAACACCTGACAAGGCCAATGATTGGGACCGTGATGCCGTGCATGGAGATGGCGACACGATCGACATTCAGCCTGAGCCGGGCGTGGAGTCGAAATAGCCGTCTACGGTTGGGTCGCCCCCGCAACCAACTTCGCCGCCCATCGTTGACCTATGCTGGTTGATCCCAGCACTCCAGAACTTGCCCGCCGGTTCCCACCTGGCGGGCCTTTTGCTGGTGGGTTGAAAAATATGTGCCGGTCATGAAGGCTCGGAACTGGTCCGCTTCCCTGTTATCGGTTCGCCCCTTTGAACTGCCTCCTGCCCCGGCCGAAGGCTTTTTTGCACCCGCGCAGCTGGGAGGTGCCGCCATTGGAACCAGCCGGGAAACAACGCGGTCGGCACGGCGATAGTCCAGAGGGAACAAGCGATTGCTAACGCATAGCAGTTGGCCGTGACATCATCACAATGACGGACGACTTACCCCGCCACATGTGAAAGCTTCACAGGGCGTATGAGGGAATGGCCGGTGAAGGATCAAATTGTCGGATCACTTCGGTACCATCCGAAGCCTAAATGCATCGCGTGGCTTCCAGCGTCAGCAACGCTGGAAGCCGAGCGAACCGAGCGAGACGCCAAGACCGCTGGCCTCAGGCGACTGCGGGCTTACTCGGAATGGCTCGTTCGCGACGATCTAGCCTCGATGCGCGATCAGATTGACTGCTCGGCTCTTCTGTAGAGCGTCAGCCGGCTGTGGCACGGCCCATGCCTTGCGAGAGGGAGCTAGAGCAAGACTCGCTGCTATAGCGCTACCCATTGCCGTTTGCGGGCTATCTGGGCGCTGGCGATGTCATCGAAGGCGCATTCCATGCTCAGAGCATAAATCGAAACGGATTCGCTATCAGTCTCCTGTTTGTCACGCTGAGCGGACTGGCTCCGCCCGGCGGGCTTTTTTGGTCCTATGACGTCCTGCGGTTTTTTGAACCGGGAGCGCTAGGTGGAATGGTGCGGAACGGTGTGGAATCGTTCGTTCTAGTTGCAACAACTGCAGTAACGGTTGATTCAACCATTGCTGGTATTTATTCCATTGTATGGTGGCGGCTCCGACAGTGCGGCGGGGGCTGGGTTGCCGGAGCCGCCTGCGCAGTCCGGTTGGGATTTGACCGCGCTGTCTCAGAATAGGACAGCGCGGTCAATGATTCGTTAATCGTGACAGTTTCGCCGGTCGGGCGTCAGCAGTAATCTGTAGCTTTCGACGATGGCAATGATCGCCTTGGACGCAATGGAACAATTCCGTGTGTCGGAGGCGGCCCGCCGGCTTGCGTTTCTCCGGTTTTATTGCGCTCTCGCCTCAACCCTCTCAAGGCACTGAACGGGAATATTAGGCCATGTCGCCTTGGCGCATTCCGATGCCGTAACGGCCACCACGGGCTCGCCTTGCACACTGGCCGCTTGGGTAGGCGTGGATGCAAGGAGGAATGTTTGCGTCAGGAGGGCTGACAAGGCTGCAACTTGAACAAGCACGGCGGCAAAGGCGATTTTCTTGAGCATGCCGAGAGAACGCGGTGGATAGCTACCGGTTCCCTGTGCCCACCATGCCCAAAATCATCGTGAATGGTAACTACGAGACGCTTTACGGCCCTTGCAGTCACCCGTTATCGGCTCTCAAATCGGCGGCCCCAGATGCCCGTCTCGAACTCGACCATGGCACCCGCGGATGATTTGGTGAAGATGTTGCGGCACCACCGCAGCCAAGCGGGCAGGGGATAGCGGTGGGGTCCCTATCTGATTCATAGAGGTTGTGGCGGAGGGAGTGTCATTTAAATCTCCGTCCTTCAACGTTTGCTGATGTATCAGAAACCCGTTGATTTCCATGGGTTTCCGCCATTCTATGTTTGCTGTTATCCCCGCCAATCCGCTAACATCATGCTTCGAAGTTAGGCACGGAGTTGCTGGGATATGGTTCGCTCACTGAACTTGCTCGCCGAAACGACCATCCGAAAGAAAGACTTGAAAGCGGGTCGCTATAGCGACGGCGGCGGGCTCTATCTGCGCGTGAAGAAGGAAGGGACTAAGTCCTGGGCCTTCATCCACTTCAAGGGCTCGGGCAAGGGCCGTGAGTGGAAGGAAGCCGGGCTGGGATCTTATCCCTCCGTCTCGCTCAAGGACGCGCGTATCGCCGCCACAGACTGCCGCGACCGCTTGCGACGGGGCCTGGAACCGATCGACACGGAAGCCAAGACAGAGAAACCGACGTTCGCGAAGTGCGCGGAAGACCTAATCGCTGCTGTCGGGAAGGGCTGGCGGAACGCCAAGCACAAAGCCCAATGGGAGATGACCCTCGGCGAAGCATACTGCAAATCGATCCGCTCCAAGCCGGTGGATAAGGTCGACACGGCCGATGTTCTACAGATCCTGAAACCGATCTGGTTCGAGAAGCCCGAGACGGCGCAACGCTTGCGTGGCCGAATTGAAAGAGTGTTAGATTCGGCAAAGGCTGCTGGTCATCGATCTGGCGAAAATCCAGCCCTGTGGCGCAGCCATCTGCAACACCTCCTGGCGAAGCGTAAGAAGCTCTCACGCGGGCATCATGCAGCGATGCCATACGCGGACGTGCCGGCGTTCGTGAAGCGCCTCAGGGCCTCTGAGGCTATGTCAGCGAAGGCAATGGACTTCCTCATCCTGACGGCGGCGCGCTCGGGCGAAGTGCTGGGCGCCAAGTGGGCCGAAATCGATCTGGACGAAAAGGTCTGGACCGTGCCGGCTGACCGGATGAAAGCCGGCGTCCTCCATAGGGTGCCGTTGCCTGATGCCGCCCTCGCTATCCTGACACCGCTCAATGAGACGCGCGTGTCGGACTACGTCTTTCCGGGCGAAAGCAAGCGGCCGATTGATATGCCGCTGTCGGTTATGGCGATGACGATGCAGATGCGCCGCATGGAAGTCGGACAATTCACGCCACATGGTTTCCGCTCGGCGTTCCGTGATTGGGCCGGCGATCAAACCAGCTTCCCGCGCGAAGTCGCCGAAGCAGCTCTTGCCCATAAAGTCGGTGATGCGGTCGAGAATGCATATCGTCGGTCGGACGCTTTAGAGAAGCGGCGCAAGTTGATGGCGGCATGGTCGAACTATTTGGTGGCACCATTGAACAAGGGTAACTTGCGGCTGGTCGGGGGAAACCGACAATAGCTGTTTGCTGGCATCCGCAGTGTCTTGACGGTCGAATTTCTCGGGCCGATATTGCTAACTGATTTGAGGGACCGGACCTATTCGCGGCTTGATTCTGAGCCGGCCGCGATACCGCGTGGGGCGCGGTGGTTCCCGCTTTTTTCCGTGCATAGCCTGGGAGGGCAATTTTGGTCTGTGGGACCATCGGCGCGTTAGTGCGCCTGTTCCTCAGAACCAAAAGAGAACGCTCGTGGGGAAATCCTGTGGAAAAGTCAATCTCTCGAATGAGTAACTGTCTGAATTTTAAGCAGGAATTTTACGCCTGTGGAAACCGGGTATCGCTCGATTTTGGGGTCGTCCGCGAGTCCTGACGATGGTAATATCTCCGTATTGATTTGTTGGCGTCTCGAAGGAAGGAAGGAAGGAAATGAACAGTAGTCCAAACGCCTTTACTGTCGCTGATTTTTGCGACGCTTACGGCATCCGCCGTAACTCAGCATATCTCGAAATGAAGGCCGGTCGGCTGGAATATCGAAAGGCAGGCAGGAAGACTTTGATCCGCAAAGTTGATGCCGATGCCTGGCTGGATAACCTTCCGAAAGGGACGCCGGACGTAAACGAAGGGAAGTAAGCGGTCTCGTCGCCAAACCAGCCGCCTACTTCCCCTTTTTCATCACCCTCCCAATCGCGGACCTAAATCGGAAAGGAAGAATGACAATGCAGGACATAGCAGGCGGGCCTAAGCCCGTTAACTCACATTCGAAGACAGCGAACAAGAAACTCACCCTCACGGTGAAGGTCCAACCAGGCGGGCAAACCGTCCATCTTGAGGGGCGGGCCGCATGGGCAATGAAGCAATTGATCAACGCCGGTGCGCGTGGCGTCACACCGCTTGATCTGCCGACCGGTGTTCGAATGGCGCACTACATCTTCTTGCTTCGGCGCCACTTCGTGATCTCGACCAGACACGAAAGCCACGGCGGAGACTTCGGCGGGACACATGCGCGGTACACCTTGGAGACCTCTGTCAGCATCACTGAAGACATTGCGGAGGCTGCATGAGCGCGGCGGTGGACATGTCGCCGGTTGCCGCTGCCGCAAGCTGGCTGGCAACTGGTTCGGCGGATCGCTCCAAGCCGGTCGTCCCTCAACTCAGACAACGTTTCGGCCTTACCGCCTTACAAGCTGTGCAGGCGATGCGCGAAGCGAACCTCGGGAAGGCGAGGGCGCATTGATGGCCTTTCGCAGCGAACGAGATAATAGCCGGACCGAGCGGGGCAAACGGTTCTCGCTGGTGAAGAAGCACACTCAGCCTCCAACTGATCAAGGCGGATGGATGGCCGAGACCCGCGACTTCTTGGAGTCGTCGGCCTATAGAACCCTCAGCACAAATGCCAGACGGGCGCTCGACCGGCTCAAGATAGAGCATATCGGCCACGGTAGGACGAACAATGGCAAATTGATCGTTACCCATGAGCAATTCATTTCCTACGGCGTCACCGCCGAGTATGTCGGCGACGCCCTGGATGAACTGGATTTCAAAGGCCTCTTGAAGATAAATCGAGGTCGTGCTGGCAATGGGACAGCCCACCCGAACGTCTTCCGGCTGACCTTCGATGGTGATTTCGAGGGTGCGGCAGCAACGAATGACTGGCGTCGCTGTACCGACGATCACGCCAAACAATGGGTCGAGAGCGTCAGGGATCAGCGCAAGGCCAAGCGGGCGGGCGTAGGACGAAAGCGTAAACCCTCGCTTGGGGTTTCCGAAACCCCTCCGCTTCGTATTCCCGAAGTCCGTCGCGCTGTCGGCGCGAGGTGACACATGCCAAACCGTTGCAGCGCAAGGCTCCAGCCAATTTCGGGAATACGAAGGGCTATATATAGTTTGGCCGGTACGGGGACATGCCATGCGACATGATGGCCTGACTGTCCCAGCATGGACGCCCTCAGCATGCGAAGTCGTACCCTTTCCAGCGAATAGGCGGACAGGAAAGATCCGTCGCACGGCCGAAATCCTGGGCGACCGCCACGGGAAGGGCGCTGACCGATACTGGCAACAGGTAATCGGTGGCATGCGGTCTCAAATGGAAAAGGCTGGCCTGCAGAGCCGTGTGATCGAGACAGAGTTGCAGGGTTTTGCCGACGCGGTTTTCGCAAGGATGTCCGGTTCCCGCCCATACGATGGTGATGCGGCGTGATCCGATCCACTTTCGCCCGCACCAGCGGGCGGGCAGCAAATCTATCAGCAGGCGAGCGGCAATTGCCCTTGCTAATCCAAATTCGAACAAGAGGTTGAAGATGACTGACCTAGCTTGTTTTCCAGCATTTCCGACGCAGCCTGATGACGCCTTTGTGGCCAGCTGGCTGGCTCACATAAACGAAACCGGCTACCCTGAGACCTATCCGAACGTCACCACGACCCATCCGCCGAAGCATGGCAAGGTCGTCCTTCTGTCGGGCGAGGTCAAAGTGCCGGTGCTGCGGCGTGAAGGGCAAGAATGGGTGCCATGCCCAATTTGCTCGCCGACGGGAAAGAAGTTCAAAGTCGGACGCGGCGCATGGTTCCCGAAAGAGAAGGCGGTCCGGTTCATTGGACACAAGTGCGCCGCGAGGCATTTTGGCGAGCTGTATGCGGAGGCTGAAGAGCGCTTCAAGGTTGATGCACGATGCCGGCACCTGCTCCTGTCATGGAAGTCGTTGGCGGCCCGACGCGGCGATTTGCTCACGTTGTTTGATGAAATCCGTCCAACTGCCGAAGCTCTGGCCTTTGTGCGAGAGCAGATCGATGATCAGGCGCCCGGCTTCGCGGATTTTTTGTACACGGATCTGCATAAGCGCGGCGGCGAAATCAGCATCAAGAACGACACTGGTCTTCGCGACCAAAAAGGACAGGTGATCCTTGATACCGTGGTGCTCGGGCAAGCCTATGGCTATGTCTTCTTGAAGCGAGGCTTTGGACCTCAAAACGTGCTTCGCGAGGCAAAAGCCTTTCTCGCGACGATGGACACGCCGTTGCCGGCTTGGTCCCCGGGTGAGACGAACGACGCCGCCACACTGGAAATTCTTAGCCGGGGCGGCCAAGCGATCAAGATGATGGGCGCTGTCCGGGAGACGGTGGCGCTCATCTCCAGTGCTCAACTATTCTTGGGCAATTTCACCCTTGCCTTGTTGGAGCGGTGGGGTCGCAATGAACAATCACCTTTCGGCTCACTCGCCTTCAACAAGTCCGGCAACCAGCTTTTACTGCGGTCCGTGTCATTTGCCGGTGAGCACTTCGCGAACGCGCTCTTCCCGGACGCTACCCTTGCTGATCTGCCATATAACCGCTCCGCGCTGGACCCGCTGACATCGGAGCGGCAACATTGACCGGCCCCGACAATCCGAAGCCCGTAACGTTTGCAAACGTTACCAAGCGTTTGCAAACGTTACATCACGACGATGGGCTGGTGGTCTATGCAGACGGCGCTTGCGAGCCGAACCCTGGCGCCGGCGGATGGGGCTTCGTCGCCTATCATGACGGCGTTGAAGTTCACTGCGAAAGCGGTGGCGAGGCCGATACCACCAATCAGCGAATGGAATTAACAGCGGCTCTCCAGGCGTTGCTCTGGCTTAGCGCAAACCAATCTGCTGCCCCAGTAGCCAGGCTCTTCTCAGACAGCAAATATACCGTCGATGGGTGCAATGACTGGCGTCATTCGTGGAAGGCCAAGGGCTGGAAACGGGGCGGACCCAACGCCGGTCCACAAAAAGCGGCTATCGCGAATCTCGACTTGTGGAAGGCGCTTGACCTCGCGCTGACCACAACGCCGATCACGCTGGAGTGGGTACGAGGCCATTCCGGTGTGATCGGCAACGAGCGCGCCGACGAGCTGTCCCTTCTGGGACGGGCTGATGCGCTGCCTCCGGCAATGCCAACCTCGCTCGATATGATCCGTCAGCAACTGAGATACGAGGTGTAGCCCTTGATGTCGCAACGCAACAGCCGCGCAGCGCTGCCCTTTTATGCCTACTCGTCTTTCAACAAGAAGGGAGGGAAGACCGTCGACCTCGTTGCTCGCCGCCGCAACAAGGCGCTCGACATGTACCAGGAGATGGGCACCTACGAGGCGATAGCAGAGTGTCTAGACATTTCGCCTACGACCGTTGTCCAATACGTCAAACGCGCGCGGATAAAGGGCGATGTCAGGGTGCAGCGACCTTTCAAGCATCGCGGCCGCCAACTCGCTCTTCAACGGCGCAAGGCCATCAGCGACCTCAAGGCTGTGGGCCTGTCGTCGCGGGAGATTGCCAAGCGACTGAACATCAATGTGCGCCTGGTGCAGATCCGATTGAGGGAAGGGCGATAGTGGCCAGGCCAAGCGAGTTCACCCAAGAGATAGCCGATACGATCTGCGAACAGCTTGCAGACGGCCAAAGCCTCCGTTCCATCTGTGAGGCTGACGACATGCCCAACCGTGTAACAGTTCATCGCTGGCTGCTTGATCCGGCCCGCGAGGCTTTTTGCAACCAGTACGCGCGCGCGAGAGAGATCCAAGCCGACACCCATGTCGACGAAATGCCCGACATCGCCGATGACAGCACCAATGACTGGATCAAGCGGACGAAAGGTGACGGGTCGACGGAAGACGTGTTGAACAGCGAGAACATCCAACGGTCGCGGTTGCGCATCGACACGCGCAAATGGATCGCGGCGCGGATGCGGCCGAAGAAGTACGGCGACAAAGTTGCGCTGACGGATGGCGACGGCGGCCCGCTTGTCGTCCAGGTGCTGAAGCTGTCCGAGCAGGAAGCGCCGGCCGATGCCGACAATTCAGCTTCCCAATAGCGGCTGGCGCCCTCGCTGGTATCAGAAAAAGGCTTGGGACACATGGGAGCAGGGGTGCAAGCGCCAGCTCCTGTTCTGGCATCGCCGCGCCGGCAAGGATGAAATCAATCTGAACATGCATGCCGTGTCTGCGCACGAGCGGCCTGGAACGTACTGGCACATGCTTCCCGAGGCCTCACAGGCGCGCAAGGCGATCTGGAATGCCGTTAACCCGCACAGCGGCAAGCGCCGCTTGTTCGAGGCCTTCCCTGAGCCGCTAATCGAGAACATGAACGACAACGAGATGTTCGTCCGGTTCAAGGTCGGCTCGACATTTCAGGTCGTCGGCAGCGATAATTTCAATTCGTTGGTTGGCTCGCCACCGGTCGGTATCACCTTTTCGGAATGGGCAATCGCCAACCCAGCCGCATGGGCATACCTGTCGCCGATCCTAGCCGAGAATGGCGGCTGGGCCTCGTTCATCACGACGCCGCGCGGCAACAACCATGCGAAGGGCATGCTCGATGCCGTCAAGGACAACGTGTTCCACCCGGTGACAAACCCGCGCGGCTGGTTCAGCGAGGTGCTGCCGGCCAACGTCACGGGGGCGATCGACGAAATCACCATCGAAGAGCAGCGGGCCATCTATGTGGGCCTGTTCGGCAAAGAGACCGCCGATCTGCTCATTGACCAGGAATATTACTGTTCGTTCGCTGGCGCCCTCGTAGGCTCCTATTGGGGCTCCGAGATTGCCAAGGCCGAACGCGAATTGCGGATCGGTTTCGGTGTCGTCGAAGTCGATCCAGCCTATCCGGTTCATACCGCTTGGGATCTGGGGAAGGCAGCCAACAATCCCATTTGGTGCTTCCAAGTCCGCAATGGCCTGCCGATCATTGTTGATTTCTACCTACCGGACAGCGAAGACATTGCCGACTGGTGCAAGTGGCTCAACGACAAGGGCTATAACGGCAACGACTATGTTCCGCACGACATCCTGCACCCGCAGTGGGGAACCGCGCGGACGCGTCTGCAAACCCTCAAGGACCACGGTCGCAAGCCGAAGATGGTCGGCATAGCGAGCTTTGCCGATGGCGTGAACGCCGGCCGCCAGACGATCAAGCTTGCGCGCTTCAGCAACAACGAGCGCGTGGCCGATGGCGTTGAAGGGCTCAAGGCCTTTCGCCGAGAATGGGACGACGACAAGAAGGCGTTTCGAGACACGCCAGTGAAGAACTGGGCGGAGCACTACGCGTCGGCATTCCGGTATCTTGGGCTCGCGTGGCGAGAGGCCATCGTAGCCGTGTCCAAGCCACCGGAGAACAAAGGAACCTATCAGGCCATGCCGGATGGCTCGATCCGGAGCGGTCAGACAGTGAAAGAGGCCGTTGATGCGATGATACGACGCCGGCGTAGCGCTAGGTAGCGCTTATGGCTCCGGGTTGGCGACCCAATAGGTGTAATAGTCCCCTATGAGGGGGAAATCGATAAAACCTGCATCCTCAACCCATACCCGGACCTTCTGGTATTTCCCCTCATCTTGAGCCGCAATCGCCGCCGCGCAGGCGTCAAAAGCCGTCTCAAACTCTTGTTCTTCCGAGCCGGATAGTTGGTCGCCCGATCCAAGGTAGAGTTTGGCGAACGCATTGCGGTCGACGTCCGCATAGCCCGCCATAACCGGTACAGGACCGCCAATCAGCCCGTTCTGCTCCCTAAGCATTTGCTCTACTGTGGCTTCAAAGGCAGATGGCGTCTGCAACGCGTGCGCGAGTTCAGCAGCCCAGTCCGGGTGCAGAGATTCCCATAACGCCAGATGCTTAGTTTTCTCAGCAGAGGGCAGAGCGGACTGGCGACGCCAATACTCCGTGATCATGCCGAGAATTTTGGGCGCAACAAAAGAAGCGTTGGAGCTGTGACGCCGTTTGAACTCGTGAAAGGCCTCGCCCATCGCCCGCACCTTACCTTCAGATGCAAACTCGTGGATGAGACCCAAAATCGGGTCCGATGTACCTGCATTCCCAGGAACAGGTTTATTAGCCAACCGCAAATTAACGTTAGTTGCCATGGTCGCGAAGGCTGCGGCCAGACGCTCCTGATCTGCTGTGTCCATCCTGTAAACCCCTCTCAATGCTTATTTGACGACAGATGGCCCTTACCTGAAAGGCTTTCAAGCGGCTTATCTTTTCGTCATGGGGCCAGCACGTTAGCGCGCAGTCAAAGCAGGAGCAGCCATGCCGCGCGCTGGTGGAGTATATTCCGCCCCTCCGGGGACGGCAGGAACGCCAAACACCACGATTGAATCGGCGAAATACAACGCGCTGGTGGCGGATCTTGTCACCGACGCGAACGCGGCTCGTCCCGTCACGGCGGGCGGCATGGGGGCTACTACCGCAGTCGGCGGCAGCGATAATCTGAACGCAGCCGGCGCCAACATGGCTTCAGCGGCGACGGTCAACCTGGCCAATGCCACGGGCGGCGCGCTTACCATCACCGGAACCGTGACCATCACCAGCTTTGGCGTCGTTGGGGCTGGCGCTGAGCGCGTCCTGACCTTCGCTGCCATTCTGACGCTCACCTACAACGCAACCAGCATGATACTGCCGGGGGCGGCCAACATCATCACGGCGGCTGGCGACGTCGCCACGATGCGGTCCCTCGGCGGCGGGAACTGGCAGTGCATCAGCTATCAGCGGGCGACGACAGCGCCCTTCAACAACGTGCTCACCCAGCCCGCCTTGACGCTTGAGCAGAGCGCCGCGCCCGTGCCGACTGCGGAGGGCCGTATCCAGTGGGATACCGACGACAACGTGATTGTCGTTGGCGATGGCGCTGCGACACAGATATTCGTGCCCTTGCCCGCAAGCACGGTCGCTGGTGATCTTCTTTACCTGTCCGCCTCGAAAGTGCTGACGCGGCTTGCCAAGGGCACAGCCGCGCAAGTCCTGAACATGAATCCTGGCGCTACGGCGCCGGCGTGGGCGGATAGGGTCACGCTCGGCACCCCTGTATCGGCCTCAGGAGTAGCGGTGGATTTCACCGGCATCCCCGCCACAGCAAAGTGCATAACGGTGTCGCTCTCGGGGATATCCACCAACGGAACATCCCCAGTCATGTTGCAGATGGGAACCGCCGGCGGGGTGGAAAACACTGGGTATAACGGCTCTGTCGGCGCCATCGGGGGTACGGCCACAAGCTTGGTCTTATCGGACGGGCTGCGGTTCTCACCCACCGCGACGGCGGCGGCTGATTCCGTGCATGGTGTCGCTGTATTCAATCTTATCGAGGCCGCAAGCAACACTTGGTCCATGTCTTGGGTCGGCAGTGTTTCCAACTCGAATTTTGCGTCAACGGCCGGGGGGTCGAAGGTTCTCGCTGGCACGCTGGACCGCATCCGCCTCACGACCCAAGGCGGGGTCAACGCTTTCGATGCCGGCAAAATTAACATCTCGTACTGCTAGAAGCCTGGTTCGCTGCAATGAAAGCATCGATCGGCCCGAATAATCTCGGCCGCTCAGCCTCAAGCCTGTCGTCGCTCCAATCCCACCAGCGGATCGCGAGCAAGCTGGCGATCTGGTCATCGGTAAACCTATACCGGAGCAGCCTGGCTGGGTTTCCCGCCACGATGGCATAAGGCGGCACGTCCTTCGTTACAATCGAGCCGGCACCGACGATTGCCCCGTCCCCAATCTTGATCCCCGGCATGATGACCGCGCGCAGTCCGATCCACACATCGTTGCCAATTACGGTGGGCCCCTCGACCGACAGGTCACCGAAAGGTGCATCCTTTGTCATGGCAAACTCGAATGGGAAAGTCGATACCAGGTGCGTGGGGTGCTTGGCCCGGCCAAGAAACATGACTTCGGGCGCGATTGAGCAAAACGCCCCTATTCTTATCGGTGAGGTCGCATCGCAGCAAAAGATACTGCTGGGGTGAACGCCATATGTCCAGCGCCCAACCGATAGATGCTCGGGAAGTTTAATCGGCGGCCGCCTAAGACCCAGTTTGATTTTAAGTTTTCTTGCAAAGCCCATTGAACACCCCGGTAGTCGACTGCAGCTATGAGTAACCCCCTATCGCCGCTAAATTCAACGGGTGTCATCTTCGCACCTGTGTAAAGCACCATCCGCCTTGACCAAATCAGGCCCTTGAGGGGTTCTGAAATCAAGCGGCTATAGTTTTCGCGCTCTCCTGATGCACCTTTGGCCACGCCGCGATGAAAGGGTGTCAGCAGTGGACAGAACGTTTGTGGGCGCAGCGAAGCGCTTGGATGATATTGACCTTCCGAAGCTCGGGGCTTGCATCGGCGTAGGCGAGGATGAGATCCACGCGTTCGTCGATGTTGAGACGCGCGGCCACGGCTTCGATGCGCAGGGCCGGCCGATCATCCTTTTCGAGCCTCACGTGTTTCATCGCAACCTGACTGGCGATGCTTTGGCGCAAGCCGTCGCGCAAGGACTTGCATATCCGGAATGGGGCGAGAAGCCATATCCTAAAGACAGCTATCCGCGCCTGATTGCCGCCTGTGCGATCGACGAAACCGCCGCACTCAAATCGGCGTCGTGGGGCCTTGGCCAGGTGCTTGGCGAGAATTTCGAGGCGGCCGGCTTCCTCACGCCGCAGGCCATGGTTGAAGGGATGATGGCGGATGAGGAAATCCAGCTTGCGGCGGCTATCAACTTCATCCAGCACAACCATCTCGACGCCGCGCTTAGATCCCACAATTGGGCGGCTTTCGCGCTGGGATACAACGGTAAGAGCTACGCCAAGAACGAATACGACGTGAGGCTGGCGGATGCCTTCCGCAAGTGGTCCAGGATCAAGGACACGCCCTGGGTGCCCGGCAAAGCCCTGCCAGCACCGATTGTGGTCAAGGACCCGGCCTCGGATCAGAGCATCACAATCCAGCTCCCCGCGCCAGCGAGTCAGTCGGCAACGCGACCGGTTCCCACGCCGCCCCACCATAGCGGCCTGATCGCGATCATCCTCATGCTGCTGGCCGCGGCGGCGACCTTCTTCCACCTGGGGCATTGACCGATGGACAACGTGACCGTTCCGCAGCCAACACAGAACCCGACGAATAAACTGACCGCAGCCATGGCGGCAGCGGCGGCAATCTCGATTTCCGGCTTGGTGCTGAAGAACCTCGCCCCCGGCTGGTATGATCCCGAAACCATGATGAACGTCACGCCTCTCATCATTCTGGTGTTCGGCTACCTCATTAAGGATAGGCCGAACCAATGATGGCGCTTCTGCTCTCCAATCCGTTCATCCTTGCTCTCGGAGCAGGGATTGTCGCGGCGGGTGGCGCGTGGGTTCATGGCCGCGTGTCGGGCGCGAAAGCCAATGAGGCCAAGCACGACGCCGAACGCCTTCAGGCGCGAACGGAAGCCGACAAGATCGACCAGGCAGTTGCCGGTATGACAGATGCCGAGGTGCTGAAAGGACAGGCCAAATGGTCCCGCCCAAAGTCGTGATCCTGATTGCCATGGTGATGCTTACGGCGTGCCAGACTCCCGGCGGGACGTTCTGCGATGTCGAGCGGCCGAACCGTGATCCGGTTTCGGACATGACGCCGGCAGAGGCTCGCACCGCGCTCGCGCACAATCTCAAGGGCGCCAAGCTTTGCAGGTGGAAGCCGTGATGCACGATTTGCTCGACCTGCTTGGCATCAAGGCCCCTGTGCTCGTTGCCGGCCTCTCTGGCGGCATTCTGCGGGCATTGTCGCGGCACCGATACAAGATCCGCGAAATGGTCGCCTCGCCAGTCTGTGGCGCGCTGGCGGCGGCCTATCTCACCCTTCCTGTCGTCGCTTACTTCCGGTCGACCGGGTTGCCGGTCCCGACCACTGACGATGACACCACGACGCTCGCGGCGGCCTTTCTCATTGGTGTTTCTGCCATGTGGATTTCTGACATCGTGTTTGAGATGGTCGTGCGAAAATTTAAGCCGTTGGCTGAAGACTGAGAGCGTCGCTGAAAAACCATAGGGACGTGAGCATTCACGAAGGAAGGCCGAGGCGCTGGGCCTTGGCATGAAACTCGTTCGGAAGATGCCGCGAACGGCATTGGACCTAGGCATCGTTGACCACTTACCTTATATGGCCGTCATATGCATGAGATATGAACCTTTGAGCGACTAGACTGTTTGACACTGATGGAATTTGATAAGAGCATCGCCATATGACGCTATTTGCGATCCTGTTCGAGCCCGACAACGAGCCGATGGCGGCTTACGTGCGCGAGACGTTCCCCGCCGGATTTTCACCCTCCCCCGGCCAGTATCTTATTCAGGAAGACGGGGTGACATCCGTTCAGTTGGCGGAGCGGGTAGGCCAGAAGGGCGAGCGCGGGAAGTTTGTAATATTTGCCGTCGACAACTATTGGGGATGGCATAGTAAGACTCTATGGGAATGGCTAAAGGCAAACGCGAAGAGTTAGTCTTTGAGAAACGACCGAACTGGATCTTCCCCGCCTCCCGAAGCGCCCGCCGGCCCGCCGCCGCGTGACCAGCAGCGGTCATCCGATATCGCTTTGGTGGAAATCGCCAAGCTTCAAGGCGACGCCACCAATCTCAGAAGAGATATTGACGAGGCTCGCAAAGACGTCCGCGAAATGCGGGATAGAGTAATTGCTCTGGAAGTTAAGGTCGACCATCTGCCGGGCAAAGGGTTCATCGTGGCTGTCGTTACCTCAAGCCTTGTCATTGCGGGTGGGTTTCTTGCGATTATTCCTCGTCTCCAGGCAGTACTGGCGCCGCCGATTGTTCAGAGCGCTCCCGCTCCGGCAGCCCCTCCTGCTACACCACCTTAAAGGCGGCGCTGCCAGTAGCCGGTGAAATCAACCAAGGCGGTACCCCCGCCGGGCCAGCCGTTGCAGTGACTTTTTCACCCTCTCAAACGGCTTATGTTTTCGCTAGGCTGACCGGCATCTTGCCGACATGGCCAAGGCAGACAAGCGCAGTCCCGACGAGCAGAAGCAGGGCAAGGCCCTTCGCGATGAGGGGGCCAAGTGGCTCAACCGCGTTGACGCGGCCGGCAAGCTTGAAAAGCAGTGGCTCGATGACGCCGACATAGCAGTGAAGGCATTCACGGGCGAAACGTCGACCCGAGACTATTCCTCGTCGACGGCGCTCGGCACCACCTACGATTTCAACATTCTTTACGCCAACGTCGAAACCATCGTCCCGGCTGTCATCAACAGCCCGCCCGCGCCAGACGTTCGCCGCCGATTTTCGGATGATGATCCAGCCGGCAAGGACGTGGCGCAGATCCTTGAACGCGCCATCAAAGTCCAGGTCGACGATGGAAAGCTTCAGGTCGAGCTTGAGGGGCAGGCGCAAGATGCTTTCCTGGCAGGCCGTGGCATCGTCCGCCTACGCTTCAAGAGCGATTTTGTGAAGGATGCGACCGACGGCCTTGAAGCAAAGGCAGAGGTTGGATCAGCCGGACAAAGCGCTGAAGTTGCCACAGATAAGGCCGATGCAGGCGCTGGCTACGATGCTGAGAACGAGACCGCAGATCCAGTCGCACCTGGCCAAGAACGCCTTGCAAACGAGCGCATCGAGTTCGAGGCAGTAAGCTGGCGCGACTATCGGCACGGCCCGGCCAAGCGCTGGGCAGATCGCCCGTGGGAGGCCTTCCGCTTCATCCTGTCGCGAGAGAACGAGGATACGGCTTTCGATTCCGCCATGATCGGCATGCAGACGACTGATCAGGAAAAGAAGGCTCGCGGCGAATCCGATAGCGATCTGGTCGGCTGGGAAATCTGGTGCAAGGCCAGTCGCAAGGTCTATTTCATCGACGATACCGGCGTGATGCTGAAGACGGTCGATGACCCGCTAGGCCTTACAAACTTCTTTCCGATCGCCACGCCTGTTCAACCGATCGAACTGACCGGCCGCCTGATGCCGGTCAACCCGTTCTCGGTCTATTCGAAGCTCGCCGACGAACTGGACCTGACGACCAAGCGTATCAAGATCATCACCAACCACATGAAGGTCAAAGGCTGGTATTCGGGAGATGCCGGCGACATTGCCAACATGCTGGCGGCCGATGATACGGAATTTGTTCCGATCGGCAATGCCGAGATTTGGGCGGCCAACGGCGGCCTGTCTGGGGCCGTCGCGTTCTGGCCGGTGGAAAAGTTCATTCTGGTGCTGCGCGAGCTGTACACGGCACGCGACCAGACCAAGCAGGCCATTTACGAAATCACCGGGATTTCCGACATCGTGCGCGGCGCATCTCAGGCGAGCGAAACGCTTGGTGCGCAGCAGATCAAAACGCAGTGGGGCAGTCTGCGCATACAGAAGATGCAGCGCATGATGGAGCGCGGTGCGCGTGACCTGTTCGTGATGATGTCGGAAATCATCCCGGCGAAATTCTCTCATGAAACGCTCCAGCAGATGACCGGCATCCAGTTGATCCCTACACAGCAGGATCTGACACCGGTCCAGCCGCCACCGCCGCCACCACAGGGCGCACAGGTGCCGCCCGAGATGATGCAGCAGTATCAGCAGGCCGCTCAGGCGGCCCAGGAGGCGGAAAAGGCTCGGCAGGCCAAGGTTGCCCAGATGCAGGCCGTCCAGGCGCTGCTCGGGCAGAAGCTGTCGACCATGTACCGCATCGATGTCGAGAGCGATTCGACGGTCAAAGCTGACCTTTCCAGGCAGAAGGCCGAAGCTGCGGAATTCCTTCAGGGCGCTGGCGCGTATTGGGCGGCGGTCGGTCCCATGGTCCAGAGCGGCGAGCTACCGAAAGAGGTGGCGGTCGAAATCTTCGCCGCGAATTCCCGCCTGTTCAATCTCGGCAAGTCCGTTGAGGACGTTCTGGATAAGATGATCACCGATGCCAAGGCGAAGGCCCAAAACCCTCCGGCACCACAGCCTAACGCCCAACAACAAGCCGCTGAAGCGAAAGCGAAGGCGGGAGAGGCGGACGCGGCGGCAAAAGCAAACGACGCGAAGATCAAGGCCGCCCAAGCTGAGCAGGATATGCAGAACAAGCGCGAGCTGCACGGCATGACGATGCAGGAAAAGCAGCTTGATTTGCAGATGAAGCGCCAGCAGGCGCGCACCGATCAGAACCAGGCCTTGCTGGCAAATGGGATTGTCCCGCCTCCTGACCCTGAAATCATCGACGGTCCATCCCTCCTCAAGGAAATGGCCGCGCAGCGTGACCAGTTCGGCCAGTTGCTCGCCGCTCTCATCCAGGAGCTTGCGAAGCCAAAGCAGATCGTCAGGGACGCGCAAGGGCGCGCCGTCACCGCAGTCCCGATCCAGACCGCCCCAACGCAGAACCCAGGAGTTCAAGCCAATGGCTACAACCAGTGAAATCGAAGTTGGCATGGCTGCAATTTCGCAGCGTCTGAGCGATCAACGCCAGGTGATGCTGAAGGTCAAGGCGAGCGCGGGCACGGCCTCAACTGCTTTAGCGGCGATCCCGAACGACTTCGCCGACGTGATTGCAACCGTCACTGCCTTCGGCACCAGTAATGCATACGAAGCGGCGGTTAAGGCACAGCTTGCCAAGATGACGACTGAATTCACCGCGCTGAAGGGCAAGGCCGATGCCGTCGCCGCAGTGGATCTCAACAGCTAATGTTTGACGGACAGTTCTATCCCGGCGAGCCGTTCCAATTCATGGACGGACTGCTGTACCCCATCATTGGGGGGATCAACGAAGCCGATCTGAATTTCGCCAGCGTTGTGGTCCTGCTTCACGGCGATGGCGCGAATGGGTCGACCACCATAACGGACAGTTCTCCGTCGCCCAAAACTTTCACGGCGAATGGAACCGCCCAGATCAGCACGGCGCAGTCGCTATTTTCGAGCGGTGGGTCTATCCGTCTCACGAATGGCACAACGGACTATATCTCTGCCGCAGCCAACGCCGCTTTTGCCCTGCCGGGTGATTTCACTATCGAGTTTGCCGTCCGTTTCAACACGGCGCCCGCCACAGATCGAAACATCTTCCACACCAACATCAACAGCGGGTGGGCCATTTATCAGACCACGACGGCTGGCAGCTGGCAGTTTGCTAAGGCGGGGGTCTCGTCCGAACTGGCCTTTTCGTGGTCACCCACAACCGCAGTTTGGTATCGCCTGGCATGCTCCCGCACGTCCAACGTGTTGAAAATCTTCATTGACGGCAGCCAGGTTGCGAGCGGCGCATCATCGACCAGCTTTCTGCAAAGCGGCCTTTGGTTTGGCAGAGACCTTGCCTTGTCCCGCTATATCGACTGCTGGGTTGAAGAAATTCGCATCACCAAGGGGGTCGGCCGTTATTCCGCCAATTACACCCCGCGCACGTACCCGTTCCCGGATGCCTAAGCCATGAGAATTCCAAGCGGCAAGAGTGACCAGAACATCTATTTCGTCGCTGTCGATTCGGCCGACCTGAAGACCCGCAAGACGGGCCTGACATCCTTCACGGTATATCGCAGCCGCAACGGCGGTACGGCCACGATCTACACCACGCCGACCGTTGCCGAGCTGTCGGCCGCCAACATGCCCGGCGTCTATTCGCTGCTGATCGACGAGGACACGACCATCGCGTCGACATCCGATGCGGAAGAGTACACGGTGCACATTACCCAGGCCAGCATGGCCCCGGTCACGCGCGTCATCGAGCTTTTCCGGCGCGACACCACGAGCGGCACCACTGCGCTGGTCGACGCGAACGGCCGGGTGGACGTAGCAAAGATTGCCGGCACTGCGCAGACAGCACGCGACATTGGCGCAAGCGTGCTGTTGTCGTCCGGAACCGGTACAGGCCAGATCAGCCTCACAGCGGGCATTGCAGCGGTGAACACCACCCAGATCGCCGGAGCGGCTGTCAGCGCCACCACGGCGCAACTGGGCGTCAATGTGGTGAATGCTGGCGGCACAGCGTGGAATTCAGGTGCGATCACCGCCAACACCTTTGCGGCCGGCGCGATCACAGCAGCGAAATTCGCAGCCAACGCGCTCGATGCGGTTTGGTCGACCACAACGCGCCTTTTGACCGCTGGAACGAACATCGTGCTGGCTAAGGGAACCGGCGTGACAGGCTTCAACGATCTGGACGCGCCCGGCGTGCGAACCGCCGTTGGCTTGGCTTCGGCCAATCTAGACACCCAGCTTTCCGGCATCAGCTCGAAAACGGCCAATCTGCCGCCTGACCCTGCCGACGCATCAGACATCGCGGCGGCTTTCAGCACGGTCAACACCGACGTTGGCACCGTGAATACGACAGTCAACGCGATCAAGGCCAAGACCGACAACTTGCCGGCCACGCCATCGGGAACCGGCGACATTCCGAGCGCTGCCACTGTTGCGACTGCCGTGCACGATGCAGTGGTTGATGGCGCCTTGACTTTCCGGCAGTCGACTAGGCTGCAGAATTCCGCGATGCTTGGCAAGGCAAGCGGAATGACGACCGCGACGGCTGTCTTCCGCGATGTTTCGGATACCAAGAACCGAATTATTGCTTCAGTCGATGCTGACGGCAACCGCCTGGGCGTGACGCTGGACGCAAGCTGATGTTTGCCGATCGGTATTTCGGAAAACGGTACTTCCCGAACCGGTACTTCCCCACGGTGGCGGAATCGCCGGTCATCGCGCATCCTGTCGGCGGTGATGGCGGGCACTATCGACGGCCCATCAAGTACGTTCGCGACGGGAAAGTTGTCGACCTAAACGAGCCGCCGCCGTTTGAGTTGGAAACCGTTCCGGCCGCGCTTGAACTGACCCCTGAAATCGTCGCGGCGCTGATGGCTCGGCTCTCCGCTCCGGCGTCAAATCTGCCCGGGATGGTTGACGGTCTCGACGCGCGCATGGGTCGCATCCTGATGGAACGCGAACTTATGGCCATGGCGGACGACGACGACGCTATTTTGCTGCTGTTGGCCTCTTGAAATCCAAACGGCTTATCTTTTCGCATCGATAGGCCGCACCCTGATCCTGCCCACAAAGCAGGGATTGCATCTCTTGGCCCGTTACGTCTTTCGCGATGGCATTTTTGTAGACCGGAAAACCGGCGTTCCGATGGAAAAGCCGTTCGCCGGACAGATCGTCATGCCCAACGTGATGTCGGACATTCCGGGTTACCGTTCGCCGATCGACGGCGCGCTGATCGGGTCGCGCTCGCAGCGCCGCGACGATCTGAAGAAGCACAATTGCGTCGAGTACGAGCCGAGCCTTTCCCCAACCAAGGGCAAGTTCAAAAACCCTGCCTTCTGTCAGAAGCGGGGCCTTCAGGTGTCAGAGGAATTTCGATGAACGCACTCGCTACCGTGACCGAAGCCGCTCCTACCTCGGATGTCGTCGTTGACAACACTGTGACGGAAGACGCCGCCCTGGGCGCTGTCTGGGACAAGATGGAGCGTGATCACGGCGCGGAACGCGAGGATGGCAAGTTCGTCAGCCCCAACCCGGAGAAGCGCGCCGACGTGGCTGCAACGGCATCGCCGAAGGGCGGTGAAGGCGGGGAACCGGCTGGCGATGGTCTGACGCCTAGCGCCGGTACGGTTCCCCTGCCTGACAACTGGAAGGGCCTTCAGGGCGCCGATGTCGTCAAGGGCGCTTGGGAGAAGACGCCGGCCGAGATCCGCGCTTTCGTTGCGGCTCGCGAGCAGGATCTGCAAAGCAGGCTTTCCGACCATGGCCGCCAGATTTCGGCTGCGAAGCCGGTGCAGGAGGCCATCGACAAATTCGCCCATTACTTCGACCCGGTGAAAGGCCGCAAGACGGCGGACGGCTCTGTTGTCACCCCGGCTCGGGCCATCGAATTCCTTTTTCAGGCACAGGCCAATCTGGACGCTGCGCCGGTCGAATCCCTCCTGGCCCTGGCCGACAGCTATGGCGTGCGCGACAAGCTCGCCGCCGCCTTCGGTCAGACCGTCCAGCAGGGCGAAAGCGAATTGCGGCGGGAAATCGCCGGGCTTAAGCAGATGCTCGCATCTGCGCATAACCCCGCAACGATCGACGACCGCATAAACCAGAAGCTTCAGGAGCGGACCGACCAGCAGTCGGCCGCCGAAGAGTTGACCCGCTTGTCCGCTGACAAGCCGCTCTACTCGGAGATTCCAGAAGTCGACATGGTTGAAGCAATCCACAAGGCGCGAAGGAAGCTTGGAGATGCCGCCTCGAAAGAGGCCGTTTTCACCATGGCTTACGACATGGCCGTGAACGCTGACCCCGATCTGAGGGCCAAAGCAGCCGCTGCGAAACCAGCCGCTACCAATGGCGCCGCCAAGATCGAAAGCGCTCGTCGAGCCGCCGCCGTCAACATCCCATCAACCGCATCCGGGCGGGGCCGCGCTCTCACTGAAGATGAAGAGCTGGCCGCCGTCTACGACCGCAATCAGAAAGGATAAACCCGATGGCTGGTCCGTCGACTGTCTTTACTGAAATGGTGTCCACCACCCTTCGCAATAGCGCGAATGAGGTGGCCGACAACGTTTCGAAGAACAACGCCTTCCTCAACCGACTGAAGAAGAAGAACAAGATCCGCAACCTCGATGGCGGCACCGAAATCCAGGTGCAGCTCGAATACGCGGAGAACAACACCTATCAGCGCTATGCCGGTCTCGACACGCTGAACACCAATGGCTCGGATGTCGTCACGTCCGCGAAATTCGACTGGGCGCAGGTCGCGCTGCATGTCGTGTCGAGCGGCAAGGAACTTCGCCAGAACAGCGGCAAGTTCGCGATGATCAACCTCGTAAAGACCAAGAAGGGCAACGCCCTGAAGACTGCGGCCAACAACTTTTCCGTCGACCTCTATTCGGATGGTTCGCTGTCCAACCAGATCGGCGGCCTGGCGAACATCCTCCAGACCAACGGTCAGGGGACGGTCGGCGGCATCGATTCCGCAACGTGGACGTTCTGGCGCAACAAGTTCCTGGAGGCCACCGGCACTAACCTTGCCGCATCGCCGTCCGCAGCAAACGCCGCGTCGTTCAAGGCTGACATGAACAAGCTCTGGCTCGGCCTCACGCGTGGCGCCGACAAGCCCGACCTGATCACCTTCAGCCACGACTTCTATTCGCTCTACGAACTCGGCGAACAGCAGTTGCAGCGGTACATGGATGCCGACATGGCCCAGTCGGGCTTCATCGGCCTCAAGTACAAGACCGCCGACGTGATTTTCGACGACAACACGAATTTCACGACCACGGCCGAGAAGGGCTACTTCATCAACTCGGATTACGTCTACGTCGACCAGCACAAGGAAGCTCAGTGGACGCAGGACGACGAGAAGAAGCCCGTCAACCAGGACGCTGTTGTCATCCCGTTCTACTGGATGGGCAACCTCGTCACCTCGAACCGGTCGCTTCAGGGCGTCCTGTTCGATGCGGCATAAGGAGCAAGGAACATGACTTCTTTTGTTGGTGTTGATGTCACCAAGACGTTCACGGCGGCGCAGCTCGTCGGCACGGAATCCGGCAAGGCTCCCAAGCTCGGCGATCTGTACGAATCGTACGACGGCAAGACCTACCGCTTCGTGAAGTACAACCAGGGTGCCGGCGCCATCGCCGCCGTTGCTGGAAATGTCGTGGGGTTCTATGCCCCCGGCGGTACTTCGACCGGCGTCTACAACGAAGTGACCTCGGACGTTTCGGACACGGCGGCCAACGGTGCCGGCGTGCTCGCGGGCACGCCCGGCAACGGTGAATATGGCTGGATCCAGGTGAAGGGCCCGGCCACGCTCAACACGGCTCTGGTGTCCGGCGCGTCCGGCAACGCCTTGGTCCTGTCGGTGACTACCGATGGCACCCTGAAGGTTGCCGCCGCCGTCACCGATACGGTTTGCGCCTACTGCATCCTCGCTTCGGCGAAGATAGTCATGTGCGCGTTCCCGTGCTGATCGACTAAGCGGGGCTCCGGCCCCGCTTTCCTCTTTTCTGTGTAAAGGAGCGCCGTCATGGCCGAAGACACCATGGAGATCGAGACTGACCCGGCAATCTTGCCCGACCCTATGAAGGCCGAGCCCGGCGCGCCGATGACCCTTAATCCAGTCCTCACCGATGCCGATGGATTTCGCCGTTTCCGCAAGCTCTGGAACGGCGGGGAACACCGCGCCGCTGCGGAATTAGCGGCCTCTGGCCAGTTCACCGACGTGGAATACGGCGCGCTGCTCGGCGAGTTTCCCGGGCTCATCGAACTCATCAACAGCTAATGCGCGCTGCGGCGCAGGAGAACGACCAATGTCCGAAAACACAGCCCCGATGATCCGCGTGATGGGTTTCAAGACCAGCTACGAAAAGCTGCCGGTGGTGGGCGATCCGGTGACGGAAAAGTGCGACCTGAAGGGTTACAAGCTCGACGCCAGCGGACGCCGCCTCCTGGAGCTTCAAGCGGAAGACTGGGTGACCTATTCCCCGTCTCATTCGCCGATGAACACCAAGACGACCGAGCGCGTTCGCCTGATGCAGCCCGACCCGACCAAGATGGGCGAAGACCAGGATGGCGAGAAGCTTCGGTTCATGACCGCCCGCTGGATGCAGATCCAGCCGGCTTATGACGCCTTCAAGGCGGGCCGGGATATCCCGATCAACGGCATGGCGCTCGCCGCATGGCCCGGCGTGTCGGTCGAGCAGGCGGAAGTCCTGCGGCAGTCCGGCATTCGAACGGTTGAGGAAGTGCGCGACCTGACCGAGGGCCAGATGGACAAGGTGCGCCTCCCGAACATGCGCGAGATGCGCAAGCAAGCAAAACTGTTCCTCGAAAATTCCGATGCGGCGAAGTCGGCCGAACGGGAGGCTCAGAAGGACGCCATCATTGAACAGATGGCTGAGCAGAACGCCACGCTGGTCGAGCGCATGGCGGCCATGGAGGCGCTACTTGAAGAGCGCACCCAGCCCAAGGCCAGGGCGAAGGACGCTGCCTGATGTCCATTCTCGACGTGGTGAAGGGCGCAGCGACAGTGCTCGGCATGGATGTGCCGACACTCGTCTATGGCAACACCACGCGAGAAATGGTTGAGATGCAGGAACTTGCCAACGTCATGGCGTCTGAAATCGTGGACGCTTACGACTGGCAAAAACTGCTGATCCCGAAGACCATCACCGGCGACGGGATCAGCGCGGATTTTGACCTTCCCGACGATTACGAACGCATGCAGCAAACATCGTCGCTGTGGTCGTCCCGCTGGCATTGGGAAACCAGCCATCTCACCAGCCCGAACGACTGGATTGAGCTTCAGGTGACGCCTGTTGCGTCGGTCAACGGATACTGGATCATCTTTGCCGACCAGTTCCACCAGTCGCCTGTCATGGCGGTGGCCGAGACGGTGAAATTCTTCTACGTCTCCAACCAGATTATCGCGGCCAGCAATGGCTCGTTGAAGCCGGCGTTCACGGAAGATGCCGACACGTTCAGGCTTTCCGAACGGCTGCTGAAGATGGCGATCATCTACCGGTGGAAGCAGAACAAGGGCCTTGCCTACCAGCAGGCCCAAGACGACTTTGAAACTCTGAAACTGAGCCTGATCGACAAGGATGCCGGTTCGAAGCCGGTTGTCTCCGGAATCCCTCCGCTTAGCTGGCGCGGGCGTAAGTCCGCCTGGCCGGGCACGGTTACAGGTGCAGCGTGAGGGCAGAGCGGTTCCCGGGGCGCCGTAAGGCTGTTCCTGTCCAGGCTGCGGCACGGTCGCAGCCTTACACGTTCGGCGCGCCCGTAGCCGGGTGGGTGACAAACCAGAGTCTTGTGAAATCGAAACCGTTTTCGGCCCAGACGCTTGAGAACTTCTTCCCGACGTCGACCGGGATCAGCTTGCGCGGCGGATCGATCCAGCGGGCAAAAACCGGCACAGTTCCGGTTGAAAGCTTCATCACCTACAATGCCGGCGGCACCAAGAAGATTTGGGCCTGCGACGCCACGACCGTTCGCGACGTTACGGCTCCGGCAGATCCGAACACGCCCCCATCTGCCTCGGTTTCGGGACAGACCAGCGGTTACTATTCTTATGTGAATTTCACCACGTCGGGCGGCTCGTTCGTGGTCGCGGTGAACGGCACCGACTTCCTGCAACTCTACAGCACCACGTTCGACTGGTCGGCCGTCAATGGCCTGGCAACCTATCGGCTCAATTTCGATACCCAGACCGTCAACTATGTCTCAGGTCAGACCATCACAGGCGGCACCAGCGGGGCAACCGCGACAGTGGTCAAGTCGATCGATGCCGGTGCAACAGGCTCGCTTTACATCCAGAGCATCACCGGCACGTTTCAGGACAATGAGACCATCACCGGGTCGATTGCCGGATCTGCGAAGGCGGACATCCCGACCGGTATCGTTCAGATTTCGGCGGCCATCACGGGCGTTGCCACCTCGGCCCTGTCGCACGTTTGGCTCTATCGCAATCGGCTGTTCTTCATCGAGGGTGGCACGATGCGCGCTCGCTATCTCGGCGTCGACAGTGTGACGGGCGCTCTCGGATCGCTCAACCTGTCCGGTATCTTCCAGCGCGGCGGATCGCTGCTGTTCGGTGCCACCTGGTCGCTCGATGCGGGTGACGGCATTGACGACAAATGCGTGTTCATCACCACCGAAGGCGAGGCCGCTATCTTCGAAGGGTCAAACCCGGCTGGTGCAACAGCGGCCGAATGGAACCTGGTCGGTCGCTACGACCTAACCGACCCCATGGGCAAGCGCGCGACGATGCGAGCCGGCGGCGACCTTATCGTTGCGACGAAGGAAGGGCTCGTTCCGATTTCGGCGGCTATCAACAAGGATGCCGCCGCTCTGTCACTGGCCGCAGTGTCACGCAACATCGAGCCGGACTGGAAAAGAGAAGCAGCGCGCCGATTGTCTCTGCCGTGGGAGATCATCAAGTGGCCAGACATGAACTATGCCATCGTGTCGCTGCCCATCAGTGCGGACGGCCAAGACGCGTGGGCGTTTGTGGTCAATCTTGAAACGGGAGCTTGGTGCAAGTTCGTCGGCTGGGCCACGCGCTGCATCGAACTACACGACAGTCGCCTGTTCTTCGGCACCAACGAGGGGTTGGTTTTCGAGGCTGATATTGGCGGCAACGACGCCGGTTTGCCGATCTATTACACATATGTCGGAAATCCCGATCACATGAAGTCGCTTGGCGGCCTGAAGACGGTTCACCAGGCCCGCCCGACGTTTCTCAGCGCTACGCCCTACAACCCGAAGATTTCTTTCTCGGTCAACTACTCGGTCAGCCTTCCGACCGCACCGGCCGCCGCAGATGGCGGTTCCGCTGACCTTTGGGATTCCGGTCTGTGGGATGTTGCGAAGTGGGACCAGGCGCAGCCGGTGGCCTCGGTCGGCGGCGGTCAGTGGATATCGATAGGCAAGAGCGGCTATGTCATGCAGCCGCAACTGCAGATCACCGGGTTTCTCAACCAACGGCCCATTACCGAATTCGTCCAGCTCGACGTGACCATTGAAAATGGAGGCGTCGTTGTCTGAATATTCGATTGCGATTGAGCCGTTCAAGGAAGCGTGGCCGGAGCTCGAACCGCTCTGCCGGGAGCACTACGGCGAGATGCAGCGCCGCATGGCTTCGGAAGGCATGAAGATCGGCGACTTCAACCCCCGCGTGAACGTCTACGGCGGCGCGTCGCATCTCCTGTGCTTCGTTGTCCGGATCGACGGCGAGGCGGTCGGCTACGCCTTCATCTGGATCACGCAGGACATGCACAATAGCGAATTGATCGGCTCGGAAGACACGATTTACATGCGCCCCGACCATCGCAACGGCATCGGCCGCCGTTTCACCAAACATATCTTGGCCGAACTGAAAGCGCGCGGGTGTCAGCGAGCGCACGTCACCATCGCCACGGACCTACGCGTCGCCAAAATGTGCGAGCGCGTGGGCTTCAGGCGGTCGGCTATCGCTATGACCTACTTCCTTCAGGAGTAACTGAAAATGTGCGCACCTTCCGCCCCGGAGCCGCCAGATCCCAAAGAAACGTCCGCCGCGTCGACCTCGACGAACGTGGGGACGGCTATCGCCAACGCGAACCTTGGGAACGTCAACCAGATCACACCTGACGGCTCGCTGACCTATAGCCAGAGCGGCACCTACAAGTGGAACGACCCCTATACGGGCAAGTCCTACGACATCCCGACCTACACGGCCACGCAAAGCCTGTCGGACGCCGGTAAGGCCATTCAGGGACAGACCGACGAGGCCAAGCTGAACCTGAGTAAGCTGGCAAATACCCAGTCGGCTTTCCTGAACGATTTCCTGGCCAAGCCGGTCGACCTGTCGAACGATGCAACCGAAAGCCGGTTGATGGATCTCGGCATGAAGCGCCTACAGCCCGCGCTGGACCAGCGCCGCGCCGCAAATGAGGCCGACCTGATCAACCGAGGCATCCGCCCGGGATCGGACAACTACGCACAAGCGCAGAACATTCAGGATCAAGGCGAAAACGACGCCTACAATCAGTTGCTGCTGAGCGGTCGCGGCCAGGCCGTGCAGGAAGCCCTGGCTCAAAATTCGGCGCCGATCAACAACCTGACCGCGCTGCTCTCTGGCTCTCAGGTCAGCCAGCCGAATTTCGTCAATGCGAACATGCCAACGATACCGACCACAGACACGGCCGGGCTGATCAACACCAACTACAACCAGAAGCTCCAGGCATGGCAGCAGGACCAAGCCAATTCGAGCGGCGTGCTGGGCGGTCTGTTCGGCCTCGGTGCGAACATCATCAAATATTCTGACCGTCGCCTGAAGCGCAACGTCCGCAGGGTCGGCGAGTACGCCAACGGCCTTGCGAAATACGCTTTCGAATATCTGTGGGGCGGTGGCGAGCAGACCGGCGTCATGGCCGATGAGGTGCGCCGGTTCAGGCCGAACGCTGTCTTCAAGGTCGATGGGTTTGATGCGGTCGATTATGGGAAGGCACTCGCATGACGGTCCAGCCATCTTTCATCTTCGGTGGCGACACGGGCGTGAAGACGCCCGAGGAACTGGCACGCCTCCGCGCCATCGCGGATGCGCTCTCGCGCCCGGCTGCGCCTCGCAATGTCGGCGAAGGCTTGAAAGCGATTGGCGAGGCCCTTGGCTATCGCATGGCCAACAGCAGAGCCAACAAAGCGGAAACGGACTGGCGCAAGGGCGGCGACAGCGTGTTTTCCGCTCTGTTTGGCAGCGGTGCCGATCCGTCGACCACCGCACCGGCTTCCACTGCCAGCAGCGCGCCCAGCGGTTCGACGCCAGCCCTCGGCGGCTCTGCAGGGTCGGCGCCTAATTTGTCGGGCAACGACATTTATTCCGGCTTCATGGACACGGTGAAAAGCAAGATCACCAACCCGAACGCCCTGGCGGCAGTGGCGGCGACCGGCAACGCGGAAAGCCAATTCTCTCCCGGCAATGTCTTCCGGTCATGGTCCGATCCAAGCCAGAGTGGCCAGGCAGGGCAGGCCGGCGGCATCATGTCCTGGCGTGCCGAGCGCTTGGCCAACATGAAGAAGTTCGCAGCGGACAACGGCGGCGATCCGAACCGCCCGAGCCCGCAGCTTCAGGCACAGTATTTCCTACAGGAAGATCCCGGCCTGATCGATCGGCTGAATTCTGCCAAGACGCCGGCAGAGGCGCAGCAGATGATGAACAACGCCTGGAAATTCGCCGGCTACGATCGACCGGGTGGCGAGGCTGGCCGTCGCATTGCGCTTGCGAACTCGTTTGCGTCTCAGTTCGGCAACAGCGATCAGCCATCGCCAGCCCCGGTGACAGTCGCCAGCGTCGATCCGTCGGCGGGCGTGGCGCAAGCTCTCAACGCCAAACCCGCACCGGCTCGGCCTGCCGCGCCCGGAAACGCTGTCGCCACTGCACTGGCCCACAAGGCGGGCCTTCCGAAGACTGCTGCGCCCGGGACGGTGATGCGTGGTCCAGATGAGAAAACCTACCAGTACGCTGAAACGACCGGCATGACCGGCGCGACGGGTGCGTCTGGCTGGATCCCCGTCAATGAGGCGGCGCTCAATGCTGGTCCGCAAGCGCAGTCGCCTCGCATGGCAGAGCCTGCTCCGGTTGGTACCCCGGCGTCTGCCATTTCCCAGGCAGCGCCGGCCGCGTCCACGGCTCAGCAGCAGCCCGTTCGCGTCGCTGGCGGCCCGACGCTTCAGCAGCTCATGCAGGCCGCCCAAGACCCGCGCCTGTCCGCAGAGCAGCGCGGCGTGGTCGGCATCATGTTGAAACAGAAAATGGCGGAAAACGACCCGGCCACCCAACTGGAGATGGAGAAGAACCGTCTCGATATGGAAAAGACCCGCATCGAGACGGAGCGCCTGCAAAATCCGCAGATGACGCCGGCAGAAAAAGCGCGGCTCGATTTCGATGAGCGCAAACTCAAGGCCGATCAAAGCAAGCTGATCGAGGTGGGCGGCTCCCTTGTCGATCCAGATACGCACCAGGCCGTTTACACCGGCCAGCAGACCGATTGGGAAAAGCTCGACGACGGCACGCTCTACAACAAGCGCACCGGCCAAACCAAGGCCGTGACGGCTGGCGGTTCCAATGCTGGTCAGTTCAGGTTCAAGGGCAATTCTGTCGAGGCGCAATCGCTGAACGGCCTGATGGACAGCAACGCGATCAGCGAAGAGCAGGCCCAGCAGCTTGGTGCCGGCAAGACCATTTCCGGACCGAATGGGGAATTGATGTTCCTGACCCCGCAGGGCGTGTTTGGGCAGCCTGCCCAGGGCGGCGCACCTCAGCCAGTCTCGCCGCCGGCCTCCGCCGCGCCCACGCCCGCCCAGCAGCCCCCGGGAGCGCCTGCACAGTTAAGTCCTACGCTCGCAGCCCCCCAGGCAGCCCCGGCAGCACCTATCGCTCCATTGAGCCCGCGTGCCGACAATGCGTCGCCGACTCCGGGCATCATGCCGCTGACCGGGCCGAAGACGAAACCGCAGAACGAGCAGCAGCAGCGCGACGCAAAACTTTACGCCGTCGTCGCGCCGGAGCTGCAAATCGTCGAGGACAATTTCAAGGCGCTTTCCAACACCTCGGATCAGGCGCTTTCGGCTATCCCGCACGGTTCGGATTTTGGCGCCGACTATCTGAAATCGTCCGATTACCAGCGCGCATCAAATTCGCTGAAGACCATCATTGCGTCGTACCTCTACAGCGTGTCCGGCGCGACCGCTGCGCCTGCCGAAGTCGAGAACCAGGCATCTATCCTCACGCCAAAGCCTGGTGAGGCTCAAGCGTCGGTCGACGACAAGCTGGCTCGTGTCCGCGCGATGGTTGATGCCATCAAAAGCAGCCGTGGCGGTGGCGATGCGCCAGCCGCCGTTACTGGCACCGGAACGGGAACGACCAGCAACGGACTGAAATGGAGCCTTGAACCCTGATGGCCACGCTCAACATCCAAGGCCGGAAGGTCAAGGTCGACGATGCGTTTCTGTCGATGTCGCCAGACCAGCAGAACGCGGCGGTTGAAGAGATTGCCAAGTCCCTGCCGACGCCAGCGACTGGCGAAGAAGGCGATGCCGCCGCGCGCGCTCAGGCGGGCATTGCACGGGCTCAGGCAGTCGTTGCAAGCGGTGGACCGAAGCCGGAAGGCGGCCACAAGGTGCCAGACTATCAGCCCCCAGGGTTTGATATGGGCGCTGGTGGCACGTTTCTGACAACGACAGGCGAGGGCGTGCCGATCGCCGGACCGTACATCGACAAAGGCTTGACCGCAGCGGCGGCCGGCATCGGGTCCGCGTTGACCGGCGAGCCTTATTCCAAGGTCAGCACAGACATGCAGCAGATGAACGAGACCAGTCGGGCAGCGCATCCGATCGCCCGAACGGCAGGCAACGTAACTGGCGCCGTGGCAGGCACCTTGCCAGCCATGCTTGCTGCGCCGGAAGCTTTTGGCATTGGAGCCGCGTCGATTCCCGCACAGGCGCTTGTGAGCGCTGGCAGCGGCGGCTTGATCAATGCCGCCGACTCCGCAGTGCGATCCGGTGGTGACCCGCGCGAAACCTTCAAAGGCGGATTACTCGGCCTAGGCGCGGGTCTAGCCGCCCCGGTTGTCGGCCCTTTGGTGGGCAAGGGCGTGAAGGCCGTCGCCGATAGCCTCAATCTTGGAAGTGTGGCGCGCGCTCTCGGCCTTGACAAGCGGGCGCTCTCTGTCGTCGCCGATGCGGCTCGGCAGGATACAATTGACCCGGCTGCGCTGGGTAGGCTGGGCGATAACGGGATGCTGATGGATCTCGGACCGAATATGCGCCACACAGCCGGCGCCATCGCGGCTACTCCAGGCGAGGGAAAGCAGATCGTGCGCAGCGCGATCGATGCAAGGGACACGGTCGCAAACCAGCGCATTCGGAACGCCCTTGACCAAGAACTCGGGACCGCCCCGGTTCCGTCTCACATCACAGGCGGCATCGAGGCCAATCAGCGGGCACTGTCACCAGAGTATCGGGAAGCCCTGCATAACGCGGGCCCAGTCGATACCTTGCCGATTGCTCGCTACCTGGACCAAGACATTCAGTCCCTGCGCGGCGAGCCGCAGCGGGTGTTGCAGCGGGTCCGCTCCATGCTGGACCATCAGCCAACGCCGGCAGAAATCGCGCAGGCACGCGCGCTAGGCCAGCCACCGCCTGGCACGACGCTGGTCACCGATGCCGGCGAGCTGCTGAACACCCGGCACGCCATCGACGATATGCTGGAAACGACACAAGGAACGAACACCATCAACTCACTGTCGACCGCTCGGCAAGCGATAGATGACGAACTGCGCGCTTCTGTTCCCGGCATCAAGGAAGTCGACGCCAAATATTCCGAGTTGGCACGGCAAAGGCAAGCCGTGCAGCGCGGTCAAACCGTCCTCGCCAGCGGACGTGATGCTCCCCGTCCACAAGAGCTTGCCCAAGAATTTCAGAAGGGCGCTCTGCCACAGGGAATGCAGATCGGTCCCTCGGCTGTTCCGCTTCGGCTTCGCGAAGGGGCACGCGCCGAGATTGAGCGAATCGTCGGGACAAAGGCGAACGACCGCGTTGCGCTTCAACAGATCATTAAGGGCGAGGGCGATTGGAACCGCGACCGGCTCACTACGCTCTGGGGCAAGGACAAGGCTGACCGCGTCATTGATCTGCTCGACCGCGAACGGCAATTTGCCGATACGTCGAGCATCGTCACGCGAAACTCTGAAAGCGCAGCACGCATTGCTGCTCAGGATGCCGTAACGGGCGAGTCAGGACGAGGCTTCGGCGCGCCAGAAGCGTTTATGGCCGGCGGTGTCCGTGGCGCCGCACGAGCGGCCGGCTACCGCAGTGCGGAAAAGGTCATCAACGCCTTGCGCAGCGGCGGAAACGAGAAGGCGATTTCTCAGATGGCGACCGCGCTAACCAGCGGTCAGCAAAGCCCCGTACTCAACGCGCTGATGAAGGTCAACCTCGGATCTCCGCTACAACAGTCACAGGTCGATCGTGTCGCGCGAGCGCTTTTGCTTTCTTCGGCCGAACGTCACTGAACCTTCCATCCAGAAGGCGACGGCGAAAACGCTAAGTATGACGACTGATGCCGACGCTGCGCCATATATGAACTGTGTGGTCATCTGGTCCAGCAGCCATCCCAGCCCCTGGTGGATGCCAACCAGGATCGCAAGCAGGATGACGGCGGCTATAACCTGAATGACCGTGTTGCGCGACATGGGGCGGGAACATAGTTCGATTTCTTCGATTTTTAAAGCGGCTCCATCTCTGCGGATGCGAATTTTCTGACCGATAGAATTAGGGTGGCTCAGGTTAACGGTACTCCTGTATGTTGCCCGCTCTTTCGGGAGGGGATCATGCGCAGATTGTTTCTTGTGGTGTGTGCCGTAGCGACGACCGCTGTTTTTGCCGATGCGGGTAATTTTGATAGTTTATATTTAGTGCCTAAGAATGGGACAGGGCCAAGAGTAGTCGACGCAATGACGGGAATTGTGCAACCTGTTCACGTAACACCAGATGGAAAAAAGCCTGTCGATTGCCCACCAGAAGGTTTTTGGTCCGCTGCTGGCGCGTTATTTCGGTGCAAAGACGACTTCAAATTCCTGCTGGTGAGCCCGCGAGATCCAGCCGCATATCCGGCCGGCGCGCTCATCTTAAAGAGTTCTAATCCGGGCACTGATGATCCCGGGCCAAGCGCGCCGAAAGTGAAATAAGATGCTGGAACGCGAAGACTTCCTTCAAGACAAAAAGTCTCTGAGCGCAACAATCTCAGATCTCTGCCGCTACATCGCATTCGGTCTGCTCGTCGCATTCTATACGATAAGCGCCGATAATTCATCATTCTCCACCCACCTAAAAACCTACGGAGTTCTAGTGTTCCTGATAGGTTTCTGCGGCGCGATGGCGATACTTTGTGACTATCTGCAATACGTGTTTGGCTTGATAACCGTTGAAAAAGCGCTTGCAACAAAGGTCTACGAGTACGACGACGCGTCAGGCGCCTATTGGGGGAGACAAGCCGCATTCGAGGCCAAGCAGGTTTTTGTAGGAGTAGGCGCGATATCAATGGTCCTAATGGTCCTGGTGGCTACGTTCTTGACGCGGTGACGATTGCGCCGCGACAAGGGCACGATAAATTCTCGCTTGCCGGGAATGGGCGCTCCGAGGTCGGACAGCGCCTGCCGCTTGCAGTTTCGGAACTATTTTAGCTAAGGCTTATTGAATCGGACGGTGTCGTGAGTGAGTTGATGCGTCTGAAGTTCATTAAGCCGATGGAGCCCGAACTGGTGGACACCCCGCCCCAGGGCGATGAGTGGATCCACGAGATCAAATTCGATGGGTACCGCACCCAGGTTTTAAAGGATGACGATGGGATTCGGTTGATCACCAAAAACGGCTATGACTGGACCGGCCGCTATATCCAGCTTGCCGGCGAAGCAGCGGCGATCGAGGCGAAAGACTTCATCATCGACGGAGAGGCGATCACCATCAACGAAGCCGGCCTGTCTGACTTCCATGCAATGCAGTCAGCCGTCACCAACCGAACGCCATCTCGCGACCTCTATCTGGTGGCGTTCGATCTCCTGCATCTCAACGGCCATGACTTGCGCGACATGCCAGTGGAAGACCGCCGCGAAATTCTCCAGGCATTGATCCCGACCGGCGGCCGCATCCAGTTCAGCGAAGCAATGCCGGGGACCGGCGATGCCGTCTATCACCTTGTCGACCAAGCCGGCCTCGAGGGCATGGTTTCAAAGCGCAAGGACAGCACGTATCGCAGCGGGCCGACGATGAACTGGCGCAAGATCAAGTGCTATACTGAGAAGGAAATGGACATCATTGGCGTGCAGCGTGAGGCCGGGAAGCCCGCAATGGTGCTCATGGCGGACAAGGGCCGCTATGCCGGCGGCGCCTTTGTCACCTTCAAGGCTCACAAACGGCAAGCGCTATGGGACCGCGTGCAAGGCAAGGTCGGCGGTCCGGTCCCGAAGGGGCTTAAGAGCGACAAGGCAGAATGGCTGAAGCCAGGCCTGGTCGGCCGCGTGAGGTTCCTGAAGGGCGAGGAGAAGCTGCGTCATGCCAAGCTGCTCGATTTCCGGGATAGGCAATAGCCAACGCTTGCCTGCCATCAGGAAGGCGGAGGCTGCCGGCGAGGCCGACGCGATCGATTATCCGTCCGACTAGGATGGTCAGCTTCGCGTCGGCGAGCTGGGACTTGGTCCCCGATGGGCTCGGGATGGTGCAGGCCGCCCGCCTCCTGTCAGCGCCCATGAAGCAGGCTTTTCTATGATACAGTTCCGCCCATGGCGGATCACATGGAGGGCCATTCCAGTGACTGAGCTCGCATCGGACGTTCGCACCCCGGCAGCCCAATATATCCGCATGTCCACAGAGCACCAACGCTATTCGCTGGACAATCAGTGCGCGGCCATAGCGGAGTATGCCGAGCGCCGTGGCTTTGCCGTTGTTAAGACGTATGCAGACGCCGGCAAAAGTGGGCTAAGCCTTAAAGGAAGAGATGGCCTGAAGCAGCTGCTGACCGACGTTGTGTCCGGCCAGCCTAGCTTCTCGGCCATATTGGTGCTGGATGTGAGCCGGTGGGGGAGATTCCAGGATACGGACCAAGCCGCCCACTATGAATTCATTTGCCGCGATGCTGGGGTCAATGTCCATTACTGCGGGGAGCCTTTCGAGAATGACGGCAGCGTGGTCACCAGCATCGTAAAGACCCTTAAGCGGGTGATGGCAGCCGAGTACAGCCGCGAACTTTCCAGCAAAATCTGCAGAGCGCACATCCAGCAAGCTCGCCTTGGGTTCAAGCAGGGCGGCCCTGCGCTGTTTGGCATAACGCGTTTTCTAGTAAGCCAAGATGGAACACCGCGATTTTTGCTCGGACCTGGCGAGCGTAAGGGGCTGAACTCAGATCGCGTAGTTTTTATGCCTGGCCCTCAGAATGAACTCAAAATTGTAAGGCGAATCTTCCGCATGTTTGTCGTCCAGAAACGGAGCATTGCGGACATCGCTAAGAGGTTGAACGACGAAAATATACCGTCGACGGATGGCGCCTTATGGAGCAGGGCACGGGTTAAAAGCGTCCTCCAAAGCGAGTTGATGATCGGATATTATGTCTTCAACCGGACCAACCATAAAATGAAAAAGCCGGTAAGTCGCAACCCTCCGGATCTTTGGGTGCGAACCAGGGTAATGGAACCTATTGTCAATCCCAAAATATTTGCGCGAGCGCAGCGGCTATTCAGGCTCAGACGGGGCTACCAACTCCGGGAGCCCGACATGATCGCAAGTCTGAAGCGACTTTTTCGAGAGAAGAAGAGGCTTTCGCAGGCAATGATTAACGAGTGCCCTTACACACCATCCTCTCATGCATATTGGGCGCACTTCGGCAGCCTGCCGGCACTGTATAGGACCGTAGGTTTCATGTGCCCCCCGACCGGGCAACGAGGTAGATACTACTCGGATGACGAGCTGCTAAACGGCATTCGCCGACTGCATGCAAAGTTCGGATTCGTCACGATGGCTTTGATCAACGCTGCCAGCGGCCTGCCGAAATACAAGGTTTTCACGAAGCGCTTCGGCTCGATTGTGAATGCCTACGGCCTTGCTGGGTTCCCCACGACGAAGAGCGAGAGGATCGCAGCGGCGCGGCAGCGAGCAAGCGCTAGACGTGAGAATAAGGAGGTTGTCGCTGTATCGGCAGAAGAAGCGCGGCACCCTTAAGAGTCTACGGAAAGATTCAACAAGACGGCTTGACGGGCAAGGAATTTGTTCCTTTTCTGTTCTCATGGCGCACGATCCGATTGACACGCTGGGGAAGGCGACCCGGCACAATATGCTTGTGAAAGTGGAATGCAGTTGCGGCAATGTCCGCTACTGCAGATCGGCCGATCTCATGATGGTCTATGGCGGCGGGGTTGATCCTTTGAAGCTGAAATTCGACTGCAACCGATGCAAGCCGCAAGTGAAGATCACGCTCTTGGAGGTCCATCCCGAGCACCTTCCGAAGCGTCTCATGATCCACAAGCCGATGAAGGTGGACGGCAAGATCACCTGGTACACCGAAAGGTTTCGGGGATGAGCGAGCGCCTGACCGTCCGTCTCGCATATCAACGCGGCTGGCAGGTTGTCGACGGCAGCACCATCGTGGACACCTTTGAGACCAAGGAAGACGCGTTCCGCTGCCTAGTCGATCGCGGCGGTCGCCTACGTCTGGCGTGGCGGCGAACAATCATAAGCGGTCAATCCAAACCGTGTGATTTCTCGGCGGAATTCCAGACTGACAACGCCGGCCGCATCATGAAGGAATTCCACGGCCCGTCGGCGGGCCGATGGTTCTGGTTTAGTGGCTCCTCAAGCGGGAGCGTTGAGACCAAGGATGAAGCCGTGTTCGGTGTTGAGCGCGCCTATACCCGCAAGGTCGCCGGGGCGGATTTGCCGCGCTAGATCCAGCCCGCCTTTACGAAGTGCTCTTTGGCACGGTGATGTAGCTGGCCTCGTCCGAGGCCAAAGCTCATATGACGCTTGCAGCGCGCACGGCCGCAACCAAGAAAAGGATCAGCGCCCCAATAGCAACTAGTGGCGTGATCCAAAACGTCAGTTTCGCGAGCCATTTTCGTCCGCCAATCAAGATCGGCTCCCTTCCATTTCGAATGTCACTAAGAAACCCCGCATAAACGTTGGCTACGACGGAGAAGTTGATCCACGCCAAACCACCGGCCACCAGGGTTGTGGCAACTCCATAGATCAGAAGGGGACCGCAAGCCTGGTAAAGGCGCGCAGTGGCAGCGCCGGCCTGCGAGATTGCTAAAAGAGATCCTGCGTGGACGGTAAGAAGTGAAGCGAGCAGCCACTTGCCGTACTCGTATTGCCTCTCAAGAGCACCGAAAAGAAGCTCCTTTTGAGCTTGATAGCGAACCTCGGCAGGAATCAATGAGACCTGCAACGCCTCCTGTTTGGCGGCTGCGCGAACAGCGGACTTCTTCACTTTCGCAATCTCACACCCGCGCCACCACCGTTCTCCGGTATAAACTCAACGCCCGCTGCTTCTAGTGCCTCGCGCATCTTGTCCACGCTGCTGACTCGGGCATCCTGTCCAGCCTCGAAACGATTGACTGTATTCCCACCAACGCCTGCCGCTTTGGCAAGATCGAGAGTGGTCCAATTGAGGGCTGCACGCCCCATGCGGCATTGAACTGGCTTCATGTGGGGTTTTTATCACCCAATGTGATTGACAGCAAACCGGTTATGGTCGTATCGTTAATGGTGTAAATATCACCACTTGGAGCAACGTCAATGCCGAACACCTGTGTCCGGGCAGCAGCCGAAGGCATGCCCGATTGTCCCCGCAATCCACAAAAGACGGGCTTCATACGTAAACTGCTGATGTCCTGGCATGCGTGTGCGGGAAGTGAGCCCGGAACACTGAATTCGCCTATGGAGCCTTTAATGAACCAACATGTCAGCCGCCGCACCTTTTTTGAAACCACCGCCTATGTCACGGCGACTGTAGCTGGCATCGCTGCAAGCGTACCGGCGAGGGCTGGGGCTACGTCAAAGCTGCCGGCTCTCGAAGCCGCGTTTTTCGCCGAATGGAATAAGCTTCGCGCCCTAGAGCCGGAACACGGCGCGGCCGAACGTCGGTATTTCGACGAACGCGTCAAGCTCCAGAAGCCTGTCTTGCGAGAACGCACTCGGGAGGAGATCGAGGCTGTAAGGAACATGACAGTTGCTGAGCTTGGCGATATGTCGCGCAGCCTGCCGGGAGCCATGGCAGCGCTCGAATTTGACGACGCGCTGCGTACCTACAACAGGGCCGAGTGGAAGGTCAGGTGCAGCACCGGCTTCACCCGCGTCAACCGTGCCTACCAGCGCCAGCACGCTCGGGCCACGGCAGCCGCAAATCGTGTCATTCGCTCCCCGGCGCACAGTTTCGACGATTTGGCAGCAAAGGCTCGGGTCCACAAAACATGGGAGTACGCCGACGAAGCCGATATCGGGTACATCATGGCGGACATCGCCCGTATGGCGAAGAAAGGGGTGAGGGATGACCGCGCACAGCTCGGCGCATCGAGCGTAGCCTGACTGGCACCGCAACGGCTGGTGATTCGCCTCGGACCGGCAAGCTTGCCGAAGCCCGCCACGGTACGCCCTGGCGGGCTTCATCGTTTGTACGGGTTAGGCACCAAGTTAGGCACGAATAAAGGCAAAGCCAATTCGTAAAGTATAATCAACCCATTAGTGGAATATCTGGCGGAGGGAGTGGGATTCGAACCCACGGTGAACTTGCGCCCACGCCGGTTTTCAAGACCGGTGCCTTAAACCGCTCGGCCATCCCTCCAGCTACTGCCGGCCACTGCTCTAGTGTGCCCGGCAAAGGCCTGTCAACCGGCTTGCATGAGCAGGTCGCTCCCTGAGCCTAGGACAGGACAGGCGGCGTCACAATCTTGCCCGGTTCCGGCCACAATCGGTTAATACCGTGATAAACAATTCCTGCGCACAAAGGATCGGGGTTCGAGGCGTCGTTGGCATTGTCGAGTGAGTGCTTTGGCTCCTCTGATGGTCGGATGCGACGTCTTCATGAGATTTAGGGGGCAATCAAGAATGCAGGCTGTGACGCACCCGCGTCTTCGTCGCGTTGCCACGGTTGCGTTGCTTGCAGCGTCGGCTGCATTGCTCGCCGCTTGCGCGTCGCAGCCCGAGCCGAAAGGGATGGTCTACAAGAAGACCCGCTCCAAGGAATATTTCGCCGAGACCGAATATGGGGTGAAGGCCAGTCCGCGCGCTGCCTTCATGCGGCGCGGCGGCGGTCGCGACCAGCTTGGCAAGCCCTATCAGGTGCGCGGCAAGTGGTATTATCCCAAGGAAGACAAGAAGTACGCCAAGGTGGGTCTGGCATCATGGTATGGCGACGCCTTCCATGGCCGGCTGACCGCCAATGGCGAAGTCTACGACATGGCGCATCTGACGGCGGCGCATCCGACCATGCCGCTGCCCAGCTATGCCCGCGTCACCAACCTCGAAACCGGCAGTTCGGTCATCGTGCGCGTCAATGACCGCGGCCCCTACCATGAGGGCCGCATCATCGACGTCTCGGAGCGAGCCGCGCAGATGCTGGACTACGACAAGGTCGGTACCGCGAAGGTGAAGGTCGAATATATCGGCCGCGCGCCGCTCAACGGCAATGACGACCAGTACCTGATGGCCTCTTACCATCCAGGCAACCGCATACCGGACCCATCGGACGGCCTGCCGACCGGCGTCATGGTGGCCATGAACGGGCCTTCGCCGAGCCTTCCGGTCGGCGCGGCCGCCGTGCCGTTTCCAGGTCAGCTGACGGATGCCGCGGCTCCGATGCAGGGACGGATGGCCGCGCAGCCGGCCTTCGGCGATCCGGCGCTGCCCGATTTTGGACCGATCGTGCCGGAACGGCCGCAGATCAGCCTGCCGCCGCAATCGCCGTTCGCCATGGCGTCGCTGTCCTATGCGGATGAACGCGTCCATCGCGCGGATGTCTTTGCCGCTCTGGACGACAGCGGCATGTCGCCCGCAGACATCCTGCGGTCGTGGAAAAACACCGGCCGCCAAGCGGCGCCATCCAGTGCCGACTATGTCGCCGCCGGCACGTTCGACGACGCCACCGAAGCCACACGTGTGGCCTCGGCACTAAAGCCCTTCGGCAGAATAGAAATCCAGCGCTCCGATCTCGACGGCAATGACTGGTATGCGGTCAACCTCTATCCGGACGGCCATGGCGGTCTGGACGAGTTGCTGAAGGCGGCGTGGTCTCATGGCGCGCCCGACGCGCTGGTCGTGCGCGACTGATCCAGCGCCGGTTTGCGCCCGGCAGTTGATCCCTCACCGAAAAAGCCCGATAGTTTCGGGACGCCGGAGGGGCCGGCCAACGGGTCGATTTTCATGCAGTTTCGCTTGCTACAGCCTTTCGCCGTTTTTTTTCTCCTCAGCCTCCTGCTTACGCTTTCGCCGGCCCAAGCGCAGCTTTTCGAGACCAAGGCCGCGCAAGCCTTCATGATCGATGCCGATACCGGCACGGTGCTGTTTTCGAAAGATGCCGATAAACCCATTCCGCCGGCTTCGATGGCCAAGCTGATGACGATGGAAGTGGTTTTCAACGCCCTCAAATCCGGGCGCCTCAAACTCGACGATACGTTCGTGGTCAGCGAAAACGCCTGGCGCAAAGGTGGCGCGCCGTCGGGAACCTCGACGATGTTCGCCAAGCTCAAATCGGCGATCCGGCTCGAGGACCTGATCCAGGGGGTGACCGTGCAGGCCGCCAATGACGGCTGTATCGTCATCGCCGAAGGCATGGCCGGATCCGAGGACAATTTTGCCGGAGAGATGACCGAACGTGCGCGCCAGATCGGCCTCAAGACGTCGACTTTCGTGAACTCCACTGGCCTGCCGGCCGACGGCCAACAGACAAACGTGCGCGAATTGGCGCAGCTCGCCCTGCATCTATGGCGCGAATACCCCGATTTCTACCGGTATTACGGGTTGAAGGATTTCACCTGGAACAAGATCTCGCAGAGGAACCGCAACCCGTTGCTGGCGATGGACATCGGCGCCGACGGCCTGGCTGTCGGCGCAAGCGAGACATCCGGTTTCGGCATCGTGGCTTCGGTCAGCCACAACGGCACGAGGGTGATCGCGGCGATGAGCGGGCTGGCAAATGACAAGGAGCGCGCAGAAGAGGCACGCAAACTGCTCGATTGGGGCGTTCGCTCGTTCGAGAAGACCGAAATCTTCGCCAAGGACGAGGTGGTCGGAGAGGCCCAGGTTTTTGGCGGCATGAAATCCGGCGTGACGCTCAAGGCAAAAGGTCCGATCGACATCTTCCTGCCGATCACCAACCGCGACAAGCTGACGGCCAGGATCATCTACACCGGCCCGGTCGCGGCACCGGTGGAGGAGGGGCAGCCGGTGGGCGCACTGCGCGTCTGGATCGGCGACACGCTGAGCCAGGAGACACCGTTGTTCGCCGCCGAGTCGATCAGCGTCGGCACGTTGCCGCAACGCGCTCTCGATGCCGTCAAGGAACTGGCGATCGGCTGGCTTCGATAGCGCCGAGGGCATGGACGTTTTCCCGAACGCGGACTATCTACAGCCCCACAATCCACTCGAACACGAACAAAGGCCCTCGGTTGGCGCGCGGTTTTTTCATCACCTTCGAAGGCGGCGAAGGCGCAGGCAAGTCGACACAGATCGAGCGGCTGGCCACCAAGATGCGCGCCAAGAAGTATGATGTCGTACGGACACGCGAGCCGGGCGGCTCGCCGGGCGCCGAAGCGGTCAGGCATGTGCTGCTTTCGGGTGCCGCCGAACCGTTCGGGCCCAAGATGGAAGCGCTGCTCTTCGCAGCCGCGCGTTCCGACCACGTCGAGCAGGTCATCCGTCCGGCGGTCGAACGCGGCTCCATCGTGCTTTGTGACCGCTTCCTGGATTCCTCGCGTGTCTATCAAGGCGTTACGGGTGGGATCGATCCGGCATTCATGGCCATGCTGGAACAGGTCGCCATCAACGGCATGATGCCCGACATGACGCTGATCTTCGATATCGACCCGGCCGAGGGTTTGAAGCGCGCGACATTGCGGCGTGGCAGCGATGCCACAGCCGACCGCTTCGAAAAAGAGACGCTGGCCATCCACCAGGCCCGCCGCGAAGCGTTCCTGGCGATCGCCGCGGCAGAGCCGGAACGCTGCATCGTCGTCGATGCGTCCGCCGATCCGGACACGGTGGAGGATGTCGTCACGGCGACCGTGTTCGCGGCACTGGAGGCAAGGGCGTCCGAGCGCAACAGGCAGGTCGCACCCGTATGATCTTCGAACGCATCGCGCCGGAACAGCATGATACGCTGGACGGTGTGCCGGAACCCTCCGAAACACCGCGTCTGGTCGGACACGGGCAGGCCGTCACCATGCTTGCCGCCGCCTATCGTGCGGGAAAGCTGCCTCATGCGCTTATCTTCGCCGGTCCGGTCGGGATCGGAAAGGCGACGCTCGCCTTCCATCTCGCCCACCACCTTTTGAAGCATCCGGCCTTCGACCAGGCGCCTGGCAACCTAGCAGTTCCCGATCCGGCCTCGCCGCTGTTTCGCCAGATCGCAACCGGCGCGCATCCCGGCGTACTGCATCTGACCCGCCCGTTGAACGACAAGACCAAGAGTTTCAAGACCGTCGTCACCGTCGACGAAATCCGCAAGGTCAGCCGCTTTCTGTCGCTGACTTCGCATGACGGCAGCTACCGGGTGGTGATCGTCGATCCGGCCGACGACATGAATGCCAATGCGGCCAATGCCTTGCTGAAGAATCTCGAGGAACCACCGGCACGGACCCTGTTCATTCTCATCGTCCATGCACCCGGCAGTCTGCTGCCGACGATCCGCTCGCGCTGCCAGGTGGTGCGGCTGACACCGCTCGACGCCAACGAACTGATGGCGGTGCTGGAGACAGCGGAGCCGCCGCCGCCCGACGATCCGGCCGCGAGGGCTGCATTGGTCGAGCGGGCAGGGGGCAGCGCCCGCAACGCGATCCTGTTGACGCAGTATGGCGGGCTGGAGATCGCGCGGACGCTGGATGGACTGGTGGCGACGGGAAAGAGCGATATTGGCGGCGCCTATCGCCTGGCCGAGGCGGTCGCGGGCAAGGACCAGGCGATACAGTTCGACATCTTCAATCGCCGGGCGCTGGACCTTCTGTCGGATGCGGCAAGCCAGGCGGCGCGGGCTGGCGATCTCAAGCGGGCCAAAACGCTGTCGGACAGTTGGCATGAGGCGCTGGACGCTATATCTGAGACGGACACCTACAATCTCGACAAAAAGCAGCACGCCCTGACCATGATCGACCGCCTGAATTCTGCAATGCGAATGTGACGGGCTTTTTTGGTGCATGCCGTTGCCCCTTAAACCGGGGCCACTTTTGGGCGGCATGCACTGGTCTCGGGATGGCAATCGCCATTCCGATGCGATATCCACCGCCACGGCCTCCATTCAGACATTCATGACGGTTCATTCATGTCACGCGACACATTCTACATCACGACCGCAATTTCCTATCCGAACGGCAAGCCGCATATCGGCCATGCCTACGAGCTGATCGCCACCGATGCTCTTGCCCGCTTCCAGCGGCTCGACGGCAAGCAGGTCTTCTTCCTTACCGGCACCGACGAGCACGGCATCAAGATGCTGCAGACAGCCAAGCGCGAAGGCATTTCTGCGCGCGAACTGGCCGACCGCAATTCAGCCGAGTTCAAGCGCATGGCGACCGCGCTCAACGCCTCCAACGACGATTTCATCCGCACCACGGAGGAGCGCCATTACGCTGCTTCGCAGGCGATCTGGAAGGCGATGGCCGCCAATGGCGACGTCTATAAGGGCGGCTATGCCGGCTGGTACTCGGTGCGCGACGAAGCCTATTACGGCGAGGAGGAGACCGAGGTCCGTCCCGACAATGTCCGCTACGGGCCGCAGGGAACGCCGGTCGAATGGGTCGAGGAAGAGAGCTACTTCTTCCGCCTGTCGGCCTATCAGGACAAGCTCGTCGCGCTTTATGAAGGCCAGCCCGACTTCATAGGTCCGGCCGAGCGCCGCAACGAGGTGATGAGCTTCGTCAAGTCGGGACTGAAGGACCTGTCGATCTCGCGCACCACATTTGACTGGGGCGTGCCGGTACCCGGCGACGAAAAGCATGTCATGTATGTGTGGGTCGACGCGCTGACCAACTACATCACCGGCGTCGGCTATCCCGATGAAAAAGATGAGAAATGGAAGTTCTGGCCAGCCGATGCGCACATCATCGGCAAGGACATCGTGCGCTTCCACGCGGTTTATTGGCCGGCCTTCCTGATGTCGGCCGGCATCCCGCTGCCGAAGCGCGTCTTCGGCCACGGCTTTCTGTTCAACCGCGGCGAGAAGATGTCGAAATCGGTCGGCAACGTCATCGACCCGTTCACCATGATCGAGCATTATGGCCTCGACCAGGTACGCTACTTCTTCCTGCGCGAAGTGCCGTTCGGCCAGGACGGCAGCTACAGCCATGAAGCGATCGTCAACCGCACCAACGCCGATCTGGCCAACGGTCTCGGCAATCTGGCGCAGCGCTCGCTGTCGATGATCGCCAAGAATTGCGGCGGCGTGGTACCGAAGCGCGGCGACCTGGCGGAAGCCGACAAGGTGATCCTGGATCAAGCGATCGACGCTCTCGCCACCGCGCGCAAGGCAATGGCCGAACAGGGCATCCATCTGGCACTGGCGGCGATCTTCGGCGTGGTTGCGGAAGCCGACCGGTATTTCGCCGGACAGGAACCCTGGGCGCTCAAGAAAACCAATCCCGAGCGCATGGAAACGGTGCTGTGGACGACGGCCGAAGTGGTCCGGCGCGTGGCGGTTCTATGCCAGCCCTTCATTCCGGGCTCGGCCGGCAAGCTGCTCGACCTGCTGGCGGTGCCGGCGGACTATCGCGAGTTCGTGCATGTCCACGCCGACCACGCGCTTGTTTCCGGGACGGCGCTGCCCGCGCCGGAGGGCGTGTTTCCGCGCTACGTCGAACAGACGGACGCGAACGCCTGATGCTCGTCGACAGCCATTGTCATCTGGATTTTCCGGACTTCGCCGAGGAGCGGGCGGCCATTGTCGCCCGCGCCAAGGCGGCCGGAATCGGCCGCATGGTGACGATCTCCACGCGCGTGAAGCGGTTTCAGCAAGTTCTTGAGATCGCGGAGACTTTCGACGAAGTCTATTGCTCGGTCGGCACTCACCCGCACAATGCCGCCGAGGAGCTCGACGTCACCACCGCCGACCTTGTCCGCCTGTCCACTCACCCAAAGGTGGTGGCGATCGGTGAAGCAGGTCTCGATTATTTCTACGACAAGGCACCGCGCGATGCGCAGGCGCAGGGTTTTCGCGCTCATATCGCCGCCGCCCGCGAGACCGGGCTGCCTCTCGTCATCCATTCACGCGATGCCGACGACGACATGGCCGCCATTCTCGAGGACGAGACAGGGAAGGGCGCCTTCCCGTTCATCCTGCATTGCTTTTCGTCGGGACGGCGGCTCGCGGAGGTCGGCGTGTCGTTTGGCGGCTATGTGTCGTTCTCGGGCATCCTGACCTTCAAGAACTCGATCGAATTGCGCGCCATCGCCGCCGATTTGCCGCGTGACCGGCTGCTGGTCGAGACCGACGCGCCATATCTGGCGCCGGTGCCGTTTCGCGGCAAGCGCAACGAGCCGGCTTACGTCGCGCAAACCGCGAAGGTGCTGGCCGAGACAATCGGCGTCAGCGAGGCTGAGATCGCGGCGGTGACGACCGATAATTTCTTTCGGCTGTTTGGAAAAATGCCTCGCCAGCAGGCGCTCGAGACATGAGCGACCGGCTGCGCCTGACAATTCTCGGCTGCGGGTCATCCCCAGGCACGCCGCGCATCACCGGCGACTGGGGCAATTGCGATCCCACCAATCCCAGGAACCGGCGCATGCGCACGGCGGCGCTTGTCGAGCGCATTGCCGCCAATGGCGGCCGCACCACGGTCGTCATCGACACCGGCCCCGATTTCCGCGAGCAGATGCTGATGGCTTCAGTCAGGCGCATCGACGGGGTGATCTACACGCATCCGCATGCCGACCACATCCACGGCATCGATGACCTGCGCGGCTATGTGCTGGAACAACGGCATCGCATCGGCATCCATGCCGACGAGCCGACCATGCTGCGGCTGCGCGAGGCGTTCGGCTATTGCTTCCAGACGCCGGCAGGCAGTTCCTATCCGCCGATCGTCGACGCCCGCATCATCGATCATACCAGGCCGGTCGTGATCGAAGGAGAGGGGGGTGCCCTCACCTTCGAGCCGCTGCCCCAGATCCATGGCGACATCATTTCGCTGGGTTTCCGCATCGGTGGGCTCGCCTACTGTCCCGATGTCAGCGACTTTCCCAAGACCACCGCAGAACGGCTGCGAGGTCTCGACATGCTGGTCATCGACGCTTTGCAATACAACACGCATCCAAGCCATCTTTCGCTTGGCCAGGCGCTGGACTGGATCGAGGCGCTTTCGCCTGGGAGCGCCGTGCTGACGCACATGCACGTGCCGCTCGATTACACCGCCGTGATGGCCGAGACGCCCGACAATGTCGAACCAGCCTATGATGGCATGGTGATCGAAATCCCATACGAGTCAAACCGCTAGAGGCTGCTGCTCAGTTGGCGTTTCAAGTCGTCGTTTGAACGCTCGACCATGGGTTCGAGGTCGTGAAGTGCCGGTGGCGCGCATTCACGATGATTGCCGGCAGCGGTCAGAACCGCAGCAATTCCCCGGCCGCGCTACGTGCGCAAGTTCCATAATCTATCTTATGCGACTTTTATCACGGCGTGAAAAGCATCTCGAATCCATCTCACAGCCCTGCTTCACAGCCCGGGCTTCCGAAGCAGACCGGACCAAAAGCGTCTCAAACTCGCGAATGAAACTGGCGCACGCCGCTCCATGCCGCGGTATTCGATCCTGTCGCGACCGACCGCTTCGTCATTCCAGACCAATTCAAAGGCGATGCCTTTGAATCCGAGCTCGCCAATCTGACGCACGATGGTCTCTTGCAGATAGATATCGGATAGTCGCACGCCATCGGGCCGCTCCGGCAACTTGAATATCTCGGCCCCGCCGATGGCCTCCGGCCGAAGGACGAGATTTTCGATCGTCATGATACCGCCATCGTCAAACCGGACGGTTCTTGAACGTTCTTCGTCCATCGCATCGACCACATTGGTGACGTTGAACAGCGATATGGGTTCGTCAGCACGAAGCGGCAGGAAGTCACCATACGGTTCTAGAATCGGCCGTAGCAACTTCAACGCCGTGCTCCTCAGAATGAGCACGTGCTCGCCGAGCCAAGGAAAATCCGAATATAGCCGGGGTGTTCCGTCTTCTTGCTCGCGCAGGAATTTCATCCGCGGCGGACGCCATCGCTTCTGGCCTGGGTCGCCGAGGCTCGCGAATAGCTGGTAGTCCTCGGCTTGTTGGGGAAGAACCCATTCCTGTCCCTCCACTACACGCGGACTATAGATTTTCACCCGACCTCCTGACCCGGCGCCGCCGACACCGGCACGTCGCTCGAGACATCGCGTCCGGTTTGGCGGACGCCCGTACCGAGCATATCATGCCAGATGACGCGGCGGCGGCGCGCGACGCTTTCCATCTGTTCCTACATCGCGACCGGTCGCATCAGGGCAGCCTCCGCCGGTCGAGCAGGATGCGGTGGATCTGGATTCGCTCCGGCAATTCGATCAGGAACTCCGGGTCGCGGTCGAGATGGTGGACCCTGGCATTGGCCTTCCAATGCCTCTCCTCGTTTACGATGCTCGCGCTGGAAGGTTCCGGGACAAATAACGTCAAGAGACATCGGAGGATCAACCGGTGCGGGACGGCCGGGACCTGACCATTTTGGCAATGGAATCCTGCCGACGAAGCTGGCGATGTCGCGTCTCCAGGTCACTTTGACGTTAGCATATAGCTGCCAGCGCAGCGGTACCTGCAGACTGATTCCGTTGCGCGTAGCGGCAGCGAGGCGCGTCGTAGGCGTTCCTAAAAATTGTCGAGCACCCCGCTGAAAGCAGTTGCTATTGCAATGACGTGGACGAGGCCAAGCGCCAACCAACCGGCGCGGCCGGCTTGAGCAACAAATGCCCCATAGGCAGGAAACTGTGCCACAGCCAACCCTAGGGAAAGGCTGGTAATCGTGTTGTCGGTCAAAAGAGTTGCCAACATGGGGATTGGATAGAGAATGCGGGCTAGCACATAGTCGCCATGCCCAGATCCGGCCGAAAAGAGTGCCAGCAGGAAGGCAACGGGAGTAGCGCATAGGCCGAAAAGGAGACCTGCCTGCCATGAGAACTTTGGCAATGTCATTCCCTTCCCCATCAACCACATCTATGCGGATGCGTTCAGCCATAAGAACCGCGGCACTCGACAACAAAGATAGATCATGCGGATTTTCCTCGGTCGGTCCATTCGCTTTATCGCAGTTCCAGTAATCTGCAACGTTTACCCACTTTAGCAAGCTCAATGTCCCCGTCTCAGGGCCGCCTCCAGCTTGGAACCGACGGAACTTCTGGACGGCGATTTCGGCAATGGAATTCGACCATCCCAGCAACTACGCTAGCTTCAATCCATCACGCCTCGGCTGGACTCAAAGGCTTATCAAGAATGACCACACGATCTTCCTTTCTCGGCTTGCCCGATCGCCTCGCCGATGACACGGCCCCCCGCGCGGTGATCTTCGGCGCCGGGCACGGCAGCACCTATCCCGGCAAGGACAGCAGCGGTCATGCCTTGGCCGCCGATGCCATCCGCGTTGCGAGCCAGGGTGATGCCGCGCTCGTCGAGCATTGGGATTTCGATCTCGGCGGCCCGCTGTTCGACGGCAAGCCCGTCTGCTGCGTCGACGTCGGCGACATCCTGACCATCATGCATGACAATGCCGGCAACCGCGCCCGGATCGAGGCGAAGACGCGCGAGATCCTGTCCTTGCCGGCCGTGCCCATCCTGCTCGGCGGAGACGATTCCGTGGTCGCCGGCTTCGCGGATCACGGGCCTGTCTGGATCCTGCAGATCGACGCCCATATCGACTGGCGAGACGAGGTGCATGGCGAACGCCATGGCTACTCCAGCCCGATGCGCCGCGCGAGCGAGATGGCGCATGTCGCCGGCATGGTGCAGGTCGGACTGCGCAGCGTCGGCAGCGCACGCCTCACGGAAATCGAAGCGTCGCGGCGCTATGGCAGCCGTTTCGTCACCGCTCGCGAGGTCCACGCCCTGGGTGTCGAAGCGGCGCTCGGCCATATTCCGGAAGGCGCGCGAGTCGTCGTTACCCTCGACTGCGACAGTCTCGACCCCGGCATCATGCCGGGCGTGGCCGCGCGTACGCCCGGCGGCCTTACCTATACGCAGGTCATCGATCTCATCGCGAGCCTGGGCAAGCGAGCGAGGATCGCCGGATTCGATCTTGTGGAGCTCTATCCGCCAGCCGACAGTGACGGCCTGTCGGCGCTCACCGCCGCGCGCCTTCTTGTCAATGTTATCGGCGCCTTGGTCAGGCAGGTCTGAGACCCGACCTGAGATCGAATACAGCCCCGGCCCGGCTTTGCGCCCGCTTCATGGCTTGCAGGAAAACTTTACCGAGGCCCCTGCTCCACGCTGATCCGGTAACTCAGCGAACGCCTCGCGCCCGGCGCGATCAGCATCAGGCCGGGCTTGTCGGTGAACTCGCCATCGAAATCCAACGGACTGGCAATGCCGTGCCAGGGCTCGATGCACAGGAACGGTGCGCCGCCGGGTTTGGACCAGATGCCCACTTCCTGAAATCCCTGCCATGAGACCTCGATCGCCGGACCGTCATCGGCGCCGTAGCGAACGCTGTTGCTGGCCGGCCGGTCCAGGATCACAGCGTCGTCCTCAAACAGCCGTTCGGACAGCACGAGCACAGTGCCTTTGACCGGCGTTGGCTGCGGCGTTGCGATGAGCAGGCCATCCTTCAGCCGGCGGATCGGCGCTGGCTCTGCCTGGGCAAACGTCAGGCGATAGGCGTCCTTGGCCATATCGGGCAGAACCGGCCAGTTGAACGCCGGATGCGCCCCGATCGACGCCGGCATCGGTTCGTCGCCCGGGTTGGTAATCTCGAATTCTATGTCGAGTTGCGCCTCGCCCAGCGTATAGGTCACGGCCAGTCGAAATGCGAACGGGTAGTGCGTTCGGGTTTCCGCGTCGTCGGCGAGCACCAGCGTGCAGGATCGAGGCCCCCTCTCCGCCCACATAAAAGGCTTGTCGCGGGCGAAGCCGTGCTGCGTCATCGGATAGGTCTGGCCGCGATGGTGCAGGTGATCGCCATTCAGCCGGCCGACGATCGGAAACAGCACCGGCGAATGGCGCCGCCAGGCCGGTCCAGCCTGCCACAGGAACTCAAATCCTCGTGCATCCCGCAGGGAAACCAACTCTGCGCCGTGGGCGATGATGGTTGCCGATATGCCCTCGCCATGAAGCGTCAGACTGTCCTGTTCCATATGTCCTCGCGGTTCGTCCGGCGTGGCCGGCAGGCTAGCAAATGGCCGGGCGTGAACTCAAGGTGGCGGACGGCATTTGCATTTCACGCGATCCCGATGAACCTTGATGGTGGGCCAGGCGCCCCTTTCGAAAGAAGATGGCCGGAGGTTTCCCTCCGGCCAGCCAAGGCTCAAAGCTGTTGCCTGCTACGGTCCGGACTATTCCCGCTCGCCGGTAAAATTCAGCAGCAGCTGGAAGATGTTGATGAAGTTCAGATAGAGCGAGAAGGCACCGAAGACGGCGAGCTTCTGGCGCGACTCCGCATCGAAATTCTCCGCGTATTGCTCCTTGATCGTCTGCGTGTCCCAGGCCGTCAGGCCAATGAACACGGCGATGCCGATGACCGAGATGGCGAACTGCAGCGCGGTCGAGCCGAGGAAGATGTTGACGATGCTGGCGATCACCACGCCGATCAGGCCCATGATCAGGAAGGACGAGAACTGCGTCAGGTCGCGCCTTGTCGTGTAGCCATAGAGGCTGGTGGCGCCGAACATGGTGGCGGCGATGAAGAAGGTGCGCGCGATGCTGGTGCCGGTGAAGACGAGGAACACCGAAGCCAGCGACAGGCCCATGACGGCACAGAAGGCCCAAAACATCGCCTGCGCGCTTGCCGCTGACATGGTCTGCATCTTGAACGAAAACAGGAGCACGAAGGCGAGCGGCGCCAGCATCACCACCCATTTCAGCGGGCTGGAAAAGATCGGCACATAAAGCGCCGGCGTCGACGACACCAGGAAGGCGACAAGGCCGGTAACCACCAGGCCAAGGCCCATATAATTGTAGACGCGCAGCATGTGCTGGCGCAGGCCCTCGTCATAGACGGCTCCAGTCCGGGCGCCTGTGCCCACGCGGTGTCCAAGATTGGGCGTATTCATTCGAGGTCTCCTTTGTGGATTGGTCAGTAAAGCGTTCTGGCGAGCGTTTCGGCGGCGCGGTCGAGATCATGAACCTCGCTCTTGGCGACGACAGCGTAGGCGACATCGCCGATCTGGAAATAGGCCGAGGAGATGTCGCCCGAGGGCGCCATGGTCGGCTTGACTACATCGAAAGTGCCCGGCCGGATCGCAAACAGCGAAACCAGGCCCATCTCCTTGGTGTCGACCGCAATCTCGACACTCGGGCCGAAGCGCGACGGATAGATCTGCACGTCGCGGACCTTCCAATCCTTCGGCAGCGCCGGCATGACGATGGCGGTGGCGGCGCGGATCTCGCCGGCATTGTAATTAGGCGCCTCGGTCTGCGAGGGCATGTTTTCGCGCAGCAGCGTGGTCCTGTGTGCCTGTACCGCCTCGTCGACATAGGCGGGCGGCTGCGGTGAAGCGACGACCTTGGTCACCGACATCGGCCCGACGATGCCGTTGGCCAGCCAACCGGCGGCAACGAAAGCGGCGACCGCTGCCGCGCGTTGCAGCACACCGAAGATGCGGCCCCGGCCAAGCCCCCTCTCCAGCCGCCGCGCCGCATCGGCCGTCGCCGGCCGCGCCATGCCTTCGGAGCCGGCCAGCGCCACGCGCAATTCATCGCGGGTGCGCAGATCCGACATCACACGCGCGGCCGTGTCCGGACGCGCCGACAGGAAGGCTTCGACCTCGATGCGGCGGCTGACGTCGAGCTGGTCGTCGATATAGGCGTCGAGATCGGCGTCCGTAACCGGGTCGACAAGAGCGGTCATGAGTCACCTCCCACGATCCTGAGATGATTTTTGCCCCGGGCGGGCGCCTCTTCCATCTGCCGCAAGGCTGTGCGCGCCCTGCCGATACGCGACATCAGCGTGCCCAGCGGCACGCCGCTGGCGTTGGCGGCCTGCTGGTAGGAGAGCCCTTCGATGGCGACCAGATGCAGCGCCGAGCGCTGCTCTTCCGGCAGGCTGAAAAAGGCTTCGCGAACCTGCGCCAGGCGCACGGAATGGTCCTGCGGCGCCGGGGTGCTGCCGTCGGCCAGATATCGGGCCTGTTCGAGGCGTGCCGCTTCCGAGCGGCGCGAGCGCACGCGGTCGATGAAGGTGTTGTGGACGATCGACAGCAGCCAGGCGCGCAGGTTTCCGCCCGAGCGGAACGTGCCGCGCCGCTCATAGGCGCGCACCAGCGCGTCGTGGACGAGATCCTCGGCCTCGACGCCGTCGCGCGTCAGCGAACGGGCGTAGCGCCGCAGCGACCCGAGTTGTCCAATGATGTCAAAGCGTGGCATCGACCGTTTCATGCCCTGTTTACGGAGCAGTGGGGATTTTAATCCCGGCCGTGCCGTTTTTTCTTCGCGCGAAATATCGGTTGCAGGTATCTCGTCTCGCCTAGGTTCCGTGAACGCCCTTAGGTCCAAGTGGTTTTGCCGGTTTGGGAACCGTGACACCGCAGGCGCGCAACACCCACCGGCGGCCGTCGCTGCGAAAATCGGTGATGCTCAGTGGCTCGACGTCGATCTTTGAGCTGGCGGCAAGCGGCGCCCCGAGAACATGCAGGATCGCGGCGCGGATGACGCTGGCATGGGTCACGGCGATGGTATGGCCACGTTCGGCGATCAATCGATCCATCAATCCAGCGGTCCGTCGGGCAACATCGGCCACCGACTCACCACCATGCGGGGCCACATTCGGATCCGTAAGCCATGCGGCAATTTCTTCAGGCTGTCGCGCCTGCACCTCTTCAAAGCTCTTGCCTGCCCATCGTCCGTTATTCTGGTCGGCCAGCATCGGATCGACAGTCGCGTTCAGCGACAGCGCGTCGGCGGTCTGACAGGCGCGAAGCGCCGGCGCTGTCCACACACGGTCGGCGCGACGCAGCGTCCCGCGCATCGCCTTTGCCAATGTCAGCGATCGTGGCTCCAGCGGTTCATCCGAGGGAAACCGCCCTTTCCGGGTCGCCGCCGTGGCACCGGCGCAGATCATGGTCAGACGGACGAGCATGGCATGCCTTCTCTGAAGTGGTTGAAAAGCCGCACCAGCAGGTGCCGCCTTTCGCGCCGGCGCGATCAAAACCGCTGGTGAAACGTGGCCAATTTGCGTATCACTCCGCCGCGCCAACGGAACCATAATGATGTTCGAAGACCTGCAGCCAGCTGCCGCCGACAAGATTCTTGCGCTGATCGGCCTCTATCGCGCCGATCCACGCCCTGGCAAGGTCGATCTCGGTGTCGGCGTCTACAAGGATCGCGACGGCAAGACGCCGGTTATGCGGGCCGTGCGCGAGGCCGAGAAGCGACTGCTGCAGAGCCAGGATACCAAGACCTATCTCGGCCTTGCCGGCGATACCGGGTTCAACACTATGATGGCCAAGCTCGCCTTCGGTCCAGGCGCGGACCTGTCGCGCATCCGGGCGGCACAGGCGCCTGGTGGCTCCGGCGCGCTGCGGTTGGTGGCAGAACTGCTCAAGCGGACGCGTTCGGATGCCACGGTCTGGGTCTCCGACCCGACCTGGCCGAACCATATGCCAGTGATGCGTTCCGCCGGCCTGCAGATTCGCGAATATCCCTATTTCGATGCGGCCTCGGGAGCGGTTCGTTTCGACGACATGCTGGCGACGCTGCGGTCGGCCAACAGCGGCGACGTGGTGCTGCTGCATGGCTGCTGCCACAATCCGACCGGCGCCAATCTGGATGCGGCCCAGTGGGAAGCCATCGCCGATCTCGTCGTCGAGCGCGGCCTGCTGCCATTTGTCGACATCGCCTATCAAGGCTTTGGCGACGGCCTGGAGGCCGATGCCCTCGGCTTGCGGCTGCTGGCCGCGAAAGTTCCGGAAATGGTTGTCGCGTCGAGCTGCTCGAAGAATTTCGCGGTGTACCGCGACCGGGTCGGCGCGGCGATGATCCTGGCCAGGGACGGCGCGCAGGCCGACGTCGCGATGAGCCAGATGCTGTCGGCGGCGCGCGCCATGTATTCTATGCCGCCCGACCATGGCGCGGCGGCGGTGCGCATCGTCCTGGAAGACGCCGCGCTGCGTGCCGACTGGGAAGCAGAACTGGAAGAGATGCGTCTTCGTATGCTGAGGCTTAGGGTCGCATTCGCCGAGGCGCTGCGCCGGCAATCCAATTCCGACCGCTTCGACTTCGTTGCTAGCCATCGTGGCATGTTCTCGCGGCTCGGCCTCACGGAAGCGCAGGTCGAAAGGCTGCGCGCCGAGCACGCCGTCTACATGGTCGGCGACAGCCGCATCAACGTCGCCGGCCTGCCCGAGGACGGCATGGATGACCTCGCCAAGGCGATCGTTTCCGTGCTGGACTGACGAGGCGGGTACGGTGCGCCTGTGGACAAGGTCCCCTCGCCGGCTGACAGCGTTGGCCGAGTGGCGGTTCGCGCGATAGCATCCGCACCATGACGCCATCGAAAGACATTTCACGCCTGATCGAGATCATGGCGGCGTTGCGCGCGCCGAAGACCGGCTGCCCGTGGGATATCGAGCAGGACTTCTCCACCATCGCGCCCTACACGATCGAGGAGGCCTACGAGGTGGCGGATGCCATCGCGCGCGGCGATCTCGACGATTTGCGCGACGAACTCGGTGACCTCCTGCTGCAGGTCGTCTACCATGCCCAGATGGCGCAGGAAGCCGGCGAATTCGCCTTCCCTGACGTTGTCCAGGCCATCACCACCAAGATGATCCGCCGCCATCCGCACGTCTTTGGCGATGAGAAGGCCCGCAGCGCCGGCATGGCCAAGGGCATGTGGGAGAAGATCAAGGCGCAGGAGAAGGCCGAGAAGCGACAAGCCCGCCTCGCACGCGGCCTCGACCCGGAGGACAACGGCAAGGGGTTCCTGGACAGTGTTCCGGTCGCCCTGCCCGCCTTGACGCGAGCGCTGAAGCTTCAGGAAAAAGCCGCCCGTGTCGGCTTCGACTGGAGCGAGGCGGCTCCCATCCTGGACAAGATCGAGGAAGAGATCGGGGAGTTGCGCGAGGCTTTGGCGAGGGGTGAGACGGCCTCGATCAAGGACGAGTTCGGCGACATGTTGTTTGCCGTCGTCAATCTCGGCCGTCACCTGAAGCTCGATTCGGAGGCGGCACTCAGCGGCACCAACGAGAAATTCCGCTCACGCTTCCACTATGTCGAGCGAGCCCTGGAAAAATCAGGCGGCTCGCTGGAGGAAGCTAGCCTAGAGGAGATGGAAGCGCTCTGGCAGGAAGCAAAAACTGCAAGGTAAGCCTATAGCCTCGGACGGAAAACCGCGATACTTCTTCTCGAATTTCTGCGCGTTAGCCGTTGTTTTTGCGACGCAATCGGCTTTCAATCTCTTCGCGGGCGCTTTGCGTGGCCTTCAGCGAAACGGTGGCGCTGCCATCGTCATTGTCGGTTCGCGAAACGACATCGCCATTGCGATAAAGCCAGTCGACCAGGCCGAATTGTGCCGGCTCGATCGTCACCGTCAGGTCTTGCAGTTCGCCGGCCATCCGCGTTTCGATGACCGCTTTCAGCGCATCGATGCCTTCGCCTGACACCGCCGATACGGCAATCGGCGGCTCCTTGGAACCGTCGGCGCTGTCGGCAAGCAGCCGCTGCCTGTTGCCTTCGTCCAGCAGGTCGATCTTGTTCCAGACTTCGATCACGCGCCTGGTGTCGCTGGCGTCGACGCCGAGATCGGCGAGGATGCGCTCGACATCCTCGGCCTGCGCCGCCGTGTCGGGATCGGAAATGTCGCGCAGATGGATGACGAGATCGGCCTCGACCACCTCTTCCAAGGTCGCCCGGAACGCCGCGATCAGATGCGTCGGCAGGTCCGAAATGAAGCCCACCGTATCGGAAAGAATGATCGGCGTGCCATGCGGCAGCCGCACGCGGCGCAGTGTCGGATCCAGCGTGGCGAACAGCATGTCCTGCGCCAGCACCCCTGCTCCGGTCAGCTTGTTGAACAGCGTCGACTTGCCGGCGTTGGTGTAGCCGACGATCGCCACCACTGGAAACGGCACCTTCTTGCGCTTGGCGCGGTGCAGGTCGCGGGTGCGGCGCACGGTTTCCAGCTCGTGCTTCAGCTTTATGATCTTTTCCTGCAACTGCCGCCGATCGGATTCGATCTGCGTTTCACCGGGGCCACCGAGGAAGCCTGCACCGCCACGCTGACGCTCCAGGTGGGTCCAGCTGCGCACCAGGCGGCCCTTCTGGTAGTTGAGATGGGCAAGCTCGACCTGCAGCGTGCCTTCCTTGGTGCGCGCCCGTTCGCCGAAGATCTCCAGGATCAGCCCGGTGCGATCCAGCACCTTGGCGTTGAATTGCTTCTCGAGATTGCGCTGCTGCACCGGCGTCAGCGGATGATCGACGATGACCACTTCCGCCTGCCCTTCCTTGACGATCCCGGCGAACTCCTCGACCTTGCCGCTGCCCAGCAACGTCGCCGGGCGCGGGTCGTTGACGGTCACGACCGCCGTATGGATCAGATCAAGGTCGATGGCGCGGGCAAGGCCGACTGCTTCGTCGTGGCGCGCCTCGGCCGAGCGCGTCAGCCGCGGACGGTTCGTGTCATCGTCGTTACGCGGTTGGCGGGTAAGCAGAGGCACAATGACAACGGCCCGGGTCGGACCCTTGGCTTCCGTCCCGGGATGATGCGCTGGTTTTCCGCGAACCGTGCCGTCCGCGTCCTTCTCACGTGCCAATCAGGCGCCCTGGCTTTCCTCGCCATCGAACATCTGAACCGGCTGGCTCGGCATGATCGTGGAAATGGCGTGCTTGTAGACGAGTTGGGAGTGACCGTCGCGGCGCAGCAGGACGCAGAAATTATCGAAAGAAGTGACCACGCCGGTCAGCTTCACGCCGTTGATAAGAAAGATGGTGAGCGGGTTCTTGCTCTTGCGAACTGAATTCAGGAACAGGTCCTGAAGGTTTTGCGATCGTTCCGCCATTGTTTTTGTCTTTCGCCGATCCCCTTCGGTTTGCAGCCAATGCGCCAAATTAGCGGGCACATGTCAAGCGCGCAAACACCCTCTTGCCGTCAGTAACGACAAGCAGAACGAGATATATTGATGTTCATTCCACCTGTGCGGTTATCAGGCTGGACTTTTTTCCGCAATGTCAAAAAAGGCATGCCGCAACGAAAGTGTTATTGAGCCGGGGTGGCCATTGGCTATGGGATCGCCGTCAATGGCCACGATCGGCATGGCAATAGTCGTCGCGGAACTGATGAATGCTTCGCGGGCCGCTTTGGCCTCGGCGACGGAAAATTCCCGTTCCTCGATCTTCAGGCCGAGCCTTGCCGCGACTTCGAACATGGTGGTGCGCGTGATGCCGCGCAGAATGCCATGTTCGGCCGGCCGGGTGACCAGAACGCCATCCCTGGTAACGATCCAGGCATTCGACGACCCGCCCTCCTTGACGTTGCCGTCGGCATCCACGAACCACGCCTCCTGCGCGCCCGCTTCCTTGGCCTTCTGCTTGGCCAATACATTGGGCAGCAGCCCGACGGTCTTGATGTCGACGCGGTCCCACCGGTTCTCCGGCACGGTGATGACGGCGATACCGGTCTCGGCTCGCTTGGCTCCCGCGGCAGGGTCGGCCTTCCTGGCTGTCACCACCAGCGCGGGCTTGACGTTCGCCGATGGGAAGACAAATTCCCGGCTGGCGACACCGCGCGTCACCTGAACATAGACCAGGCCGTTGACGACATGATTGCGGTTGACCACTTCGCGCAGGATCAGCGGCAACACGTTGCGTGTCACCGGCCAGGCGATCGACAGTTCGGTCAGCGAGCGGTTCAGCCGGGCAAGGTGGCGCGGCATGTCGACGATGAAGCCGCGCGCCACCTCGCAGACCTCGTAGACACCGTCGGCGAACTGATAGCCGCGATCCTCGATATGCACGGAGGCATCGGCATGAGTGATGTAGCGCCCGTTCACATAGGCAATGCGCGGCATGGTCACCTCGGGAGATTTGGTTCGGCCTGTTTAAGCGATTCCGCCGTGCAGGTAACGGACAATCGCGTGGGCCACCGAGGATTGGGTCAGACGCCCAGCGACTTCAGCTTGCGGTGCAAGGCGGAACGCTCCATGCCGATGAACTCGGCTGTCTTCGAAATGTTGCCGCCGAACCGGTTGATCTGGGCGATCAGATAGTCCTTTTCGAACTGTTCGCGTGCCTCGCGCAGCGGCAGCGCCATTATATGCTGGTCCGACTGGTTCGGCGTGCGCGGCATGACATCCCCGATTTCGGACGGCAGCAGATCCGCGGTGATCGGCGCGTCCACGTCCTCGCCGCGCGCCAGGATCATCAGTCGCTCGACGTTGTTGCGCAACTGGCGCACGTTGCCGGGCCAGTTGTGCGCCTGCAGCACGGCCAGCGCGTCGTCGCCGATACGGCGTGGCTTGATGCCAGCCTGGCGGGCGATCTGCTTCATGAAGTTGTCGACGAGATAGGGAATGTCCTCGCGCCGCTCGGCCAGTCCCGGCACCATGACCGGAACCACGGCGAGCCGGTGGTAGAGATCCTCGCGGAAACGCCCGTCGGCGATCATCGCCTCGAGGTTCTGGGAGGTCGAGGAAATGATGCGGACGTCGACCTTGACCCGCTTAGTACCGCCCACCCGCTCGAATTGCTGTTCGACCAGGACGCGCAAAATCTTGTTCTGCGTCTCGCGCGGCATGTCGGCCACTTCGTCGATGTAGAGAATGCCGCGATGGGCCTCCTCCAGCGCCCCCACCTTGCGTTCGACCCCGTTCGATTCGGTGCCGAACAGTTCGATCTCCATGCGTTCAGGCGTGATATTGGCGGCGCTCAGTGTCACGAACGGCCCGCCCTTGCGCGTCGACAGCGTATGAATGGCGCGGGCGGCCAGTTCCTTGCCCGATCCGGAAGGGCCAACGATCATCACCCGGCTGTTGGTCGGCGCGACACGCTCGATTGTCTGGCGCAACTGGCTCATCGCCGAGGACATGCCGATCAAATCGAAAGTCTCGCCGCTGCGCAGCTTGAGGTCGGAAACTTCGCGGCGCAGTTTCGAGGTCTCGAGTGCGCGTTCGGCAATGAGGATCAGCCTGTCGGCCTTGAACGGCTTTTCGATGAAATCATAGGCGCCGCGACGGATGGCGGAAACCGCCGTTTCGATGTTGCCGTGGCCTGAAATCATCACTACCGGCAGGTTCGGGTGCATGGTCTTGATCTCGTCGAGCAGCGCCAAGCCGTCCAGACGCGAACCCTGCAGCCAGATATCAAGGAAGATCAGCCTCGGTGCTCGGTCGGCGATAGCCGCCAGTGCGCTGTCGGCATCGAATGCCGTACGGGTTTCGTGACCCTCGTCACTCAGGATGCCCGCGACGAGTTCGCGGATGTCTTCCTCGTCATCGACGATGAGAATATCAGACGCCATTATCGACCTTTTCAGTTTCTCTTTCGTGGTCCGCCTTGGTTTCGCCGCGCGGCAGCGCGCTGGTTGCAGGCGGCAGGATGATGCTGATCATCGCGCCGCGCCCGCCGTGGAAATCCGCAGGCGCGTCATGGAGTTCCAGCCTGCCGCCATGGTCCTCCACGATCTTCTTGACGATAGCGAGACCAAGCCCGGTGCCCTTTTCACGCGTGGTCATATAGGGCTCCAGCAACCGTTGGCGATTCTCGCGCGGCAGGCCTTTGCCATTGTCGATGACATCGATGCGAATCGCGCCATTCTGACGGCCGGCTTGAATCCGGATTATGCCGTGCGAACCGTCCTTATGTTCCAGTCCGTCGATCGCCTCGGCGGCATTCTTGATCACATTGCCGAAAGCCTGGGCCATCAGCCGGCTGTCGAACGTTCCCTTGAGCGGCTCGTTCCCGAATATCCGCTCGAAGGTGATGTCGGCGCGGCTGACTTCGACCAGGAAGGAAGCCTCGCGCAGCGATTCGCGCAGGTCGATGGCCTTCATCTCGGGCTTTGGCATGCGCGCGAAAGCCGAGAACTCGTCGACCATGCGGCCGATATCCTCCACCTGCCGGATAATGGTGTCGGTGCACTGGTCGAAAACCTCGCGGTCTTCGGTGATGACCTTGCCGTAGCGGCGCTTGATGCGTTCGGCGGAAAGCTGGATCGGCGTCAGCGGATTCTTGATCTCGTGGGCGATGCGCCGCGCCACGTCGGCCCAAGCGGATGAGCGCTGGGCCTGAACCAGATCGGTGATGTCGTCGACGGTCACGACATAGGATTTTTCCTCCGAGCCGTCGTCGCCTGCCTCGATGGTGACCTGCACATTGAAGGTCCGCTCGGCGCCGGCGCGATAGAAGGTCACCTGTTCGCGGTAGACCGGCTTGCCGGATTTACGACCGATCTCGAAGACGCGGCCGACATGCGGCAGGATTGCGGAAAGATTCTGCCCAAGTGCCGCGCTGGCGGAAACGGCCAGCATCGATTCGGCAGAACGATTGACGATGGTGATGATGCCGTAAGGGTCGACGCCGATGACGCCGGCGGTGACGCCGGCAAGCACGGCTTCGGAAAAACGCCGCCTCTCATCGATCAGGTCCTTCGCTGACAGGATCTCGTTGCGCTGCGATTTGAGCTCCAGCAGCATCTTGTTGAACGTGTCGCCGAGCGAGGCGACATCGCCATCGGATGGCCGCACCGGCACTGCGACGTCGAGATTGCCGGTCGCGACTTCGTCGGCAGCGCCGATCAGCTGACGGATCGGCCGCACGAGCCGGTCGGCAACAGCTATGCCGGTCCAGATTGCCGATAGGATGATGATCAGGGTCAGCGACAGATAGGGCAGCGCAAACGCCACTTGCGAGGTACGCCTGTTGTCCTCGAGATTGCGATACTCGTCGGTGTTGGACCTGACGATCTGCCGCGCCTTGATCACCTCGGGGTCGACCAGACGGATGGTGTAGAGATAGAGGCCATCGAGCTCGCGCAGCTTGACGATGGCGCCCATGATGTTGCGCGTGCGCGGCTCGATCAGCACCGGCTTGCCGTCGGTGGCGGTGGCCACCGCTCCTTCCGGCGGTTCCGGCATGGCGAAATCGGCATCGGTCTTGGCGCTCATGACGAAGGAGCCATCGGGCTTGATCAGCGCGGCATGCGCCAGCGAGCGCCCCACGGCTTCCTTGTTCATGAGATCGAGAAAGCCGGTGCGATCGAGGCCGTAGAGCGTTCGCGACGCATCGAGATCGTAGGCCATCGACAACGTCGTACCCTGCAGGTTGCGCGCGTTCTCCTGCACATAGGCGTCGGCGATCGACAGGGACGAATTGACGATCGTCTTGGTGCGAATTTCGAACCAGCGATCAAGGCCGATATCGAGCGTGATCGAGGCGATGATCGCCACCATGATGGCGGGAATGGCGGCGACGAGAGCGAACATGGCAACGATGCGCACATGCAGCCGAGAAGCCGCTTTGCCATGCCGGCGCGCCATGACGATGCGATGCACCTCGCGTCCAACCAGCGCGATGAGGAAGAGCACGAAGGCGGCGTTGAGAGCGATCAGCGCCCAGGTCGTTTTGGCGTCAGGCGCAATCGGTGTCGCACCGACCAGGATGGCGAACGAAATAGCCGCCATGACCAAGGCACCGACGACCGCCACCACGCCGGGGAGTGCCAGCAGCCGGCGCCCGTCGCGCGCGCCAGGTTCGCTGAAGAGCGGTTTGTTGAGTACAGGTGTCTGCGGAGCCATGTCGCCGTCTAGAGCCAGTGATTGCGTCCGATCTATGCAACGCATTGTGGCGATTATGCAACAAGTGTGACAACTACAGGACTCTTTCCCCGGTCGGTCCCCTGAAAAGATCCTGTATGCAGCGCGGGCTCAGGTCTGGCGGGAGGACTTGTAAACGTTGACGCCCAATTCGCGAATCTTCTTGCGCAGGGTGTTGCGATTGAGTCCCAGGAGCTCGGCGGCCTTGATCTGGTTGCCGCGGGTTGCCGTCATCGAAGCCAGCACCAACGGATATTCGACTTCGGACAAGATACGCTCGTACAGACCGGCAGGCGGCAATTCGCCCGCAAAGGAGGCGAAATAGCGCTGCAGGAAGTGCTCCACCGCCTGCCCGATGGAAAGATCGTCGGGAATGAGGTTGCCGCCACCCGGTACCACGGGGCGTTCGCCCGTCTTGAGCTCCGTCTCGATGATCTCGGCGGAAATCTCGTCCTGCGAATAAAGCGCGGCGAGCCTGCGGACCAGGTTTTCCAGCTCGCGCACATTGCCTGGCCAGGGATAGCGCTTCATCAGTTCGATGCCGCCGGAAGAGATGCGCTTGGTCTGCAGCCCCTCCATTTCGCCGAGCTTGAAGAAATGGCGCACCAGATCGGGCACATCCTCGGAGCGTTCGCGCAAGGCCGGCAACCTGAGCGGCACGACATTGAGACGGTAGAAAAGATCCTCGCGGAAGAGGCCCTGGTTGATCAGCGTACGCAGGTCCTTGTTGGTGGCGGCGACAATGCGCACATCGGTCTTGATCGGCGTGCGGCCGCCGACGGTCGTGTACTCGCCCTGCTGCAGGACGCGCAGCAAGCGCGTCTGCGCCTCCATCGGCATGTCGCCGATCTCGTCGAGGAACAGCGTGCCGCCCTCCGCCTGCTCGAAGCGACCGGTCGAGCGGCTCTGCGCGCCGGTGAAGGCGCCCTTCTCGTGACCGAACAGTTCCGATTCAATGAGATCGCGCGGGATAGCCGCCATGTTGATGGCAACGAACGGGCCGCCACGACGGCGCCCATATTCATGCAGCGCGCGCGCCACCAGTTCCTTGCCGGTGCCCGATTCGCCCGAAATCATCACCGTCAGGTCGGTCTGCATCATGCGCGCCAGCATGCGGTAGATGTCCTGCATGGCTGCCGAACGGCCGACCAGCGGCATCGTTTCGGGCGGCTCTTCTTGCCTGGCATCGATCTTCGGCCGCCGGGGCTCGGACAAAGCGCGGTTGACGATGTTAAGGAGTTCGGTCAGGTCGAAAGGCTTCGGCAGATACTCATAGGCGCCCGTTTCGGAGGCGCGGATCGCCGTCATGAAAGTATTCTGGGCACTCATGACGATAACGGGCAGTTCCGGCCGTGCCTTCTTGATGCGCGGCAGCATGTCGAAAGCGTTCTCGTCAGGCATCACGACATCGGTGATGACGAGATCCCCCTCGCCAGCCGCCACCCAGCGCCACAGAGTCGACGCGTTGGAGGTGACGCGCACCTCGTGACCGACACGCGACAGGGCCTGATTGAGAACGGTGCGGATCGCAGCGTCGTCGTCGGCGACCAGAATATTGCCGCGAACGGTCATTTGCGGTCTCCTTCACCGTCTTGATCAGCGCCAAGCGCCGTTTCCTTCCAGGCCGGCATCAGAACCCGGAATGTTGTCGCGCGCGGCGTCGAATCGCATTCGATGATGCCGCCATGTTCACCGACGATCTTGGCGACCAGCGCCAGCCCGAGCCCCGAGCCGTTCGGCTTGGTGGTGATGAAGGGATCGAACAGGATCGGCAGGATATCCTCCGACACGCCGGAACCATTGTCGCGCACGCAGAACTCCAGCGGCAGCGACACGCGGTCCTGCGTCCCCGGAACCGAAACGCGAATACCGGGCCGGAAGGCGGTGGACAGCACGATCTCGCCCTGGGGGTCGCTACCGATTGCCTCGGCGGCGTTCTTGATCAGATTAAGGAACACCTGGATCAGCTGATCACGATTGGCAAACACCGGAGGCAATGATGGATCATAGTCCTCCAGTATCTTGATTTTCCTAGCGAAACCGTTCTTTGCGATCGCTTTCACGTGATCGAGCACCACATGGATGTTGACGGGATAGCGGTCGATCGGCCGCTCGTCGGAAAACACCTCCATGCGGTCGACCAGCGACACGATACGGTCCGTCTCATCGGTGATCAGCCGCGTCAGCGCGCGATCCTCATCGGAAGCGGACAGCTCGAGCAGCTGAGCCGCCCCCCTGATGCCGGAGAGCGGGTTCTTGATCTCATGCGCCAGCATCGCCGCCAGACCGGTCACCGAGCGCGCGGCGCCGCGATGCGTCATCTGCCGGTCGATCTTGTCGGCCATCGACCGCTCCTGGAACATGACCACGACGGAGCCCGGAAACTCCGGTACCGGCGCGACATAGAGATCGACGACCTTTTCGATGCCGAGGCGCGGCGACGAAACGTCGACCCGATATTCGTTGACGGGCGCGCGGCGCTCGCGCACCTGGTCGACCAGTGTCAGCAGCGGACTGCCGAAGGGTATGAGCTTGGACAGGGTGTTGCGCGCCAGCATGGTCGCGCTGGAGCGAAAGAAGTCCTCGGCATCGGCATTGGCGAAGGTGATGAAGCCTTCCTCGCTGATCATGATCACCGGGCGGCGGATCGTGTTTAGCACGATCTGGGCAGCATCCGCCATTTCAACGCCTTGGCCAGGGGTTGCGGTCATGCGGCGCTCCGCAGGTTCAAGGTTTGCGGATCGCGCGAAAACACGTCACGCAGCAAGGCAATGACGCGGGCCGGTTCGGACGCGGTCAATATCGCTTTCCTACTCTCGCCAGCGACACCCTCGGCATGTCGGTCGAGATACCAGCCCAGATGCTTGCGCGCTTGGCGCAGGCCGCTCTCGATGCCGTAAAGCGCCAGCATGTCCTCGTAGTGGGCGACGACATAATCGGTAAGCTCTTGCGCGGTCTCGGGAATGCTGGGCGAAAATGTCCCGCCGGCAGCCGCAGCGATGCCGCCGGCGACCCACGGCGCGCCATAATGGGCGCGACCGACCATCAACGCATCGGCGCCGGACTGTTCGAGAACGGCGGCTGCCTCGCTTGGGGAGCAGACATCGCCATTGGCGACGACCGGAATGGAAACAGCCTCCTTGACGCGAGCGATGGCGCGCCAGTCCGCCTTGCCCTGGTAGAACTGACAGCGTGTGCGGCCATGGACCGTGACCATCCTGACGCCCGCCTGCTCGGCCCGGCGCGCCAGGACAGGAGCGTTGAGTGCGCCTTCGTCCCAACCCAGCCGCATCTTGACCGTCACCGGCACCTTGACCGCGCCCACCACGGCCTCGATCAGCGAGAGCGCGTGGTCGAGGTCCAGCATCAATGCCGAACCGGCATAGCCACCGGTGACCTTCTTGGCCGGGCAGCCCATATTGATGTCGATGATGTCGGCGCCCTCGCCGGCGGCGATCCGCGCGCCTTCGGCCATATGCATTGCCTCGCGCCCGGCAAGCTGCACCATGTGGACGGGCAGTCCGGAATGGCGTATCCGCAGGCCACAACCCGCCCTGCCCTTGGCGAGTTCGCCGCTGGCCACCATTTCGGACACCACCAGGCCTGCGCCATGCCCATGGGCGCGCTGCCTGAACGCCTCGTCCGTGATCCCCGACATTGGCGCGAGGAAGACGCGGTTGAGTATTCTGACGCCGCCGACGTCGAGAGACTGGGCCAATCCGGTCAAGTTAACCATGCACAAAAACCAAGCACGTCCATTCGTTGCACATTCTCTAGCCAGATCGAGAGAAATGTGCAACGCGGAATGACGCCACATTAAGGCGCAATTGGGAAAATGCTGGCCTTCGGCCTTGGCCGCGACTAGGACCGGACTGCATGACTGGCGCAACCGAAAAACAGGCTCCGGATCCGGGTGGCAAAGTCGCGGTGGTTATCGTCGCGGCCGGCCGCGGCGCGCGCGCCGGACAAACCGATGGTCCGAAGCAATATCAACGAATTGGCGGACGCGCCGTTATCGCTCGTGTGATAGACATTTTTCTGGCGCACCCACTCATCGGCCGGATTGTCGTGGCGATCCATGCAGAGGACCGCGAGCTTTTTCAGCAAGCGGTCGGAACCGATGCGGATCGGGTAACGGCAATTGCCGGAGGCGCGACCAGGCAGGATTCGGTTCGGCTCGGGCTGCAGGCGCTGAGAAGCTACGCGCCGGACAAGGTCCTCATCCACGACGCCGCGCGCCCCTTTGTCGACATGGATCTGATCGACCGCACCATCGCGGCCATCGGCGAACGTGAAGGCGCGCTTCCCGCCCTGCCGGTCGCCGACACGCTGAAACGCGAATCGGCGACCGGCATGGTCGGCGAAACGGTGCCAAGGAGCGGGCTGCACGCGGCGCAAACGCCGCAAGGCTTTCCCTTCCTCGCGATCATGACGATGCATGAGCAAGCCTATGACAGCGGCAAATCCGACTTTACCGACGACGCGTCGATCGCCGAATGGATGCAAATGCCGGTAAAGCTCGTTCCGGGATCGCCCGACAATGTCAAACTCACATGGGCACGGGACATCGCCATGGCGCACCAGCGACTTTCCAGCGAGCGGACACACTTTCCCGATATCCGCACCGGCAATGGCTACGATGTCCACGCCTTCGAGCCCGGCGACCATGTTACGCTTTGTGGCGTCGCCATCCCGCATGACAGGAAACTGTCGGGTCATTCCGACGCGGATGTCGGCCTGCACGCCCTGACCGACGCGCTGCTGGCGACCTGCGGGGCCGGCGACATCGGCACGCACTTTCCTCCGTCCGATCCGCAGTGGAAAGGCGCTGCATCGCGGATATTCGTCGAACATGCGGCAAGACTGGTGCGGGAGCGCGGCGGACGCATCGCCAATGCCGATATCACGCTGATCTGCGAGGCGCCGCGCGTCGGCCCGCACCGCGAGGCGATGACATCAGTCCTTTCGCTGATGCTGGGCATTTCCGCCGACCGCATCTCGGTCAAGGCGACAACCAACGAGAAGCTCGGCTTTGTCGGCCGCGAGGAAGGTATCGCGGCGATCGCCACCGCCAGTGTGGTGTTTCCAGGCGAGGTTCCGGAATGACCAACAGCGAACTGGCAACCGCCCTGTTTGAGGCGTGCCGGGAGCGCGGCATCATGCTGGCGACCGCGGAAAGCTGTACCGGCGGGATGATCATCGCCGCGCTGACCGACATTGCCGGTTCTTCCGCCGTGGTCGATCGCGGCTTCATCACCTATTCCAATGAAGCCAAGATGGACATGCTCGGTGTTCGCGCCGCCACGCTCGACGTGCATGGTGCGGTCTCGGGCGAGACAGCCATCGAGATGGCCGCCGGAGCGCTCGCCCGTTCGCGTGCCGGGCTGGCGCTGGCCGTCACCGGCATTGCCGGTCCGGGTGGCGGTTCCAGGGAAAAGCCGGTCGGGCTGGTCTGGTTTGGCGTTGCGGTGAACGGCCGACCCGTGACGGCTGAACGCAAGCTGTTTGCCGACAATGGCCGTGACTTCATCCGCCGGGAAACGGTCCATCATGCACTTGAGATCGGCTTGCAGGCGCTTGGCGAGAGTCAGGCCGCCGGTTTCTTGCCGTAGATGATGTCGGCGCGCTTTTCAAAAGCTTCGGCGAACATGCGGAAGGCACGATCGAACATCGTGCCCATCAGCGCACCCAGGATGCGGCTCTTGAATTCATAGTCGATGAAGAAGCGCACGGCACAACCGGCACCATCCGGCTCGAACCGCCAGACATTGCTCAGATATTTGAACGGGCCGTCAATATACTTCACGTCGATGGCATGTTCGTCGGGCTTGAGCAGCACCTGCGTCGTGAAAGTCTCCCGGATCGCCTTATAGCCGATGCTCATGTCGGCCACGAGGATGGTGCGGCCGTCACGCTCCTTGCGCGAGCGGACCGTCAACGCTTCGCAAAGCGGCAGGAATTGCGGGTAAGTTTCGATGTCGGCGACCAGCGCGAACATCTGCTCAGGCGTGTGGGCGACGCGGCGGGTGGCTTCGAATTTCGGCATGAAACCGGCGTTAGACCAATTTCTGGAGCTGCGCTTCGCGCGCGGCGCGCAGCCGGGCGAAATCGTCGCCGGCATGGTGCGAAGAGCGTGTCAGCGGGCTCGATGCCACCAGCAGGAAACCCTTTGTCCTGCCGATCGTCTCGAAGGACTTGAATTCCTCCGGCGTGACGAAGCGGATCACCGGGTGGTGCTTCTTCGACGGCTGCAGGTATTGGCCGATGGTCATGAAGTCGACATTGGCCGAACGCAGATCGTCCATTAATTGCAGGATTTCGTTCCGCTCCTCGCCAAGGCCGACCATGATGCCGGACTTGGTGAAAATCGACGGATCGAGTTCCTTGACCCGCTGCAGCAGCCGGATCGAGTGGAAATAGCGGGCGCCCGGCCGGACCTTAAGATAATTCGACGGCACGGTTTCGAGGTTGTGGTTGAAGACGTCGGGCCGGGCCGCCACGACGATCTCCAGTGCGCCTTCCTTGCGCAGGAAATCGGGCGTCAGGATTTCGATCGTCGTCAGAGGCGTTGCCGCCCGGATCGCACGGATGACATCGGCGAAGTGCTGCGCACCGCCATCGTCGAGATCGTCGCGGTCAACGGAGGTGATGACGACGTGGCTGAGGCCCATTTGCTTGACGGCATGCGCGACACGCGCGGGCTCGTCGGAGTCGAGTGCGGTCGGGATGCCAGTGGCGACATTGCAGAAGGCGCAGGCGCGCGTGCATATCTCGCCCATGATCATGAAGGTGGCGTGCTTCTTTTCCCAGCACTCACCGATGTTCGGGCAACCGGCCTCTTCGCATACTGTCACCAGCTTGTGCGATTTCACGATCTCCCGTGTCTCGGCATATCCCTTCGACACCGGCGCCTTGACGCGGATCCAGTCCGGCTTGCGCAATACCTCCTGGTCGGGCTTGTGGGCCTTCTCGGGATGCCGCAGCCGCGGCGCGTTGGCGATCGTGTCGAGGACAGTGACCATCTGAACCCTGGCCTTTCTTGCGACCGCCCGTCGGCGATCGTCACCTTAACGTCATCTAGGACTTTTCGGGACAAAGAAAAAGGCTGCAGCGGCGCATGCCGCTACAACCGTTTTCGCATAGCCGAAAACGATATCGACTAACGGCGCACCAGGCGACCTACCCAGATCAGCAGGCAGGCACCGATGAAGCCGGTGATCAGATAGGCGGTCCAGCCGACGCCGAACACGCCGATGTTGAGCGCCTGCAAGACTGCGTTCAGCACCACCGCGCCAACGATGCCCATGATAATGTTCATGAATATGCCGGTGTTGCTCTTCATGACCATTTCGGCCAACCAGCCTGCCAGGCCGCCGATAATGATTGCTGCGATCCAGCCCACGCCGTTCAAGTGCATATGCCTTCTCCTTGCGCCAGTAAAAATGCATTCGGAAACGAACTGCCTCGCCGTCGAGATCCCACGGCTTTGACAGCTGAGTCTCCCGCGGGGAATCTATCATGCGTTCAAGGCGCGGCCATAGGCGTCGAGCACGCTTTCCTTCATCATCTCGGACAGCGTCGGATGCGGGAAGATGGTGTGCATCAGCTCTTCCTCGGTGGTTTCGAGGTTCATCGCCACGACAAAACCCTGGATCAGTTCCGTGACTTCGGCGCCGACCATGTGTGCGCCGAGCAACTGACCGGTCTTCTTGTCGAAGATGGTCTTGATGAAGCCTTGGTCTTCGCCAAGCGCGATGGCCTTGCCGTTGGCCCCGAACTGGAAGCGGCCGACGCGGATATCCTTGCCCTCGGCCTTGGCTTTTGCTTCCGTCAGTCCAACCGAGGCGACCTGCGGATTGCAGTAGGTGCAACCAGGGATCTTGAGCTTGTCCGTGGCGTGAACACCGGGGAAGTTCGCGATCTTCTCGACGCACACGACGCCCTCGTGCTCGGCCTTGTGAGCAAGCATGGGCGGACCGGCGACATCGCCGATGGCGTAGATACCAAGCACATTGGTCTTGCCATAACCGTCGATGACCACGCAACCGCGCTCGGTCTTAACACCGAGTGCTTCAAGGCCGAGGTTCTCGATATTGCCCTGGACGCCAACGGCCGAGATCATGCGATCGGCGGTGATCTTCTCGACCTTGCCGTCTTTCATCTCGACATGCGCGGTAATCGAGTTCGTCCCCTTCTCGACCTTGGTTACCTTGGCCTCGAGGATGATCTTCATGCCTTGCTTCTCGAACTGCTTTTGCGCGAATTTCGAGACCTCGGCGTCCTCGACCGGCATCACCGCCGGCAGCAGCTCGACCACCGTGACCTCGGCGCCCATTGTGCGATAGAAGGAGGCGAATTCGATGCCGATAGCGCCTGAGCCCATCACCAGCAGCGACTTCGGCATCTCCTTCGGCACCATGGCTTCGAAATAAGTCCAGATCAGCTTGCCGTCCGGCTCTATGCCGGGCAGAGCGCGCGGCCGGGCGCCGGTCGCCAGGATGATGTGCTTGGCGGTGTAGGTGCCCTCGCCCTTGACGCCTTTCGGCACTGGAGGCTGCGGCTCCATCGGCTTCTTGGCCGTCTTGGAGACGACGATCTCGCCTGGTTTTGTCAGCTTGGCCTCACCCCAGATGACGTCGACCTTGTTCTTCTTCATCAGGAAGGCGACGCCGCCATTGAGCCTGAGCGACACTTTTCGCGACCGATCGACGACGGCGGCGGTATCGGCACTGATCTTGCCGCCATCGAGCTTCAGGCCATAATCCTTCAGATAATCGGAATAATGCATGATCTCGGCCGACCGCAGCAGCGCCTTGGTCGGAATACAGCCCCAATTCAGACAGATGCCGCCCAGATGCTCGCGCTCGACGATCGCCGTCTTGAAGCCGAGCTGGGCGGAACGCACCGCGGTGACATAGCCGCCGGGGCCGGAGCCGATGATGATGACGTCATAGTTCTCAGCCACGGGTTTCTCCTTCAATCACAATTCCAGCATGACGCGCACGACCGGCGTCAGCGCCTCGCCAATGTTTCGCGTATTCTCGGCATCGAGGTGGACGCCATCGAGAGGTGTTGTTTGCGCCACCGTGCCAGCGTCGAAGAAGCCGCAGCCGACCTCGTCGGCGAGTGCGGCGTATTGCGGCGCAAGCTGCTTCGAGGCCTCATCGCCGCCGGCGAACATCTCCCTGAAGTCGGCATTTTCGGTGCGGCTGACAAGAGGCGGCGAAACGATCAGGATCTGCGGTGCCGGCCAGTCGAACGGATAGTCGTGGCCACGCACGATATCGATCAGCCGCTGGATGCCTTGTTTGGCGGCAACCGGGTTGCCATGGATCCATGGCTTCATGTCATTGGCGCCGAGCATGATGACGATCAGGTCGATCGGCGCATGCGTCGTCAACACTGTCGGCAGCAGCCGCGCGCCGTTGCGATCGGCTCCGGCCAGATGATCGTCGAAGGCGGTGGTGCGGCCATTGAGCCCCTCCGCGACGACTTGAACGCCTTCGCCGAGGCCTGCTTGCAGGACGCTTGGCCAGCGATCCCCGAGCCCATGACGGCCGCCCTCGGCATTGTAGCCCCAGGTCAGCGAGTCGCCGTAACAAAGCACCGTCTTCATCCGTTCAACCTGCCTTTGTGTCGGCCACGCCGCGCTTCACGCGCCAGCGTACGAACAACCAATGGATGACGATCGTCACCAGGCCCGGCAGACCGAGACCGGCAACCATCGGTATGTCTTTCGCGGCGCTGCTGTCGCTGTAGAGGATCAGCGCGACCAGCAGGACGAGAAGCGCCACAAAGGCAATCAGCGTCCACTTGCCCGCCCTGGCAACGGCCGCGACCGGATCGTTCGTCAATTGCGCAACGAAGAAGATGAAGGTGGCGACAAAAGTCACCAGCACCGAGAACATGAAGACGATGATGTATTCTTCCTCGGCGCCGGTGGCGACAGCCAACCATTGCGCGATAAGGCCGCCGGCCAAGCCGGAAATCAAAAAGGCGAAAAGGCTGGTGAAGAATATCCGCACAGCCTTTCCCTTTCCTAGACCAGCATGCCCATCGGATTCTCGATCAGCTTCTTGAAGGCGACCAGCAGTTCGGCCCCCAGCGCGCCATCAACCGCACGATGGTCAGTCGACAGCGTCACCGACATCACGGTGGCGATCTTGATCTCGCCGTTCCTGACCACCGCCCGCTCCTCGCCGGCGCCGATCGCCAGGATCGTCGCATGCGGCGGGTTGATGACGGCGGCAAAGTCCTTGATGCCGAACATGCCGAGATTGGAGACGG
>NZ_JAIUIB010000008.1:0-324847 GCF_020165375.1 Mesorhizobium sp. BR1-1-4 | reverse complement strand
CCCCGCAAAGTCCCCACAAACCAGCCCCGTCAAATCTCCGGCAACCAGTCCGGGATCAACCATCGGCTTGGCCATGTTTCGCTCCTGCTCCAAATCGTCGACGATGATGCGGTCGAAGCGGGGCATGGTCTCTCGCAGCCAGGGCAGGGCCTGGTCGGTCATCACGGTGAAGCTTCCCGGCTTCAGCCAGTTGGCGTCGAGGAAGGGCGCGGGTTTGGGCACCAGGGTCACCGTCGTCACCACCATGTCGGCGCCTTCGATCGCGGCCCTTGCCGTGTCGCAGGGGATTGCTTGCAGTCCGCGCGATTGCGCCATTTGGCACAGCGCGTCGCGGTTGGCGGTGCCGCGGCCGAAGGCGCGGATTTCGCGCAAGGGGAAGAGGTCGGCGAATGCCTCTAAATGTCCACGCGCTTGCACCCCGCAGCCGATGAAGGCCAGGGATGACGCATCGCCGCGCGCCATGCGCCTGGCGGCGACGGCGCTCAAGGCGGCCGTGCGCTTCTCCGTCACCCAATTGCCGTCGACCAGGGCAAGCGGCAGGCCGGTCTCGGCGTCGAGCAGCGTGATCAGCGAATTGAGCGTCGGCAGTCCGCGCCCGGCGTTGCGCGGATTGACGACCAGCGATTTCGTTGCCAGCACGGGCGGCGTGGAGGCGACGCCAAGCGTCGCCATGATGTAGCGGTCGTCGCCCGGCAGCACGACCGCCTTCGGCGCGCACCAGACCTCGCCGCGCCGCTGGCCGACGATCTGGCGTTCGATCTCGTCGACCATGTCGACGGTCGAGATCGGCAGGCGGTCGAGCAGCCGGGATGACAGATAGGGCAAGGTTTCGGCGGTGTTCATCTTGTCATTTTCCAAGGGGATGATCAGACTACACGATGTGCGCGGGGCCGAAAGCCTCGCGGCGCCAGCGGCGTGACGGCATGCCTGGGAGGCGGGAACCGCGTCCAGCCGGTGCCGGTCGTCCCGGGGGCCGAGCGGCAGTCGGTGACCTTGCTTAAGACCGCGCTCTCGGGCTGAATGGCGGGAGGAGGAGGGCATCGAGATGAGCCAGGACAGTCCACGGCCACTTGCCGAGATCGCCAGCTATCACGCGCATGTCTATTTCGACGGCCACGCCGAGCGGCAGCATGCCGAATGGCTGCGGCTGCGCATCGCGGAACGATTCCGCGTGCGCCTAGGCAATTGGCACGAGCGACAGATCGGGCCGCATGATAAGGCCATGTACCAGGTCTCCTTCGCGACCGGGATCTTCGGCGCGCTGGTTCCGTGGCTGATGCTGAACCATGGCGGCCTCAGCATCCTCATCCACCCGAACACGAGCAATCCCAAGCGCGACCATCTGGTCGATCCCATCTGGATCGGCCGGCCGCTGGCGGTGCATGGCGACGTGCTTCCGGACGACCACGAGGCGGAAGAGGCGCTGGAACCCAATACCGAGCCGTCCCTGCCGGCGTAGACCGGCGCCGGTTCAACGCCGCGCAGGGCATTGCGCGATGCCGTTGGGTGCGCTTCTATCCCTGCCGCGCCATGGGGGGTCATCATTTGTCTGGCAGGAACCAAACGTCCACCGGTCACGAAGCGAGCGAGGCCGGCTGGCTCGATCTTCATTTCGAATCGTCGCGGCCCGAATACGAGGCGGCCTTGCTCGACGCCGGCATCCGCCCGGGTTGGCGCGTGCTCGACGCCGGTTGCGGCAGCGGCGGCTTCCTGCCGCTCATCGCGAGCGCCGTCGGCCCATCCGGCTTCATCGCCGCGCTCGACCTCGCGCCCGAAAACATGGGCCGGGTGGAGGCGCTCGCGGGCACGCTGCCCGAGCCGCCGGAGATTGCCACGCATGTCGGCAGCATCCTGTCGCTGCCCTTCGCCGACGCATCGTTCGATTGCGTCTGGTCCGGCAATGTCATGCAGTATCTGACGCCGGCCGAGTTCGAGCTTGCCGTCGGCGAGGCCAGGCGCGTGCTGAAGCCGGGCGGCATCTTGGCGGTCAAGGATTTCGATTCGACCATCCTGCAAATCCTGCCCATGGACCGGGCCCTGCTGGCGCGCTTCATGGCCGCCAGGCTGCAGGGGTTCCGCGACCGGGGCGTGCTCGGCACCGACTGCGGTTCGACGCTCCCGGCGCGCCTGCGGCAGGCGGGCATGGAGGTCGTCAGCCGCAAGGGCTGGCTGGTCGAGCGCTGGGCGCCGGCGCCTCGCTTCACGCGCGACTATGTTCGCGACCTGCTGGCCTATTTTGCCAGCGTCGCGCCGGGCTACGCCCTGCCTGACGCCGACCAGGCCTATTGGCGGCAGCTGAAGCAGCGGCCGGATCGCCTGCTCGACGATCCCGATTTCTGCTACCGCGAGTTCTTCGTCGTGGCGGTCTGCCGGACCTAGCGCTCGGCCGCGACGACCGATGCCCCCGGCGGCTGCGCGAGGCCGGGGCATACCCGCTTCCGAGATCCAGGCCAAGCCAAGCCGCATTCGCCAGTCATCCAGTCGAATGGCCGGCTTTCGATCGAATTTCTTTGCAACCCGTTAATGCGGCCATGCGTCAATAAGCATCTGCTAATTATCCGGTGGCGTGGGGTACGCAATGACCAAGAATCTTGGCAATGGACGCTATGTGCCGCCCAAGGAGACAAGCGTCTCCTTGTTCGGCAAGGTCGCGCCGGCGCTGTTTCCGCTCGTCGCGGCGGCGCTGGGCTACATGATCGGGCGGCAATTCCTCGGCCTGTAGGCGCAATTCCAGGAAACGTGCGTAAGCGCTTCCCCCGGGGGAATTGCGTACTCCGGTCAAGCCGACAGGCATCAAGCCCCAGTCTCGGCTGCCGTCTCCTCGGCGGTGGCTTCGGTTCGCCGCACGCGGTCGCTGGCCAGAAGCACGACCGGGCAGGCGGCGGCGGTCAGCACCGCGCTCGCCGTGTCGCCGAAGAACAGCTCGTCGCCTGGCCGCTGGGTGACGCCCATCACCACCATGGCGGCGCCCTTGGCTGCTTCCCTGGCGATCGCCCTGTCGGGCGTGGCGCGCGTCCTGATCGCGGTGTCGACGGCGACGCCATAGCGGTCGGCGAGATCGGCGACATCCTTGAGCACGGCCTCCTCGCGGCGGTGCGAAACCGAGCTCGGCCGGCTGCCCTTGCGGGCCTGCGAGACATAAAGGACTTTCACGCGCGCCCGGTGCGGCCGCGCCAAGGCGAGCGCGAAATCGGCCGCGCGCCGCGCCACCTCGGTGCCGTTCACCGGAACCAGAATGGTCGCGCCGGCGCGCAGCATCGGCATCTTGCCATCGGCCTTGGCGCCATTCAGCACCAGGCAGAGCGGGCCGTCGAAGCCGCTGGTGATGGCGTTCAGCGTGCCGCTGAAGGTGCCTTCGGCCAGCGCGTTGTCCAGCCCGACCAGCAGCAGGCCGTAGCCCTTGCGGGCTTCCGCGGCGATCGTCTCGGTGGTGGCTTCAAGCTCGGTGCGGGCCGTGAGGTGGACCTTGTCGACGGGCGTATCCTCGGCCTTCCTGACAGCCCTGGCGCTTCTGGCCGCCCCCCTCTTGACCTGCTTGGAGGCGCGCTCGGAGCCTTTGTCGCGGGCCGGGCCGGGCAGTTTGCCATCCTCGAGGTGGAGCAGCGTGGTCGGCATGCCGCTGCCGCCGCCGACGAGACCGGCGAGGTAGGCGGTGAACTTGCCGACCGGGCTGTCATCGACGAGCAGCAGCAGCCGCTCCAGCTTGGAGACGAAGCCGCGCTCGTCGAGCAGTTCGCGGTCGACGCGCTGCTTTTCGGTGTCGCCGACCGGCAGCCGGCCGAGCGCCCAGCGCAGCATTGGCGGCATGGCCAGCGTGGTGATGACGGCCATGGTGACGATCATGGTGAACAGATTGTGGGAGAGGATGTTCATCGACAGGCCGATCGAGGCGACGATGACCTCGGTCGAGCCGCGCGCGTTCATGGCGCTGCCGACGGCGGTAGACTCCTTCAGGGACATGCCGGCCAGCCGGCCGCCGAGGAAGGCGCCCGAGAACTTGCCGATGCTGGCGATCGCCACCAGGGCCAGCGTCAGCAGCGCCAGCGTCGGGTCGGCAAGCACGGTAAGGTCCGCGGACAGGCCGGCCATGCCGAAGAACACCGGCATGAACAGCGCCGTGATGACGCCGCGCAACTGGCCCTCGATGTGGTCCGACAGGATCGGCGATTCCCCGACCAGTATGCCCGCGACGAAGGCGCCGAGCACGGTGTGGACGCCGATCAGGTTGGTGATCAGCGCCATCACGCCCATGATGATGAGGATAACGGTGATGACGGCGTATTCGCTGCGGAAGGAATCGTTGCTCCAGCGGATCAGGGTGAACACCAGGCGGCGGCCGATGGTGAAGGAGAACACCATGAACAGCGCCACTTCGGCCACCGTCAGCACCAGCGGCAGCACCTGCAGGCTGCCATTGGTGGCGATGCCGAAAGTGACGGCGATGATCAGCCAGCCGATCGTGTCCTCGATGATGGCCGAGGAGACGATGACCTGGCCGAGATTGCGGCGCATGAAATTCATTTCGCGCACCACCATGGCGACGATTTTGACCGAGGAGATCGACAGCGCGGTGCCGAGGAACAGCCCTGCGACGATGCGCTCGCTCGGCTCGGGCAGAAGCGAATCCGGCAGCACCTGCGCCAGCGCGAAACCGCAGGCAAAGGGCAGGACGACGCCGGTGATCGAGATCGAAAAACAGGCCGCACCCACCCGCCGCACGAGCCGCAAATCCGTCTCCATGCCGGTGAGCAGCAGGAGCAGCAGGATGCCGAGCTGCGAGACGGCATCGATCATGCCTTTCTGCGCCGGATCGGTGGAGAAGATCAGATGCTGGGCGCCGGGCCAGAGCCAGCCGAACAGCGACGGCCCGAGCAGGATGCCGCCGATCAGCTGGCCCATGATCGCCGGCTGCCGGTAGCGCTGGAAGATCTCGCCAAGGCCACGGCCGACCAGAAGCAGAAGCACGATCTCGGCGACGAACAGCCCTTCGGCCGAGCCGCCCATGCCCGAAGCGTGGCCGGTCGGCTGCGCGGCCAGCGCCTGGCTTGCCGAGGCGAGGGCGATGATGGCCAGCGAAAGGACGGCGGCCAGCGAAAGGGCGGCGGCCAGCGAAAGGGCGGTGGCCAGCGAAAGGGCGGCCGCGGTGCCGTGCGACCTTGTTGCCAGTGGGTGGATCATGGGTCCCTTCAAGACGCCGCCGCGGACTGACCATCACAACGCGCGGCCGGGGTTTGCGTTGCAGCCATCGTCGCGAGATATCGAACTCAGACGTGGACGTCGCCGAAGGAGAGTTCGCCGTCGTCGCCCGGTGTCAGGAAGGCGGCTGCCAGCAGGACGGCATAGAGGAGGGCAACCACGGCGACGATGACTACGCCCGGAATGGGACCGAGCGCCGCGGCGCCGACAGCTTCGCGCATCGTGCCGACAAAGCCGACCGGCACGCCTTGGTCGATCAGGCTCGGGGTCGACAGTTTCAGGATCCAGGCGAGCAGCAGGATCAGCATCATGTGCAGGTAGTTGCGGCGCAGGCGGCGCGCCAGCGCCACGCGCTGCGAGACCAGGAATTTTGGCGTGCGCAGGCTCTCGCCGAGGATCAGCAGCCAGTCGGAGGCAAAGTCGGGCTGCGGCGAGAAGATCTGCGCGAAATAATGGCGCTCGAACTGGCGCACGCGGGCGCGGTAGACATCGAAGAAGCGGTATCGGCGCGCCTCGATCCACAACAAGAGCAGCACCAGCAGCATGGCGAACAGCAGCACGCCGTGATGGGCGCTGGCCGTCGACAGCGACACCGACAGCATCGCCGCGACAACGGTGATCGCCCAATTGCTGGTGCGGTCGAGGCGGTCGCGCCAGCCGGCCATGCGGGCGATCTCGGCGCGATGAAAATGGGACATCACGGTGACCAGCTCGCCAGGCGAAAGCGGCCTGCCGACGGGCGTTGCCGGCGCATCGTTCATGACTTCCTCCCCGCGGACAACGCTTATGGGGCAATGTCGTTCCGGCCAGCGGTCATTCGGGCCCGCCGGTCCAGTCGACCAGCAGGGCAGCGAGACCAAAGGCGGCGCCGATGGCGCAGAGACAGGGCCAGCCACCCAGGGTCCAGCCGATGCCGGCCAGCAAGGAGCCGATGGCGCCGCCGATGAAGAAGATGCCGACGAACAGGCCGTTGAGGCGGCCGCGCGCCTCGGGACGCAGCAGGTTGATGGCGCGGCGGCCGAGCGTCTGGTCGCCGGTGACGCCGATGTCGAGCAGCACGGCGCTGACGCCCATCAGCGCGAGCGGTGTCCATGACGCGCCGGACTGAAAGGAGCCGGCCCAGGCCGCGAGCACCAGCGCGCCGATCAGCAGGAGATGGCAGAAGATCGTCGCCGCCCGCGTCCAGCCACGGTCGCCGGCGCGACCGAACAGCGGCGTAACCACGGCACCGCCGGCGCCGACGAGCGCGAAAAGCGCGATGCCGCGCTGCCCGAGGCCGAAAGGCGGCTGCGCCAGGCGCAGGGCCACCGCCGTCCAGAACAGACTGAACGCCGTCATCACCAACGCCGCGGTCAAGGCGCGGCGCCGCAACACCGGCTCTTGGCGCAGCAGATGGAACAGTGAAGCAATCAGCGCGCCATAGGACGATTTCACCTCCGGCCGCCGTCGCGGCAGGGTGAAGGCGAGCACGATGGCGAGCAGCGTCAGGGCGGCGGCGCTGAGGCCATAGAAGGCGCGCCAGCCCCAGGCATCGGCGACGAGGCTGGCCAGCGGCCGTGCGAGCAGGATGCCGATCATCAGTCCGCTCATCACATGGCCGATGACGCGGCCGGCCTCGCCGGGCGGCGCCATCGAGGCGGCGATTGGCACCAGTATCTGGATCGCCGAACAGGCGGCGCCGAGCACGAACAGGACGATCAGCAGCGAGGCGATGGTGGGCGCCAGCGCGGCGATGCCGGCCGCAAGAGCCGCCGCGCCCAGCATGCGCAGGATCAGGGTGCGGTTTTCGCCGAGATCGGCCATCGGCACCAAGAAGAACAGGCCGGCGGCATAGCCGAGCAGCGTCGCCATGGCGACCAGACCGACGCTCGCTGTGCCGGCGCCGAGCGACGGGCCGATCAGGCCGACCAGTGTCTGCGGCGCGAACAGGTTGGTGACGATAATGCCGGTAGAGGCGGCAAAAAGCAGCGTCTGCGGGCCGGTGATGGTTCGAGCCGGCAGCCGTCCGGCCAATTGACCATCATTGGTATCGAGCATGAAAATCCTCAATGAAGTTGCATATCTCATGAGGACTTTATGCCGAAGTTTTATCATGCTACAATTAAATCAAATCGATAATGATTATGCGAGATGCGCATGAATATCCATGATCTCGAAGCTTTCGTCGCCGTGGTGGAAACTGGCTCGATCGTCGGCGCCTCGGCCAGGCTCAATCTCACCCAGCCGGGCGTCACGCGCCGCATCCAGAACCTCGAGGTTGGGCTGGCGACAGCATTGCTCGACCGCCAGTCGAAGCCGCTGAAGCCGACCGCCTCGGGACGCGAGGCTTATGAGCATGGCCGGCGCGTGCTGCGTTCGCTGGAGGACCTGAAGGCAGGCGTGTCGCCGCAAGGCGAGGTCAGGGGCGAATTCCGCCTGGGCATCATGCCCTATCTCTCGGATGCGGCGCTGGCGCTGCCGCTCGATGGCCTGCGCGCCGCCTTCCCGCAATTGACGCTGCGCATTACGTCGGGCTGGTCGCCAAGGCTGGTCGAGCAGGTGGCGCGCAGCGAGGTCGACGCGGTGGCGGTGTGCCTCGCCGAAGGCCTGGCGCCACCGGACGAACTGGTCTGCGACGATCTCGGCGTACAATCGGTGCTGCTGGTCGCGTCTCCCGGCCTTGGCGTGCCGAAGCAGGCGAAGCTTGCCGATCTATCGCGCTTTGCCTGGGTGATGAACGAAAACGGCTGCGGTTTTCGCGCCTTCATCCGTCAGAGCTTCGAGGCCGCGAGGCTACCGTTCCAGGTCGGCGTCGAAGCGCTCAGCGTCGATCTCAGAATGTCGCTGGTGGCGCGCGGCCATGGCATCGGCATCGTCACGCCGGGCGCCTTCGCCGACAGTCGCTGGCGCGATGCCGTCGAGGTGATCGACTGCCCCGACTTCAAGCCGCAAGTGCGCGCCTGGCTGCTGCACCGCCCGCCTGCCGGGCGGCTGGGGCGCCCCATCGCGCTGTTCCGCGATGCGCTGATCGACGGGCTCAAGGTGCCGATGCCGCTGGTGTCATAGGCACGCCGAACGTCGCCCGATTTTGTTGAATCCGATCAAGCTGCTGCACGGGATGGCTCAGGTACGGATTCCAGGTTTCGAACGGTTCTGGCTCTTGAGAATCCCCGAACCTTCAGCAACATGGCTGCCATGGCCGAGGCATGACAATGAGCAAGCCGATTTCCGCCGCACCGCGCAAATCACCGCCACGCAAGTCGCCGATGGCGCTGACCGAGGCGCTGGTGGCGCGCACCTTGCGCGTGGTCGAGGATGCCGGGCCGGTGCCGGGCATGATCCCGATGACCGATGACGACTATGCGCGGTTTCGCGACGAGATCCTGGCCTCGGCACCGGCCGGGCCGCTGAGGCTGTTCGCCTATGGCTCGCTGTTGTGGAAGCCGGCCGGCGAGGTGAGGGGCGGCGAGCGGGCGGTGGCGCGGGGCTGGAATCGGTCGTTCTGCTTCACGGTGCAGCGCTTTCGCGGCACGCTCGAGCAGCCCGGGCTGATGATGGCGCTCGACCGTGGCGGCCAGTGCCAGGGCATGGTGTTCGAGATCGCCGAACCGGTTGCCGCCAATCTGGAAGCGCTGCTGCGCCGCGAAATGACCATCCTGCCCGCCGTCAACGTGCCGCGCTGGCTGCGGGTCAGCACCGAAAGCGGGCCGTGCCTGGCGCTCGGCTTCGTCGTCGATCCCGCCAACCCGCGCTACGCCGGCAAACTGGACAAGCCCGCGGTCGCGGCGACGCTGGCGAACGCCGTCGGCCATTGGGGCTCGGGCGCGCAATATCTGTTCGAGACCATCCGCCATCTCGACGCCTGCGGCATACGCGACCGCAATCTGTGGCAACTGCAGGAACTGGTGGCGCGCGAGATCGGTCGCAGCCACGGCCCCATATAGCCACCACCGTGTCAGGACGCTCCAATCTTCCGCTTGACGAACATATATCCCTGTGGTTATACGTCAACCAATAGCCAACGGGTTATCGATTAGAAATGCCAGACGCTCATGACATGCTCTTCAGGACGCTCGCCGACCCGACACGGCGGGCGATTTTCGAGCGGCTGTGCCGCCAGGGAGAGCAGACGGTCGGGGCGCTGACCAGCCAGTCCGGCGTCTCGCAGCCGGCGGTGTCGAAGCATCTCGGCGTGCTGAAGCAGGCCGGGCTGGTGCGCGACCGCCATGAAGGCCGCCAGACGCATTACAGCGCCCGGCTTGCCGCGCTGGCGCCGCTGATGGACTGGACACGCCATATGGCAGGGTTCTGGGAAAGCCGGTTCGACGACCTCGAGGATTTGCTCAAAAGGATGGACCAGTGAACGATAGTGCACAGCAAACCCGCACTGTCGTTGTCGAGCGGGAGATCTCCCATCCGCCCGAAAAACTCTGGCGCGCGCTGACGCAACCGCATCTGATCGAGGAGTGGCTGATGAAGAGCGATTTCAAACCCGCCGTCGGCCATCGCTTCAACATCAGCGCCGACTGGGGCGGCGTGCTGGACTGCGAGGTGCTTGCCGTCGAGCCGCACAAGAGGTTGTCCTACAGCTGGAACCTCGCGCATCAGGACCCGGCGTTCGATCTCAGGAGCGTGGTGACTTTCACGCTCACCCCGACGCCAACGGGAACCCATCTGCGCATGGAGCAGGCCGGTTTCCGGCCCGACCAGAAGCGGGCCTATGGCGGCGCCAAGGTGGGTTGGCCGCAATTCCTGGAAAAGCTGGAAGAGCTTCTGGCGCGGACGGACTGAGGCCTCTCGGCCGAACTGAAAGCCAGACAGAAATATTAGAGGGTGGGTTTCCCGCCGGCGAAACCATGGAGAAAAAGCGATGAAGATCAAACTGACCAGCATCTATGTCGACGATCAGGAAAAGGCGCTTGCCTTCTACACCGGCGTGCTGGGCTTCACCAAAAAAGCCGATTTCAGCAATGGGCCGTTCCGTTGGCTGACGGTCGTCTCGGCCGAAGAGCCCGACGGCACCGAATTGCAGCTGGCGCTGAACGACAACCCGGCGGCAAAGGCCTACCAGCAGGCGATCTTCAAGCAGGGCCAGCCGGCGCTGATGCTCTTCACCGACAACATCAAGGGCGACCATGAGCGCATCAAGGCCAATGGCGGTGCCTTTGCCATGGCGCCTACCGACGTGACCGGCTCGACCATCGCCAAGTTGGAGGATGGCTGCGGCAATCTCATCCAGATCACCGAACTGGCGCGCTGGTAGGGCGCCGGGTTTCAACGCATAGCGCAAGAGGAGGCAGAATTGGACTGGAGCAAATGGATCAGGCAAGCGCATCGCTGGCTGTCGATCATTTTCACGATCACCGTCATCGCCAATTTCGTCACCATGGCGTTTGGACAGCCGCCGGCCTGGGTGGTCTATTCGCCACTGCCGCCGCTCTTCCTTATGCTGTTCAGCGGCCTCTATATGTTCGTGCTGCCCTATGTCGCGAAAGGACGCAGCGCACAGCGGGCCAATGGATAGGAGGAAAGCGCATGGCCAAGGCGACCCCGGCCAAGGCTGAGCCGAAGCTGCTTTCCGGTGGCAATCCGCAGATCGCCAAGGGCTATGGCGACGCTCCGGTGCAGGCCTATATCGTGGCTATGCCGGGCTGGAAGCGCGAGATGGGCGGGCGGCTCGACGCGCTCATCGAGCGCGCCGTGCCCGGCGTAAACAAGGCGGTGAAATGGAACTCGCCTTTCTACGGCGTCGAGGGCGAGGGCTGGTTCCTCAGCTTCCATTGCTTCACCAGATACATCAAGGTGGCCTTCTTCCGCGGCATGTCGCTGGATCCGGTGCCGCCGGGCGAATCCAGGAGCCAGGACACGCGCTACCTCAATATTCATGAGGACGACGCGTTCGACGAAGCGCAGTTCAGCGCCTGGGTGAAGCAGGCGAGCCTCTTGCCTGGCGAGCGCATGTAAGCGCTCTATCTTCAGTTCGAAGGAGAACCACAATGACGACCACCGAGGACAGCAAATCTCCCTCCGAGCTGATCGACGGCAGGATCAAGGACTTGGGCGACTGGCGCGGCGAGATGCTGGGGCGGCTGCGCGCGCTGATCCATCAAGCCGATCCCGACGTGGTCGAGACGTGGAAATGGCGCGGCGTGCCGGTGTGGGAGGATGCCGGCATGATCTGCACCGGCGAGACCTACAAGGCCGTCGTCAAGCTGACCTTCGCCAAGGGTGCCGCGCTGCCCGATCCCGCGCGCCTGTTCAATTCCAGCCTCGAAGGCAACACACGGCGCGCCATCGATTTCCAGAAAGGCGAGGAGGTCGACGAGGAGGCCTTCAAGGCGCTGGTACGCGCGGCGGTGGCTTTGAACAAATCCAAGTCCCGAAAGTAATCGTTCATTGTGCATAGAGGTCACGGTCGGCGCTGCCCCTCACTGTCCTGCCGGACATCTCTCCCCGTAAACGGGGCGAGAGGGCTGCCGCGAGGCCGACGCTCTTTCCGCAACGCCGGCGATTGGCGAAATCGGCGAGAACGGCGTCCCTCGCCCCGTTTACGGGGAGATGATGCCAGGCAGGCGAGGGGCAGCGCTGACGGCAGATGATTGCCAACGGCTTCAACACGGCGGCCCGCGGACGCTGCCAGCCTCACCGCAAGACAGCCGCGTTTACGATCTGGGAAGCTTGATGGTGCTAGACATCGCGGGATGATGGCTGGCCAGCCGGGCCGGCCGGTTTGGATTCGCCGCCATGAACAGCAGCCCGATGCGCATGCCGTGGGTGGACACGGCCAAAGGTCTCTCGATCATCCTCGTGGTCATGATGTACTCGGCCTACAACACCGGCGAGTATACAGGCGGCGTCGGCTTTCTCCACTATGTCATCGGCTTCGCGACGCCGTTTCGGATGCCGGAATTCTTCCTGATCTCGGGGCTGTTCCTGTCGCAGGTGATCGACCGGCCGTGGCGGCGCTATATCGACCGGCGCGTCGTCCATTACCTCTATTTCTACGTGCTGTGGGCGATCATCTCGATCGGGCTGAAGATCGGCATCTTCAGCCGGGATCCCGCCGGCATGCTGCACGACCTGGCAATGGCCGTCGTCCAGCCCTATGGCGTCCTGTGGTTCATCTACGTGCTGGCGGTGTTCGGTCTTGCCGCGAAACTGCTGCGGCAGCTTGCCGTGCCCGCCTGGATCGTCATCCCGATCGCCGCCGGTCTGCAGATGTGGGCGCCGCATCCCGACAGCTACGCGGTCGAACAATTCGCCGCCTATTTCGTCTTTTTCTACGTTGGCTTCGTCATGGCGCCGCTGGTGTTCCGGCTCGTCGAATGGACGCAAGCTCGCTCGGCGGTGGCTGTCGCCGGGCTCGTCCTGTGGGCTGTCGTCAATGGCCTGCTGGTCTATTCGCCGGGTTATGCCATGCAGCCGGTCGGCATGCAGATGGGCTTGGCGGCATGGCCGCCGCTGCATCTCGTCCTGGCCGTCGCCGGTGCCGTGGCGCTTTGCGTGCTTGGCGGTTTCCTGTCGAAATTTCCCGCCATGGAATGGCTGCGCTGGCTGGGCGAACATTCCCTGGTCGTCTATGTCGCCTTCACCATTCCGATGTCGCTGTTCCGCGGCGCGGCGCTGGCAAGCGGCCTGCTGACCGACACGGGCTTGCTCAGCCTGGCGGTGCTGCTGGTCTCGATCATCAGTCCCATCGTGCTCTACTTCATCGTGCAGCGCATCGGCTTCGGCATGTTCCTGTTCGAGCGGCCGGCCTGGGCGCATATTGACGGCAGCGCCGCGAAAGCAGCGCCGAAAAAGCCGCTGACCGCCGCCGCCCAGTCAAGCCGGACATAACCGGCCGCCCCACGGCGTTGCCGCCGGTATCAACCATCCCGCAGCCAAACCAGCATCTCGCCGGGCTCGCGGTTGTCCCAGGCGAAATAGGGGATGGCGGTCAGGCGCGTCTCGACCCTGGCCGGCGGATCGGCGCGATAAAGGCCGTCCTGCCAGCCATCCCCGGCATCGGCTTGTGCCGTGGCTGAAAGCGTCACCACACCGCCGAGCAGATCCGGTTCGTCATGCGCCTCGATGCCGGCCGTGCGCGGCAGGGTCAGGCGATGCAGGCGATTGTCATTGTCGGTCGCCTCGACGCAGTAGATCAGCGGCCCGCGCGACAGTGCGACGCGGCCGGCATCCTGCCTCACCTCGGGATTGGCATAGAGCCGCTCGATCGGCATTTCGAGATCGAGCCGGACACGGTCGCCCTTCTGCCACCTGCGCCGGATCGCGGCGTAGCCGTCACTGGTCAAATCCTCGAGGTCGACCGTCTCGCCATTGACGGCCAGGCCGGCGTTGCCGCTCCAGGCCGGCACACGCAGGTGCAGCGTGAACTCTACCGGCGCCTGCGGCTCAACGGTAATCTCGACGGCACCATCCCAGGGATAGCGGCTCGCCTGCGTCAGTGTGACCGGCGTGTCTGCAATGTCGAAGCGGGCGGTGGAGTCGCCATAGAGATGAACCGCCAGCGCGTCGTCCGCCAGGCTGTAGAAATAGCTGCCGATCGAGGCGACCATGCGCCCGATATTGGGCGGGCAGCAAGGGCAGCGGTGCCATTTCCAGCGGTTATGCTTGCCCCGGCTTTCCAGCGGATTCTCGTAGAAGAACAGCGAGCCGTCGAGCGACAGGCCGGAAATGGAACCATTGTAGAGCGCGCGCTCCATCATGTCGGCGTAGCGCGCGTTCGGCCCCATGCCGAGCATGCGGCTCGCCCAGAACACCAGCCCGACCGATGCACAGGTCTCGGCATAGGCGGTTTCGTTGGGCAGGTCGTAGTCGCTGGTGAAGCCCTCATTGTGCGCCGACGGGCCGAGCCCGCCGGTGATGTAGAGGTTCTTGGTGGTGAGGTCGTCCCACAGCCGGTCGAGCGCCACCCGCAACGTGTCGTCGCCATATTCGGTCGCGATGTCGGCCATCCCCGAATAAAGGTACATGGCCCGCACCGCGTGGCCGACGACCTTGTCCTGCTCGCGCACCGGTATGTGCGACTGGCTGTATTCGTAGGTCTTGAAATGATAAGCCTTCGGGTCGGCGCCACGGGCGCGCGCCTCCTCGTCGAAATAGTGCGGCTGCTGCCCGCGCTGGTCGATGAAGTATTTGGCCAATTCCATGTACTTTTGTTCGCCCGTCACCCGCGCCAGCTTGACCAGCGCCAGCTCGATCTCCTCATGGCCGCAATAGCCCTTTTTCTTGCCGGGCTCGGGCCCCAGCACCGAAGCGATGTGGTCGGCGTAGCGGCACATGATGTCGAGCAGCTTGCGCTTGCCCGTCGCCTGGTAGTAGGCGACCGCGCCCTCGATGAGGTGGCCGGCGCAATAAAGCTCGTGGCAGTCGCGCAGATTGGTCCAGCGCTTGCCCGGCTGGATGCGCTGGTACCAGCTGGAGAGATAGCCGTCCTCCTGCTGCAGCCTGCCGTACATGTCGATGACGGCATCGATCTTCTTCTCCAGTTCGGGATTCTTACGCCGGTAGAGCGAATAGGCCGCGGTCTCGATCGTCTTGCCGAGATCGGAATCCCAGAACATCTGCGTGGTCACCGTCGAGCCGGTGAAGCCGGCGGAGGCCGCCTCGTCGGGCGAGGGCGAGTGGAACGGAATGACGACGCCTGGCGAGGGCTGGTCCGGATCGATCTGCTCCAGCATGCGCGCCGCCACGCAGCGGTCGTAAAGGATGTCGGCGGTGCGCGTGGCAACCGCCTCGGCGCGGTCGCCCCAGAAGCCGCGCACGTCGACCTGCGGCACCGGCAGCGGGCGGAAGGCGAGCTTCGGCTTGCCCGTCTCCTGCGATTTATTTGGGGTGGCGTGCCGGGGGGATGGCGATGCGGTCATGAACTCACTCCATTCGATCTGACGTCTATCTCTTTGTTGGAGCCTGATCTTTCCGAAAACCGGTTCCCACTTTTCGGGATCATGCTCTATTTGACGGCCCCGGCCATCAGGCCGCGGATGTAGAAGCGCTGCAAAGCCAGGAACAGGATCAGGCACGGCACCATCATCACGGTGACGCCCGCCTGCACCGCGCCCCAGTCGATGGCGCCGAAGCGGCCGGACTGAAGTGCGGTCATCATCACCGGCAGCGTGAACTTGGACTGGTCGGTCATCAGCACCAGGGCAGCGAGGAATTCGTTCCAGGCGCCGAGGAAGGCAAACAGCGCGATGGTGACGACACCAGGCCAGACCAGCGGCAGCATGACCTTTATGAGCATGGTGGCGTTGCCGGCGCCGTCCATGCGCGCGGCCTCCTCGATCTCGCGCGGCACCGCGTCGAAGGCGTTGCGCATCATGAAGATCGAGAACGGCAGCTGCAGCGTCACATAGACGCCGACCAGGCCGGTCAACGTGTTGTGCAGGCCAAGCTTGGTCAGCACCAGGAAGATCGGCGTCAGGATCGACTGGAACGGGATCATGATCGTCGACAGTATGAGGACGAAGAACAAGTCCTTGAACGGGAACCGAAACCGCGAAAAACCGTAGCCGGCGAGCACGCTGACGATGACCGACAGCATGACCGTCATCACCGAGACATAGATGCTGTTCTGCGCCGAGGCCCACAGGCCGTCGCCGAAACTGTTCAGCGTTTGATAGTTCTCCAGCGAGAAGCCCGTCGTCGGCCAGGGCGGCAGCGGCGGCAGGCGCGCCTCCTGTGCCGGCTTGAAGGCCGACAGCACCGTCCACACGATCGGCGCCACGAACAGCACCGAGGCGACGATGCCGGTGGAATGCCTGGCCAAGCGCGCGGCAAGCTTGCCTGTGCCCGATATCGCCTGCGCCATCAGTCGAGCCCCTCGGGTTTGCGCAGCAACCAGAGCTGGACGAGGCTGAGCGCCACCAGGATGACCAGCAGCACCATCGAGAGTGCCGCGCCATAGCCGAGCTTGAACGAGACGAAGGACTGGTTGAAGATCCAGTACACCGCCGTCAGCGTCTGGTTGCGCGGGCCGCCGCGCAGGATGATGTAGAACTGGTCGAAGGCAAGGATGGAGCCCGCGACCGACAGGATCAGCGCCAGCGCCAGGGTGCGGCGCATCAGCGGCAAGGTGATCGCCCGGAACCTGGCGAACGGCCCGGCGCCGTCGATGACGGCGGCCTCCTGCAGATCCTGCGGGATCGACTGCAGGCCGGTCATCAGGATGATCATGGTGAAGCCAGCGACCTTCCACACCACCATGGCGATGATCGACCAGAAGGCCGGTTGGAAGGTGGCGAGCAGGTTGAACTTCTTGTCGATCAGGCCGAGATCGTAGGCGGCGGGGCTGAACAGGCCGGAATCGACGTTGAGCAGCCACGACCACAAAAGGCTCGCCGAGGCAAAGCCGACCACCGCCGGCATGAAGAACATGGTGCGGTAGAGGTTGGTGAACGGGCGCGGCCGCTCGATGAAGATCGCCAGCGGAAAGGCGACGGCGAAGATCGCGATGGTGACGATCAGCGTGTAGTAGCCGGTGAATCTCAGCGCGTTCCAGAACCTGGTGTCGCGCAGGATTGCCCAGTAATTGCCGAGGCCGATGAAGGAGTGCTCGCCCATCAAGGGCCAGTTGTGCAGCGACATCCAGGCCGTCATGCCGAGCGGAATGACGAAGAACAGCATGACCAGCGCCACCGCCGGCGCCACATAGAGCAGGCCAATCCATTGCCGGCGCCCGGCGCCGACGCGTTTGCGGAGGCGGGGTGGGGCGGTGGTTGCGGTCATGGTGGTCATGGCTGTTTCCCTGGCGCTGCGTCCCCTCCTCCTCGAGGGGAGGGTCCGGCCGAAGGCCGGGGGTGGGGTCCTCCGCCAAGCGCGCCGACATCAAGGAACGTCGAGCACTGCCGAGACGACCCCACCCGGACCTGCGGTCCGACCTCCCCTCAAGGGGGAGGTGGAGGCGGCGCTACTTCTGCGGCGCCTGGTCGATGATCGACTGCATGGTCTCCTGGGCGTTTGCTATGGCGCCATCGACGTCGTCGCCGAAGAACACCTCGTTGATCATCTGTGTCCACGGGCCGTTGGCGGAGTTGATCAGGTCGTTGAACACCACCGAATAAGGTGTCTTGCCCTTGGCCATCGCCTCGGCGGCAATCTGGTAGCGCGGGTCGAGCTCCTTCAGCGCGTCCTTGGCGATGTCGCCGCGCACCGGCAGGCTGCCGTATTTGGCGAGGATCGTCTGGCCTTCGAGCGAATAGGCGAAGTCCAGGAACTCTTTCACCACGGCGAGTTTCTTGGTGCCCTTGGTGACGACGAAATTGTCGCCGCCGGCAAACGACGACCAGTTGCCATCCTTGCCCGGCAGGAAGGTGACCCCGTAGTCGACGTTGGGATATTGCGTGTTGAGCGCGCCGATGGCGAAGGCGCCGGAGGGCGAGATGCCGATATTGCCGGCGGCGAAGGCGGCAAAGAAATTGGCGCCCGTATCGGTCTGCGCGCCCGCCGGCACCAAATCCTTCTTGACCATCGAGCGGTAGAGATCGATGGCGCCGCGCAATTGCGGGCTGTCCAGCGTCGCCTTGGAGCCGTCCTCCGACAGGATGTCGCCGCCCGAGGCCCAGATCAGCGGCGTGAAGGTGAAGATGTTGCAGCCACCGCAATTGCCGGAGAAGTAGAAGCCCTTGATGTTGCCGCCAAGCGCGTTGACCTTCTCGGCGTCGGCTTCGATCTCGGCCCAGTTGGCCGGGCCCTTTTCAGGGTCGAGGCCTGCCTGCTTGAACAGCTTCTTGTTCCAGATCAGCACCGAGGCGTCGGCCGAGAAGGGCAGGCCGTAAATGCGGTCCTTGTAGGTGCCGGTCTTCACATGCGCGGGCGACAGGCTGGCGAAATAGGGAAGCGACTTCGCCCAGTCGGTGATGTCCTCCAACTGGCCGGCGGCCGCGAAGGAGGGCGTGTAGATCAGGTCGAGCGACAGCGCGTCGGGCGCCGTGCCGCCGGCCGCGGCCGCGCCATATTTCGGGATGATCTCGGCATTGGGGATGATGTCGAGCTTGACCTGGTCCTTGTTCGCCTTGTTGAAGGCGTCGACGATCCTCGGCATGAAGTTCGAGCCGTCGGCGCGTACCCAGATGTTGGCGGTTTCGGCGGCGGCAAATTGCAGGCCGCAACCCAGAACGGCAGCCGTCAACGTCAATTTGGTCAGGGCCAATTTGGTCGGGGCCAGTTTGGCAATCAAAGTCCTCATGTTCTCCTCCTCCTCATTTGGCCGCGATGCGCGGCTTGCCGCCGATCGCGGCGCTTCGTTTCTCAGCCGTCTTTTCAGCCGTCGGGCAGGCGGCCGCAGGACTGCCGCACCACCAGCCGGCACGGCAGTTTTCTGATGCCCGGCGCGGCGGGCTTGCCGCCGACCAGGGAAAGCAGGGTCAGCCCGGCCTCGCGGCCTAGTGCTGTCAGGTTCATGTCGACCGAGGTCAGCGGCGGGCGGGTCGCCTCGGCCACGATCTCCCAATTGTCGAAGCCGATGACGCCGACATCGCCGGGAACGCTCAAGCCACGCTCGCGCAGAGCATCGATGACGCCGCGCGCGATCTGGTCGTTGCCGCAGAAGACGGCGTCCGGCTTTTCTCCCCCGCCATCGAAAAGGGTCGTCACCGCCTCATGCCCCCAGGCTTCCGACCAGGCGCCGAGCAGGGGTTCGATGACGGACAGGCCGTTCTCGATCAGCGCGGCGCGATAGGCCTGCGCCCGTTCATGCACCACGGCAAAACTGGCCGGGCCGGTGACATGGGCGATGCGCTTGCGGCCGAGCCGGCAGAAATGGTCGACGGCCAGCCGCGCCCCGCCGGCATCGTCGGAAACGAAGGCGACGGCGTCGGGATCGGGCTGAGTGAAGGCGTAGATCACGGGGATGCGCAAATTGGCGAGATCGATCGGCAGATGGCGGTCGATGCGCTTGCCGGTGGCGATGATGCCGTCGACGCGCTTGTCCAGCATGGCCTCGACATGGAGCTGGCCGAGCCGGGGATCCTCCTCGACATTGCACAGGAACACCGAGACGCCGGCATCGACCAGCGCATCCGAAATGCCCGACATCAGCGGCAGCGAAAAACGGCCATAGGTGTCGTTGGTGAGCAGGCCGACAGTAAAGGAGCGGCGCCTCAGCAGGCTCTGCGCCAGGCTGTTAGGCCGGAAGCCCAGGTTGCGCGCCGTCTCGCGAATGCGCTCGCGGGTCTCGGCGGTCATGCGCCCCTGATCATTGAGTGCCTTGGATGCAGTGGCAACGCTGACGCCGGCCCGCGCGGCCACGTCGCGCAAGGTGACGGGTTTGGGAAAGACCGGAACTGGCTGGTCGTCCGATGCCATCGCGGCAGAAATCCTTGGTTTGGAAAAAGGTTTTCCCTTACCGGCCGGAATAAAGCCCGGCTAACGGCCGAACCCCATCGGGACTGTCTGGAAAAACCTTTTCTCAACTTGAAGGCTAGGCCAGATCGGGGGACCGATCAAGAGGAAAATGGCCAGATCAGGGTTCCTCGGTACCATCCGCTATTTCGCGCGCGGCCGCGACGTTTCGCATCTTCGAGGCCGAAAGGCAGGTGAAAGGGAACGCACCGCGGTGTGGAGCTGGACGCTCTTGCCCTTGGTCGGCAGGATCATTGCATGGCTGGAACGTCAGACGTGGCTTGAGCCGCCGCATTCCTTGACTTGGTGCAAGCCCAGCGGGAGACCGCTCACGTCCTTGGAGTGACTCTATGCCTTCTTGGCCACACGCTTCTTTTTCGGCGCCGGGTTCAGCGCTTCCGCCACGCGATCGGCTTCTTCCTTGGCCAGGCGCAATTCCCTCAGCCTTGCCGTCTTGATCTCCCTGGCCCTCGCCTCGGACATGTATTCGGCGGTTGCCTTGTTGCGCTCCGCGGTTTTCTTCTGCTTGTCGACAAAGCGGGCTTCAGCTTTTTGCATGATCGTCTGATTGCCGTCGGCCATTGAAGAAATCTCCTTCGCGCGTGAAATCGTGAAAATGAACTTCTCGATAAATAGGCGCCCGGAAGGAAAAATTCAATCTTTCGAATAATTTGGCCTCCTTGTCGGCGTCAGGAGACCGCGCTTCGAAATAATACTTTTGAAATTTTTCTCCCGCCGGAATCAAATCTTGCGCCGGGAATGAAGATAGCGCCAAGGCGCCAACGGACAGAATTTCGAACGGAAAACCGTTTCGCATTTTCCTGGAATTGCCTAGGATGGTCCGGTGGTCGTTTGGTGCAGGGTTTGCGGAAACGGAACCGCGATTCCCAGTTTGGAGACAAATCATGTTCGCGGCCCAGGCCATCGATATCTCAGACAAGGCCGCGTTCTACCGCGACCTTGCCAAGCAATTGAAGGCGCTGCTCGAGGGCGAGCACGATTCGATCGCCAACGCCGCCAACACCGCGGCGCTGATCTTCCAGATGGTGCCCGACCTCAACTGGGCCGGCTTCTATTTCCTGGCATCGGACGAGGAACTTGTGCTGGGGCCCTTCCAGGGCAAGCCGGCCTGCGTGCGCATTGCCGTCGGCCAAGGCGTATGCGGAACGGCGGTCGAGCTCGGCACCTCGATGCTGATCAAGGACGTGCATGATTTCCCCGGCCACATCGCCTGCGACGCCGCCTCGCGCTCCGAGCTGGTCGTGCTGCTTGAGGACGAGGAGGGCGTTTTCGGCGTGCTCGATCTCGACAGCCCGCTGCCCGGCCGCTTCGACAGTGCCGACCAGGCCGGCATCGAGGCGCTGGCGGCGATCTATGTCGCGGCGAGTTCGTTCCAGGATTAGTTACCCTGAGACCTTCACCAGCATCAGGCTGAAGCCGCCGATGAACAGGAAGGCGCAGAAGGCGAGCGCCAGCGGGCGCAGGCCGCGCGAGCGCAGTTGCGAAATGTCCGCCTGCAGGCCCATGGCGGCCAGCCCCATGGTGAGCATGATGGTGGTGGCCAGCACTACAGCCTGCTTCACTTCGGCTGGTATCGTAACCAGGCTGTTCAATGCCACGACGGCGACAAAGGCGGCGACGAACCACGGCATGGGCGGGCGTGCAGCCGACTGGTCGTCACTTTTGCGGCGCGCCATCAGGCCGAGCGCGATGATCATCGGCGCAAGCATGGCGACGCGGGTCAGCTTGGCGACGGTGGCGATCTCGCCGGATTGGGTGCCGTTCTGGAAACCGGCGCCGATGACTTGCGCCACCTCATGGATGGAGGCCCCGGCCCACAGTCCGAAGGCGTGCTGGTCGAGGCCGAGCAGCGGCGCCAGCAGCGGGAAGCCGAGCATGGCGATGGTGCCGAACAAGGTGATCGAGGCGACGGCATAGGTGACGTCCTCGTCGCGCGCATCGGTGACGATGTTGGTGGCGACGATCGCCGAGGCACCGCAGATCGAGGTGCCGGCGGCGATCAACTGGGTGAGCTTGGCGTCGACGCCGATCAGCCGGCCGAGCGTGATGGTGAAGACGAAGGTGGCGCCAAGGGTCAGCGCGACGATGCCGACGCCGCCGGCGCCGATCGAGACGACCTGGCCAAGCGTCAGCTGGAAGCCGAGCAGCACGATGGCGAAGCGCAGCAGGCGCTTTTGCGAAAAGGCGATGCCGGCCTTGGCGTGCACCGGTGTGCCGAGCACGTTGGAATAGACCATGCCAGCAACGACGGCCAGGATCATCGGGCTGAACAGGGCAAAACCGGAGACATTGCGGGCCGAGAAGGCGACGGCCGTGATCATGGCCACCAGCACGATGCCGGGAATGACGCCGTTTCCCAGGGAATCGAGGCGCTTGCGACCTTGGGCCAGATCGGCGGAAATCAGGCCTTTCGGAATACCGTTTGCGATGGGAGTCAGGGACGACAATACAATTCTCCGTGCGAGTACGCCGGAGAAATGTCATTCCAAGACTAATCTTTCAAACGAATTATTTTCGTTAGAATGATCGATTTTTACGAACGGTCTTGGCCCCTCGAAAGCTGAGAAAGGGGCCGGCCTACAGCTGCGCTTCGATCGCCGCCTTGTCGATCACCGACCAGACGTGCCTGATCCTGCCGTCGAGAAACTCGTAGAAGACGTTCTCGCTGAAGGACACTTTCCTGCCGTTGACCGGCAGGCCGAGAAAAGTTTCATTCGGCGTGCAGTTGAATTGAAGGCGGCTCGCTATGAAAGGCGTATCGGCGATCAGCAGCTGGATGTCGAAATAGAGATCGGGAATTTCGCGAAAATCCCGCTCCAGCATGTCGCGGTAACCCGACAGGCCGACCCGGTCGCCATTGTAGTGCACCTCCTGGTGTACGAAGCGGTCTAGGCTCCGCCAGTCCTGGGCGTTGAGGCAGTCGATGTAACCACGATAGCTATTGGCAAGATCTTCATCGGTCATAGCATGCTCCGGTGCTTTGCCAACCGCATGTCTTCCACGACTGTTCCGGACGGCGAGAAATGCTTGTTCGGGGAAGACATAGAGCGGCGATGCCGGAATGCGAGTGCGGCATCAGGGAAGGACTTCGAATTCCGGTCCGCCGATCACCTCGTCGATCGCCTGTGGGTCGACGTGCTCGCTGTCGACCGAGGCTTCGAGCTGCGACAAGGGGGCTTCAAGGGTCCAGGTGACGCCGTGGCTGTCATATTCGAGAACGCCGGTGCCACTTACAGCTGCTGGAGCGACGCGCTGGAGCACGACGGTGCCGAAACCGCCATGGCCGATGTTCTGCACCTGAGGACCATCGCGCTCTTTCCAGATCAGCTGGAACCGTTTCAGGGCGCCTGCCTGGCTCACCTTCCATTGCACCGATATCGTTCCCTCGGCGGCCGAAAGCACGCCATATTTGGCGGAGTTGGTCGCCAGTTCATGAAAGGCGATGCCGAGATACTGGACGGCATTGGGGTTCAGCGTCAGGGAAGGGCCAGCCATGGAAATCCGTTCCTCGTTGCCGAACGGTTTGGCTTGTGCCAGGAGCAGCTCGAAAATCGTCGCGCCTCGCCAGTCGCCGGACACCAGCAGGTCGTGCGAGAGCGACAGCGCCATGATGCGCTCGCGCACCTGGCGTTCGAACTCCGCCGGTGTCGAGGACCTCTTGCTGGTCTCGCGGATCATAGAGATGATGACGGAATACTGGTTCTTGACCCGATGGTTGACCTCGCGCATCAGCATGCGGATGCGATATTCGCTCTCCTTGGCTATCGAGATGTCGCGGGCGATCTTGGAGGCGCCGATGATCCGGCCGACGGCATTGCGTACGGGCGAGATCGTCAGGGATACGGGCACTAGGCTGCCGTCCTTGCGGCGGCGGATGGTCTCGTAGGTCTCGACCCGCTCGCCTTTGCGGATGCGCTCCAATATGCGCGGCTCCTCGTCCAGGTGGTCATCGGGTATCAGCATCGTCACGGACCTGCCGACCGCTTCGTCGGCGGTGTAGCCGAACAGGCGCTGGGCGCCTGAGTTCCAGCTCTTGATGACGCCGTTCAAATCCTTGCTGACGATTGCATCGAAGGAGGATTCCACGATGGCCGACAGATGATGCCTGGCCTCGTCGGCAAGATGCCGGTCGGTGAGGTCGAACAGCATGTTGACGGCCCCGACCAGCCTGCCTTGGTCGTCATGGAGCGGCGTGGGATAGGGAAGGAAGGGCACGCGCGTGCCGTCCGGACGCTGCGAGATGGCCGACTGGTTTCTGATCGGCCGGTTCTCCCGCAACGCAATGGCCATCGGGCATTGGTCGTGCGGCAACACCTGCCCGTCGGTCGTGAACAGCTTGTGCGTTACGCACCACTGGTCTTTTCCGAGCTCGGGCTCGCGCCCGGCAAAATCGGCCGCGGCCCGGTTGAAATAGGTGATCCTGCCTTCGCTATCGGTCGTGTAGATGGCGACAGGAAGATTATCGAGGATTTGATGGGATAGATCGAGTGTCGAACTGTTCGACAGGTCCGTCATGCGCAAGGTTCCATTTAACCACCGTGAACGCTGTCCGGCTGAATTGGTTCCTGGACCCGTAGGCTAGCCGCGATAACGCAGCGCATCGACCAGCAGCGTAAAGGCGGGCGTCGCCTGGCGGCGGCTGGGATAGTAGAGGTGGTAGCCGGGAAACGGCGGGCACCAGTCGGCCATGAGCCGCAACAAACGGCCATCGGCGAGATGCGCCGTCACTTGATCCTCCGGGAGATAGGCGAGGCCGACGCCGGCCAACACGGCATTCATGCGCAGCCCCGCCGTGTTGAAGATCAACTGGCCGTCGACGCGCACCTTCAGCTCGCGTCCGGCCTTCTCGAATTCCCAGGCATAGAGCCCGCCATGGGTCGGCAGGCGCAGGTTGATGCAATTGTGATCGGTCAGGTCCTGCGGCGTGCGCGGCTTCGGCCGGCTTGCGAAATAGGCCGGCGAGCCGACCACCGCCATGCGCATGTCCGGCCCGATGCGCACCGCGATCATGTCTCGCGCCACCTGTTCGCCCAGCCGTACGCCGGCGTCGTAACGCCCGGCGACGATGTCGGTCAGGCCGTAGTCGACGACGATCTCGACCCGGATGTCGGGATATTGCGGCAACAGCCGGGCGATGGCTGGCCACAGGACCGTGTCGGCCGAATGTTCGCCGGCGGTGATGCGGATGGTCCCGGCGGGCTTTTCTCGCAATGCGCTCAAGGCGGCGAGCTCACTTTCGATCTCGTCGAGCCTCGGTCCGACGGTGCGGGCCAGGCGTTCGCCGGCTTCGGTCGGCGAGACACTGCGCGTGGTGCGGGTCAAAAGCCGCACGCCCAGCCGCTCTTCCAACGTGCGCAAGGCATGGCTGAGCGCCGATTGGGATACGCCAAGCTTGGCCGCCGCCCTGGTGAAGCTCTTCTCGCGCGCGACGGCGAGGAAGGCGGTCAACTCATTCAGATTGTCGCGTGGCATTGATGAATTTCTCTCATAAGTACATGCCGGATATAGCAGCTACTCATGACCATCGCAGCCCCTAAATAGAACGCAATCGGCCGAACAAGCCGGCGCTCCTGGCCTGGCGGCAATGTCCTCCCGGCATCACGAAAGGACGGAAAACGTGGAGATCACACAAAGCGGCTCACAGCCCTCGGCGAAGGGGCCCGCAGAATATTTCACCGGGGCGGTGCGCATCGATGCATCCTTCAAGGGCAGCGGCCCCGCGCGCGTCGGCGGGGCCACCGTGACCTTCGAGCCCGGCGCGCGCACGGCCTGGCACACGCACCCGCTCGGCCAGACGCTTATCGTTCTGTCGGGCGCCGGTCTGGTGCAATGCGAAGGTGGGCCGATCCAACAGATCCGTCCCGGCGACATCATCTGGTTCGCGCCGGGCGAAAAGCATTGGCATGGGGCGTCGCCGACAACGGCGATGAGCCATATCGCCATTGCCGAAGCGCTCGACGGCAAGGTCGTCGACTGGATGGGGCATGTCACCGACGAACAATACGGGATTTGACCGACCAGACCTCGCCCACCGACGACACAAGAAGGAGATCCTCATGACCCATGCCCCAGCGCCTTCCAAAAGCCCGTTTTCCGACATCGCTCCAGCACTCGGCACCTATACCGACGAGGTGCTTTTCGGCGACGTCTGGAAACGCCCCGGCCTCTCGCCGCGCGACCGCAGCCTCGTCACCGTCGCCAGCCTGGTCTCGGGATACCGGATCAACGAGATGCCGTTCCACATGAAGCGGGCGCTCGAGAATGGCGTGACCCATGACGAGCTCATCGAGGCCATCACGCATCTTGCCTTCTATGCTGGATGGCCGCCGGCAAGCACCGCGATCGGCATCGCCCGCAAGGTCTTCGAACAGGCCGACGCCGAGAAGAAGGGACACTGACGATGCAAAAGCGCACACTTGGAAACAGCGGCCTCGAAGTCTCGGCCATCGGCCTGGGCTGCATGGGCATGAGCCAGTCCTATGGGCAGCCGATGGAGACGCCGGATGCAGTCCGTCTGATCCGGGCGGCATTCGAGCGCGGTGTCACCTTCTTCGACACGGCGGAGGTCTACGGACCGTTCAGGAACGAAGAGGTCGTCGGCGAGGCGTTGCAGCCAATTCGCGACCAGGTGGTGATCGCCACCAAATTCGGCATCGACATCGCCGGTGCGGCCGGACATCAGGGCATGGACAGCCGGCCGCAGCATATTCGCGACGTCGTCGAGGCCTCTTTCAAGCGGCTGAGGACGGACTACATCGATCTTCTCTACCAGCATCGGGTCGATCCGGTCGTGCCGATCGAAGAGGTGGCTGGCGTGGTGAAGGACTTGATCAGCCAAGGCAAGGTGAAGCATTTCGGCCTCTCGGAAGCGGGCGTGCGCACCATCCGCCGCGCTCATGCGGTGCAGCCGGTCGCCGCGCTTCAGAGCGAATATTCACTCTGGTGGCGTGAACCCGAGGAGGCGATCCTGCCGGTCCTCGAGGAACTGGGAATCGGCTTCGTGCCTTTCAGTCCGCTGGGCAAGGGTTTCCTCACCGGCGCCATCAACGCCGGGACGACGTTCGATGCCAACGATTTCCGCAACAGCGTTCCGCGGTTCACGGAGGAAGCCCGCCAGGCAAACCAGGCACTGGTCGACGCCATCGTCGCGATCGCGGCTGACAAGAACGCGACATCGGCACAGGTCGCGCTTGCCTGGCTGCTGGCGCGCAAGCCCTGGATCGTTCCCATCCCAGGCACGACCAAGCTAAACCGCCTTGAGGAAAACATCGGATCTCTCGCCGTTGCCCTGACCGCGGACGATCTTCGCGATATCGAGAACGCGGTCTCGGCGATTGCCGTCCAGGGAGAACGATACTCCCCGCAACAGGCGGCGAGGATCGATCGCTGAGGGTCCCAGCCGTATCAGGCCAAGGCGTTGCCGACGGATTGGCCCAATGACAGGCCGAGGCGGTGTCTTGACGCGGAACCGTTGCTGCTCCAGCTTGCCGCCATGTTCGTTCCCGCGCCCGTCGTCGCCAAGCGACGCCGCTTCCGCCCAGCGCGGAGCGGCACGCTGATTGCGCGACGACAAAGGCCGGCAGGATAAATCCGCTTCGCTCGTTTCCAGCCCCGCCCGCGACAACAGCCGGCGGGGTTTTTCATGCCTGGAGCACTGTCATGACCATCGAGTCTGCCATCCGGTTTCGGCCGGCCGAACCCGCCGATGCCGCCGCCATCCAAGACATTGTGCGTGCCGCCTATGCCAAATGGGTGCCGGTGATCGGCCGCGAGCCGCTGCCGATGCGCGCCGACTACGAAAAGGCCATCGCCGAGCATCCGTTCGACCTCGCCGTCGAGGACGGCCGCATCGTCGGCATGATCGAGACCACGCTGGCCGACGATCACCTGTGGATCGAGAACGTCTGCGTCGCGCCGGAAGCGCAGGGCAGGGGTATCGGCCGGCTCCTGCTGGAGCGTGCGGAAATCAAGGCGCGCGAGGCGGGCCGCAACGAGCTTCGCCTGTTGACCAACGGCGCCTTCGAAGCCAACGTGTCGCTCTACAAGCGGCACGGCTATACGGTCGACCGGGAAGAGCCGTTCATGAATGGGGTGACGGTCTATATGAGCAAGAGGTTGGCATGACGATCGGAGCGCGACGATGGCTGCGAGAGTAGCGCTGAAGCAACTGTCCGGGCTCTACGCGATTTCGCGACTTCAAGCCGGTGACGGGATCCCTGGCTGGGCGGACGGACCAGGTTTCGTCAGCATCACGAGGACCGACGACGAGCTCTCGATCACCTGCCTTCAGGATCGCGTGCCCGATGCCGTCAAGCATGACCGCGACTGGGTCGCCTTCAAATTGCAGGGGCCGTTCGCGTTCGACGAAACCGGCATCGTGCTGTCCGTCATCAGGCCGCTGTCGGAAAACGGGCTGGGCATCTTCCTGGTATCGACCTTCGATGGCGACCACCTGCTGGTGAAGGACAAGGACCGGCCGGCGGCAACACGGCTGCTGGGCGAAGCCGGGCATACGCTGGTATAGTCCGCCCTTCGCTGATCCAGCCGTCTGGCTCAACCACTGCCGCACTGGCTCAACCAGTTCGGGGGTTGCGTTTGACAGCGCCGTTCGCGCATCGTTATTTCTAGCCAGATATCACGGCCTGACCGGCCATGCGGCACCCCAAGGAGAGACCATGTCACACGATCTGCAGTTCTACATCGATGGCGCGTGGGTCGATCCTGTCGTGCCCAACACGCTCGACGTCATCGATCCATCGAACGAGGACGCCTTTGCGCGGATCTCGCTCGGCTCCAGGGCCGATGTCGACAAGGCTGTGGCCGCCGCCAAGCGCGCCTTCAACACATATGGCTTCACCTCGGTCGAGGAGCGCCTCGACATCCTCAACCGCGTCATCGAGGTCTACAAGAAGCGCAGCAAGGACCTGGCGATCGCCGTGTCGCGCGAGATGGGCGCGCCGCGCCAGATGGCGCTCGACAGCCAGGTCGGCATCGGCCTGGCGCATCTGGCCAAAATGGCCGAGACGCTGAAGAATTTCCAGTTCCGCCACGTCAAGGGCAACCATCTCGTGGTCAAGGAGCCGATCGGCGTCGTCGGCCTGATCACGCCCTGGAACTGGCCGCTGAACCAGATCACCTGCAAGGTCGGTCCGGCACTCGCCGCCGGCTGCACCATGGTGCTGAAGCCCTCGGAAATCGCGCCGCTCGACGCCATCATCTTCGCCGAGATCATCGACGAGGCCGGCGTGCCGAAGGGCGTGTTCAACCTCGTCAATGGCGACGGCCCTGGCGTCGGCCAGGCGCTGTCCAGCCATCCCGACATCGACATGATGTCGTTCACCGGTTCGACGCGAGCCGGCATATTGGTGGCCAAGGCTGCCGCCGACACCGTCAAGCGCGTGCATCAGGAGCTTGGCGGCAAGTCGGCCAACATCCTGTTCCCGGATGTCGACCTCGCCACCGCCGTCAGCAAGGGCGTCGCCGGCTGCTTCAGCAACAGCGGCCAGTCCTGCAACGCGCCGACGCGCATGTTCGTGCCGCGCGACCGCCACGACGAGGCCGCGGGATATGCCAGGACGGCGGCGGAAAGGTTCACGGTCGGTCCAGCCGACGGCGCCAACACCAAGCTCGGCCCAGTCGTCAGCCAGGTCCAGTTCGACAAGATCCAGGACCTGATCCAGAGCGGCATCGACGAGGGTGCCAGGCTGGTCGCCGGCGGCCCCGGCCGCCCTGCCGAACTCAATCGCGGCTACTATGTCAGGCCGACCGTGTTCGCCGACGTCACCCACGACATGCGCATCGCGCGCGAGGAGGTTTTCGGGCCGGTGTTGGCGATCCTGCCCTACGACACGGTCGAGCAGGCTGTCGAGCAGGCCAACGACACCGTCTACGGCCTTGCCTCCTACATCCAGGCCAAGGACCTACAGAAGGCGCGCGAGGTCGCGGCCCGCATGCGCTCGGGCAATGTCTACATCAACTATCCCCAATGGGACGCCGGCCTGCCCTTCGGCGGCTACAAGCAGTCGGGCAACGGCCGCGAATACGCCGAATACGGGCTCGAGGATTTCCTCGAGATCAAGGGCATCGCGGGGTACGAGGCGGCGGAGTAGTGCAGGACTTTCGGGCCGGCGCAACGCCGGCCCGGTCAGAAGGGACAGGTCCCGTCAGAAGGCTTTATTTCAGCGGCAGAAACAATTCGCAGACCACATCAGGCACCGGCACATTCGGGAACATCGAAAAGTGCCGTTGGCAATAGATCGGGAAGTCACGCGCTTCCTCGCCGCTGGCAGGAAGCCAGTCGCGATAAAGGTAGAGCGCGGCTGGCTCCAGGTTGTTGGTATTGTGGACGACGCGCAACACCGCGCAACGTCCGCCGGGGATCACGCCAGCCATCATCTGCCCGTCATCAGCGTCGATCGGCAGGTCAGTCCCGACACACAGGTCCATGCTGTAATCGGCTGGGTTGGCGGGCATCCTCTCGGAACGGAAGACGTTGAAGGTCGGGCTCGTCTCCGGCGACAGGCCGGCGGCCTTGCGCCAGGCGATGAACCGCTGAATGGTGTCGCCGAGTGTCGCCCGGTCGCCTCGATGTTCCATGATCGCCACCGGCGTCGGGGGCACATCGCGGATCGTCACGTCGTCGTGGTCATAGGTAATGTGCATGAGCTTGCTCCTCGCATTGTCCATAGGCCCGAAGGCCGCAAGCCACGGTGCCCAGTCGGGCGACTTCCGGAACGATGAAGGAGACTGCCCGAACCGTTGCCGAAAGGCGCGGGCGAAGGCGTCCGGTGCATCGTAACCGGCATCCATTGCTATGTCAGTGACGCTTTCGGCATCCCTGAAGGCCAGCCGGTATGAAGCGCGCTTCATGCGGGCAAGCTGGACATAGCGATGCACGGACAGCCCGAAGGTCGCCGTGAACTGCCGGTGGAAATGGTATTTGGAAAATGCCGCGATGCCGCTCAAAGCATCCAGGTCCAGATTGCCGTTCAAATGCTGGTCGATATGATCCAACACTCTCTGCATCCGGGCATGGTAGTTTTGAAGCGCCGCCTTCATCATTCCGTTCTCCGTGGCAGCACCAGCTAAAGCGTATGCGGACATGACGCGCTCGACCGATCTTGCGGTTTGTCACGGGTCGCGGAACCGCGCCAAGGACCGTTTAGGGGCACGCGCGACCTTAGTTGGAAATCCAACTACCGGGAAATTCGACCGTAATTGTTGATGCAATATTGTTCGGACCATCTAATCGCCATCAGTGCGGTCTTCACTGGCAATGGCTCCCCGCCTTGCCAATTGGCATATACGTGCTATATATCTGCCAATTAGCGAGGTCTAAACATGCAGCTTCAAGCCATCACCGCCACACCGGCCACTGTCGGCTCAGCCATTTCGGATGAAGAGGCAGGCGCTTTGGCGCGCACCACGGTCAACCTGTTCAAGGCCTGGAACCTCACCGACTTCGAGGCCTGCGTCCTGCTTGGCGGCATTTCGGCGCGCACCTGGGCGCGCTGGAAGGAGGGCGGCATCGGCCGGATCGACCGCGACCTGCGCACCCGCATGGCGCATCTGATGGGCATCCACAAGGGGCTGCGTTACCTCTTCACCGAGCCGGCGCGCGGCTATGCCTGGATACGCAAGCCCAATGCCACCTTTGGCGGGCAGTCGGCGCTCGACGTGATGCTGCGCGGCGACATTTCCGATCTCGCGGCGATGCGCGAATGGCTCGACGCGGAGCGTGGTGCATGGTGAGTGGGCTCGCGGTCCGGCGCCGCGTCCACTGGCCCCAGACCTATCGCATCATCCGCTCCATCCATCCGCCGATCGATCTCTTCGAGGACATCGCCGATCCGCGCGACTGGGAGGCGCTCGCCGCCGTCGAGGAGAAGACCAACCCGCGCATCCGGCTGGAGCTTGGCGATCTCGGCAAGGTGCCGGCCGCAAGGCGGGTTTCCGGTCCCGGGGCCAGTTTCGTCATGGCGCCTTTCGTGCATTGTTCCGTCCTTCGGCCCGGCCGGTTTTCGGACGGCAGCTACGGCATCTACTATGCCGGCGACAGCGAGGACGTGGCGCTGGCCGAAACCATCCACCATCACCAGAAATTCATGCGCGCCACCAACGAGGCGCCCGGCTGGACGGCCGATTTCCGCGTGCTGATCGGCAGCGTCGATCGCGACCTCGACGACGTCAACGCCGTGCCCGGCGTGCTCGATCCCGACGACTACACGGCGTCGCAGGCGGAAGGGCGGGCGCTGCGGGCCGCCGGCAGCGACGGGCTGGTGTGGAACAGCGTGCGCATGCCCGATGGGGAGTGCATCGGCATCTTCTGGCCCGACGCCATCGGTGTCCCGGTTCAGGGCCGCCACTACAGCTACCACTGGGACGGCGGCCGCGTCGATTTCGTGCGCCAGCACGACACGGGCAAGGTGCTGGAAGTGGTTTGAGCGAAGGCCGCCGCGGCAACCAGTCCCAGGCCTTTACGTGGGCTTGCGTGCCTGCGTGACGGCCAGCCATACGGCCGAGACGAGGAAATAGAAGGCGCCGAACGCGGCATAGGGCGCGATGTCGGTGATGCCAGGCGTCGCGGTGCCGATTGCCTGTTTGATGAAGAAGCCACCGGCCAGCGCTGACTGCGCACCGCTCAGCACCATCGCCCATTGCGCGCCTGCCCGCCAACGGCGCACGCCGGTCGCAAGCTGGAACAGGCCGGCGAGAACCGCCCACGCACCGAACACCGCCAGAACCGCGTGCGGGCCCTGTCCGAGTGCGATGACGACGGCAATGGCAGTGATCGTGCTGACCACCGCGTTGAGCGCCTGGCTGGGATTGGCTTTCAGGCCGCCGCTGCGCTGCGCGTCCAGAATATTGGCGACAGCGTCCCACAAGGGGTAGGCGACCAGGAGTAGCGCGGAGACCGGCGGCGCGCTTTTGCCAAGGGTGAAGGCGGCCGCCACCCAGGCGACCGAAAAGCCGGCCCGGAGGAAATAATAGGATTTCAGCCACTGCGATGCGGCGCCGGGCGCCTGGATGGTTTGAGTGCTCATTGGAATTTCCTGTCTTGTTGTTGGACGGTGATTGATCCGCTTGATCGATTTGGAATCACGGCCGCCGGGTTGGATGATTGGAACAGCCCGTTCTCCCAGCCTTGGCTGCGGGAATGGTTTTGATCCAAGCAAAAAACGGCGCATAATCAGCATGAAAATGCGCTATCCTCGTGAGGAATGTAGGGGAGCCGGCCGGCCGCATCCATGATGGAATCGCCTGAAAATTTGACCATTCTTCCGGATGGAGGGCCGCGTGCCGGTGTCTCCGGGGACCTTCTCTCGCATGTGCTGGCGCAGATCAGGCTTACCGGCGACGAGGTTTTCTCACGCACGCTGGCACAGGCGGAGCAACTCGATCTCGACGAGGGCCAAGCCCATATCGTCGTGGTGACCGTCGGCGCGCTGCGCATGGAGAGTGGGGATCAGGCCCCTGTCGTCATAGAGGCCGGCGACCTCGTGCTCCTGCCTCGCGGTCCCGGCACGTTGCGGCTGGTGGCGTCGCATCCGCAGGTGGCGATCGTCGCCTGCCGCTTCTGGTTCGATCCTGACAGCCTGCGGGGAATGATCTTCGCCTTGCCGCGATGCATCCATATCGAGCGTGCCCAGGGGGCAGGGTGGGTCGATGGAATGCTGCCTTTCCTGATGGTCGAAACCAGCGACGCCCAGCCCGGGGCGGCTTTGATGATTTCCCGCATCATCGATCTCATGGTCATCCGCACCTTGCGCAGTTGGGTGCATGAAGGACGCGCCACGGGCTGGCTCGGCGGGCTTTCGGATGCACGCATCGCCCGTTCCCTGAAAGCCATTCACGAAAGGCCGCTGCAGCGGTGGAGCATCAATGAACTGGCCGACAAAGCCGGCATGTCCCGTTCCAGCTTCTGCGAGCGTTTCGCCGCGCTTGTCGGGCGCTCGCCGCTGCGCTACCAGAATGAATGGCGGCTGGGCCTGGCTCGCGATCTGCTGGCCAGGCGAGACGCACGCGTGGGTGAGATCGGCTTGCGCATCGGCTACGAGTCCGAAGCCGCCTTCAGCCGCGCCTACAAACAGCTCTTCGGGCATCCGCCACGGGTTGAATATGCCCTGGCGAATGAAGCCGCACCGGTGAAACCGCGCTGACCGATGGCGCCAGCTTGAAAATATCGGGTTGTGGCCGCTACCGCACCACCAGCACCGGGATCTCGGTGTAGGACAGCACTTCCGCCGTCTGGCTGCCCAGAAGCAGCCTGCCGAGGCCACGGCGGCCGTGCGAGGCCATGACAATCAGGTCGCAGCCTTGCGCCCGCGACAGTTCCAGGATCGCTTCGGCCGGCCTTTTGTCCTCGACATGGACCAGCGTGGCGGACACGCCGGCGGCATCGGCGGATGCCTTACATTTGTCGAGCACTTCCTTGCCATAGCGGCGCGCTTCCTCCTGATAGGTGACCAGCTCGTCGCCGGCGGCATAGCCGGCCATGGCGCCGCCCCAGGCGAAGATCGGGAATTGTTCCGAGACGGTAACGAAGGTGACGACGGCGCCGATGCCCTTGGCCAGTGTGAGGCCCTGGGCGACACCCTTGTCGGCCAGGTCCGAACCGTCGGTGGCGATGAGCAGATGTTTGTACATGATGGTGTTGCCTGTCGTGCCTGATGACTATCCAACAGAGATAGTTATGCCGCACGCTCAATCATTGTGCCAATGCGGCGGGAATCAGGGCCAGGCGAGGTTTCGCCATTACCCCGGATTCCCCTTTGCCGCATCGTCCTCTAAGGTGCCGCCGACATCGAAGGGTACCCCATGAGCAGTGCGTTCCCCCAAATCCATCTGGTCCGGCATGGCGAGACGGCATGGAGCCTTTCGGGGCAGCATACCGGGCGCACCGACATGCCGCTGACGCCGGCCGGCGAGGCGGCCGCGCGGGGTGTTGCTGAGCGGTTGAAAGGCTTATCGTTCTCAGCCGTCTGGTCGAGCCCCTCGCAGCGCGCCTACAACACCAGCGTGCTTGCCGGCTTTGGCGCGACAAGCGTCAAGATGGACGATCTGCAGGAGTGGGACTACGGCGCCTATGAAGGGCGCACGACGAAAGAGATCCTGGCCGAGCGGCCGGGCTGGAACGTATTTCGCGACGGCTGTCCGCAAGGCGAGCTGGCGGCCGATGTCGGCACCCGCGCCGACAGGATCATCGAGCGCCTGCGCAAGTCCAATGCCGACATACTGATCTTTTCCAGCGCGCACTTCCTGCGCGTGCTGGCCGCCCGCTGGCTCGGCCTGCCGCCGGAAGGCGGGGCGCTGTTCGTGCTCGACACGGCCAGCATCAGCGTGCTCGGCTACGAGCATGATTTCGGTGAGCCGGTCGTGCGCAAATGGAACGGGAAGTAGGGCGGGCACCGGCTCGGCGCGGAAGCGCCGTCTTTTCGTCATCCACGGGCGGAGCAAGGAGCGTAGCGACGCCGCGCAGACCCGAGGATCCATGCCGCGACCTCCGAACGCGGCCACGGTGCGGAATCTGCTCCGCTGCACTCCACGGCCAGCATCGCGGCATGGATCCCAGGGTCTCCGCCACGCCGCTTTCGCGGCTGCTCCGCCCTGGGATGACGAACGCGGGGAGGCTTCGGCAATTCCCAAACCCTAGCCAATCCCGACCGTCTCTATCTGTCAAACTTCCGGATCGCCTCGGCGGTGACGGGCTGGAAGAAATTCACCAGATTGCCGTCGGGGTCGCGAAACAGCAGCGAGCGGTTCCCCCAGGGCATGGTGGTCGGCTGCTGCACGGTCGTGCTCTTGATGAGGTCCGACAGCCGGGCGAATTCGGCATCGACGTCGCCGACGCGGAATTCGAGGATTGCCGTGTGGTTGTCGGCGGGGCGGGCGATGTCGCCGCCGAACAGCATCAAGGTGCGCGTGCTGCCGATCGCCAGCGTGCAGGCTGGCGTCGTCAGTTCGGCGAAGTCTTCGGTATAGACCGTCACCGGCATGCCGGTGACCTCACCGTAGAAGCGCACGAGGCGCTGGACATCCGATGTGATGATGCGGACTGAGACGAAATTCATCGCTTAGGTTCCTTGGTCACTGAAGCCCGGGCCGGGCTTCCCAGCCGATGCATAGCCCAAGTCTCCTGCCAGCTTTCTGTCAGGAGAGGGGGTGCGATTGTCTATTCGGGCCTGACCGACTCCTGGACGGCGCGAGGGAGAAATCATCGGCAGGTGTCAAACAGCGCAATCGGCAATCTGTTCTTGGCAAAATTTATGGCTTCACGATTTTCATGGCGTTGTTTCGACAGGAATACTCCATTTCATTCGGCAGAGTGTTGATAAAGGCGATCGCCGGGCCTTTACTCGATTTTGTTCTGATAACCATGAATTGATTGGTATGGCTGTTTCCGTGATTTGAGCCTGGATTTGTGCCGTCATAAAATCGCCGGTGGGAAATTTCTGAAACGGGGGAAAAAAATGTCTCACCGCGCGACAAGCATCATGGCCGGCCTGGCGCTTCTGGCTTTTGCGGTCAGTCCGGCGGCTGCTTCCAACCGCATGTTCACCTCCCAAAAGACAGCGCTTTCGGGCCGCGATGTCTATTTCTTCGGCGGAGCGAGCCTGAACGTGGATTGTTCCAGCGCGGGCAGGGACGATGTGAGGGTGGTCTCGGGTCCAAGCCACGGAAATGTAAAACTCGTCCATGACGGGGTGTTTACGCATTACAACAAGTCGAACGACCGGGCAAAATGCAATTCCCACAAGGTGAATGGCATCAAGGCGCTTTACAGGTCGAGCCCTGGCTTCAAGGGCTGGGATCAGGTGACGATCTCGGTTCACACCTATGACGGCGACGCGTTCAAATACGTCACCAACATCAAGGTGGAGTAGTGCTCGCCCGAACGCTTTGTTTTACGCAATTCCGGACAGAAAACCATTACGCACTTTTCCTGGAATTGCCCTAAATCGCACAAGCAGGAGGATCGTTGAAATGAAGCGTCGGACGACAGGTGCGATAACGGCATTGGCGGTTCTGGGATGTGCCGCCTGGCCGGCGGCGGCGGAAAGCTATGGAAAGGTGGCGCTCTCCGGACAGGAGATCTATATTTTCAGGGATGCCAGCCTGAATGCCGACTGTTCCAGCGCCGGCGCGAACGATGTCAGGATCGTCGCGGGCCCAAGCCACGGGAAGATCAGGCTCGTGCATGCCAAGCTCTATACCGGTTTCAGCAAATCGAACGAGCGCTGGAAATGCAATGCCCACAAAGTGGACGGCATCAAGGGGTTTTACCGGTCGAACCCCGGATACAAGGGGCGCGACCAGGTCACGTTTTCGGTCCACACCTATATGGGCAATGCCCATCAGACCGCCGTCAGCATCAACGTCGAATAGTGGCTTCGCCGCCCACTCAGCCCGCCAGCAGCGCCAGTTCCTCCGGCGTGAGGTGCCGCGCCACGCCCTTGGCGAGGTCGCCGAGCGGCAGGCTGCCGATGGCGACGCGGATCAGGCGCTTGACCTCGATGCCATGAGCGGCGAGCAGGCGGCGGATGTGGCGATTCTTGCCTTCGTCGAGCACGATCTCCAGCCAGGCCGTGCGACCGCCGCTGCGCAGGAATTCGATCGAATTGGCCGCCAAGGTCTCGCCGTCGATGGTGGCGCCCGCGCGGAGTTTGTCCAGCAGCGTTTCATCCGGCACCGTGGCGACCTGCACGTGATAGGTCTTGGGCAGATGCGAGGCCGGGTCCATCAGCCGGTTGGCGAAGCGTGTGTCGTTGGTCATCAGCAGCAGGCCTTCGCTGGCCTTGTCCAGCCGGCCGACCGGTGAAACGAAGGGCAGGTCGAGCCCTTCGAGACAGGCATAGACGGTGTCGCGCTCGAGCGGGTCGTCGCGGGTGGTGACCAGCCCGCGCGGCTTGTTCACCATCAGATAGACCTTGCGCTCGGCAACCACCTCGACGCCATCGACGACGATCCTGTCGCGGTTCATGTCGACGCGCAGCGCGGCATCGCGCACCACCTTGCCGCCGACGCGCACGCGGCCTTGCGCGATCAGCGCCTCGCCCTGCGTGCGCGAGCACAGGCCGAGTTTTGAGAGCGCTCGGTTCAGGCTGACGCCAGGAGGGCCGGCGCTGCGTGGCTTGCCGGGTGGCGGCCTGCCGGGCGGTGGTGGTCGTGAAGCCATGCTGCTTGGGTCGATCCGTGGTATTGGACAGATGCCATGGGCAGCGTCAGCTTAGCAAGCTGCCGCCGAGGCCGCATCGAGGCCCCGGCGGCAAGCCGGCCAAACGGGGCCTTTCGACGCGTCACGCGGCCTGCTCGGTCTCGCCTGCTATGCCGTTCAAGACCTGGACGGCATCCGCCGGCAGCTTAAGCTCTGCGGCCGCCAGGTTCTCCCTGAGATGCCCGACTGACGAGGTGCCGGGGATAAGCAGGATGTTGGGCGAGCGCTGCAACAGCCAGGCGAGCGCCACCTGCATGGGGGTGGCGCCGAGTTTTTGCGCGACGTCGGCAAGCGTGCTCGACTGCAGCGGCGTGAAGCCGCCGAGCGGGAAGAACGGCACATAGGCGATGCCGTCGGCGGCAAGCTCGTCGATCAGCGCGTCGTCCTGGCGATGCGCGATGTTGTATTGGTTCTGCACGCAGACGATGTCGGCCATGCCGCGTCCCTGCGCGATCTGCTTGCGGGTGACGTTGCTCAAGCCAATATGGCGCACAAGCCCCTGGCGCTGCAGTTCGGCGAGCGTTTCGAATTGCGGCTCGAGCGAGCCTTCGGCGGGCCCGTGGATGCCATGCATGGAGCGCAGGTTCACGACCTCGATCGCGTCCAGCCCGAGATTGCGCAGATTGTCGTGCACGGCCTGCGTCAGTTCCTGTGGTGACATCGCCGGGATCCACGAGGCATCCTCGCCGCGCCGCGCACTGATCTTGGTGACGATGGTGAGGTCCGCGGGATAGGGGTGCAGCGCCTCGCGGATGATCTGGTTGGTGACGTGCGGACCATAGAAATCCGATGTGTCGATATGGTCGACGCCGCTGGCAACGGCCTCGCGCAGCACGGCTATCGCCGCGTCGCGGTCCTTCGGCGGGCCGAAGACGCCGGGTCCGGCCAGTTGCATGGCGCCATAGCCCAGGCGCTTCACGGTGCGGACGCCGAGCTTGAAAGTTCCGGCTTTGCTGATGTCGGTCATGGGTTTCGATCTCCTTTGGATCGGCCGGATATAGACAGTCCCCGTCCGCGCGATAATATGGTGCAATCGGCACAGGCTGTGCGGAAAGGTGAACAATGGCATCGGATCTGGGTGACCTCCAGGCATTCATGGCGGTGGCGCGCGCCGGCGGGTTTCGGCAGGCGGCGCGGACGACCGGCTTCAGCGCCTCCAGCCTGAGCGAGACGGTGCGACGGCTGGAAACGGGGCTTGGCGTGCGGCTCCTCAACCGCACCACGCGCAGCGTCGCCCCCACCGAAGCCGGCGCGCGCCTGCTGGAGCGGCTCGGTCCCGCGCTCGGCGAGGTCGAGGCCGCGCTCGACGTGGTCAACGGGTTTCGCGGCCGTCCGGCCGGCACGCTACGGCTCAACGTGCCGGTGGTGGCGGCGAAACTGGTGCTGCCGCGCCTTCTGCCGCCCTTCCTCGCGGCCTATCCCGACATCCGCGTCGAAGTGACCGCCGAGGACAGTTTCGTCGACATACTGGCGAGCGGCTGCGATGCCGGCATCCGCTATGACGAACGGCTGGAGCAGGACATGATCGCGGTGCCGATCGGCCCGCGGCGGCAGCGCTTCGCCACCGCCGCCGCACCGGCCTATCTCGATCGGCGCGGCCGGCCCGGCCATCCACGCGACCTGCTCGACCATGCCTGCCTGCGCGGCCGCTTCGCCAGCGGCTCCATGCCGCCCTGGGATTTCGAACGCAACGGCGAGACGGTGAGCGTCGACCCGACCGGCCCGCTGCTGGTCAGCACCGGCACGGCGATGGACCTCGCTGTCAGCGTGGCGGTCGACGGCGGCGGTATCGTCTCATTGTTCGAGGACTGGCTGCGCCCCTATTTCGACGATGGCAGGCTCGAGCCCGTGCTGGAGCCCTGGTGGCAGGAATTCTCGGGTCCGTTCCTTTACTACCCCGGCCGCCGCCTGACGCCAGCGCCGCTGCGGGCATTCATCGATTTTGTCGACGGGATGCGGTGGTGAGGGGGGCGCGACGGCCTGGCTCCTTCGACCAAAGGCAATCCCTGATGTAACACTTTGTTGTCATTGAGGGTCTATCGAGGAGGCGGTACGGCGAAAGCCCGGTAACAGGAAAGGCGCCCAATGGGTTCGCCCTGGTCCGAATTGCTGGCCAATCTGGCGGTCGTGGCGATGTTCGTGTCGGTCTGGATCCACACCCATGTGTGGCTGGACCGCTGGGCGCCCGCCGCAAAGGCGGCGACCTTCGGCCTGCTGATGGGCGCCGGAGCCATCATCCTGATGCTCACACCAATGCAGCTGCAGCCTGGCGTGCTCGCCGATCTCAGGGCGACGATGATTGCCGTTGCCGGCTTCTTCGGCGGTCCCGTCGCCGGCGTCGTCGCCGGGGTTATGGCCGGTGCGTTCCGGACTTTCGAGGGCGGGCTCGGCGCCTTCGCCGGCGCGGTGGGGATCGCGGCCGCCATGCTGGTCGGTGTTGCCGGAAACCTCGCCCTTAGGGGCCGCCGGCCCACCATGGTCGACATCATGACCCTCGGCGCGGCGGCAGCGGCGGCGTCGCTGCTTGGCCTCAGCGTCCTGCCGCGGGATGTGCTGCAAACAGTCCTGCCGAAGGTTGCGCTGCCTTCCTCCCTGCTCATCTTCGTCTCGGTGGTGCTGTCGGGGCTTACGCTTTACCAGGAGCGGCGGCGCCTCGAGGCGCTGCAGTCGCGGCGCATCTACAAGGCCGTGGTGGAGACGCTGCCGGATTGCCTGAACGTCAAGGACCTCGACGGGCGGTTCATCGCGGCCAATCCGGCAACGGCCGAACTGATGCAGGCGCCAGACGCCAAGGCGCTGATCGGCAAGACGGACTTCGACTTCTATCCGCGCGAGACGGCGAAAGGTTTCCGCGAGGACGAGCTTGCCGTGCTGGCGTCGGGCGTCTCGTCCACCATCGAACAGCACCTTCATCACGAGGATGGAACCGAAGGCTGGCTGGCGACCTTGAAGGCGCCCTTTCGCGACAGGAGCGGGGCCGTCGTCGGCCTGATCACGCACAATCGCGACATCACGGCGCGCAAGCAGCTCGAGACCGAGCTGGCGGAAAGTCGGGTCCGGCTCGGAGACGCCTTGACACACATGGCCGACGGTCTGGTGATGTTCGACCCGGACGGCAGGCTGGTGCTGTGCAACGACCAGTATCGCGCCATGTTTCCTAAGACGGCTGAGATGAGGGTGCCCGGGGCCGACTATCGCGACATCCTGCGCGCCTCGGCGGCGCGCGGCGAGGGGACCACACCGCCAGACGCGGTCGAGGGCTGGATCGACGGCATCATGGCCTCGCAGAAGCTTGTCAGCCACCGCCAGGTCCGGCTCGCCGACGGCCGCTGGCTCGACGTACGCACCCGGCCGACAGGCGACGGCGGCAGCCTCAGCGTGTTTTCCGACATCACCGAGGCCAAGCAGGTCGAGGCCGAACTGCTGGCCGTCAACGAGAAGCTGAACCTTCTGGCGCACCGCGACGGGCTGACCGAACTGTGGACGCGCCGCGCCTTCGATGAAGCGCTGGCGCGCGAATTCTCGCGCGCCAGGCGCAATGCGGCGCCGCTCAGCCTGGTGATCATCGATGTCGACTGGTTTAAGCGGTTCAACGACCATTACGGCCATCCGGCGGGCGATGATTGCCTGCGCGCCGTGAGCCGCTGCATCCAGGCGACTGCCCGCCGTCCGGCCGACGCGGCGGCCCGCTACGGCGGCGAGGAGTTCGCGCTCATCCTGCCGGAGACCGACGCCCGGGGCGCCTTCGTCATCGCCGAGACCCTCAGGAGCAAGGTGCGCGACCTTGCCATGGCGCATGCCGGCAGCGAAAAGGGTATCGTCACGGTCAGCATTGGGGTGAGCACCCTCGATGCGGACGGCGCCGCGATGGAGATTGCCGATCTTCTGAGACGCGCCGACGAGGCGCTTTACGGCGCCAAGGCCGCCGGGCGGGACCGGGTGCATGGCTGGCGCCCGCATCTCAGCGACCAACGCTCGACCGGTTCCCGGCGCAAGATATGAGACTTGCAAGGCCACTGCCGGTGGATTTGGATCAAGGCTGAGCTTGCGATTGCCTGAACGAGGGTCCGGGCGGGAAGCTCTCTCGGTGGCGCGTAAGCTCAGCCGGAGTGAGCTGAATCCGTGCTGGCGCGATCGAGCTTCACAAGACGAGCCTTCGCTTCACCGACGCGTTGTTGCGCGGATCTTATCCTGTCACAAAGCCGCAGATTGATACCGACGCCACAGTCTTCGTCCAGCATCGCGTTTGCGCGTTCAAGGGCGAGTTCCGCCCGGTTAAGTCGCTGCCTCGCCCTGGCAAGTTCCAAGGTCAAAAGTTCCATTGCTGCTTCCGTGGTTTGCGGTCCCTTCCATTGGGAAACCGCTGCCGGGTGGTTTGGTTCCGGGCCGTTCGTGAAGCTGTATTCGCTGCCGGGGTCAGGCGTCTGCCTGGAGATGCGGCGGCCGCCACGCTTCCAGGATTGGGCTGGTGATTGGCAGTCATGTCTTTGTTTATTGACCCCGCCAATGGCTGGCGTAACTTGTCAAAGGCCGTCCGCGACGCGAAGACACGTGGGCGCTTGGGAGCGATCATCCTGCTTCCACCCAAATCCAGGAGGAAGCTGTGCGCAGGCTATTACAGACGCGCCCTGGCGAATATCTCGATCACCGATTGGAGTGCCCTTTTTGCGGCACCATCCGCCTGCAAATCCCGGCCGATGCGACACCATCGACGCGGATCAGTTGCGCCGAGTGCGGCAGATATCTTGGTATCTGGGATGAGCTGCAGACCGACTTCGAGCAACAAGGCGGCAACGATGGCGTGTTCCGTCTCGACAAAGGGCGCATCCAGAAGCTCGACTAGGCTTGCAGGCTTGCCGCGAGCAGCGCTCCGTCGCACCGGCCAGCGTCGGCTCCCCCATCGCCGATGCCCATCAGGACGGCCTTGGATGGGCAAGGCCGGTGTCGAAGGTGCCTGGCAGCGCGGGTGGGCCACTGCGGCTGGTCGAGGCTGTCGCCATCGCGTCAACCGGCACGATGATGATCATGCGGGCATGCTGCTCCGGCCACAATGGCTTTCCGAAAAGGAAGAATGTGCTGGCGAGAAAACAGACCAGCAAGAGGATGGCCAAGGTGTTGGCGATGATCTCACCAAGCTGCATTGCTCTTCTCCAATTCACGCGTCCCTCTCGGCAACGAGCGCCAGCAAACTATGTTCAGCGTTTGGGACCAATGCGCCTGATTAGCAGGACTTCAGTCCGAGTTGCGGGTCGAGCGATAAACGCACAACCTGGCTTTGCACCGGCCGAGCCTTCGCCAAGTGTGGCAGCCGGAGCATAGCCCGGCCTGCTCGCAACGTGCCGAGCCCTCCGCCAAAGCAGGCCGGGCTCCTTTCTCGAAAGCGGAAAGCGCGCCGGTTCCGTCCGCCTTGCTCCACGGCGACAAAGGCGCGATTCTCCTCCCTTTGGCGGCTAGCATGGTCAGATCGGGCCAGCATGGTCAGGTTGGGATTGTATGGGCGGATCTGTTGTCCCATGGCCTGAACTCGACCCCACGATTGGCGATAAAGGCAGCAAGGGCTGCTACCAGTTCAAAGTAAGGCTGACGAGCAGGACGGCGATCAAGGCCGACAACGGAACCGCCATCACCAGCGCCGCCTCCATAAGGCGGGTTTCCTTGTCGCTGAACATTAAACCTCCTCACTTATCGGCTGACGCCGAGGGTTTAGGGTTCGCTCACCGCCTGAAGCAGTGAGCGAACCCTATTGGCGCAGGAAGGGACGTAGCTGCGCCAATTCGCAAAAAACACACCCGCAGTGCCCGACATCCGTCAGGTATCCGCGATGAACTTGCAGCGAACAACGAGCGCGAAAGACGGCCGTTCCCGGCGGCGGCGCCGGCAGGACTATTGCGTTTTTCGATGGGACCTAAGTCCGGTGCTGGCCGGACCGAAGCCCAAGCCTGGAACATTCAATCATGCCTGAAGTTCGATCCGGCAGCGCGGCGACAATGTTGTGCTGTGCAGGTTTCAGATGGAGGTACTCATGAAAAAAGATCTTGCCGCCGTAGCCGCCGTTCTCTTGCTCGCAGGTGTCGGCGCAGCCGCTGCCGAGGACGTCGTCATCCAGCCCGAGCAGGAAACAGTGATCAAGGAGTATGTGCATAAGCAGCCGCTGGCTTCGGTCAAGCTTCCCGGCGTGGAACTCAACGTCGGCACGGCCTTGCCCGATACCGTCGAACTCCACGAAGTCCCCAACGTCAAGTATCGCTACACCGTGGTCGACAACCGGACCGTGATCGTGGATCCAAGCACCCGCAAGATCGTCAAGATCATCCAGTAGCGGCGCCTGGCCCGCTGCCGGCTGGCGGCGGGCCAACCGTGCAAATGCATTGCCTGACAATCAGAATTTGTGTGGGTGGATGCCGACCTTGCGCAAGCTGAACGGGTGTGCGAACGCCCGTTCAATGGGATCCAGAGTCAACGCGACAGGTCCGCCTCTCGCTCCTTGTGCCGCCGGGCGAGATCGCGGATCCGGTCGGCGACCTTGCTGTCCACCGGATTGTAGACGGTCAGGCTCAGATCCGGCCGCCCATCCACCGCGAAGGCTGAATATTCCAGCTCGATGTCGCCGAGTTCGGGATGCTTCAGGCGCTTTGTCCCGTCGCCATGGCTGAGCACGTCGTTTTCCCGCCACAGCGCGTCGAATTCCGGGCTGGCGCTGCAAAGCTCCTCCACCAGTTGGGCGACCTCTGACACCGCGCCGGCGCGCGCCGCATCGGCCCGGAACGCGCCGACCACGAAACGGGCGAGGTTCTCCCAATCGTGCTGCTTGGCGCGGATGGTGGGGCTCAGGAACATAAACCGCAGGATGTTGCGCTGGCCAGCGGGCAAGGTGCTGTAATCGGTCATCACGACTTGCGCGGCGCGGTTCCAGGCGACGACATCCCAGGTCGCCGTCTTGATCAGGGCCGGGCTTGCCTCGAGCGTGTCGATAAGGCGCTGCAGCCTGGGGCTGACGCCGTCGGCGCCGATGTAGCGGACCTCGGGCGGGCGCCCGAGCCCCAGCATGAAAAGATGTTCGCGCTCGGCCTCTGTCAGCAGCAGGCCCTTGGCGATCCGGTTCAGCACGTCGGCCGAAGGCGCGCCGCCGCGTCCCTGTTCCAGCCATGTGTACCAGGTCGGGCTGATGTTGGCGCGTTGCGCGACTTCTTCCCGGCGCAGTCCCGGCGTGCGCCTGCGCCCGGAAAAGCCGAACGATGAGGGGTCGAGCCGGGTGCGTCTGTCTTTCAGGAATGCCGCGAGCGAACCGGCGGAAGTGTTGGACATCCTGTTAGCCATTATACCATGATAAGATCACTACTTTAATGGAATAATAGAGCAGCGATAGTACGCAGGCAACTGTGCAGGAGATTTTGCATGCGTATCTTTTTAACCGGCGCGACCGGTTTCATCGGTTCGGCCATCGTTCCCGAACTTCTTCAGGCCGGCCATCAGGTCGTCGGCGTCACCCGCTCCGATGCCGGTGCCGAGGCGTTGGCCGCCGCCGGCGCCGAGGTGTATCGGGGAACCCTCGAGAATCCCCAAGGCCTGCGCGACGGCGCGGCGGAGGCGGAAGCCGTGATCCACACCGCGTTCGACCATGATTTTTCGCGGTTCGCCGAGAATTGCGAAAAGGACAGCCGTGTCATCGCCGCGCTCGGCCAGGCACTCGCCGGCTCCGACCGGCCGCTGGTGATCACCTCGGGCGTCGGCATGGGCAGTCCCGGCCACGGCCAACTGGCCGTCGAGGATGTCTTCAACCCCGATCACCCCAATCCGCGCATCGCCTCGGAACTCGCCGGGAATGCGTTGCTGGAGGCGGGCATCAATCTGTCGGTGATGCGCCTGCCGCAGGTCCACAACACCCTTAAGCAGGGGCTGATTTCGCCGCTCATCGAGATCGCGCGCCAGAAGGGCACCTCGGCCTATGTCGGCGAGGGCCGCAACCGCTATTCGGCCGGCCATGTCGCGGACGCCGCGCGTCTTTACCGGCTCGCGGTGGAGAAGCGGCAGCCCGGCGCGCGCTATCACGCCGTCGGCGAGGAAGGCGTCGAGGTGCGCGCGATCGCCGAGGCGCTTGGCCGGGGACTGAACCTGCCGGTGGTTTCGATCGCGCCGGAAAAGGCGGCGGAGCATTTCGGCTGGATGGCGATGTTCGCCCCCATGGACCTGCCGGCCTCCAGCGCGCTGACCCAGGCGCGGCTCGGCTGGCGTCCGACCGGCCCGACGCTGATCGCCGATCTGGACGCGATGCGATACTGAGGCGCGCAAGAGGCGGCCTTAGCCAGGGGTGACGGCATAGCGCAAATGGACGAGCCCATGCGCGAGGGCTTTGCAATCCTTGAGCGACAACCGCACCTTGTCGGCAAGGCCGCTTTCACCGAACTCGACAAAGCTCTGGTTTGCCGCCCGCGCGTCGAGCGCGGGGGCAATGAGAAGGCTGAGTTCATCGACCAGCCCCGCCGCCAGGAAGGAGCCGTTGATGCCGGCGCCGCCTTCGAGCAGCAGGCGGCGGATGCCGAGCTCACGGGCAAGCACGCCCAGCATGGCGGCGAGATCGATGCCGGGCGTTTGCGACACGATATAAGACACGCCGTCAGTGGCGAGCTCGGCCAGATGGCTGTCGGCCACATCATACCCGAGCAGCACCACGACATGGTCGCCGCCGATATCGGGTTTGGCGAAGTGCAGCTTGCCCGAGGCATCGAGCGCCACGGCAAAGCTGCCCGCGTCGCGCCGCGCGAAATGATGCGGCCGATCGACCTTGCCCACATGCTCGGGCGGATGCGCGGCGGCCTTGCTCATCTCGGCCATGGTGACGCGGCCGACGATCCAGGCGTCACCTTCGAGGTCGTTGTGGATCTTTTCATAGAGGCCCGACCACTCCGCCCGGCTGCCGTCGGGGCTTTCAGTATAGCGGCTCGGATGAAGGCTGCCGTCGAGCGAGGCAAGCATGTGGCAGATGATGCGCGGCTTCATATGGTGTCTCCATTTCGTCGGCCTGGCCGTCCCAAAGGTAGTGGCGCACCGGGAAAATGGAAGCCGATGCGGTGTGCCTTGAGGCTGCACGCCCCGGCAGGTAAAAATGACTGGATCTGCGCGACCTAGGGGCCGGTGCATGACGGACATCATCCTGTTTCACTCGGTTCTTGGCCTTCGCCCGATCGAGCGTCATCTTGCGGAATGCCTTCGCGCCTGCGGCCATGCGGTCGCACTGCCAGATCTTTATCAGGGTGCGGCGACGGATGATCTGGATGAAGGTTTCGCGATCAAGGCGCGGATCGGCTGGGGTGCCATCTGCCTGAAGGCGCGAGAGGCTCTGGCCTCGACGCCGGGGGATGCGGTGCTGGCGGGTATCTCGATGGGAGCCGGCGTGGTGGCGGAATTCTGGGAGTCGCGGCCGCTGGCAGCGGGTGTTCTGCTGTTGCATGGTTTGGCGACCGTGCCTGCCAACACACGACCCGGCTTGCCCATCCAACTGCATGTCGCGGACACCGATCCACTGTTCCCCGAGCCCGACGTCACTGCCTGGCAGGAAAGCGCGGAGGCAGCGAGAGCGGATGTGCAGGTTTTCCGCTATCCAAACGCGGGACATTATTTTTCCGACCCGGCACTGTCCGATTACAATGCAACGGCGGCCGCGCAGCTCTGGAGCCGCTCCTTGGCGTTCCTGACGTAGAAGGCCTTCGGACCGAAGAGTCCAAAATTCAGACAATTCCGACAAGTTGCTGTCCTGGCTGTTATATCGATGTTGCACAAATGGTTGACCCTGGGTTAGCATCCTCTTGTTGACGCCGATCGGAGGAATTTAGGCGGCGGTCAGCTGGAGCGGCATGCGTTCTTGGCGCAAGGAGGATGCTCCAACACTTTAACCGGCGCATGATCCTTCCTGAAACCGGTCCCGGTTTTTAGGGACCGTGCGCTTCTGTGGAGGAGGAACCCATGAACAGACGCGAATTCCTGATGACGTCCGTGGCCGCGGGCGCCATGATGCTCGCCGCACGCTCGGCTTTCGCCGAGGACAAACTCACCATACTGGGCTCGGTGCCCAGTCTCGGCTTTCCGTTCTTCGTGCACATGCTGAACGAGATCAAGGCCGAAGCGCAGGCGCAAGGCGTCAACCTGACCGAGAGCGACGGCCAGAACTCGGCCACCAAGCAGACCGCCGACATCGAGGCGGCGCTGGTGCAGAAGGTCAACGCCATCGTCATCTCGCCGCTCGACGTGAACGCGCTGGCGCCAGCCATCGAGGAAGCGGTCAAGGCCGGCGTTCCCGTGGTGACGATCGACCGCCGCGTCGACGGTGTCCAGGGCATTCTGGCCCATGTCGGCGCCGATAATGTCAAGGGCGGCGAGGCGGAAGCCCAGGCCGTGGTGGCGGCGTTCCCCAATGGCGCCAAGCTGTTCCACCTGCAGGGCCAGCCGGGCGCGGGTCCCGCGATCGACCGCAACAAGGGCGTGCACAATGTGCTCGATCCGCTGAAGGACAAGTACCAGATCGTCTACGAGCAGACCGCCAACTTCGCCCGCGCCGAGGCGCTGACGGTGACGGAAGCCGGCCTTGCCGCCAACGGCAAGCCGGACGCCATCATCTGCGCCAATGACGACATGGCGCTGGGTGCGCTCGAAGCGTGTGCCGCGCGCAATTTCAGCGACGTCAAGATCTACGGCTTCGACGCGCTGCCGGAAGCGCTGGTGGCCGTGCGTGACGGCAAGCTCGCCGGCACGGTCGAACAGTTCCCAGGCAAGCAGTCGCGCACCGCCGTGCAGATCGCGGTCGCCTACGCCAAGGACAAGACGGAGCCGAAGGAGAAGCTGGTGCTGCTGACGCCGATCGTCATCGGCAAGGACAATCTCGATAAGGCGGAGAGGTTGAGCGAGACGAAGTAGGGGCGGGTGGACATCGGCCGATTGGCGAGGCGGGCAGGACAGCACCCCCCTCTGTCCTGCCGGCCAGAGGGGGGTGTTCAAGCACAGCCTGAACCGCATCAAGGAGCCACCCTTGTCTCCATCTGAAGCCGCATCGCCGATCCTGCTTGCCGTCGAGGGCGTCACCAAGCATTTTGCGGGGGTGACCGCGCTGAGCGATGTCTCGCTCGATGTCCGCGCCGGCGAAATCCTCGGCCTGCTTGGCGAAAACGGCGCGGGGAAATCGACGCTTCTGAAAATCCTGTCGGGCGTCATGCCACCGTCCGGCGGCCGCATCACCTTCGACGGCGCCGACTACCAGCCGGCGAGCCCGCAGGAGGCCAAGCGGCTGGGCATCGTCACCATCTACCAGGAACTCAGCCTGATCCCGACGCTGACCGTGGCCGAGAATATTTTCATCGGCCGCGCGCCGATCGGCCGGCTTGGGCTGGTGAGCTGGCGCAAGATGGAACAGGATTCCCGCGCCATCATTGCCCGTGTCGGCCTTACCATCGATCCGATGACGCCGGTTTCGGCGCTGTCGGTGGCCGAGCAGCAGCTGGTCGAGATCGCCCGCGCGTTGTCCTTGAAAAGCCGGCTGATCATCATGGACGAGCCGACCTCGGCGCTGACCGAGACGGAGGTGCAGAGGCTGCTGTCGATCATGGACCGGCTGCGCAAGGACCATGTTGCCATCATGTTCGTCACCCACCGGCTGGAAGAGGCATCCGCCATCTGCGACCGCATGACGGTGCTGCGCGACGGCAGGCTGGCGGGGCATATCGAGCGTCAGGGCGGGCCCATCAAATTGCCCGCCATCATCGAAAAGATGGTCGGCCGCGCCGCTTCCGAACTTTACGCCCGTCCGGCGCAACGCGCGGCGGCCGGCGATGTGGTGCTGTCGGTTCGGGGCTTGCGCACCGTGCGCGATCCCGAAGCGCCGCACGCCATCGTGCTCGACGGCGTCGATATCGACCTCAAGGCGGGCGAGATCCTCGGCGTCGCCGGTCTTGTCGGCTCCGGCCGCACGGAACTGGCGCGCGCCATTTTCGGCGCCGACCGCATCGCGGCGGGAACGATCACGCTCGACGGCAAGCAGATCGCGCCCGCCTCGCCGGCCGACGCCATCGCGCTCGGCATCGGGCTGGTGCCGGAAGACCGCAAGCACCAGGCGATCTTTGCAGCCCTTGGTATCCTGCCGAATTTCTCCGTCGCCTCCCTCGGGCGCTTCAGCAACGGCTTCGGCTTCATGGCCGAGCGGCGCGAGCGCGACGCGCTGTCGGGGTTCAGGAAGATGCTGTCGATCCGCATGGCTTCGGCCGAGCAGGCGATCGAGGGCCTGTCGGGCGGCAACCAGCAGAAGGTGATCCTGGCGCGCTGGCTGGCGCGCGACCCGAAAGTGCTGATCGTCGACGAGCCGACGCGCGGCGTCGATGTCGGCGCCAAGGCGGAGGTGCACCAGATCCTGGTGCAGCTGGCGGCGCGCGGCATCGCGGTGATGATGATCTCGTCCGAGCTGCCCGAGGTGCTGGCAGTGTCGGACCGCATCGTCACCATGCGCAAGGGGCGCATCACCGGCGAAATGCCGGGCGTCGAGGCAAACGAGGAAAGATTGATGGAACTGATGGCGCTCGACAGGCAGGATGCGGCGGCACAGGATGCGGAGGGGCAGGCACGATGAGCATCGCCGAGGAACAGAGCCAGCGCGGCGGCGTGACGGTCGCGCGGCTTTTGATGAGCTTTGGGCCGCTGCTGTTCCTGGCGGCGCTGGTCATCGTCTTCACCGTGCTGAAGCCGAGCTTCATCGATCCGATCAACCTGTTCAACATCACCAGGCAGATCTCGATTACCGGGCTGATCGCGCTCGGCATGACCTTCGTCATCCTCACCGCCGGCATCGATCTTTCGGTCGGCTCGCTGCTCGCCTTCTGTGGCATGGTCGCGGCCGTGGTCGCCAAGGGCGGCACCGCCAACACGCTGTCTCTGTCGACGTCAGGCACGCAGGGTTTTGGCTGGTTCGCCGCCCTGCTGGCCGCTGTGGTGGTCGGTGCGCTCGCCGGCGGCGTGCAGGGGTTCGCCATCACAAGACTGAAAGTGCCGCCCTTCGTCGTCACGCTGGGTGGGCTGACGGTGTTCCGCGGGCTGACGCTGACCATTTCCAACGGCGGCCCGATCTCCGGCTTCGACGCCTCGATGCGCTGGTTCGGCACGGGGCTGATCGGTCCGGTGCCGGTGCCGGCGATCATCTTCGCCATCGCCGCCATCCTGTGCCATATCGTGCTGCGCTACACCCGCTATGGCCGCGCCGTCTATGCCGTCGGCGGCAATGCCGAGGCCGCGCGGCTGTCGGGCCTGCGGGTCGACCGTATCCTGGTCTCGGTCTATGTCATCGTCGGCTTCTTCGCCGGGCTCGCCGCCTTCGTGCTGTCGGCCAGGCTGAATTCTTCCGAAGCGGTCGCCGGCATCGGCTACGAATTGACGGTGATCTCCGCCGTCGTCATCGGCGGCACCTCGCTGTTCGGCGGCATCGGCTCGGTCGGCGGCACGGTGGTGGGTGCTGCCCTGATCGGCGTGCTGCAGAACGGCCTGCAGTTCAACAACGTCTCGTCCTACACGCAAAGCATCGTCATTGGGCTGATCCTGATCCTGGCGGTGGCGTTCGACCGCTGGCTGAAGTCGCGGGTGAGGCGATAGGAGCGAGAGGTTGTGCGCTCACCCCAGCCATTTGCCAGGAAGCTGCCCCATTTCTTGCAAAACATCCGCGCCTTGCTAGAAAGGCTTCGCGCGGGGCAGCGTGAAAGAATCTCATGGTTGCCGACATCATCGGGCCGATCAGCTTGAGTTTTTCGCTGCTGCGGCGCTTCTGGCCGCAGCTCGTGGCGCTGGTGCTGGCCGGGGTGCTGGCCGGCGATCTCCTGCTGCAGCTGGCTGCCAGGGTGGCGCTCGCCAACCATTTCGCCGGGCTTGCCATGCTGACGCTGGTGGCGCTGGCGCAGCTGGTGGTGACGGTTGCGATGTTCCATGTGCTGCGGCCAGGCCTGCCCAATGTGCTGGCCGCGCAGCGCGGCGCGGACAAGGCCGCGGCCTCCGAGAGCGAAGTCGCTGGCAAGGAGGCGAGAGGTACTGACCGGCGCGGCTCGCGGCTGGTGCGCATGATCACCATCGCGCTGCTGCCGTTCTTTGCCTATTACGCCGCCTGGGGGTTCCTCGGCGATATCGTGCGCCAATATTCGCGCGCCTCGCTCGAACAGGCCGATTTCGGCCAGAGCGGCAATGTGCTCGACGTGCTCGATTCGCGCTGGCTGCTGATTTCGGTCGCCGTGTCATGGCTGATCCGCCGGTTGGCCAAGTTCATGCAGACGAAGACGACGGCAACGTCGTTCTGGCAGATCGTGGTGGTGATCTGCGAGACCAACTGGATCTTCGTCGGTCTCTACGTCATCAGCCGCTGGAAGGACAGCGCGCTGCACTGGCTGATGAGCCGCAATCTCTGGTCCGTGCTGCAGGCGTCCATCGACGGGCTGGCGAGCCCGGTGACGGCGACGAGCGCCGCACCTGTGGTGACGGCGACGAGCGCCGCATCTGTGGTGCCGGTCGAGATCACCTCGATCGCGCCCTCGACGGTGGCGGTCAATCTGTTTTTCTACATGCTTTTGCCGCTGATCTGGCTGGTGATGGCGGCGCTGATCTATGGCTATGATGTGCGCGACGACGCGGCGTTGATGCGGGTCGACAGCCGCGTCGAGCGGTTCGGCCGGCGCTATGCCGGACTGCCGAAATTCCTGCGCGATTTCGTCGAGCATTTCATCGCCGGCTATCGTTCGCGCTACCTGCCAATCGCCAATGGCGTGCGGCTGACGGTGAGTTCCAGCCTGGTGCTTTTGTGCACGCTGATCGTCGGCTACCGCCTGCTCGACTGGGGCGCGGCCTGGCTGTGGCTTGGCGCGACGCGGCTGATTGGCCCGCACGAGCTCGATGTCTGGCAGATTTTCTCCCATGGACTGACGCTGCTGTTCGGCAGCCCGTTCCAGGATTCCTCCACCGGCATTTTGATCGAGCCGATCAGGATATGTTTTCTCGCCGCCGTGCTGGAGACGGCGTTCTCGCTGCCCAAGCGGGTGACCGGGACTGTCGAAGCGCGGAAGTAGAGGATTTGTTGGCGCCGGCCTTGCAGAGCCGAGCCTGGGGCGCTGTCACTTCGGCGGCCGCTGGAAACGCAGATACCACGGCCGTTCGCTGCCCAGCCCGACGGCGGGGCGAATGGTTTTCACCGCGTCCTCGGGCACGATGAAGGTGTCGCCGACGGTGATGACATCGCCTTTTTTGGCGCCGGAGAAGATGGCCGAAGCGCAATTCATCACGCCGTCGGGCAGGCTGACGCCGCTGATGAAATCGGGCAGCCATCGGCGCCCGGCGGCATCGGTCAGCATCAGTTTGCAGCCCAGCCATTGTTTCTGCAGGTCTGGGTCGCCAATGGTCACGGTGAAGGTAGCGATGACGGCGAAGGCGTGGTTGGGCAGGCGGCCGGCCTTGCCGCCGCGCAAATCGGCCAGTTTCCAGCCGCTGCCGCCGAACGGCACGGATTGGCCGAACTCGACATCCCTGGCGATAAGGTCCTCGCCATGCAGCCATTCGCGGACGCTGTCATGGCTGGTCTCGGCCAGTGTCAGCGGCAGCAGGATGGCGAGCGCCATCAAGCCGCGCCGGCGCCATCGTCGCTCGGATTGCCGGTCCACGGTCGGGGTGTCTGTCGAAACGGCGCTCATGTCTTGCCCTGCGGTGTCTTGTCCTGCGGTGTCAGGCCCGGCGCCGCGTCGAGGTCGAATTCCGGCAGGATGTCGGCCGGCTGGCCGTCAGCGCCGGTCGGCAGCGCGTCGAGGCTGATGCGGGCCTGCCCGTCGAGCGGGCCGAACTGGCGCGCCGATATCAGCAGCCTGGCGCCGCGGATCTGGTCCGGTGGTACCTCGAAAACGAACAGGCTACGCTTGTCCAGGCCCGGATCGACGCCGTGCGGCGGCATGTCGGGGCGGTAGCCCAGCCGCTCCGTCTGGTGATAACGCAGCCCGGTCGGGCCTTGCCAGATGCCGTCGGCGACCGCCGTGGAGGTGCTGGTCGCGGTGAGGTTTGTTGTTACCACCGCCCATAGGCCGCTGGTCGTCAAAAGCTTCTCCTGGCCGAACTGATTGGTCTTGAGCTGGCGCGCGAAGATCACCTTGTCCAAGCTGACAGCGAAGCTGCGCGCGCGCACCGTGTCATGCATCGAACCATCGATGGGGATAGGTGCGGTGAGGTCGGCATAATGCGGCTTCGTCATCTGCATGCCGTAGCTCAGCACCACGGTGGCGCAAAGGATCGCGAGATTGCCAAGCACGCGTATCCTCATGGGCCGCTTTCCGGCTGCCCACTCTGAGACTGCCCACTCTGCGACTGCCCGGCCGCCGGCAGGTCGGCGACCGGCAAGGTGACGGTGCCGAGCCGGTAGGGGTTGTACCAGCCTGGTGTGCCATAGAGATTGTCGCGCGGCTTGAAGATCTCGGCGGTGACGCCGAAGGCGAGGCTTGCCGGCACGGCGGCGTCCCCGGCAAGCGGCCAGACATAGGCCATGCGCTCGGTCATGCCGGGATGCAGTTCCGGCGTCATCGTGGGATCGCGTGTCAACACGATCATCGGCACGGGATCGGACAGGATGACGCCGTCCGGCGCGAAGACGTTGAAATAGCCCTTGTCGGATTGCGCGGTGTGGTTGGTCATGTCGACTTCCAGCACCAGCGCCTTCTGGCCCGGCTTCAGCGGCACGCCGTGGACCCTGGCATGGCCGACATAGGCGCGCACCGGCTGCAGGCGCCAGCGGCCGGCCTCGATGACGGCGTCTGGCGGCAATTGTGGTGGATCATGGGCGGGCAGGGCGCCGAATGCCCCCATCAGGCCGGCGACGAACAAGGCGGCAATGGTTCCCGCGCCGGCCGTTATCCAGGTCTGAACTTTTGAGCGGGCAGTCTTGAACATTCCAAATTATGTGCGTCGAACGAACAGGCACCCCAGGCGCAATCTAGAAAGAAAAATCAGGGATTGAAACCGCAAATGGCTCGGTCCAGCCGTGCTCGGGCCTCAGGCTGCTTCAAGTGCCCAAAGACGATGGCCGAAACGGCGGAAGAAGCGCGCCACGAGCCGCTGCTGCTTCGCCCTGGCAAGGTCGGCCAGGCGCCGTTCCTGGCGCCAGCGCGGCATGTTGCGCCAGCCGGCGATGAAACGGGCTGCATCCTCGACGGCTTCGTGCGCCGACAGCGCCGGGTCGATCGCGGCCAGGAACAGCGGCTCCGCCTGCTTCAACTCGTCGATGACGGCCTTGCGCCTGAAATGATCCAGGCGGGCCTGCGCGATGCCGGTGCGGCGGATCGCCTCGAAGGCTTCGAGCAAGGCGGGACTGTCGCCGGTGTAGCCGCAGGCGCGGGCGAAATCGGCGGCATCCATTCTTGCTCCCGGATCTGGCGCGAGGTGATCCCGCGCCGACTCACATTTGCAAGTGTGATATAAGCATAACTCAAACGTACATAGAAGGGAGACTTTTGGAGGAGTTTGGAAACTGCGACTCGACTCCTGCTTCGAAACACGGGAAGATAGGAACAAAGCACGAACAAAAGGACGGAGAAGTGATGGCGTTGCCAGGCAGGGAAGCAGTGATCGCGCAGGTCGCCTCGCTGTCGGTCGAGTGCGCCGATTGCGGCCGCAACAGGTGGTGGCGGCCCGATCAGTTGAAGCGCTTCGGTGTGAATGGGAGCACGCCGCTGGCCGCGCTGTCGGGCCGCATCGTCTGCTCGGCCTGCCGGGCCGACGGGCTGCCTGGCACGGCGATCTCGATCCAGGCCGCTTTCATCGACGAGCGCCAGCGCGTGCGCTCGGAAGCGCGCATGCTGAGCGGCCGCGACGTGCCGCTGGAGGGGTCGAGGCGGGCTTGAGGGCGCCGGCTGCCTAAGGCGTCAGCAAACGTGTCTTCGTCGAAGAGGGCAACGTCTCGCCCGCCGTGAAAGGCTTGCAAGACCGTCACGGTGTTGTCCTTGACGCTGAATGCTATCGTGGCTCGCGGGCGATAGCCCACGCCACGCAGGCCCGGTCTAGTATCCCAGCAGTTCCTTCAGCGGAATCACCCGCCAGACGTGCTTGATGGCGTAGCGATTGAAGGTCAGCGTCTTGGGCGGATTGTACTGCTCGACCACCAGCTCGCCCGCCGTGCGCCGGACCAGTTTCTTGATGAAGGCCTTGCCGTTCTTCTCGTTCTCGTCGGGAAAGGTCTCGATCACCACATGGTCGCCCGGCACCGCGTCGCGGCCGCCGCAATAGATCATGTCGCCGGGTTCGTAGCGCGGCACCATGGAATCCGAGAGGACATGGAGCGCGAATACTCTCGGCAGGTTGCGGATCCCTGGCGGACGCTGCACGTATCCTGCCGGCTCGCCGTTGAAGGTGAAGTCGCCGTCGTCGCCGCCGACGGCGGCGCCCAGCACCGGAATGTCCATCGCTCCGGCCGGCAGCGGGCCGGCGTCGGTGACGATCTCGGCGTCCGCCACTGGGCCGGCATCGTCGAGAAAGACGACCTGCCCTTGGCCCAGCGCCACGGGGTCGACGCGCAGGAAGGCGGCGGTCTTCAGCAAGTTCTCGGTCTTGGGCAGGTTGCGCCCGGTTTCCCAGTTGCCGACGGCGGCGACATCGGTGTCGTTGTGCTCGGCGATGTGGCGCATGACCAGGCCACGCTGCTTGCGTGCCTGGCGGATCGCGGCCCCGACCCTGATCGACAGTTGCGTTTTCACCATGGCCTCATGTGACCGGCAAGTCCTGCTTTCGTCCATGAAAGAATGGCTTGCATGAGTTTTTGAGTTATGCTTATATCGACTTATGCAAAAGCTCAACCCTCTCAGAGTCGACAGCACCTCCAGACCGGCCTTGCCGGCCTGCCCTTTCCCTTCCGCCCCGGCCGCCACCTCCCCGGCCGGGGCGAAGCGCGAAGCCGATTGCCTTGGTGCATCGGCCTTGCGTCCGGTCCGCCCGTTCCCGGCGGCCGGAACGGCCGGAGCCGCCGCTCCCCGCGGCTCCGGCCCCCCATTCGACCCGGCCGCGGGTGTTGCCTGTCGCACGCAGAACGGCACCGTAGATCCTGTACGAGCCGATGACGGGCAGGGCTGGTTCGGCCCCCCGATAGAGACCTGGCGCGGGCGCGGCTTGCGCGCCTCGCCGCAGGTCGCCCGGCGAGGCTGAGAGCCGGCTCGTCCACAGCAATCCCAGCGGCCGACAGGCCGACCAGGCCCGACAGCGCCCATGACGGCCGCGGGCAAACCCCACGCTTGCCTGACGGCGCCGTCCACGGCGGCCGCTGGCCGCGCAATGGAGACGGACATGGCAAGCTACAGTGACAGCGAATTGCAGGCGATTGCCGCCTGGCTCGGGGATGGGCTTTCGGCCTCCAGGATCGCGGCGGCGTTCAGCGCACAGCGCGGCAGCCCAGTATCGCGCAACGCCATTATCGGCATCGTCCATCGCAATGCCATGCTGGGCGCGATCGGCTTCGCCAATGGCAAGGGCCCGTCGGCGGCCGGCACGGCGATGGCCACGGCGGCGAGCCGAGCCGCCAAGGCGGAACCTCCAACGAGCCGTGCCGGCGCCATCCCGCAGCCGGGGAGCACACCGGCCGTGCGGCCGAAGCAGGCCCCTTCGCCCGTCCGGCCACGGCTTTTCCAACGCGAGGCGGGCGTGCTGATCGCTGATGGGCAAACCTACCGCTTCAAGGTGCCGGCGTCGCCGCGCGGTCCTATCGGCCGGCAGCCGCATGGCGTGGCCATGCGCTTCATCGATTGCCTGTTCACCCGCTGCCGTGCTCCGCTCGACCCAGCGCCGGAGGAAGATGCTAAAAATGGTCAGCCCGGCGGACGGCCCGGCCAGGACATGCTGTGCTGCGGCATGCGCACCACGGCGTTGAAAAGCTACTGCGGCTACCATCAGGCGCGCTTTCACCGCCCTGTTTGCGAAGCCGGGTGAAGCTCGGTCCCTTCTCCCCGTTGAATGGAGGAAAAGGCGCTTCTCACGCCGCCGTCACCAGTTTCGATCGCCGCCAATACCGGGAGAATTACCGTGAACGCCTATCGCGCCGCACCGCTATTTCGGCATCTGGCGCCCTTGTTTGGGCGGCTGCACCGCCCGTCGCTCCAGCATCGTCGCCGGGCCGCCGCCGGCAACCAGAATGCCGGCAACCCGGGCAAAGCCGGTGAACACTTTCATTGCATCGGATTGCGAGATCTGCGCCGCGATGGCGGCGCTGCAGGCGTTGAGGGCGCTGCGATAGACGTGGCCCCGCCGCTCGATCGGCCAGCGCTGCAGGAAATCGGCGGCCTCGCTGACAGTCTCGATCTCCTCGACGTGGCCGTCCAGGGAGACTTTGAGCGGCACTCCGGTCTTCATCGTACCCACGGCATTCACCTTCGGTGCGGGCGCGGCTTCCGAGCCGACGCTCATAAACGCACAAGGCCTGCCGCCGGTTGCATCGCGGCCGTCTCAGGGGCTCGCCGCCGCGTCGAGCCACTCATGCGCGCGGCTTCTTGGCTTGGCCACCAATATGCCTTGTTGCCTGGCCGCCTCGCGGAAGGCCTCGAAGGCGGGGCGCGGACAGCAAGTGCCCTCGACCGCGAGCCGGACGAGCCGCGCCGCCTCGAGATAGCCCGGCGCGGTTTTGTCGGGCCATTGGTGACGAAGCGCTGTCGCCGCATCGGCCACCGAGCCGACCAGCATGGTCTTGTTGTCGCAGAAACGCAGGGTCACCGGCATGAAAGCCGTCATGGGCAATCCTCCCCTTGGGCATGGACGCGTCACAACGTCCGGACCGGCGGCGGGTTCCATTAGCGCGGCTGTAAGAACGAGGTGGTGCGCGGCATGAGCGAACGGCCCTTCATGCAGCTCTACGTCTCCGATTTCGTCGGCGACACGCTGCAACTCTCGACCGAGCAGATCGGCGCCTACATGCTGCTGCTGATGGCGATGTGGAATGCCGGGGGAAGCCTGCCCGATGATGACGCCAGGCTGGCGCGCGTGGCGCGCCTGCCGTTGAAGCGATGGCGGGCGATCAGCGCCGAGCTGCTCGCCTTCTTCGAGCGCGAGGGCGACGAGATCGGACACAAGAGACTGACGAAGGAGCTGCGCAAGGCGCGGCTCAAGAGCGAGGCGAGAGCGGCCGCCGGCGCGCGCGGCGGAGCCGCCACCGCCTTGAAAACAAAGGCGCATACCCAAGCAAATGCCGATGTTTTGACGCGGCATTCTCCAGAGTCCAGAAACCAGATGGAAAAAGCTTCGGCTTTTTCAGCGCGCGAAGGGCGCGAAAGACCGGGCCGGCTCAAAAAGCCGCCGGGCTGGACCAGGCCGAAAACCCACGGGGACGCCGCCAACGCCATCATCGAGGAGATCCGCGGATATGACCACGGCCGAACTGCAGCAGGCAACGAAGGCGCTGGCGGCAATGTTCTCCTGCTTCCCGCAATCCGCCCTGACTGACGTCGAGATGCAACTGCGCGGCTACCTCGGCGCGATCAGGGATGCCGAACTAGGCGACCTGCAGGCCGCCATCCAGCGCTTCGTGCGCGGCGAGGTGAGGAGCGGCAACGCGCAGTTCTGCCCTTCGAGCGCGCAGCTCTGCATCGAAGTGCGCGAGCGGCGGGTGATGCGGGAGTTGCTGGCGCGGAGGGGCGTCGGCCTGGTTTCCTCGCCTGTGCGAAGCGGGGGAGAGGCGGCCCGGCGAAGCCGGGACGGAGAGGGGGACGCCCTCGGCCACGCCAGAGCCGACTGAGATTTGAGCATTGCAATGCGCACCCCTGAAGAAGCGACTTTCGACTGTCGGCGCCGCCTCCGCTCTGTCCGCTTCGCGGCCCACCTCTCCCACGCTTTGCGAGGCCGAGGAACCCAGGTTCTGCAAGGCCACCACTCGAACACAACCAAGGAGCCACCCATGCCCAAAAAAACCAAGGCCGCCAGGCCGCAAGCGCCGAAACTGCCGAGAGGCGAGGCCGAGCAGGTGCGCATCCGTCGCGAGGTCGGCCATGATTTCGCGCTGAAGGACGATGCCTTCGGCCGCAAGCGGCTGACACCGGGCACGGCCGAGGCGCGGCGCGTCTACGAGGTGTCGAATGACGGCCACACTTCCACCGGCGGCATCGTGCGGGTGCGCAATGTCGACCCGCTGCTGGGCATCACCTCGCTGACCCGCCAACAGCGCGAGGCCGGCATGCGCTACCGCGAGCACTTCCGGTGCAGCCAGCAGGCCGATATCAAGCCGATGCGCTGGACGGAGCGCGTCGACGGCGGCCGCATCGGCGGCGGCATCGCCGACAGCGTGCTCAACGCCGGCCGCGCGCACGCCGCCGCGACACGGGCGCTCGGGCATTGGGACGTGGCGGCAATCGTGCGGAAGGTCGTGTGCCTGGAACAGCCGGTGAAGACCGTGGCCGAACAGGATGGCGAAGGCCGCGACGTGGTGACAAGGCTGTTGAAGGTAGGGCTCGACCTGCTGGCCGTGCACTATGGGATGATGATGGGACGGTGAGCAGCGAAGGGCACGGCTGTTTGATAAGGCCCTTCTACCCCTTTGAAACCGCGATTACTTCAGCCTGGGGGTAATCACGTTTCTCTTTGTAGAGGATGATGTAACCGGGCAGGGCGGTTGCCTGCCATCCTTGAGGCAAGGGATTCACGATATGACGGATCGCTGCCCTTGGAGTTATAGGGCCGCTCAACGCCGCCAGCTTGGTTGCATCGAAATCCGAGTCAGCTTTCTGGAAACGGAACGTGTACGGCAAGGCCTCTTTGAGCCGAGCGAGGGCGCTTGACGCGGTCTCGCCATGGTCGATGGCGAACGCCATTTGCCGGTCAATGTCGATCGGGAACTTAGCGTCATAGTTCTTGGATTTGACCTTAGTGGTGTCGCGCTGCCTGCCTGGATCGTTGGAGCCGAACCCGCTTCCATTCCAATCTATGGCCTTTACGCCGCCATAGTGGCGTATGAGATTCGCCTCCAGATCCATGGCTGTGAACACGAAAATGCGCACGGCCTTGAAGCTAACGCGCGCTGGATCCAGGTCAACCCGATGCATGATCTTGCGGGCATGGCGGGACAGGCGCTTCTGTAGTCCGGCCTCGGCGTCAGTCTTGCCCACATAGACGAGCTGACCATCAAGCAGGAGTTGATAGACGCCCTGTTCCTCGGGGACCGCCTGCAAGCTCGCGGTGTTGAGCGGGGCAGTATCAAGCCTGTCAAGCACGTCGATAAGTCGTGCCAACAGTGCGCCTGGAAGGTCGAATTCGAATTCGACATAACCCTTCATTTCAAGAAATCCGACCCACCGAAGTCGAGATGGCGTTTCACGCTGCGCGCGACGATGTTCGCCAGTTCCACCGGGACAGCATTGCCGAGCTGACGCATGGTTTCGGACCATGCGCCGTGGAAACGGAAATTATCCGGGAATGTCTGCAAGCGCGCGCTTTCGCGCACGGTGAAGTAGCGCACGCTGCCATCTGGCCGTAGCAGCATGTTCTCGCCACCCGGAACGCCATGGACACCTGCTTTCAGCGTCTTGGCCGGTTCGTCGAGTGGGCTTCCGGTGTGCCCGGGATAGGATCGCGCTCCGGGTTGGAACCGGTGGTTGTTATGGTTCGCGGCTTTTCGCAACTCATGCTCGGGATCGGGCAGATCGCCTATCGCGTCTCGCGTTGTCCGCCACGGCGCGGTTTTTGGTTTGACGTCGAGTCGTGCCGCGCGCTCGGAATGCCTATCGCCAACCTTGCGATCAGCATTGCGGACCTTGTGTCGATCCCAGTAGTCCCCTTTTTCCTGATCCCACAGCAAGGCCTCGAGAGAGTGCGTCTCCAACGGGAAAGCCCATTTGATGTCGAGGTCGGCTCGGAAGCCCACGAAAATTACCCGCTCCCGACGCTGCGGGATACCGTAGTTCGCCGCGTTTAACGATCGTGGAACAACCCGATATTCAAGGCCTCTTGGTCCACGACGGCCGGTATGATGCTTTTCAAGCCGCCGCAGATGGCTTTCCCAACCCTCGTCGGATTCGGCGACCAGCTCCGGGTAGGTCATTTGCAGCACGATGTGCGAAAAATACGTCGCGAAGGTTTCGCGAGTCAGCCCTTTGACATTCTCGAAGATGAAGGCGCGTGGCTTGGCTTCCCGAACCGCCCGGACCGCTTCCGGCCACATATCACGCGAATCCAGATGGGCGCGATGCTTGCCGCCCAACGAGAATGGTTGGCAGGGCGGGCCGCCTGTCACCAGATCTATCTTGCCCTCGTGTGCCCGAAAATCCACGCCGCGAACATCGCCCTCGATAGGCTCCGGCCAATCACCGACCAGGCCGAGGCCATCGGCCCGGTTTTCGCGAATGGTGTCGCAGCACCACCGGTCCCACTCGATTACGGCTTCCGGCGTGAATCCGGCACGGCTCACACCCATGCCAAGCCCGCCAGCGCCCGCGAACAGCTCGATCGATTTCATGCTATTCCCCCACGAATTGGCGCAGCTTGTTCTCTAATTGTTCACTTTGCCGCAATTCGCATTCCCAGACAACCAGGACGTTCCAGCCGAGCCGCTTTAGTGCATCCTGTTTGAGCGCGTCGCGCTCCGCGTTCGCCGACAATTTAGGTTCCCAGAAATCCAACCGGGACTTTGGAAGACGGGCGAGCCGGCACGCCGGATCGTCGTGACGATGCCAAAAGCACCCATGAATGAAAATCGCTTTTTTGCGTTTTCCAAAAACAATGTCCGGTTTTCCAGGCAGGTCGCCACGGTGGAGCCGGTAACGATAGCCCATCCCGTGGAGTAGCCGGCGCACGACCATCTCCGGCTTCGTATCCCTGCCATGGATACGCGCCATCCGTTCACTTCGTTCGGTGGTCGAGAGGGTGTCCACTTTTCATCGTCTCATGATTCGGGAAGATGGTGTTGCGTTTTGGCACGAAAGTGAAGGGCCAGAGGTGCAACCATTGTTGGAAGGAGCCATCTCGCACGATGTTCGAAACGCGGCTAAATTCCAGTCCGTGTAGTGCCGAGGGGAATCGTGAAAGCCATTTTCGATTTGAAATCGGGGTCTGGTTATAAGGATGGCCAAGGCCATTATCACTTTCCGGCTCGCTATCTGGAAGTGGCTCGAAATTCGGTTGGTGATTGGGTGCTTTACCGTGAACCTCGACGCAATAATGGTAGCCAAGCTTATATTGCCGTCGCTCGGGTGGCCGATATTGAGCCGGATCTGGAACTGGCCGGCCACTACTATGCCAATGTGACGGACTACCTGGACTTTCCGACACCTGTGCCTTTCAAGAAGGACGGCCGCTACGCAGAGACAGCGCTACGCCATGTCGGTGACGGGAGATACAAGGCAGATCGATACGGTTGATCCCGCAGGAGGATTTCGACGAGATCGTCCTGGCTGGCTTGCGGGAACCACTCGACCCCGCAAATGCCAGAAGACTTAGCCCTGATATGCTTCCGCTCGACGTTCCATGGTCGATGCAGCCTCGTTTCGGTGGACAATCCGGTTTTGCCGAGACAGTCGATCGTCGGGTCGAGCGGATTTTGCTAAACCGCAAAGTCCGTGACGCGACTTTCCGGCTGGAGGTCTGTCGCGCCTACGAGGATACCTGCGCCGTCACCGGCTTGCGCATCATCAATGGTGGTGGTCGAGCTGAGGTTCAGGCCGCACATATCAAGCCGGTCGCGGCTGGTGGTCCCGATGTTGTGCGCAATGGCATCGCGCTATCAGCCACCGTGCACTGGCTATTTGACCGACACCTGATTTCGATAGACGAGAACCATCGGCTGCTGGTCGCTCATAATCGGGTCCCCAGTGAATTGAGAAATCTCTTTCGCCCTGAATCCCAAGGTTTGCACTGGCCCAAGGATTCGCGATTGATGCCCCATCCGGCGTTCTTGGCTCACACCGAGAGCGGTTCGCGCGCGTGCACTGATCTTGAGGCACACTCCTTTATCCGCCACCGGCCGGCTAACGCCGGCCGGGCCAAATCCCAAGGTCAGTAGCCGCAGACCCGCACTCTCTCGATTACACGGTGGTGGTGGCGCCAATGCTTCACCAGCTCGGTGTGGCAGCGGCGATGGTACATGCCGTAATAGCGCGGCCGGTAGCCGTCGTCGTACACGCCATAACGATAGTGGTGACGGCGGTAATAGGCTCCATCGTCGGAGTAGCCACCGTAATAGTCGCTATCGTCGGAGTAGTGACGGTAATAGTCGCGATGTCTGGGAACGTAGTAGTCGTCATCATAGCCGTTCCCGATGCCGAGCGTGATACTGGCGGCATTTGCCGGAGCGATCACCGCCATCGCCGAAGCGACCGCGATCACGGATGCAAGCAAGAGCTTTTTCATGACAACCTCCTTCTTAAGGTGTGCCTAATAAACGCTGCAGCCGCGGCCCTGTTCCCATAAATCGGTGGATCGATCGTTCGAGCTGTTTGCCGGGGCGCGAAAGGACCTGTCCGGCGATGCCGCCCTGGCCATACCTGTCAACATGGTGGGGCGCGTTTTGAACCTTGGCCGCCGCTGTCCATTTCCCCTGGATGCAACGGGGGCCGAGTAAGCGGGCGCCTCTTCTTTCTTCCGCAGGAGAAAGGAAACCCTCTAGAACAGCGCCTTTTCCAGCGGTGCTGCCAGTGTCTCGGCAAAGGCCGTCGCCAGATGATGCCTGTCGCGGAAGGCGAGTTTGCCGTCGATGAAGACGTGGCATTCGGTCGGGCCGCAGAAGCGGTCGGTGAGGTCGACATAGAGCGTGTCGGGGATGCTTTTCACCACCGCGCGCTCGGCGGCGGCCACGTCGTCATTGGCGGCCTCGGCCCTCGGCGTGTCGCACAGCGACGGCGCCTCGCGCCACCACAGCGCGCGGGCGACGCAGGCGTTCGCGAAGCTGTCGCCGATCGGCGTGTCGCGGATGACGGCGGCCTCGACGCCGGCCTGGCTGAAGGCCTCCAAGGTGGAGCGCAGGCCAGCCTGCCAGCGAGCTATCTCGGCCTTGCGGCTGGCGGCGGACATGTCGCGTGTCAGATTGCCGATCGAGAATTCCGAGATCACCACCAGGCGCGGCTTGCTGCGGATAATGTCTGAAATCGCCTGTTCGCGCCAGGCGTCGCATTCGGTGTAGTCGCGCTTGAGCACGGCGTTGAAGGTCGACAGGCGTGAAGCGCGGCACGAGGATTTGAGGTAGGTGATCACTTTGGTGTCGTTGCGTTTTGCTGCCTCGACCAGCGGCGTCGACCAGTGGTCGGCATGCGAATCGCCGAACAGCACGATGGTGTGGGCGGCGTCGGCCGGCCCGAAGGTGCAAGGTTTCGGCTCCACCGTGTGAAAATCGAGCAGGCAGTCCTTGTCGACGGCGCGCGCGATGGACGGCTGTTCGGCGGCCTCTTCGATGCCGCGCTGGGTGGGGTCGATGTTGCGCGTGGCCAGATGCGCGTTGGCGTAGGCCGCAGCCACGCCGGCGGCGGTCAGCACGAGGGCCGGGGCGAGGGCAAGCCCGGGGAAAAGCCGAAGCGGTCCTGCGGCCGGGCTGGCGTCGAAGCGAAAGGCCCTGGCTGTCGCCGCCAGCCAGTCGCCGCGCCGCGCGGGGTTTTCGATCAGCCGGTAGGTGGCCGACGCCAGCGCCAGCGCCAGCACGGCGCAGCCGATGCGCTGCGCCACGCCGAGGTCGGGCTGCAGCATGGTGGCATAGACGATGACGGGCCAATGCCAGAGATAGAGCGAATAGGAGAGCGTGCCGACCCACTGCAAGGGCGGCAGCGAGAGCATGGCGGCGGGCGCCAAGGCCCGCCAGCGAGTCCTGGCCGGGGCATCGCCCTGCTCGCCGGCGCCGTTCAACAGCACCAGCACGGAGCCGGCAACCGGCAGCAGCGCGTACCAGCCGGGGAAGGGCAGGTCTTCGCTCAAACAGAGATAGGCGACGGCGATCAGCGCCAAGCCCAACCATCCCTGTGCCGCCCGCAGCCAGGATTGATGCCGCCACAAGATTGGCGCGGCAAAGGTCGCCAGGCCGCCGGCGGCGAATTCCCAGGCCCGCAGCGGCGAGAAATAGAAAGCCCAGGCCGGCGAGAGACTGGTGAGCCAGAGACAAGCCGCGAAGGAGGCGAGGCCGACGGTACCGATCACGACCACCGTCATGCGCCGGCCCCGATGCAACCAGGCGGCGAAGACAAGCAGTGCCGGCCAGACGAGATAGAACTGCTCCTCCACCGACAGCGACCAGAAGTGGATGAAGGGGTTGCTCAAGGCATCGGCGGCGAAATAGTCGAACGACCAGCGCAGCAGCCACAGATTGATGGTATAGGCCGCGGCATACATGGCGCCGCGCGAATAGAGCGCCTGTTCCTGCGGCGCCATGATGAAGGTGCCGATGGCGAGCGTGATCAGGATGACGAAGATGGCGGCCGGCAGAAGGCGCCGTGCGCGCCTGGCATAGAAGCGCCAGAGGTCGAGCCGGCCGGTCTCGGTGATCTCCTGCATCAGATGCGTGGTGATCAGCCAGCCGGAAATGACAAAGAAGATGTCGACCCCGGCAAAGCCGCCAGGCAGCGCCGTGAGGCCAAAATGGTAGGCGACGACGCCGCCAACCGCCAGCGCGCGCAAGCCCTGTATGTCAGGCCGAAACGATGCCGCCACGACAGCTCCTTCGTTTGCGCCCAGCCGTCACCTGTCCGGCCGGGTAGCCGATATTGCAATGCAGCATATATTTCGCAGTGCAACATGGCCAGAGCAAGGACGCTGTTTTTTCCTCTTCTTGAAAAAAGCGGAAATGTGTTGATCGAGGCAAAAACTCGTGGGGTCAGGCACTTGGAGTGGGGGCCGAATGAGTAGCGGCAGGGCAAAGCACGGCGGTCACGAAAACAGCCCCGCGAACGGGGCTGTTTTCACGGCTGCGGCGCATTATCAACTGCCGCCGTTCAATTTCACGCTGCTGCAGAACTCCGGATGCGTGTTGGTCGGGTTGGCGTTCTTGGCCTCGTCGGCGCAGGCGGTCTTCATGGCGGTCTGGTCCTCGGGCGTGAGGGCCTTCCAGGCTTTGACGAAGTCATCATTGCCGACCATCTTCTTCATGCCTGAGTCCGTGTAGAACGGCTTCATCTTGGCAGGATCGTCGAGAGCGGATGTTCCCGTGCTGCCTCCCGCGAGAGCCGAACCGGTGGCCATCGAAAGCGCCATCGCGCCAAGACAGATCATCTTGATGTTCATGACTGGATCCTTCCCTGTTGCTTTGTGATCGTCGAAGCAACGATCAAGGTTATAACGAAACAGTTTGCCCGAAAGTTCCGGTTTATCAGACCAAGATTCCCTAATTCCGCCAAAATGTGTTCTGTCTAGCCTTAGAAATATTTGCAATATTTGGAACGCGAGCCACGGCTCCAGGCGACTGCTTGGTTTTCAGCAATCTTCCCCGCTGCCGCTCATCGCCGCTGACGCTGGACGACCAGGCTTCAGGTCGTCTGGACAACTTCGCGGCTCGCGGATGGTTCCGGGTTCCGGCAGGACGGCCTTGTCGCCGCACAAAAAAGGCCTCGCGGGCGCAGCCAGCGAGGCATTGATTGGAGGGACTTGTCATCGCCTCAGGAAGCGATTGCGCAGCAACGAGGCCGGCTTGCGGAAAGTTTCAGCGCCCAGCGACCGTCAAGCGCCTCTGCTACGAGAGCCAAGATCAGCTTGCCGGCACCTTGCTGACTTCGTCTGAGCCTACAACTTCGCTCGAACCTAGGAGGAAGCCTCGCTATCCCGCTGGATCAGCGTGCGCGCCGCGTCTGCCCCTGCCGCCAGGATGCGTTCCGAGAGTTCCGTTCCGTCCACGGCGCGGGCCATCTGAAGGGCGCCGATAAGGGTCGCAAAGATGCCCAGCGCAACGCTTTCCCGATTCCGGGTCCGCGGCGGCAGTTCCGCCGCCACCTGGCGCACCTGGGTCAGCAAGCGCTCGGTGTAGAGTTGACGTGTTTCGGAAGGCTCGCGTGCGATCTCCGGCAGCAATGCGGCGGACGCGCAGCCCTGTCCCGGATTATCCCGGTGTGCCGTCGACAGATAAGCGTCGATGGCCATATCCAGGCCGCCGGCAGCCAAAGCTTCGCGGATCTGGTCCGACTGATCCTCCAAGGCCGCTGCCACGGTTTCACGGACAAGCGCCGCCTTGGATTGAAAGTGCGGATAGAAGGCCCCGTTGGTCAGGCCGGCGTCTTTCATGATGGTTGCGAGCCCGGACGCGGCGATACCGTCACCGCGAAAACGGTTGGCGGCAACCTCCATGATCCGGCTGCGCGAGGCGTCCTTCCGGCCTTTTTCATAGCGCATGGCTGCGATTCCTTTCTTCTATTGCATTATGAGTGTAATATGATATTACGAGCATAATTCTAACGAGGCGAAAAAGCTAGCCCTCATGATTTTGGAGCACCAAATGAACAGGAATTCGGGAAAGACCGCGCTCGTCACGGGAGCCTCCTCGAGCATCGGCCGCGCCAGCGCGGAAGCGCTGGCGCGAGCGGGATTTACCGTGTTCGGCACAAGCCGCCGCAAGCTCGGCGACAGCCCGAACGGAGTAACCATGCTGGTTTGCGATGTGACCGACGACAAGGCCATCGATGCACTCGTTTCAACCATACACGCGCGGACCGGCCGCATCGATCTGCTGGTCAACAATGCCGGCGTCGGCATGTTTGGAGGAGCCGAAGAATCCTCGATCTCGCAGGTGCAGGCGCTGTTCGACGTCAATCTGTTCGGCGTCATGCGCGTGACCAATGCGGTGTTGCCGTCGATGCGGCGGCAGGGCGTAGGACGCATCATAAATATCGGCTCGATCCTGGGATTGGTACCCGCGCCATATTCGGCGCATTACTCCGCGGTCAAGCACGCGCTCGAAGGTTATTCGGAATCGCTCGATCATGAGATTCGTGCCTTCAATATTCGCGTCTCGGTCATCGAGCCGGCATTCGTGCGCACCGTCTTCGACCAGAATGGAATAGAACCGGATTCCGTGCTGAAGGAATACGATCGGGCGCGAGCCGGCTTCAAGGCGTTGCTTGCCGATGTGATGCCCAAAGCCGATCGGCCGGAAGTGGTGGCGGATGTGGTCGTCAAAGCGGCGACCGCCAGCCAGCCGCGCCGGCGCTACACCGCGGGCAAGGCGGCCCGGCAGGTCAGCCTGCTGCGTCGCTTCGCGCCCGCCGGGATGTTCGACAAGACCTTGCGCAAGCAGTTCCGCTTGCCTGCCTGAGCAAACGATTTTCAGAAAGTGACCATGATGAAAGCCTTTGTCGTCGACAAATATCAGAAGAAGGGCGCCCTGCGGCTGGCCGAAATGCCGGAGCCGGATCCGCGGGACGATGATGTCCTGGTCGAGATTCATGCCGCCGCCGTGAACCTCCTGGATGCCAAAGTCCGGGACGGAGAGTTCAAACCCATCCTGCCCTATCGCCCGCCCTTCATTCTGGGCCACGACGTGGCAGGGATCGTCGTGCGGGTCGGATCGAAAGTCCGCGGCTTCAAGCCAGGCGACGAAGTCTATGCCCGGCCGCGCGATGGCCGGATCGGGACATTCGCGCAATCCATAGCCATGAACGAAGCCGACGTGGCCCTGAAGCCAAAAAACCTCAGCATGGAAGAGGCCGCCTCGATCCCGCTCGTCGGCCTGACTGCCTGGCAGGTGCTGGTCGAGAAAGCCAAACTGAGGAAGGGGCAGAAAGTCTTCATCCAGGCCGGTTCCGGCGGGGTGGGGACCTTCGCCATCCAGCTGGCGAAGCATCTCGGCGCGACGGTCGCGACAACAGCGAGCGCGGCGAGCACCGATCTGGTCAAAAGTCTCGGCGCCGATATCGTCGTCGATTACAAGAAGGACGATTTCGAAAACGTCCTGCAGGGCTACGACGTTATCCTGAACAGCCAGGACGCCAAGACGCTCGAAAAATCGCTGCGCGTTCTGAAGCCGGGCGGCAAGCTGATCTCCATCTCCGGTCCCCCGGATTCCGATTTTGCCAGGAAACAAGGCCTCAATATCGTCCTGAGGCTGATCGTGGGCCTGCTGAGCCGTGGCATACGCCGCAAGGCAAAACGCGCCGGTGTCGACTATTCGTTCCTGTTCATGTGGGCGCAGGGCGACCAGCTGGGCAAGATCACGTCGCTCATCGAATCCGGCGCCGTACGCCCCGTCGTCGATCGGGTCTTCCCATTCGAACAGACCAACGAAGCATTGGCCTATGTCGGGACCGGACGGGCAAAAGGCAAGGTCGTCATCAAGGTCAGATAGAATGGCGCGGCAGCGCGTCACCTGTCCCCGGCGCTGCCCATCATCATCCTTGGCCGGCGTCGCGGCCCCCCGGTCCCATCTCGACCTCCCTGAGATAAAACGCCTTGCTCGGCTGCAGGTGATCGACACAGAGCTGCGCCAGCACCCAATTGTCGCTGCGCTTCAGCGCCTCGATCATCATCAGATGATGCTGGCGCGAGATTTCGAGCTTGTCCCGGTCGGCCAGCGAATTCGCCCGTACCGGCAGGCTGAGGCGCATATAGTGCTCGATCGAGGACACGAGATAGGCGTTGCCGCAGGCCGAGAACATGGTGAGGTGGAAGCGGTCGTTGGCCTCATGGATGCCTCTGAGGTAGCCGGCGTCGACATGGGTGCTGTAGACGCGGTGGATCTCGATCAGCTCGGCGATCAGCGCCTCGCTCGCCGGCAGCCGGATCATCAGCGCGGCCTGGCGCTGCAGCATCTCGCGCACCTCATATATCTGGCGGACTTCCTCGGGGGCGAGCCGGCGCACCGTGGCGCCCTTGTTGCGCTCGCGCGTGGCGACGCCAAGCCTTTCCAGCTGGTAGAGGGCCTGGCGGATGGTGTGGCGCGAGACCGGGAAGCGGGCCAGCAGCACGTCCTCGACCAGCCGCGTGCCGGGCGCCAGCCGGCCAAAGATGATGTCTTCCTCCAGCGCATGGACGATATCGGCTTCCTTGCCGCCATAGTCGACCGTGTTGAGCATCGCGATCCTCTTGCTGGCCCGGCCAAATCGTCATTGGCCCAGACCACTCTAGCGTTCGCGCGCGAGGCTGGCCACAAGCTGGTCGAGGCTGACGACGCCGCACATCCGCATCGCGTGGCGCAGGCTGATCCTGCCGACTTGCTGGCGCATGATGACCGGCAGGCAGGCCTGCCCCGCTCCGGTCAGCACGAAGGCCTGGCCGACCAGGACCGGTTCGGAGAAGGGCGCCCACTGCACGGCCACGAATGGGACCTTCGGCCAATATCGCTGCTGGACATGGAAAGGCCCGCCACCGACGCGACTCGTGACGGGCCTTCCGAGTACGCCGGGCTTCCCACCGCCCGGCCATTTGCAAAACCAGCCGGCGGCGCGATCGTTCCATCAGGAAGCGCGGGCATCTCTGGGAGACGGGCTCACGGACCTTTGCGGGTCACTATTTGTGGATGAGCCATTCTATCAAGCCGGTCTCGACCAGCTCGCAGCCGGTAAACTCGTGAACCAGGCTTTTGGCCAGATCGCGCCATTGACACTCGGGCACGTTCGCTTCGGAGACCAGATCTCGAAACACAGCGCGCAGAATGTCGGCATCGAACGCTGAGACGGCAAAAGGAACCGGGTCTGTAGCTTCCCAGGCTCGACTGTTGCCATCGCGCTGGCGTTGGCGAAGGCGTTTCAGAAGCTCGCGCGATTGCGCGATCGCGCGCCTGGAATGGTCCATTTCGCGGCGAAAGGCGATGTTTCCAGCAATGGAACGATGTCGTAGCAGGAAGCTGGCTTCGATAGCTGCCCGCGCCACCTCTATATGGCTTCCAACCATCGCTACCTCCCTGAGGTTGTTTTTTACGCCTCCGAAGGTGCATCTCAAAGGGGATTCAGCGTACGGTTTGGTACAAAACCCGCCTATGCGGTTGAGCACACCCGCGCGGTTGCTCAATTCCTGTCGGACGGCTTCGAACGCATCCTCGACACCGTCTCGCGCTCGGCGCGTTTGGAGCGCAGCGGCGGCAGGCCACGGTCGATCAGGTCCATGTCCTCCAGCACCATGTCGCCCATGCGTTTGAAGGCGATGTCGAGGGCGCCGGCGCGATGGGCGGAGCGCAGGAAGCCGGGCAGCGCGCGCACGGGATGGTCGACTGCCAGCGGCTCCTCGGGAAAGACATCGCTGGCGGCAAGGATGTGGCCGCTCTTCACAGCCGCCATCAAGGCGGGGAAATCGACCACGCCGGCACGGCTGAGCAGGATGAAGGCGGCTCCCTTGCGCATCCTGCCAAAAGCATCGGCGCCCAGAAACCCCTGGTTCTCGGAGGTTACCGAGGCGACGACGAAGACGAAGTCGCTTGATGACAGCACCTCGTCCAGCGAGGCCGGCTCGACGCCGTTTTCCCTCAGGATCGACGGCGGCAGCCAGGGGTCGAACACCTTCGTGTGGGTGCGGAAGCCCGACAGCAGGCGGTTGAGGGCGCGGCCGAGATCGCCGAAGCCGATGATGCCGACATCGGCTCCTGAAAGCAGCCGCGCCGTCTGGTTGCCGTCGCCGCCCCACAGTTCCTCGCCTTTGCGGAAAGCAAGATCGGCATCGACGATGCCGCGGGCAAGGTTGAGCGCCATGGCCAGGCCGAGCTCGGCTACCGGCTCGGCGAAGACCAGGCCCGTCGTGACGACATGGATACCCCGTGCGAACAGTGTTTCGTAGGGCATGTTGTCGAGGAGGTTGCTCTCGACATTGAAGACGCAGCGCAGCGCCTTCATCGCCTCAAGCGTCCGCGGCGAGATCGGCGGCTGGCCGACGATGTAGCGGGCCTCGGCCAGCACCTCGGCCGGCAGCCGCGCCACGCCGTCGGGCGTCGTCTCGACGATGCGATAATGCGCCTTGAGGCGCGCCAGCTGCGGCGGCGTGAAAATCAGTTCGAGCGTGCGCGGCTCGGGCGCGCTGATCACCAGTGGCAAGGCGGTGTCTGACATGGCAAAGTCCTCCCAGGCGGCTTGTGGCGCTTTCTCGATCCTAAATCTATCCCGTGCCGGCGGATTTGAAAGCACGGTAGACCAATTCACCCGGCGCGGGGCGTTTCGAACAATCACCACGGCCGTCCTGGTACGATTGACATTGGCGGCGAAGCCGGTCTTCTCTGCGGTTTCCAACAGGGGAGATGGCTGGTGAAGAAATACGAGAAGCCAACCTGGCAGAAGCGCGAACGGCTTTCGGCCGTCACTGCTCTCAGCGGATCTTCAGGGTTACCGACCACGCTCTGAATCGGCTAGTGCATTCGCCGGTCGAACAAAGGCGCGATCGACCGATCGGGCCTTTTGCCTTTGCGAACGAGCAGGCCGTCACCCACGCCGCTTCGGCGGTGCGGGCTTCTGTCGCTCGCCGCTTGGCTCGGCGGACAGCCGCTGCTTGCGAAGGCGCTCGGTCTTTGCGTCGCGGGCCTGCCGTTCGGCGTCGAGGATGAGCCGCGACTCGCGATCGGCTCTCTCAAGCTTATGCTTGTCGACCAATCGGGCCACTTTGTCCTCCGGCAGCGTGTCGCATTCCATGAAACCAACGCCGTTCGGCAAGGTTCCGTTGGGTGGGAGCTTTGAGATCGCGTCAGGATTCTGCGTGGTCCGATCGCTCGGCGCGATGACCGGCCTGCCAACTGGTGAGTTGGCGCTCGGCCTCCGATATGGTCACGCTCATCAAGCCGTCAAATTCGGCCATGGCTTCCATATGCCCATGATCAATGATGGATTTGCGAAGAATGCGCATTGCCAGAATAGCATCCTGCAACGCGCGGTCGATATTCTTGACCATGACAGGATCTCCTGCGGGAATAACCTGTCGGCAAGCCGCTTGTTCCCACCGAACGGCACTGGATCTGCTTTTTGAGCGCGATGTCGCTGTCCCGGTGAAGCGCTCCAGCGGTTTCCTTCTCCGGGAGGGGTGGAGCCAGGTTAGAGGTACGGCCCTCAGGACAGAACCACGATGACGATGAAGGGTGGGAGACCCCTCACGCCATGCCCGGTTCCCTCCGCATTCCCAAATGGCGCACCTTGCGGCCGATGATCATCAGCCTGCGTGCCGTATTGTTGCGCAGGCGCCGCGCGCGCCATTCCAGCCCGGTTTCGGTGGTGATCCGCCTGGCATAGACACTCACACGCATGCCGGCCTCATCGGAGGCCCGCTTGACCGGATCGTCATAGAAAGCGGCGATCTTGTCCGCCGCCATGCCTGGCGTTTCCAGCCAGCGTGGAATGTGAACGGAATGGAGCTGATCGACGTCGATCATGACCCGCCCTATGCCGACGCCCGGCGTCGGGCATGTCGTCCAGAACGCGTCACCGATGAAGACGACCCCGTCGCGGCGATGGCCTTGCGTCGTGGTCAGGTTGATCTGCCGGACCTCGACGGGACTTGAGACAGCGAAGTTGCCGCATTGCGCCGATATTTCAGGCATCAATTCGCAAAGCATTTTCTGCGGATTGGCCCGAAAGTCCCTCGTCCATTGTTCGGCCACGGTGCGATAGACGAACATGTTGGCCCGCATCTTGTCGCCGAGAGGAAAGACGGTGATGTAGGCGACGCGGTCGCTGGCCCGCCTGCCGTAGCAGGTGACGGCCTGGTAGCCGCATTTGCGCGGCGGAATGGCGAGGTCGAAACCCATCGACAGCGAATGAGCTTTCGATTGCTCGACCCGCTCGACGCCGATGGCGCGCCGCACCGCTTCGCTGTGACCGGTGGCGACCACCAGCAGGCGAGCCGTGATGACCCTGCCGTCGTTCAGCACAAGGCGCTGCCGGTCCGGTCCGGTCGAGACCTCGGCGACCTTGCCGACCGTTATCGGCACTTGCGGGGGAAGGGCATCGCGCAGCCCGTTGATCAACGCTCCATAGGAAAATGCGTATTCGGGCCTGCGCTCACGCGCGAACAACTGGCCAAGGCGGAAGACATGAATGTCGTCAAACGGCGTGACGAGCCGCATGATCGTTTTGTCGAGGCCGAGCTTCTCGAACAGCCGTATCTGATCGGTACCGATTTTTTCGGCCCGGAACTCGTCGTGATGAACGCGGTGCGGATCGATCAGTGCCACCTTGCGGCCGGCTTTTGCCAACACGGTTGCCAGCGTGGTGCCGGCCATTCCGGCGCCAACGATCGCCACGTCGACCTCGATGGGGTCAGCGTGGGCGGGGGTGATATCGCTGCCCTTCATGCTGGTCATCTTCTGTCTCCACAATCCGTGGTGGAAAATATCTTCCGGACCATAATCAACCTCAAGCAACCAGCGCGGGTGGCCGGTAGTAACAAACGTTTAGGTTAACCACCGTCACCACTTTTCCAGCGCGGCGCGATCGCCGAGCCGTCGATGAACTCCAGGCCGCCCGCCTCGTTGAGCGTGTGCAGCTTACGCCCACTCCATAGCGCGCCGGGGGTTAAGATCGTCTCGACACGCTGCTCCATGCCGTTCAAATCAAGGTGAGTGACGCGTGCGATGCCAAGGGCGCCGCCGTAGCTCCTGCGGCAGTCCTGTACCGGACGCAGCAACTGGCCGTCGCGTTCGACCATGCGTCCGGCCGGCCGCGCCGAGGCGATGTCGATCAGCACCGGATTCCTGGGATGCGGCGTCCAGGGGCCGCGAAAGTCCGGCGCCGACCACAGATGCAGCGCGTCCGAGAAGGCGCCGCCGCCGTCCCGGGCGCTGCCTTCACCGTCCCGGACGGTGGCGAACAGCCACCACGAGCCGCCATGCTCGACCAAGGTGGCGTCGCTGGCGACGATGTCGGACAGCAGCGTCGCTTCCTTGACCCATCCGCCCGGGAAGGCCGTGGCGCGGTAGAGATCCACCGTCCGGTTGGCGCAGCTTTCGGGAACCATCCAAACCTCGCCGTCACGCTCGAAGACGAAGGGGTAGGAGAGGTGGTAGGGCAGATCGAGCACCGGCTCCGGACTGCCGATTGGCCCCGACGGACCAAAGGGCACGGCGGAAATGATGGCTCGGCCCAGGCGGTGGATATAGTCCTCGACGAACAGGGTTACCTGTCCCTGATGAAGGATCGGGAACGGATCGGCGTAGAAGCGGCTGCCGTCGTCGGGCAATTCTCGCCAGCCAGAGGCCGGATGCGCGCGCAGGTCGAACAGATCCCGCCCGCCGGTCTGGCGCCAGCCGACCTTCCAGTGCGGGGCGTTGTAGCAGAGATGGTAGATCTTCTGGACGACGCGGCGCGCCAATGCCTTGCCCGCCCTGACGCCGAGCTTGCCGGCCGAGGGCAGCGATGGCGGCCCCCTGCCGTCCTCCGGCTCGGGCAGGGCGGGCAGGGCGGGCAGGGCGCCCCGCGCCGCGCCCGTCACCGCCGCCAGGATCAGGCTTGCCGTGCGCGCCACCATGTCTTGGAACGAGGCGAGCGCGATGCCGCCATATTCGGTGCCCAGGCGTCCTTCGGCGACGACGGCGCCGTTCTCCTCGATGCAGGCCCGCGGGGTCCGGCCATCGAGGATCGACGCCAGCAGGGCCGCTTCGCCGCCGGCGCCGTCATAGGTCACATGCCAGACGCGTGTTCCTTCCATTCGCACATCGCCGCAGAGGTCGAGCACGAGGTCGGGCGCGGCGGCGGGCTGCGTGCGGTAGGGTGCCAGCGCCGACAACGGCAGGCGCTTGGCCAGTCCGTCCGCGGGCAAGCCATGGATGACCGTTTCAAGCTGGAACAGTGCCGCGACGCTGCCTGGAATGCCGCTCTCGGCTGGGCGTGCGTCGACGCTGACCGCGACCTCGGCGAGCGCGGCCAGGCGCTGCAGCAGCAGCAGGTGAAAGGCACGGAGGCAGTCGCTGTTCAGGCGCAGGCTCACCTGCATGTCGCACCCCTAGAATTCTGATGTTCGGTATTGGCCGGTGTTCGATTTTTAGGCACGATCGGTGGGCGACGGTCGGACTGGAGGAAGATGTTGCTCCATTTCCATTCGTTTCCCGCTCGCTTGCGCCCTGTCAACACGGCCCATGCCTCTGCTACGCAAACTCCGTGCCAAAAATCAGAAGAGCTCCCAACATAATTAACAGTGTTTTAACAGTTGGAGTAATAGCTAAGCTTAAGCCGCAATTTAAGCTTTTGGGGCACATGGAGTGTTGTCGGAGCGACCTTTGCAATCATCCCTGCTCTCGTTGCCGCAACAACACGCTCCAGAGGTGATGCAATATGCGCCGGAGCCACCGCCGGCCGCGTCCTATCCGTCCTCGACCGTCGAGCTGGGTGACCTGAAGCGCATTCTGGTGCGCCGCCGTTTCCTGATCCTCGCCACCGCCGCGCTGCTGACCCTCGGGGCGCTGCTCTATGGACTGTTCACGCCGGCGCTTTACAGCTCGGTGGCGGAGATCATCGTCGATCCGCAGGACCTGCAGGTGGTCACCAACGACGTCAATCCGAGCCGCGTTCCGCCTGATGGCGGCATCACCATGGTGGAAAGCCAGGTTGCCGTCGTCCAGTCGAGCGGCGTGCTGCTCAGGGCAATCGCGGCGACCAACCTGACCGAGGACCCGGAATTCAACGGGCAGGGCGGGTTGTTGAGCCGCCTGCTCGGCGGCGTGCTGGGCTCGGGCTCGGCCGAAACCGACAAGGCGGGCAAGACGCTCGATGCGCTGCGCCGGCGGCTTGCGGTCAAGCGGGCCGACAAGGTGCTGGTCCTCGACGTGATCGTTACCGCCAAGAGCGCCGACAAGGCGGCGAAGCTCGCCAATGCCATCGCGCAGGCTTACCTGGCGGATCAGGCGAGCGCGCGCGCGAAGATGGCCACGGATGCTTCCGACTCGATCACGGCGCGGCTGGACGAGCAGCGCAAGCGCGTCCAGCGGGCCGAGAATGCGGTCGAGGCCTACAGGTCGGCCAACAACATGGTGATGGCCGCCGGCAATCTGGTCAGTGACCAGGAACTGACCGAGATCAACACGCAGCTCGCCGCCGCGCAGAGCCGCACCGCGACGCTGAAGGCGCAGGTCGACCAGTTGCGCCGGTCCGGCGGCGCGCCGGACGCGACCTCGGAAGCGATGCGCTCGGCGGTGATTTCGAGCCTGCGGGCGCAGGAGGCGACACTTGTCGACCAGGTTTCGCAGCTCGGCACCGAGCTCGGGCCGCGCCATCCTTCGATGATGGCGGCCCAGCAGCAATTGCGCGACACGCGCGCGCTCATCGCGCGCGAACTCGGTCGTATCGCCGCCGCCGCCGAAACCGACTACGAGCGCGCGCTGGCCAACCAGCAGGCGCTGGAAGCGAAGGTCGCGGGCATGAAGAGCAAGTCGCTCGACACCGACCAGGCCTCGGTCAAGCTGCGCGAACTGCAACGCGATCTCGAGGCGGTGCGCTCCGTCTATGCCACCTATCTGCAACGGGCGCAGGAAACGCGCGAGCAGGTCAATGTCGACAGCACCAATGCGCGCATCATCTCCGACGCCATGCCGGCCCTGAAGAAGAGCTGGCCGCCGCTGTTGCTGCTGGTGTTCGGCGCGTTCTTCGGCGGGCTGGGGCTCGGCACCGGCATGGCGCTGATCGCGGAATATTCATCGCCGACGGTGCTTTCCAGCGCGCAGATGCAATCGGCCATCGACGCGCCCGTGGTGGGCGTGCTGCCGGCAAAATCAGCGCGCCGCCGCTGGTGGCCTTTCGGCGGCGCCGCCGCGCCGGCCGGACAGAAGATGGACGCCGTCGCCGGCCTGGCGTTGAGACGCCTGTTCTCCTCCAGCCGGCGTCCGCCGAACTGGCCACTGGTACCGTCGATCCTGGTGACGTCGGCGCCAGAGGACGCCGCGCAGCGGGGCCGGGTGGCGCGCCTGCTGGCCAACGCGGCGGCTGCCAGGGGCAGCCGTGTCCTGTTCATCGACACCAACAATGCCGGCGGCAGCCAGAAGGAGCCGCAGCCAGGTCTCCTCGACGTGCTGCGCGGCGAATACGCCTTCGAAGCGCTCAGCCAATACGCGCCCGGCAGCAACGTCGCGCTTCTGGGCAAGGGTCGGCCGAAGGCTGCTTTTTCCGAGGCGCAGGGCGTCTATTTCACACAGCATATGCTGGCCCAGGCGAGCCGCAATTTCGAACTCGTCGTCGTCGATGGCGGCGCGCTGGCCGACAATCTCAACGCCTCACCGCTGGTCGCCATGGTCGACGAGATCGTGCTCGTCGCCACGCTGAACGCGACGCCGATGCGCGATGTCACGGCGGCCTCGCAAGCCATTTCGGTCATGGGGCGGTTGCCGACCGGCGCCTTGCTGGTCGACGAGGCGGCCTGACATGGCTGCCATCCGGGGCGCCGCCCGGTCCGCCACCCCGGCGGCCGGCTGGGCCGGCCAGGGTCAAGCCCCGACCGCGCCCCGCACCGGCAATTCCGTGGACTGGGTGACCGGCTACGGCCTTATGGCGGTGGTGGCGCTGCTGTTCAGCATTTCGGGTGGCATGCTGTGGCTGGTGGGCTACAATTACGACGGCCTGACCGGCAATCCGGCGACCAAGATCCATCCTTCCACCTATCTGCTCGTGCTGATGTTTGCCTGGCGCGCCTGCACGTTCGGCAACCCGGTAGGCTATACGCTGGCCATCGCCGACAGGCGGCCTGCCAGCGCGCTGCTGGCCGTCATGTCGATCATGCTGCTGGTCGTCGCCATCGTCAGGCAGCGCCCCGGCATGGCCGGCATGATCGACACGTTCATGGCGGCGGCGCTGCTGGTGATGATGCTGGCCGAGGCCGACGAAAAGACGTTCGCCCGCATGCAAACCGTGGTGCACGCGGTGATGACGGTCAACGCGCTGCTGGCGCTGTTCGAGTTCGCCACCAAGACGCTGGTCTTTCCCTACCGGCTCGACGGCGAGGTGTTCATGAACGACCTGCGCTCGACGGCGCTCCAGGGCCATCCTCTGTCCAACGCCACGATCACCTCGATCTATGTGCTGGCGCTGCTCTCCGGTTCGAAATCCCTGTCCATGCCGCTGCGGCTCGGGCTGATCGGCCTGCAATGCGCGGCGCTGGTGGTATTTGGCGGGCGCTCGGCGATGGTGACGACGATCGTGCTCGGCGGCATCTATCTGCTTTTCAGTGGCGTGGCTTATCTGCGGCGAGGACGCATCAGCCTGCCGGGTGCCGCCCTTGCCGTCATGCTCGCCTCGCTGCTGCCGGTCGTGGTGGTCATGCTGTTCTCCTACGGCTTCTTCGACGCGCTGCTGGAGCGCTTCGTGTCCGACAGCGGCAGCGCCAACGCCCGCGTCGAAATGTTCGAGCTGTTCAAGCATTTCGAACTGCGCGACCTGATCGTGGGGCCCGACATCGATCTCATCGAAAGCCTGCGCCGCATCAACGGCCTCGAACAGGGCATCGAGAACCCGATCATCCGCCTGCTCCTCTATCAGGGCGCCTTCTTCACCCTGCTGTTGTTTTTCGGCTTCGCGCTGTTCATGCACGAAGTGGCACGCCGCTGCCATCCCGGCATCTGGCTGCCGATGCTGGGCTGGCTGATCCTGCTCAACACCTCCGAAAGCCTGGCGTCCAAGACGACGCTGATGACCAAGTTCGTGGTGATCGCGCTGGCGCTTTACAGGCCGGTGCGGCCAGCGCGGACGGCGGGGCGTCCGGGCGCACAAGGGGTGCCGAGGTAGCGCTGCTCTACGGCGACAAGGAACTCGGCCGCATTTGGAAGGCGGTTATTCCGGCATCCTCAACCCGAGTGCATCCACCATCGCCGGGTCGAGCGAGCGGGTTTTGTCGTTCATCATGCCCATGCCGTCGAACAGGTCCCAGAAGGCCCAGGGGAAGCCGGATGCCTCGGCGCTCTGCCTGACATCGGCGATGTAGCGGGCGCGGTCGGGATTGGGGGCGGCGACGTAGCGGGCGTCGGTGCGCAGCGCGCCGAATTCGCCCATGATGACGCGCGTCGGGGCGATGCCGTGGCTGTCGGCCCAATCGCGCGCCTGGCCGATATATTTGTCGACGAACCAGCGGTCTGGCCTGGCGTCGAAATAGACCTTCAGCACGCGTTCGGTTTCGGCATAGGCGGCCTGCTTGTCCGCTTCCGAGGTTTCGGTGTCCCCGGCCATGCGGGCCCTGACCGAGGCCAGCGTCCGTTCGAGCGAACCGGCGGAGGCTGGCCATGGCACGTTGTTGAGCGCGCGGTAGACCGGCTCGCGCATCCAGGGTGCGCCCTGATGGCTGAACAGATAGGGTTCGTAGAAATGGAAGGTGAACAGGATCGGCTCGAAGGCCACCAGCGGTTCCGGATCGAGCGCGGCAAGCCCGCTCACCATCGAGCCGCAGCCGCCGGTGACGACCAACGGCAACGTCTGGGATGACGCCCTGGCCGCCGTCAGGAGGGCCGCCTGGACGTTCGACCAGACGTTGGAGGAGCAGGATTGCGGCGGTTCGTTGACCGGCTCCAGTGCTACCATGCCCGACGGGAACCGCTGCAGCCTGCCGGCAAGCGTGCCGACCAGCGCGCGATAGGCTTCGAATTCGGGCGCGGCCGTGCTGGAGACCATGCGGTCGGGATTCCAGTAATGGGTGGCGCCGTTGGCCTGCACGTTGACGATGATGCCGAGATCCGCATCGATGACTGCCGCGACGGCATCGTCCAGCATCGCCAGCAATTTTGCGCGCGTGGCGGCATCGGCGGCCAGGAACGGGCCGGGATCGACCGGCAGGCGGACGAAGTCGAGCCCGGTCCGGCGCAGCCGGCGAAGGTCGTCCGGTGTCGGCACCGGCCGCTGCGACTGGAAGGGCGGCCAGTCATAGTCGGTGCGCGGCGCGGGAAACTCACGCGTCAGCGCGAACCAGGGCCAGGCGTTGACGCCGCGGCGAAAACGCCATTCGCCGGTGGCGGCCAGCGCGGGCGATGCGGACGAGAGTGCTGCCGTTGCGGGCACCAGCGCCGTCGACAGCGCGGTCCTCAGCAGCCGCCGTCGCGACCAGCCCGTCATACGGCGCCGGGCGAGGGACGGTCGACCGGCTGGGCTGCGGCGGCGCTCACGCCCAGAAGCCGGTAGGCTTCGGTTTCATAGGCAAGCAGGACATCGTCCCAGCGGAAAGCTTCGTTGGCGCGGGCTCTCGCGGCCGCGCCGCAGGTCCTGACCAGCGCGTCATCCTCCATCGCCTGCCGCATCCGCTCGGCGCAACTCTGCCGGTCGGTGAAATAGATGGCGGCCGCGCCGGCGGTCCATCTGTTATAGGGGTTGTCGTGGGCGATCACCATGTTGCCGGCGGCCAACGCCTCGACCAGCGACGGGTTGGTGCCGCCGACGGTGTGGCCATGCAGATAGGCGCGCGCGTGAAAACGCAGCGCCTTCACCGCCGCCTGGTCGTAGATGGCGCCGGGCAGCACCACCGAGGCGTTCGCCGCCTTGCGGACGGCGACATGGTAAGGGATATCGGGGGAAAGCGTGCCCAGCACCACCAGCTTCATGTCGCGCTTCTGGCTGCAGAAGGCCTCGACCATGGGCAGGATGTTGTTGTCGGGCTCGATGCGCGCGATCGAGATCAGGTAGTTGCCAGGCTCAAGGCCGAGCGCGCGCACCGGCGCCTCCGGGGCCGATGTCACCGGGTCGGCGCCATAGGTGATGGTGGCGATGGCGCTGCGCGGCCGGCGCGTCGCCAGGTGATCCGCGATCACCGGATGGTCGGCGACCAGGCGGTGCGAGGCCCAGGCGCCGATCCATTCGTTTAGCCAGAACCATGTGCGCGCAGCCACACCCCATTTGGGCCGGCGCCACTCGATGCCGTCCATGTTGGTGATGATCTTGCGCCGCATCAGCCTCAGCCAGGTCAGGAAGACCGCGCCATTATAGCCGAGCACCAGGCAGATGCCGGGCCGCCGGGCGGCGTCGAGCACGCATTGCCAGTCGAATTCCAGCGTCGCGCGGGGACCTTTCGAGGCGACCTGGACATGGATGAGATCGATGCCGTTCCAGGTGTCGACACGCACCCTTTGGTCGACCCGCTCGACCTCCTCCTGGCAATAGACGCCGACCTTCCAGCCGCGCCCGGCAAGAAACAGCGCCAGCCTCTCGGCGAAGGTTTCAAAGCCACCATGGGCCGCTGGAATGCCGCGCGTCCCGAGGATCAGGATGGTGGGCATTTCAGGTTTCATGGCTGCTGGCGCTTTCAAGTCCGCTCGATTCCGCAATGCGCGGCCGTCCCTCTGGAAACACAGCCCAGCGAATACCCGTGCCAGACTCAGTTCCAGCCATCATCGCACCGGGGTGTAAAATATTTCTTCCAGCGGCCGGAGTTGTTTCACTATCGGTCAACTATCCCAGCGTATGTGTATCGAAACAAGGCAATGCCGCGACCGGGCGACCTGCGGACGGAGAAATCAGGGCCGGCATGATCCTTGCTCATGGACTTCTGCGCGCCACACCGGCGGAGGACGTGCAGCATTTGGTATGGTGATCCGGGTTCTACATCCGCTCGTCACCATGCCGGCAACAAGTGAAGTCCAAAGGGGTGTTGGGCTTGAAGTCTCCAGTCGCCTGTTCTGTCAGGCGGCGGGATCGTCAAACTACCCCTGGCAGAAAGATGCATGGGAATATGCGGATTGCATGCGTCCATCAGGGCTATGAACTCTATGGTTCCGATCGCAGCTTCGCGGAGAGCGTCGCCGCGTTGCGCGCCGCGTTTCCTTCAGCCGATATCGAGGTCGTCCTGCCGCGCAGCGGACCGATCGTGCGGATCCTCGAACCGCATGCGACCCGGATCGTCTTCGAGCCGCTCTGGGTGCTGAGGCGCCAGGCGATTGCGCGCCTTGCCACCATCGAGATGGCGCGGCTGCCGGTCGCGGTGCTGAGGGCCTGGCGGCGGCTCCGGGATTGCGATCTCACCTATGTCAACACCTCGATCGTGGCCGACTATGCGCTTGCCGCGCGCCTGCTGCCGCACAAGGCCGTGCTGCACATCCACGAAATTCCCGAAGGCGCCATGCGCAGGATCCTAGTCGGCCTGATGCACTGGAGCCATGCCGATCTCATCTTCAACTCGCGCGCCACACGCGCCGCGTTCGGCGAGCCCAGATACGCGCGCTCCCATGTGGTCTATAACGGCGTTGCCGGCCCGGCCGCGGCCGAAGCGACGACCTATGACGGCAAGCGGCCGCTCAAGGTGCTGCTGCTTGGCCGCATCAACAGGATCAAGGGCCAGGAAGTGCTTTTGGAGGCGATCGCCTCGTTGCCGGCGGAACTCAAGTCGAGGATCGAGGTGCGGCTGGTCGGCGGCGCCTTCGAAAGTACCGAGCGCGAACGCGCGCTCGCCGAACTGGTCGGCAGCATGGGGCTCGGCGGACGCGTCAGCGTGCTGCCCTTCATCCCCGATCCCTCCGAGCATTATCGCTGGGCCGATATCGTCACCGTGCCCTCGCGGCGTCCCGAATCGCTCGGCCGCGTCGCCATCGAGGCGATGGCCTACGGCCGGCCGCCGCTGGTGTCGGCGATCGGCGGGCTGGTCGAGGTGGTGAGCGACGGTGAGACCGGCTGGCATGTTCCGCCCGGCGATGCCGCCGCCCTTGCAGCCAAACTCGAGGAGATCATCCTGCGGCCCGAGGCCTGGCGCTCCTTTGTCGCTGCCGGGCGGGCGCGCTACGAGGCGGTCTTCAGCGAACCGGTCGCGGCGGCGGCGATCGCGGCGATAGCCGCCGACAAGCTGAAGACAGCCATCGCCAGGCCGGGGCGGACGGCAACCACCCGCCAGGCGGAGACACGGCCGTGAAACTTCCTGGCCATCTGGTGCGGCGTCTCGTGCTGATGATCGGCGGCGAGGCGATGCAGAGCGGCTTCCACTTCGCCCTCAACATCGCGCTGCTGCATATGCTTTCGGCGCAAGGCTACGGCCTCTTTGCCATCGGCATGGTGATGGGCGGCGTCGGCCTGTCCTACATCAGGTCGCTCACCGCCGTCCCGGCCTCGATATGGATGGGCAAGAGCACCAACAGCGCCGGCGTCGATGCCTATGACGTCGCCTTCGGGACGGCGGCGCTGGTCGTTGCCGTGCTGATGGCCGTCGGCACGGCGATCGTGATGCGTCTCTTGGGCGACCCCAGCGGAATTGCCGCGGGCTGTTTCGTCGGCGCATGGTCGCTGCGCAGCCACATGCGCACGGCCTTCTTCGCGCGCCGCCAGCAGGTGATCGTTTCCGTCAGCGATGCCGCCTTCACGATCGCCGGAACGGTTATGGCCGGCCTGGCGATCTGGCTGGCCAAGGACGCGCTGCAGACCGTGTTCTATGCGCTCGCGGCGGCCAATGTGTTTGGCATCTTCATCCTGGTCAGGCTGGCGCGCCGCACGATGCGCATCAGCTTCCGCATGCCGACGCGGCGGCGCTATGCGAGGCTGTGGTCCCAGCTCTGCTGGTCGGCATTCAGCGCCACCACCACCAACATCCAGGGGCAATGCCTGGCGCTGCTGGTCGCGGGCATTGCCGGGCCGGCCGCCTATGCGCCGCTGGCGGCGGTGCTGGTGCTGTTCGCGCCGCTGCGCATCAGCAGTCTTGCCTTCGTGAACATGACGCAGCCCGAACTCGCCAAGCTGATGCGCAACAACGAAACGCGCCGTGTCTGGGCGCAGGCAAAGCTGTGGGCCGTTGTCATGGGCCTTGGCGCGGTTGTCTATGGATGCGCCATCCTGTTCGTCCTGCCGATGATAAAGTCCCAGGCTCTCCAGGACGCGTCGGTGGGATTTATCGGGTTTTTCGTGATCGCGAATTTCGTTCCGATCATGCTCTACATCATGCCCCGCATCGTGCTCGAGATAATGGGTGACTTCCGCATCGTCGCGTTCATAACCCTGGGCGGCGCCATCGTCGGGCTGGCGTTGATCGCCATCCTGCTGTCGATCGCCTCCCCGCCATGGGCGCTGCTGGGTTCGGCGGTGTCCGAGATCTTCGTGCTCGTGGCATCATGGTATTTCGTGCATCACCGCATGTGGAACATCGAACACCCGGACCAGCAGCGCGACAGCCGCCTGGGCTCCTGGCGACGGGCGGTTTCGTTCGCCGCGGTCAAGCGATAGGAGAAGGATGTGACAGGCCACGCAGTGCAAATTGCCGCGATGACCGACTTGCCTGGCGGGCAGGTCTCGCATCCCACCTCCGTCGCGGCGAACGACGCCTATACGGCAAAACTGCACACCAGCCTCGAGGCGGTCAGGCCACTCTGGCTGCGCCTCCAGGAAAGCGGTGTGTGCACCGGCCACCAGAATTACGCCTGGGCGGAAGGGATCGCCACGCGGCTGCTGCCGGAAGGCGCCGAACTCCTCATCGTCGAGGTGGGCGACGCCACGACCGGCGAACCCAGGATGCTGGTGCCGCTGATGCGGCGCAGGGCCTTCCATCATTGGGTGGTCGAATGGTTGAGCTGTGGCGTCTGCGACTATTCGGCACCGCTGCTGGCCGATGCCAGCCCGTGGACGCGGCAATCCGCGCAGGCTGCGTGGGCGGCGGTGCGCTCGGCGCTGCCGCCGGCGGACCGCGTCCACATCGTGGGGATTCCCCGACAGATTCAGGGCGTCGCCAATCCGCTGGCCTTGCTGTCGGCCACGCGCGATTCCATCCAGACCACTTTCGGCCTCGCCATCGACGGCGATCCCGAAACAGTGCTCAAGCGTCTCTGCAGGCCATCCTTCGTCAAGGAATTCGGCAAGGACTGGCGCCGCCTCGAACGGCTTGGCAGCGTGGAACTGGTCGAGGCCGGGGCGCCGGCCGAGGTTGACCGTATCTTCGGCGAACTGGTGCGGATGCGGCTCGACCGCTTTCGCGAGCTTGGTCGCTTCGATCTGCTGACCCAGGAGAACATCGTCGAATTTTACCGGAACGCGGCTGTTCAGGGCCTGTTGGACGGCTCTGTGCGGCTTTTCGGGCTGCTCGTCGGCGAGGCTCTGATCGCGGTTCAATATCTGCTCGTGCATCAAGGGACTGTTCATGCTCTGCTGATAGCAATGGACCAGGGCGTCGTGCCCAATGTCTCGCCGGGGCTTGCAATCATGGGCAGGTTGATCGGCTGGGCGCGCGAACGAGGCTTTGGATATTTCGACCTGTCGGTCGGCAACCAGAGCTACAAGGAACATATGGGCGCCAAGGGTTCGGTATTGGTCGAACTCTGCCATGGGTTCACGATGCGGGGCAGTGTGGCGACCACCGCCATCGAGTTCCGCAGGCGGGTCGAGGCTTTCGTACGCTCCAGCCCAAGGCTGCTCAACGCGGTCCAGGGAACAATGCGGGGTTTTCGGCGCTTGCGTGGATAATGCCCATGCGCCCCAGAACGAATGGGAGAGGCATGTGGCAAGCCAGGCAGTGCGGTTGGTCGCGACAGCGGATGCACCGGTTCAGCCGATTTCGCCGGTTAGAGCAGGCATGGGCGCCACCGCGCGCTATACGGCGCGGCTGCACACGAGCTTCGACACCGTAAGGCAGCTCTGGCAGCGTCTTGAGGAGACCGGTTTGTGCACCGGTCACCAGGGCCTTGCCTGGGTGGAAGGGATCGCCGGGCGGCTGATGCCCAAAAGCGCCGATCTGCTCGTCGTCGAGGTCAATGATGCCGCCACGGGCGCGCATGTCATGCTGCTGCCGCTGATGCGGCGCCGGGCGCTCGGCCACTCCGTGATCGAATGGCCGAGCTGCGGGGTGTGCGATTATTCGGCGCCGCTGCTGGCCGATGCCAGGCCTTGGACCAGGCAAAACGCCGACGCCGCCTGGGCCGCGGTCCGCGCCGTGCTGCCGCCGGCCGACCGCATCCATATTGCGGGGATTCCGCGGGAAATCCACGGCGTGGCCAATCCGCTGGCGCTGCTTTCGGCGGCGCGCGACTCCATTCAGATCGCCTCGGGTCTGGTCATGGATGGCGAGCCGGAGACGCTGGTCAAGCGTATCTGCAAATCCTCGTTCACCAAGAATTTCAACAAGCACTGCCGCCGCTTCGAACAACTCGGAGGCCTCGCACTGGTCGAAGCCGAGACGCCTGAGATGATCGAGGAGCAGTTCGGCAGGCTGCTCGACCTCAGGCTCAACCGCTTTCGCGAACTCGGGCGCTTCGACCTTTTGACGCAGGCGCCGATCGTGGAGTTCTACCGCAACGCCGCCCTGCAGGGGCTTTCCGACGGCTCGGTGCGGCTGTTCGGGCTGCGCGTCGGCCAGGCCTATCTCGCTGTCATGTACGTGCTGGTCATGAAGGGCACCTTGCACGCCCTGCTGCTCGGGATCGACCAGGACGCGGTGGCCAACGTCGCGCCGGGCCTGACGATGATCGGCAAGCTGATGGTGTGGGCACGGGCGCAAGGGCTCGGCTATTTCGACCTCTCGGTCGGCGGACAGGGATACAAGCAGCATATCGGCGCCTCGAACTCGGTGCTGGCCGAACTGTGCGAGGCGATGACGCTGAAGGGCAGGGGCTCGACCACCTATATCAGGCTGCGCTGCAAGGCCGAGCTGTTCGTGCGCTCCAAGCCGCGGCTTTACAAGGCCGTGCAGGGCGTGATGCGCCGTTTCCGGCGGTTGAAGACCTGAAGGACGCCGCCCGCGAAATTGACAGGCGCGCGCGTCTCCGCCATCCTTGGGACCAGTCGCCGGGCCGCCAAAAGCGGCCGAGTTCCGTGTCAGGCGACCGAGGGCGAAGCGCATGTCCACTGCCGTGAACGGCCAGAACTCCAAGCGCGCCGCGGTGCGCAAGGCACTTGACCGCCACAAGGTCTACGTCACCGCGCAGCGTTTCTCAGGCGGCACCTACAGTGCGCGCGTGCTGGTCGACGGCGAGGCCTACTGGGTGGATGAGTTCCGGCTGAGCCAGTTGCAGCAGGGTTTGTCGCCAGCCGAGCTGGAGCTGACGCCGGCGACGGACGACTGAGACCACGTGATAAATCGCGAGCGGTGCCAAGATAGCGCCCCACGGCGCGAAGGAACGAGGCGGTTGTTGGTTTCCGCTAGGCTCGGCTTTTGACATGCCGCCCGCCAAGCTCGGATCCTATCGCGCCAAGCGCGAGTTCTCGAAGACGCCGGAGCCGGCCGGCGGGCTGATGACCGGAGGCGGCAACCGCTTCGTCATCCATAAGCATCACGCTACGGCGGACCACTACGATCTGCGCCTGCAGGTTGGCGATGTCTTGAAAAGCTGGGCGGTGCCGCGCGGGCCATCGCTCAACCCAGCCGACAAAAGGCTGGCGGTGGAGACCGAGGACCATCCGCTCGAATACATCGATTTCGAGGGCGTCATTCCCGAAGGCGAATATGGCGGCGGGCCGATGATCGTCTGGGACACAGGCAGCTGGGCGCCGATGGACGATGTCGACAAAAGCCTGCGCACCGGCGCCTTCAAGTTCCGGCTGGCCGGCGAAAAGCTCAATGGCGGCTGGATGTTGACCCGGCTGAAGCCAAAGCCCGGCGAAGACGAGGCCAAGAAGAACTGGCTGCTGTTCAAGGAGCGCGACCTCGCCGCCGACACGGGGCTGAATATCCTCGAAGCGCGGCCGGAAAGCGTGAAATCCGGCTTGCGCATCGAGGAGCTGGCAGCGCCGCCTAAGCCGGCCGCGAAGTCCGCGCCAAAGCCCGGTTCGCTGAAGCCGGGCGACCTGCCGGGTGCGGCCAAGGCGCCGGCGCTGAGCCGCATCGAGCCGCAACTGGCAACACAGGTGCCGAAGCCGCCGGGCGGCGAAGGCCTTGCCGAGAATACGAACGAGCTCTGGCTGCACGAGATCAAATTCGACGGCTACCGCACCATGGCGCATATCTCCGACGGGCAGGTGCGGCTGATCACGCGCGGTGGCATCGACTGGACGAGACGCTATGGCGACTTGCCACATGCGTTCGCCAAGCTGCCGTGCCGCGAGACGATCATCGACGGTGAGATCGTCGTGCTCGATGCCAAGGGCATTTCCCGCTTTGCGCTGTTGCAGGACGCGCTGGCAGCGGGCGCCGGCAGCAAGCTGCATTTCTACGCCTTCGACCTGCTGCATCTCGACGGCTGGGACCTGATCAAGGTGCCGCTCATCCGGCGCAAGGCGCTGTTGGCCGAACTGCTTGGCGGGCTTGCCACCAACTCCGCGATCCAGTTCTCCGACCATGTCGAGGGTTCCGGGCAAGCGCTTTACGACCAGGTGACGGAACTCGGCCTGGAGGGCGTGGTCTCCAAGCGCGCCACCGCGATCTATCAGAGCGGCCGCACCAAGAGCTGGACCAAGACCAAGGCGCTCGAAAAGGACGATTTCGTCATCGCCGGCTACACCATTTCGGACGCGGCCGAGGGGCTGGCCGCGCTCGGCATGGCCGAGTGGGTGGACGGCGAACTGCACTATCGCGGCAAGGTCGGCACCGGCTTCGATGCCGGGACCGCGGCCGACCTGCTGGCCCGGCTTGAGCCGCTCACATCCGGCGCCACGCCGCCGGAAGGCGTGCCGCGCGAAATCATGCGCGAGATGCACTGGGTCAAGCCGCTGTTTTCGGCGCGCATCCACTACGCCAATCGAACCGCGGACAATTCGTTGCGCCACGGTGTGTTCCGGGGCCTCAGGGATGTCGGCCTGTCGACGCCGGTCTCCTCGACGCGCAAGCGCCTGATCGCCGAAACCGATCTCGCCACCATCTGGGTGACAAACCCGACGCGGCGGCTGTTCGGCAAGACCGGCCCGACCAAGCTCGACATCGCCGTCTATTACGCGCTGGTCGGCGACTTCATGCTGCCGCACATCCTTGGCCGCCCGGCGTCGCTGGTGCGCTGCCCGACCGGCCTGCCCAAGGACTGCTTCTTCCAGCGTCATGCGTTCACCGGCATGCCGCCTTCGGTGGTGACATTCCAGGCGACCAATTCCGAGGGCGAGACCAAGTCCTATCTCTCGGTCGAGGGCGCGAAAGGATACCTGGCGCTGGCGCAGTTCGGCGTCGTCGAGTTCCACACCTGGGGCACGCATCGCTCGAGCCTCGACAAGCCCGACCAGATCGTCCTCGACCTCGACCCGGGCGAGGGGATTTCCTGGCGCGAGGTGGTGGAGGCCGCCGTGCACATCAAGGGCGAGCTGGAGGGGCTTGGCCTGGTGCCGTTCGCAAAAACCTCCGGCGGCAGCGGTATCCACATCACCGTGCCGGTGACGCAAAAGCAGAACTGGAAGAAGCTGCATCAGGCAACCAGCGCCATATCAACGCATCTAGCGGCCACCGCGCCCGACACCTTCACCACCACAATGGGCAAGGAAAACCGCAAGCGGCGCATCTTCATCGACTATCACCGCAACGCGCGTGGCCACACCTCGGCCGCGCCCTATTCGCTGCGCGCCCGAACCAACCTGCCGGCCTCGACACCGGTGAGCTGGGCCGATCTGGAGGCGATCGATGCACCGCAGGATTTAAATTATGCGTCGCTGCCGGGGCTGCTGGAGACGTCGGGCGATCCGTGGGCTGAGATCGACGACTTCGCCAGGGATCTGCCGGTGGTCTCGGGAAAGGTAAACGGGCTTTGAGGCGCCCTTCGACGACCAGGGCTCCTGAACTTCGTCATCCTAGAGCGAAGCAGGAGCGAAGCTCCGTCGCGAAGACCCTAGGATCCATGCCGCGACCGTTGTTGTAGAATGCACCTGTTCAGATGACCGGATACGTCTACATGACCGCGAGCCAGAAGCGTGGCACAATCTATCGGTGTCACCAATGACCTCGGTCGCCGTATGCCAGAACACAAGTCGGGCCAAGGCTCGCGTTTCACCAGCCAATACGGCGTGCAACGGCTGGTCTGGTATGAGGAATATTTCGACATTACCGATGCAATCCAGCGCGAGAAGTCACTTAAGCGCTGGCCGCGCCTATGGAAATTTGAACTGATCGAGAAGGCCAATCCAGACTGGTTCGAACTCTTTCGCGGGACTGGATGGTGAGCTTTCCTTCACCGCGGCAACGCTTGTAGGTCACGGCATGGATCCTAGGGTCTGCGCGCGTCGCTTCGCTCCTTGCTACGCCCTAGGATGACGAAGCGTGGAGCGTTCGCTGTGGTCGCCGGCGTGTCGGCTCAAACGCCATCGACGCTTTCGACAATTTGAATTATCTTGTCGCCGGTCCTCTCGCAGCCCCGGCGGGAAGATTTCGTCAGGGATTTGTCGATATTGTGCGGGGTCGGTGTAGGATTCGCGCAGCCTTGTTCGTCCTTCGGACGAAGCGCTGCGAAGTAACAGTCAGTGCATGGCCGCGTAGGAGTTCATCATGGCGCCCAGGGCAAGTTGGAAGGGTTACCTCAAACTCAGTCTCGTCAGCTGTCCGGTGCGGCTATACCCCGCCACCAGCGCCAGCGAGCGCATCTCGTTCAACCAGCTGCACAAGAAGACCCACAACCGCATCAACATGAAGCCGGTCGACCCTGAACTGGGGCTCGTCGAGCGGGCGGATCTGGTCAAGGGCTACGAGTACGAGGACAAGCAGTACATCATCATCGACGATGCCGACCTCGACGCGGTGCGCATCGAATCCAACCACACGATGAACATCGAGGCCTTCGTCGACGAGGACGAGGTCGACGTTATCTACCAGGACGCGCCCTATTACATGGCGCCGGACGGGGCGATGGCGGAAGAGACTTTCGCCGTGCTGCGCGAAGCGATGCGCAAATCCGGCAAGCTCGCCATCGCCAGGCTGGTGCTGTCCAGCCGCGAGCGCGTGGTGACGATCGGCGCGCGCGAGAACGGGATGTTCGTGTGCACGTTGAGGAACCCGAACGAAGTGCGTGGGACGGCTGAATATTTCGGCAACATTCCAGCCGGCAAGCCTGACCCGGAAATGCTGCAGCTTGCCGAAGCGCTGATCAAGCAGAAGGAAACCACCTTCGATCCGAAGAATTACGAGGACCGCTACGAGGTCGCGCTGATGACGATGATCCGCGAGAAGCTGAAGGGCCACAAGCCGATCATCGCGGCGGCACCGGAGCGCGGCAACGTCATCAACCTGATGGATGCGCTGAAGGCCAGCCTGTCTCAGTCGAAGCCGCCGGCCAAGTCGAAGAGCAAGGCCGACGAGCCCGCCAAGCCCGCCGCGAAGAAGGCGGCCGCGGGTGGTGCGCCTGAAAATCCGCTCAAGGCCAACCTGCTCAAGGCGGTCGGCAAGAGCAAGAAATGACGGCTCCGGCCGTTCCGGGCGCTGTCTTCGGCACGATCGGCGCACTGGCGGCGTTTCCGCTCAGGCTCGCCGCACGCGAGGTGGAGCGCCAGCACGGCCAGCTCAGGCGCGGCGTCACCCGCCGCACCACGCATGTCGTGTTCGGACGCGCATTGTTGGTCAAGGCGGGACTGACCAAGGCCGGACTCACCAAAAATAGCGATAGCGAGATCGAACGTCGCCTCGACGCCGAGCGCGCGGCCGGGCGCATTCTCATGAGCGAGAACGGTTTCCTGCGGCTGCTCGGGCTGATGAAGGCGCCCGAGGCCTCTTCGCTGTCGCGCCAATCGCTGATCGACCAGTCAAGGCTGTCCGGCGCCGATCTCGACAGGCTCAGCCTGTTCGACGCCTTCGAGCATGATGGCGAGCCCTATTCCTTCCGCGACCTGATCCTGGCGCGCAAATATGCGGGGCTGATCGCCGGGGGCGCGACATGGGGCGCGATCGCGCGCTCCGTCCACCGCTCCGGCCCGGTGGCTTCGCTGACCGCCAAGTCGCTCAATGTCGGCTCGCAGCACGGCCGCCCCGACGCCATCTACCTCGAAGGCGGCCAGAGCGAGCTCGACGGGCAGCTGCTGTTCGATCTCGGCGCCGCCGCACAAGGCGACGACACGCTGGAAGATTTGTTCGCCGAGGCGGAAGCCGCCGAGGAGAGCGGCGACCATGACGGGGCCGCCGCACTCTACCAGCGCTGCCTCGCCATCGATCCCACCGACGCCATCGCCGCCTTCAACCGCGCCAACTGTTTGCGCGGGTCCGGGCGCGTGGCGGAAGCCGCGCATGATTATGCCAGGGCGATCAAGCTCGATCCGGCCTTCGTCGAAGCCTGGTTCAACCTGGCCGGGCTGATGAGCGAGCAAGGGCGCGACGCTTCGGCGCGAAGGCATTTGCAGAAGGCGATCGCGCTCGACAAGACTTATGCCGACCCGGTGTTCAATCTGGCGCGGCTGGAGTTTGACGCCGGCAATCTGCTCGAGGCGCGGCGGTTGTGGATGCGGTACCTGGAGCTCGACGCGGTCTCGGAATGGGCAGGGGTGGCTGCCAGGGGTGTGCAGTTCGTGGACATGCAGCTGGCGAAGTCGGCGGGGTGACGATGGTGGGCGAAGGCCGCGATGACAGCCGATCTCTCGCTTCGTGGGGGGAGATCGGCAGCTTCGCCGTCGCGCGGGGTGTCACATCATGACCAGCTTCCTCTTCGACGGCCACGAGACCGCTCCCGTCACCATCCTGCTTGCCCATGGCGCCGGCGCTTCAATGGACTCTCCCTCCATGACAGCCACCGCAAAGGCGCTGGCCGCCGCTGGCTTCCAGGTCGTGCGCTTCGAGTTCCACTATATGGCCGCGCGCCGCTACGGCCAGCGCAAGCCGCCGCCGCGTGCCGAGACGGTGAACCCGGAATACATCAACGCGATCGCCGACCTCAGGGCGAAGGGCGTGACGGGCAAGCTCATCATCGGCGGCAAGTCGATGGGCGGGCGGGTCGCGTCGATGATCGCCGACGAGATGTTTTCCAAGGGCGAAATATTAGGACTGGTCTGCCTCGGCTATCCCTTCCATCCGCCTGGCAAGCCCGAGCAATTGCGGACAAAACATCTCGCCGGGCTGAAGACGCCGACGCTGATCTTCCAAGGCACGCGCGACGAGTTCGGCACGAAGGACGAGGTTGCGACCTACAACCTTTCCAATGCAATCGAAGTGATCTGGCTGGAGGACGGCGACCATGATTTGAAGCCGCGCAAGAGTATTTCGGGTTTCTCGATCGCGGATCATCTGACGACGCTGGCGGAGACGGTGAGGGCTTGGATGGGCAGGATCGCGCCCTGATCCCAATGAAGATCGCCAGCTTCAACATCAACAACATCAACAGCAGGCTGGACAACCTGCTGTCGTGGCTCGGCTCCGCAAAACCCGATGTGGTCTGCCTGCAGGAACTGAAGGCGCGCGACACGCAGTTTCCGCGTACCGCGCTTGCCGATGCCGGCTATGGCGCGGTGTGGAAAGGCGAGCCGACCTGGAACGGCGTCGCCATACTCGCGCGCGGTGCCGAGCCGGTGCTGACCCGCGATGTGTTGCCCGGCGACGATGCCGACCGGCAGAGCCGCTACATCGAGGCGGCGGTGAACGGCATCGTCATCGCCTGTCTCTATGCGCCCAACGGCAACCCGCAACCGGGGCCGAAATTCACCTACAAGCTCGCCTGGCACGCAAGGCTCGAAGCGCATGCCGAACAGCTCATCGACACCGGCCTGCCGGTGGTGCTGGCCGGCGACTACAACATCGTGCCCGAACCGCGCGACATCTACGCCACACGCTCCTATGACGAAAACGCGCTGGTGCAGCCGGAAAGCCGCGCTGCCTTCGCCGCGCTGCTCGAACAAGGCTGGACCGATGCGTTGCGCAAGAAATACCCGAAGGAGACGCTCTACACCTTCTGGGATTACCGACGGAACCGCTGGCCACGCAACGCGGGCCTGCGGCTCGACCACATCCTGTTGTCGACGACGCTGGTGCGCAAGCTCAGGGCGGCAGGCATCGATCGTGACGTGCGCGGACAGGACGGCGCCAGCGACCACGCGCCGGTCTGGGTGGAATTGGGGTGAAGGCCGTCGCGACAGTCGTCGCGTAAACCACGCGACGGCAACGCTGTCACGGCCTCAAGAAAGACAGAGCATCCCTGCCTGCCGATCGGACAGTGCCCCCAACATTATTGGCGGATATGTTCCCGGGTACTGAAATCAGCCTGGCAGTATCGGCGCCGAGGGCCCGGCCGTGACCGACTTCAGATTACCCTTCTTGACCAGGACGGGTCGTTCATAAATCTTCTTCATAGTGCAAGCTCTCCACTATATCCCGTCACGATAGTGACACATCACGGTCATCTGTCAATGTTGTGAGGGCGATAGTCGAGGTTAGCCCACCGAAGCATTGCGGACTCTGGGCTCCAGGAGGCCGGGTGCCCTGGCGCAAATCCGAATACTGCGATCGGTGTACATCAGGGCAGGAAACAAGAGCGGCGCTTTGCGGCATCCACCGGCGCTGATAATCTTGTCCAAATCGGCGGGCGGAGGGCGCGATGAACAGGTTGGCTGACAAGGTGCTGGCGCTTGTCCTGGCCGTGGTCGCGGCTGCCTGTCTGGCCCAGGTCTATCCGCTGATCGACATCCTGGCCGGGCGTGGCCTTGCCGGGCTCGACGTTGCCACGCTGCGGCCGGCGGCATATTCGGCGGCGGCACTTGCCTGTTTCATCGGTGCGTTGCTGTTCCTGGCGGGTCAATTGCCCGGCCGGCCCGTGCACGCGGCCGGGGTGCCGCTGTTCGGCAGGGACGCCGAATTGGAGCCGGCGGGCCGCCCACGCCTGCGCCAAACTTTCCTGGTGCTGCCAGTGGTTGTCTTGCTGGCGCTGCTTGGCGACGGGTTCGGCTCGTGGCGGCCGCATGAGGGTGGCGAGCATGTCGCCAGCGCGCCGCCCATGGAATCCGTGCCAAAGCCGGAATCGCCGGCGCCGGTTGCTCGGACACCGCCCTTGCCGCCGGCCCTGCCGCCCGAGCAGGCGGCCACGCCGCCAGCCGCTGCAAACCCGCCGGCTTTGCCGGTGCAACCAGCTCCGCCGGTGGCCGAGCCTGCTGTTCCGCCGGCGTCTACGGCCCCGATGCCGCCGGAGGTCACGGTCATTCCGCCGCCGACGGTGGCGCCGTTGCCGCCGTCGCCGCCGGCGGCACCAACGCAGCCCGACGGCCATCGCGATGCGGTCGTCTGGCTGGCGGTGGCGCCGGATGGACGTTCGATCATGAGCGCCAGCACCGACCACACGATCAAGCTCTGGGACATGGGCGGCAAGCACCTGATGCGCAATCTCGGCGTTCACAAGGACATGGCGCGCACCGCGCTCTACATGCCCGACGGCACCAGCGTGCTGACGGCCGGCGACGATGGTGAGATCGTGCAGCGAAAACTCGCCGACGGCGCGGTGCTGCACGTCTTCCAATCCGGCCAGAACGGTGGCGTCAACAAGCTGGCGATCAGCCCGGACGGCAGGCGCGCCGTCAGCGGGCACGACACCGGCAACGTCATCATCTGGGACCTCGTCAACGGGTCCGTGCTGCATGTGCTGACCGGCCACGACTGGTCGATCAGCGCGGTCGCCGTCTCGCCCGATGGCAAGCAGGCCCTCTCGGGCAGCATCGACGGGACGCTGAAACTCTGGGACATCGACAGCGGCAAGCAGTTGCGCAGCTGGCACGGCCATGAGCAAGGCACCTATGGCGCCGTCTTCACCGCCGACGGGCATCATCTGATCACCGGTAGCGGCGACCTGACGATCAAGGTCTGGGACGTCGACAGCGGCCGCGAGGTGAAGCGCTTCGAGGGCCACGAGGGCACGGTCTACGCGCTGGTGCTATCGGCCGACGGCAAACACCTGCTGTCCGGATCGCTCGACGGCACCGCAAGGCTGTGGGACATGGCAAGCGGCAACCAGATCGCCATGTTCGACAGCCAGACCGGACCGATCTACGCAGTCGCCTTCGCCGCCGATGGCACGGTGCTGACCGGCGGCTCCGACCGCACCATCAGGGATTGGCCGGCGGCCGGTGGTGACGGCGTCGTGCTGTTTGCAGGGGCGCCGGGGTGAGTGCCTGGAGAGGCTGGGCCGGGGCATGGACGCTGGTCAAGTAATCGGGGCGCTTGCCATGGTCGACGCGGACGGGGGGGCGCATTGTTGGGGTGTGCTCGGCGCCCGCGCCAACCAGGGCGGCTCGTACCGCCGCAACAACACCATCGCACATCGCCCACACGTCGGAAACTTCCGCGAAAGCGGAATAGGCAGGGGCTGCAAGACCCGGCATTCTAGCCGGGCATGATCGGCCAACCCCAGGCGGCTGGCGAGGCGGTAACGCAGTATGGCAAAGTGCTGGTCCATGGATTGACCGGGGACGTTGCGTTGCTATCTGACTCGATGGGCTGCGGCCTGCGGATCGAACTGATCGGTTTTCCTTGTAGGACCAAGGTCTTGTTTCGTGCGCCCGAAAGTCCGAGAGGCCCCGTTCGGTTCCGGCAATGTCCATTGGACGTTCCGCTATTTTATCCAATCGAGATATGATCACCCGGCCTCGCCGCCAGGTTCAAGAACGGTAGCCTGCTCGGACAGGCATGGGCTGGTGGCTGCCCGGCAGGCAAAGACAAGCGCAAAATTCCGGCGAGAGCCGCTGTCAGCCAGCCTGCCCGCGTGAAAGCGGGTAGCTCTTGAGGTCGTTTGTTTCGGAGCGAAAAACTTGACCGCTCCATGCAGGCAAGGGATCGAACTGCCTGGGCTTGCCGTTACCCCAGCCACCACCACAATGCCGCGATCACCGCCGCGATGGCGGCCATCGTCAGCCCCAGCATGATGTAGGAGCCTTTGATGATGTCGCGGATGATCTTCTTGATCGTTTCGCGGTCGTTCAGGTTGGGGAAGGTTTCGTTTGGCTGGGCGACGTCGAGGAAATGGCAGAGCGGCCCCCAGCCTTCGCTGACGTTGAACACCAGCAGCTTTTCCGGCGGCACGGCTGCTCTCACTTCGTCGACATAGCTGGCGTAGCGGGCAACCGCCTTGTCGCGGTCACCCATGACGCCGGCCAATGTGCGGCCCCAGATGAGCTTGCGCGACATGTCGCCGAACTTGCGGCCGAACGGTGTGAGCCATTCCAGGACCTTGAACTGCCACAGGTTCTCGGTGAAGTAGATCGTGTCGATGGTGCTTTCATACCAGGCCTCGGCGCCGCGTGGGTGTAATGTCAGCAGCACCTTGGCGTCGGGGTAGGCAGCCATCAATTCCTTCCAGACGCAGCAGCCTGGATTGTCGACGGTGGCCGTATAGCTTGCGAACACGCGGTTCCAGTCGTGCTGGGTGCCGGGCGGGCTGTTGGCCACCGCGCGCCAGAAATCAAGATGGCCCTTATTGGCCTTGTTCATGATCACTTCCTGCATGTGATAGCAGGGCAGGCCGAGCCTGTTAAGCGCTGCAAAGGTCGACCATGTGCCGGTGCGGCCGAAACCGGCGCCGATAAGCTTGAGCGTCATTTCCAATCCCCACCGGACTTCTTTTCCCTGATATCGCGGTCCGTGAGCATCAAACTGCTCCTGCCGGGGCCGCCCCGCAACAAACTTCTACATGGATGCCTAGGCGGACGCCATACTTGCGTAGTTGCTAAAATAATGAAAGCCTGTGCGCGGGTGTGGAGATGGGCAGGGAGTCGCCGGACCGGAATCGGTTCGGCGATCTTGATGGTCGATGTATTTTGGGTCTTTTCTCGTCGGGATGTCGGCGACCACGATCGTTGTCGCAGTGTGGACCTATATTGCTACCGGTTCGTTCTGGGTGGCGCTTGGCTGGACAGTGGTGGTCCTGGTCGTCCTGCAGGTCGGCTATTTCGTGCTCGTCGTGGGGCTGATCTACAGGCGCGCGCAAAACGTCGCGATGAGCCCGGATGCAGTCAACCCGGTGCCGCCGCTCCATCGGGACGGCGTCCGATTCTGACGAAGAGCTCCCGCTCCGGTATCGAGCGTTGCGCACCTTCCGCCAAATCGCGGCGGCCGGTGGAACGAAGCTGTGATGCGTGCGTTTTTCCTGCCGCGATCGGTGAGGCGCCACCTCCACCGGTCCGTTGAAGGCCCGTTCTGCTCCCGGCAGGGCGGGCCTTTTTTGGAGGCCCGGTAGAGCATTTGGAACGACACTCTCCGCTATACGTTAGTTGTTCCTAAGGAGCGGGTAATCCGAGAAAGAGGCGACATTGCTTGCGCTGCAACGCGCGATGCTTTTGCTATTTCCGCAAATTAGAAGAAGTTTCTTCAGAAAAGCAAAGCATACCATTGCTTATCTTCACATGTGTGCATAATAAAATGTGGCATGTTTCTGGTTGCGCGCCACATTTATTTCACAAACAAGGATGGAACCTCCCAGTTGCGTGAGAGTTTCCCCTGAGGCGGAGCGAAATCATGGAGGTTGTTATGAAGCATTATCTTACGAGCGCCGCGGCTGCCATCGTCCTGCTGGGCGGCGTCGGAGCGGCCCTGGCGGACACGATCGTGGTCCAGCCGGAACAGGAGACGGTGGTTCGCGAATACATCAAGAAGGAGCCGCTGGCGTCGGTGAACCTTCTGGGCGTCGAGCTCAAGCTCGGCTCGTCCGTGCCGGACAAGGTCGAACTGCGCGAAGTCCCCAACGTCAAGTATCGCGTCGCGGTGATCAACGATCAGACCGTGCTGGTCGACCCGGACACCCGTCAGATCGTGGAAGTTCTTCACTGATCCGTCTCTGCATCAAGCAAAAAGCCCATCACCGATTTGATCCGGTGATGGGCTTTTGTTTGTCGCCCGCCAGTTCTCCAGAATTACTCGGCGGCCAGCTTGTCCTGCGTCCTGGTGTCGAAGTCGCTGGCGTCATGGCGTTCGTGCAGTTGCATGGACGGTTCGCCAAAGGCGCGGTTGACCATGCGGCCACGCTGGACAGCGGGCCGTTCGTCGATCGCCTTTGCCCAGCGCTGAACGTGCTTGTAATCCTGAACCGACAGGAATTCGGCGGAATCATTGTACATCCGGCCGAGCGCCAGCCCGCCATACCAGGGCCAGACCGCCATGTCGGCGACCGAATAATCCTTGCCACCGAGATACTCGACCTCGGCCAGCCGGCGGTCGAGTACGTCCATCTGCCGCTTCACCTCCATCGAGAAGCGGTCGATGGCGTATTCGAACTTCTCCGGTGCATAGGCGTAGAAATGGCCAAAACCGCCGCCGAGGTAGGGCGCAGAACCCATCTGCCAAAACAGCCAGGACAGCACCTCCGCCCGGGCCGGCTGTTCGGTGGGCAGGAATTCACCGAATTTTTCGGCGAGATAAACCAGGATCGAGCCGGATTCGAAGACGCGCAGCGGGGTCTTGCCGCTGCGATCCATCAGGGCGGGGATCTTGGAATTGGGATTGACCTCGACAAAGCCGCTGCCGAACTGGTCGCCATCGTTGATCCGGATAAGCCAGGCGTCGTATTCGGCGCCCTTGTGGCCAAGCGCCAGAAGCTCCTCCAGCATCACCGTCACCTTGACGCCGTTCGGCGTCGCCAGCGAATAAAGCTGCAGCGGGTGCTTGCCCACGGGCAGGTCCTTGTCATGCGTCGGACCGGCGATCGGCCGGTTGATGCTGGCAAAGGTGCCGCCATTGGCCTTGTTCCAGGTCCATACTTTCGGCGGGGTGTATTCGGTCATTGCACGGCCTCTTGTCGTGGGAAGGATGGATAGGCGTTTATAGGTAGGGCTGTGGAGGGGGAAGTTCAACTTGTGTTGAACTATGTTAATCTTGGGCCGCCGCATTGTCCTGCCGGGCGTTCGAACCTCGAAAGGCCAAGTGATTGGCTTCGTGGTCCATGGCCACCGTTCTCACCCCTTGCGCCTTCTCCCGCGTGGCATACCTATACAACAAGCCGCCAGGCATTCGCATCGCAGGACAAAATCATGACCATCAATCCCAATCCGCGCTCCGTGGTTGCCGTGCGGGCGACCGTTCCGGAGGATGCCTTCACGGCCGGGGCCCTCGGCACGCTCAGGGAAGGCAGCGGCGTCGTCATCCGCGATGACGGGCTGGTGCTGACCATCGGCTATCTCATCACCGAGGCGGAAGAGGTCTGGCTGACCTCGCATGACGGCCGTGTCATTCCCGCGCATGCGCTGGCCTACGACCAGGAATCAGGCTTTGGCCTCGTCCAGGCGCTGGCGCCGACCGGCCTGCCGGCCGTGGCGCTGGGCGATGCCGGCAAGGCCAGGATCGGCGACGCGGTGGTGCTTGCCGACGGCATCGGCCGGGCAGTCGAGGCCAAGATCGTCACCAAGCAGGAATTCGCCGGCTATTGGGAGTATCTGCTCGACGAGGCGATCTTCATAGCGCCGGCGCATCCGTCCTGGGGCGGCGCGCCCTTGTTCAGCGCCGAGGGCGCACTGCTCGGCATCGGTTCGCTGCGCCTGCAGATGAGCCGCGCCGGCGAGGTGGCCGATATCAACATGGTGGTGCCGATCGACCTGTTGCCGCCGATCCTCGACGACCTGCTGACGCGTGGCCAGGTGGCCAAGCCGCCGCGCCCGTGGCTCGGGGCGCTGTCGGCCGAAAGCGACGGCAAGGTGGTGGTGATGAGCGTGACCGAGGGCGGCCCGGCCGCCAAGGCCGGCCTGCGCGAAGGGGACGTCATCTCCGAGGTCCGTGACGGCGCGGTCGACGGGCTCGCCGATTTCTATCGCAAGCTGTGGGAAAGCGGTTCGGCCGGTGCCGAGATCCCGATGCGGGTGGTGCGCGATGGCCGCGAAACGTGGCTGCGTGTGAAATCCGCCGACCGCGGCAGTTTCCTGAAAAAGCCGCAGCTGCAGTAGGCCGGGCGATTTCGGCCAGCCGATGCATCCAAGACTGCTCAAGACCTTCCTCGTGGTGGCGCGCTGCCGTACCGTCACGCGCGCCGCCGAGACGGTTCATCTCGCCCAGTCGAGTGTGAGCGACCAGATCCAGTCGCTGGAGGCCGAGCTGGGCGCTGTCTTGTTCACGCGCTTGAAGTCGGGCCTGGAACTGACCTCGGCGGGACTGGCGTTGAAGCCCATCGCCGAGGAACTGCTGCGGCTCGATGCCGAAGCGCGGGCGGCGGTGCTCGCGGCGGCGGGACAGACCAGCGGAGCGCTGACCATCGGCGCGCTGGAGACGATCGCCTCGGCCCGGCTGGCGCCCTGGCTGCCGGGGTTCCAGGCCAGTTATCCTGATATCGCCGTGCGCATGAAAGTGACTGATAGCGGCGCGCTGCTGCGCCTGCTGGAGGAGGGCGACATCGATGTCGCCTTCTGTTTCGAGCGCCGCGATATGTCCAACGGCGGCGCCGATCAGCGCTTCGCCAGGCGCACGATTTTGGCCGAACCGCTGGCGCTGGTCACCGCGCCGGGGCAGAAGCCGGTTCCGTGCGACCTGGCCGCCCTTGCCGCGCTGCGCTTCGTGGCAACGGAGCCTGGATGCATCTACCGGCACATGTTCGACACCGCCTTTGCCGAGGCGGGCACTGGTACGCCTGAACTTGCCGCCGAAGTCGGCAGCATCGGTGCCATTGCCCGGCTGGTGGCGGCCGGCGCGGGGCTGGGCCTCATTCCACGTCTGGCCGTCAGCGACGCGCTCAAGCGTCGTGAGCTGATCGAACTGCCTTGGCCTGGCCCGGAACAGGCGGCGCCGCTGACGATGATCTGGCGGCGCCGGCGCGTCCAGCCGCCGGCATTGCGCCGCCTGCTTACCGCCGCGAGCGACATGCAGGCGCCGGCATCCCCGAAAGCCAGTTCAGACGCTGAATCCGCAAGCCGCTCCAAAGTCTTGCTTTGAAAGCGTTTCGTAGAGCCGTCTGTTTTAGACGAGACGATGTCCGCCCTCGACGTGGAGCGTCGTGCCGGTGGCAAAGCCATTGCCGACGAGGAACGCAATCGCGTCGGCGATGTCCTCGGGCTGGCCGATCCTGCCGACCGGCAGCCGCTCGGCCATCGCCACAAGCGTCTCTGCCTTCCTGTCGCCCGCCACTTGCGCCCAAATGTTGGTATCGACCCAGCCGGGCGACACCGCGTTGACGCGGAGCGGCGCGAGTTCTATCGCCAACGCCCGCACCAGCCCTTCGAGCGCGGCATTGACGGCGGCGACGACCGAGCCGCGCGCAGCCGGCCGGTAGGCGGCGATGCCGGAGACAAAGGTCATCGATCCAGCCACTGCCAACCGTGGCGCACCATGCTTGGCAAGCAGCAGCGGGCCGAAGAGCTTGCTGTCGACCACGCGTTGCGCCGCCTCGAGATCGAGCTCCGGCAGCAGCCGGTAGGCGCCTTCGATGTCGGCGGCGGTGCTGACGATATGGTCGAGGCCGCCGATCTCGGCGAACAACGCCCCGACCTGGTCTTCCCGCGCAATATCGACAGTGGCCATCCCCAGCCCTGCGGGATTGCCCAGCGCCTCACGCGCCTGCCGCAGCCTGTTCTCGCCGCGCCCGGCGATGATGACTTCGGCCCCGGCTGCCAGGCAGCGCCTTGCAAGCGCGAGGCCCATGCCGGATCCGCCGCCGACGATCAGGATTCTCTGGTTCGAAATGCTCATTCCGCTCTGCCTTCGTTGGTTGGACAAGGGCAGGGAATTGGCAGCTCGATGCGGTGAGGGGAAACGGAAGAAACCGATGGTGCTATCGGAGATGCCGATTGGTCCGACGCCGTGCGGTTTGGAAACCCGATTGCCTCGATGGCCGGAGCTTGGTCAACGGGCCAGCGGGCTATCCCAGACTGCGAACAAGAGTGCCTTAAGTTCGGCGAAGCGCTTCGGCCCAAGTTCGGTGCGCCAGTCCTCCTCGATGTCGCGCAATATGTCGACCATTTTCCAGAAAGCGGCGTGGCCGCGCTCGGTGGACCGCACCACGCGCGCGCTGCCTTCGCCGTCGGAGCGGACGAGATAACCGTAGCCTTCCAGACTGGTGAGCAGCTGGTTGATGGCCTGCTTGCTCATGCCGGCACGCTCGGCGATCGTGCCGGGCCGCGCGCCGTCCGGGCCGGGAAACTGCAGCACGGCCATATGCGGCAGACGCAGTTCGTCGAAGCCGGCGGCATTGAGCTCCCTGATCAGCCGGCGCTGGATCGCCTGGGCTGGCACGCGCAGCAGGGCGCCGATCAAAAGGTCCTCGGTCTTGGTCTGCAGAACTTCGGTGGAGGTGGCCATTGACGATCCGGTAAATTGAGTTTACTGATGACTAGTAAATGTAATTTACCGGAGGGGTTTGCGCAATGTCATCCATGAATCCTGAGGTCAACCCAGCCGATGAAACCATCGGCACCAAGGGGCTGTCGGTCCGTTTCCTGGTGTCGGGCGAAAGTTCGAACGGCAGCGTCGCCGCTTTCGAACTGATGGTGCCAAGCGCGCAGCGCTTGCCCGCGCCGGCGCACAGCCACGACCATTACGAGGAAACGATCTACGGCATTGACGGGGTTTTGACCTGGACCGTGAACGGCAAGCCGATCGAGGTTGGGCCGGGGGAGGCGCTGTGTATTCCACGCGGCGCCGTCCACCGCTTCGACAATAACGGCGCCCGGGATGCCAAGACGCTGTGCGTCATCACGCCGGCGGCGATTGGTCCGGATTATTTCCGCGAGGCATTCGGTCTGCTTAACGCCGCTGCCGGCGGGCCGCCCGACAAAGCTGCGATGATGGAGATCATGCGCCGTCACGGCCTGACGCCGGCAATGCCGCCACCGGCCTGATGCCGGCCGAAGCCCAGCGAGCCATTATTCCTGGCAAGCAGCGAAGGCGTCGCCCGAGTTCCAGTCCCGGAATGCGATGGTCTTGCCTTCCGCCGACACGGTCTTGTGCTTCGTGCTGCCGTCCGGCTGCCGCTTCGAGCTGGTGCCCTTGCCGGTCAGCACATTGTAGTCACAGGCGCTGGCGGCATTCTCCTGCAGGTAATCATCGGAATCGTAGGCGAAGCCGGCAACGATGAAGGCGCCGTTGCGGTAGGCCACGGTCAGCGTCTGGTTGGTGCGCTCGCTGCCGATCTCCGGCGCCGGCAGATGGAATTTGATCGACCCGTTGGGCAGCATTGTCAGCTCCGGCTCGGCGTCGGAGTTTTCGTAGCCCGCCCGGTCGTAGCCGTTCCACTCGCCACCGATCTGTTCGCCCACGATCTCGACAGGCTTGAGGTAATTGTGCTCCTTGTCCCCGAGGAAGAAATGGATGTCCATCGGGTCGGTCGGGCCGGTCTCGACCACCATGGCAAGGTCGGGAGCGCCGTCGCCGTTGAAGTCGCCGGTCAGCGCGGTGATGATCTTGCGGGTTTCGATCGGTTCGGCCAGCGCCACGCCCGGCAGCAACAAGGCAAGGCCGAAGAGCAGAGATTTCATTGCGGCATATCCCCCCGCGTGGCATTTGTGGTCCTATAGCACGGTGGGGAAGCGTCGTGCTCCTCCATCTGGTCGGGCGCGCTTCAGCCGCAACGCGGCAATCCATGGTGTGTTTCCAACTTCATGACAGCGTCTCCACTGCTGACGGGAATTGACAGTGGGCGATGCCATGATGCCGAGACCGCAGGATGACGGAGGCAAGATGACAGGGGCCCCAGCGACAACAATTCTGAACCGGCAGGCCCGCTGATGGCTCCGGTCAAGGTCGATCCCGAAAAGGTCAGGGAATTTCCCGACGCGGCCAGTTTCCATACCTGGCTCGGCCAGCACCACGCCACGGAAACCGAAGTGTGGATCAAGGTTCACAAGGTGGGCTCGGGACTGAAGTCGATCACACCGAAGGAAGCCATCGACGTCGCGCTGTGCTTCGGCTGGATCGACGCCGTGCGCAAGGGGCTGGACGAGAACAGTTTCCTGCAGCGCTACACGCCGCGCGGCAAAAAAAGCATCTGGAGCAAGATCAACATCGACAATGTCGCGCGGCTCATCGAGGAGGGCCGCATGACCGAGCACGGGCTGAAACAGGTCGAGGCGGCCAAGGCCGACGGGCGCTGGGCACGTGCCTATGGCAGCGGCAAGGAGATGAAAATCCCCGATGATTTGCAAGCGGCGATCGATGCCGAGCCGGCGGCCAAGGCGATGTTGGAAAAGCTCAGCGCGCAGAACCGCTTCTCGCTCGCCTTCCGCACCCACAACATGAAGACCGAAGCCGGGCGCAAGAAGAAGATCGAAGCCTTCGTGGCGATGCTGAAGCGCGGCGAGACGATCTATCCGCAGGGAAAGAAATAGCAGCCTTCAGACGCGGTAGTGTGGGTCAAGGGTCCGGGAATTGTCCGCACGGGCGCCGACGCCATCAAGACATCGCCGCGGACGGCCTGGATAAGAAAGTCGAGCACCGTTGTCACACGCAGCGGGATATTCCGGCGGGACGGGTAGACGACATTGATCGGCAGGCGCGTCGGCGGAAAATCCGGCATCAGCTTGACCAGCCTGCCCGCTTCGATGTCCGATCCGGCGAGGATGTGGGAAAGCACCGCAAGCCCGGCTCCCGCCAGGGTCGCGCGGTGGACGGCCATCGAATTGTTGGCGACGAGGCGGGGCTCAATCCGCAGAACCACTTCCTCCGCTCCACTGGAGAACGACCACGACCGGCCGTCCCCGCCACGGCTGTAGCAAATGCAGGAGTGATCCTTGATGTCTTGCGGCGTTCGCGGTGTGTCGCGCCCCTCGATGTAGGCTGGCGAGGCCACGAGAAAGGCTGTTGTCCAGCCGATCCGGCGGCAGATCAGGCTGCTGTCACAGACCGGCCCGAGGCGTACCTCTAGATCGATCGCATTCGCGACCACGTCCGACGGTTCATCCCGAAGGAGCAGTTCGACCTGAAGTGCCGGATGGCGCTCCAACAGCCCTGCCAGACGGTCGCTGAGGAAGAAGCCGAGGGGCGTCGGCAGGCTGAGCCTAACCTTTCCGGATATGGCTGCCGCTTCGGCGCCGCTGGCTTCGCCGAGCGCTTCGACCGCTTCGATGACGCGCAGCGCCATCGGCAGCATCCGTTCACCCTCCGCCGTCAAGGCGAGCGCGCTCGTCGTGCGATGCAGGAGGCGCGTCTTGAGATGCGATTCTAGCGCGGAGACCTGCCGGGATACAGCCGGCTGCGTCAGATTGAGGTCGATGGCGGCCGCTGAGAAGGATTTTGTCTGCGCCACCCGCAGGAACGTTCGCAACGCCGATACGACGTCCATCCTCGCCCTCATACTTTTCGACATAAGCCTTATGTTCGCATCGTAGGCGGGTGGCGCTTTACTGTCCAGTCATTATGGATATTAATTGTCCTTAAGGACACAAGATATCCAAAAAAGGAAAAGCCATGACGCAGCGCCTGAACGCCGCCCAGCAATCGCCTGAACTCTTCAAGAAGCTCCTCGATTTCAGCATGGCCGAGACACATGGCGCGATCGAAGAGAAGCTCCGCGATCTGGTCCACGTCAGGGCATCCCAGATCAATGGCTGCGCCTTCTGCCTCGACATGCACGTCAAGGAAGCAAAGATCCACGGCGAGAGCGAGCTGCGGCTGTACCATCTCGCCGTCTGGCGCGAATCGATCCTATTCATTCCCCGAGAACGTGCCGCCCTTGCCTGGACCGAAGCCGTCACCAAACTCCCCGAAGGCGGTATCCCGGACGAGCTCTATGAACGCGTGCGCGGGCAGCTTTCGGAGAAGGAAATCTCCGACCTCACCTTCTCGATCATGGCCATCAACGCCTGGAACCGTGTCAGCGTCGCCTTCAAGACCGTGCCCGGCTCCGCGGACAAGCTCTATGGCCTCGACAAGGCCGGCCTGAACTGACCTCTCCCTCAACGAAACCAGCAACGACGCGGCGCGACCGCGAACGGAGACTATCATGAAAATCGTCATCATCGGGGGCACCGGGCTTATCGGCTCCAAGACGGTCGAACGGCTGCGCAAGCAGGGCTGCGAGGTGGTTGCCGCCGCCCCGAATACCGGCGTCAACACCATCACGGGCGAAGGCCTGGAGGCGGCGCTGGCTGGCGCCGAGGTCGTCATCGACCTCGCCAATTCACCTTCGTTCGAGGACCAGCCCGCCATGGATTTCTTCACCACTTCGGGCCGCAACCTGCTCGCCGCGGGCAAAGTTGCCGGGGTCAGGCACCACATCGCGCTCTCGGTTGTCGGGACCGAACGCCTGCAGGACTGCGGCTATTTTCGCGCCAAGCTCGTCCAGGAAGAGCTGATCAAGGCCTCCGGCATCCCCTACACCATCGTTCATTCGACGCAGTTCATGGAATTCCTGGCCAGCATCGCCAAGTCCGGCACGGTCGGCGAGGCCGTGCACCTGTCGCCGGCCTATGTGCAGCCTATCGCATCGGACGACGTCGCCGATGCGATGGCCGGGATCGCGCTCGGCGCGCCGATCAACGGCATGATCGAGATTTCCGGTCCGGAGCGTGCGCGCATGAGCGAACTCGTCGCCCGCTACCTCAAGGCTGTCGGCGATCCCCGCGAGGTCGTGGCTGATCCGGAGGCGCTCTACTTCGGCGCGAGGCTGAACGACACTTCGCTCGTCTCCGACAACAATCCGCGCCTTGGCCGCATCACCTTCGAGCAATGGTTCGCCACCGCGGCGCGGAAATGACCGCCAGGATGCGCCGTAGCTCAACACACAAAGGAGTTTTCGAATGATCAAGTCAATCGCCATCGCGCTCGCCCTGACGGCGGCACTGGCCGGCCCGGTTGGAGCCAAGGAGGCCCATCGCGCCGGCGAGAAGGCCGCCAAGGTCACCCTCGTCTATGAGCATGAACTGCCGAATGCCCCCGGCAAGAGCATCAAGGGCATCCTCGTCGAATATGGCCCGGGCGGCTATTCGGAGGCGCATACGCATCCAAGCTCCGCCTTCATCTATGCCACCGTTCTGGAAGGCTCCATCCGCAGCCAGGTCAACGACGACCCGGTCAAGGTCTACAAGGCCGGCGAGAGCTTTTCGGAGATGCCGGGTGATCGCCACAGCGTGAGCGAAAACGGCAGCGAGACGAAGCCCGCGAAGCTGCTGGCGGTGTTCGTGGTCGATAGCGCCCAGAAGGAATTGACCTATCCGGCCAAGAAATAGGGGCGCAAGGCCGGTCGCCCTTCCTCGCGTCCGGCCTGCCGCCAGCCAAAATACTGTCGGTGAGCCCATGTTCGGCGATCATCATTTCCTGGCTCTGGTCTTGATCAACCTTCTCGGGCTTGCCGGCATCGTGTCTGGTATTTCCAGGGCCGTGGGCGTCCCATGGCACGCCTGAGGCCGCGAGAAGCGCGCCTGCTCCAGGACCTGGTGGTCGCCGCCATCTATCTCGGCGTGGCGCTGTCGATAACGGGCGCCGGGAACGATGCGGGCATGGCTAGCCGCCTGCATGCCGGCGACGGGAGACCGGCCGCCCGCGACGGTCATGCGGCCACGTTCATCCGGCGCGCTCTAGCACCCATTCGAAGCTGTTTTTCCAAAGCTCCGCGGGGATGTCGAGCGCCAACGCTTCGGTGAGGTCGGAAAGCCTGACGGCGCGCAATTTTGCGCGCCAGGCCTCATCGGCCTCCCACATGATGCGCGCCACCGGGCAAGGATTGCTTTCGCAATAGCCCTGGGGACGACACGGATTGTTCTCGCGGATATTGTTGCAGACAAACGTCCGCGCCTTGCCCTCAACCGCCTCCACGATGTCGAGGAAGGTCAGCTCTGCCGGCGTCCGCGCCAACCGGTATCCACCCGACGGCCCCAGCGTCGTGTGCACCAGTCCCGCCTTCGACAGGCTTTGCAGTGCCTTGGAGAGATATTCCTTGGGAAGGCCGTGGAACTCGGCAAGCGCTTTTGTGGAGAGATACCGCCCCTCGGGCAGACCGGCGAGAATGGCGCAGCAGTGCAGTGCCCATTCGACTTGGCTTTTCAGGATCATCCACGGGTTCCCGGGCCGGTACCGACCGACCTATTAAGGATAAAAAATATCCCTATTCCACCGCGGTGTAAACAGAGACGGATTCTGGCGGGAGCCAGATCCGTCAGCGCATGCGCTCAGGCTCCGGAATGCGGATCGATACCGTAGGGATGGACGGGGTAGCCGGGTCCGATGGCATCGCGCACGCGCTCCATCCATGCGGCGAACGCTGAATAGTCAGGCAGCGAAAAGCCGCAATCCCCGGCGCGATGGCTGTAGGCATAGACGGCGATGTCGGCGACGGTGAAGTCGCTGCCGGCGAGGAACGGCGTCTCGCCAAGGCTGCGGTCCAGGGCGGCGAGCGTACGGGCTCCGGCTTCGCGTTTTCCGGCAACCATGGCCTGGTTGCGCTCGAGCCGTCCCGTCAAGGTCCAGAAGCGCAGCGAGCCGATGACGGGCTCGATATTGTACTGTTCGAAGAACAGCCATTGCATGACCTTGGCACGCCGATAGCGGTCCGACGGCAGGAAGGACGTGCCTTCGGCGAGGTAGGTGAGGATCGCATTGGATTCGGCAATAGCGCTGCCGTGTTGGAGTTGAAGTACGGGAACAGCGCCTGCCGGGTTGAGCGCCAGGAAGGCGTCGGTATGGCTCTCGCCCGCGAAAATCGAGACGGGATGACTGTCGTAGGGAATCTCAAGCAATCCGAGCAGGACCCGGACCTTCCAGCCGTTCTGCGATGGCAGATAATCGTGGAGCGTGAGCATGACCGGTCCTCATGATGGATCAACGATCGCATGGCGCAGCGCCGGCCGACACCCGATTCCTGCGCAAACCGATCCATGCAATCGATCGCACAATGACTGCGATCTCCGCCGCCTAATAAATCAATTCCCTCCGTGCCATCTTCGCTTCGATGATCGGCAGCCACAAAGGCATGACAGATGAACACCCATTCCGACAAAGTCGCCCTCGTCACAGGTGCCAATCGCGGCATCGGTCAGGAAACCGGCCGGCAATTGGCCAAGCTCGGCTTCACCGTACTGCTCGGCGTGCGCGATATCGCCAAGGGCGAGGCGGCAGCCAAGGCGCTCGATGGCCATGTCGAGGTCATCGCGCTCGATGTCGCCGCGCCTGACGCGGCTCAGACGGCAGCCGAAGAGGTGCAGCGGCGGTTCGGCCGGCTCGACGTGCTGATCAACAATGCCGCCATCCATTACGACACCGGCTCGCGCGCCTCGCGGCCCGACTGGACCGTCATCCGCGAGGCGTTCGAGACCAACGTCTTCGGCGCCTGGCGGGCGGCCGCCGCCTTCGCGCCGCTGCTCGGGGCGGGCGGCCATGGCCGACTGGTCAATGTGTCGTCCGAAGGCGTTCGCTGGCCTCAATGGGGGCGGGGGCGCCGGCCTATTCGACCTCGAAGGCGACGCTCAACGCGCTGACGCGCGTGCTGGCGGCGGAGCTGCGCGGCTCCGGCGTGCTGGTCAATGCCGTTTGCCCTGGCTGGGTCGCCACCGACATGGGAGGACCGGGCGGACGCCCGGTCGCGCAAGGGGCGGCCGGCATCGTCTGGGCCGCGACCTTGCCGGACGACGGCCCGACCGGCGGCTTTTTTCGCGATGGCAGGAGATTGCCGTGGTGACGTCGGGACTGCCGTGGTGATGGCGTGCAGAATTCCTCGACCGCGTTCTACCCGGATTCCACCCAGATCCGTCATCAGGACTTTGCCGCCATCCAGCAAGGGCAAGACATGCTGCGCGAGGGCGGACCGCTCGCGGCATTGCTCGCAGGAAAAGGCCGCCCTTTTCGCGACGGGTCTTCAAGGGTGATGACTGCTCGTCACTGGTTGAGGTCGACCGGTGTCACACCGAGGAGCTTCAGGGCGTTGGCGTAGGTCCGGATGCCTTGCGCCTGCTTGCTTTCGGCACAGAACCGGTTCGCCTTGTCCTGCAGTGCCGTTGCCTGCGCGATCTGGCTCGCACTGGCACCGGGCCTGGCCTTGGTCTGGATGGCGCCGTCGAGTTGAAGACCGAGCCGGCTGCAATATTCGCTTCGGGTGACCGCCGCCTCCGCACCCGACTGTGCGACCGCGAGCATGGCCAGCGAAATGCCTGCGAGGGCACTCATCCATCTGGTCGAATGTCGTTGCATCGCAGGCAGCATCCCTTTGCATTGGTGGCGACCGCTGTCCGGTTGCCACGAGCATGTTATGCCCGACGATGTTTTCCTCAGTTTTTCCCGGATGTTGAATCTTGTTTCTGGAGTGTTTCTGGCGGTCGGGATCACACCTCGTCGGCGTCGAACAACAGCATCGTCAGATCGTCGTCACCCGGAGCCAGTATCCGCCGGTCGGCGGCGCAGGCGACGCCGACTTCCGAGGCGAAGGCGGCGCGGATGTCGTCGAGGCTGTCGAAATACAATGTTCCCACCAGATAAGGCATCTCGCCCGCCGAGAGCTTGACGATGGGCCGCCTGCTGACATCATAGCGCCGCAGCCCGGGAAGCTTCTTGGCAAGTGGTATGTGAACGTCGAAATAGTGGCGGTCGAAGGCGGCCGGATCGGCCGGGGTTTTGTAGATCACGAGCATCTTGGCCATTGCCATGGTCCTGTCCTGTTGGCGTTTCTGGTCTGGCCGTGCAGGCCACCGCGCCAAAGTCGTTCGAGAAGGGCGGATTTCGACCGCCCGCCGATTTTTCATGGACGCCGGCAGGCAGGAGCAGCCATGCAAACCGCCGATTTCCGCCAGTTGAGGAAATCGGCGCCTCGTGCTCCGCCAGGCATCTGCGGCGCTTCTGCCTCTTCCCCTGGCATCTTCATTCGCGTAAGGGCGCGGGCAAATCCTCCAATCTCCTTTGAGCCTCCCGGATCACCATGATCAGACTTGAAAACATCGGCAAGCAGAACGGCCGTCAGCTTGTCTTCATCGAGGCGTCGGCCACGCTGCAGAAGGGCGAGAAGATCGGCCTCGTCGGGCCGAACGGCGCCGGCAAGACGACCTTGTTTCGCATGATCACCGGCCAGGAGCAGCCTGACGAGGGCCAGGTGCAGGTCGATCGTGGCGTCACCATCGGCTATTTCAGCCAGGATGTCGGCGACATGGCGGGCCACAGCGCGGTCGCGGAAGTGATGAACGGTGCTGGGCCAGTGAGCGACGTGGCGGCCGAAATGGCGGAACTCGAGGCTGCGATGGCCGACCCCGACCAGGCCGACCGGATGGATGAGATCATCGAGAAGTATGGCGAGGCGCAGCATCGCTTCGAGGAACTCGACGGTTATGCGCTGGACGGGCGCGCCCGCGAGGTGCTGGACGGTCTGGGCTTCAGCCAGGAGATGATGGACGGCGACGTCGGCAAACTCTCGGGCGGCTGGAAGATGCGCGTGGCGCTGGCCCGCATCCTGCTGATGCGGCCAGACGCCATGCTGCTCGACGAACCGTCGAACCATCTCGACCTGGAAAGCCTGATCTGGCTGGAGCAGTTCCTGAAAGGCTATGACGGCGCGCTGCTGATGACCTCGCACGACCGCGAGTTCATGAACCGCATCGTCAACAAGATCGTCGAGATCGACGCGGGATCGCTCACCGCCTATTCCGGCAATTACGAATTCTACCAGCAGCAGCGGGCGATCGCTGACAAGCAGCAGCAGGCTCAGTTCGAACGTCAGCAGGCGATGCTGGCCAAGGAGATCGCCTTCATCGAGCGCTTCAAGGCGCGTGCCTCGCATGCCGCGCAGGTGCAGAGCCGGGTGAAGAAGCTAGACAAAATCGACCGCGTCGAGCCGCCAAAGCGCCGCCAGGTGGTGAATTTCGAGTTCCAGCCGGCGCCGCGCTGCGGCGAGGACGTCGTCACATTGAAGAACGTGCACAAGGCCTATGGCAGCCGCACCATCTATGAAGGGCTCGACTTCCAGGTCCGCCGCCGCGAGCGCTGGTGCATCATGGGCGTCAATGGCGCGGGGAAATCGACGCTGCTGAAGCTGGTGGCCGGTGCTTCCGATCCCGATACCGGTACGGTGGCGCGGGGACCGAGTGTGAAAATGGGCTATTTCGCCCAGCACGCCATGGAGTTGCTCGAAGGCGAGCGCACCGTGTTCCAGACGCTGGAGGATAATTTTCCGCAGGCCGGCCAGGCGCCGCTTCGGGCACTTGCCGGCTGTTTCGGCTTTTCCGGCGACGAGATCGAGAAGAAATGCCGGGTGCTGTCAGGCGGCGAGAAGGCGCGGCTGGTGATGGCGCTGATGCTGTTCGACCCGCCCAACCTCCTGGTGCTGGACGAACCGACCAACCATCTGGACATCACCACCAAGCAGATGCTGATCGAGGCGCTGTCGCAGTATGAAGGCACGATGCTGTTCGTCTCGCACGACCGGCATTTCCTGGCCGCGCTGTCGAACCGTGTGCTCGAACTGACGCCGGAAGGCATCCACACCTATGGTGGCGGCTATACGGAATATGTCGAGCGCACTGGACAGGAAGCGCCGGGGTTGAGGAGCTGATTTCCAGTTTCAAAATGTGCGCCGGAGCGCGTCGCAGGGTCATGGCGACGCGCTTCACGCCACGAGGCTTATCTCAGCGAGATGGCGAGCCCGCTCAGGTCGGCGTTGACCTGCAGGCCTACCTGTCGGCCCGTGAGTTCAAGCTGGGCGCCCTTGTCGTTTGTCATCACGATCACCTGGGCGCCTTTGCCGAGCGTGCCGCCGCCGCCGGCGGCGCCGTATACGCCAGTCACATCCCGGACGCGCTTGATGTGGCGCACGGTGCCCTGGAAATAGGTCTTGGAGACCCCGAAGGCGAGGCCGCCCGAGACGCCGCCGATCGAGATCGGGTATTTGCGGCCATGGAAAGTCAGCGTGCCCTCGCCACCGGAGCCGCCGACAAAGAAGGCCGCCTTGTAGACGGAGAAGCGGATTTTACCGCTGTCGGCATGCGCGGCGCTTGCCAGGCTGACGCCCGCAGCGGCGATCGCGGCAATGGCGATTGAACGAAATCCGGACGAAATAGTCATGATGGGAACTCCTGAAGATGGCCGCCTTGCCCGCCGGCAAGAATGTCAGCGTCGTATCAAGTTACAACTGAACAGTCTCGCCCATCATTGGTTCCAAGCCGCGGTCCAAATCTGGCGACGGGCGGGCCCAGGAACGAGGCCGGGCTCTCTGGTCGCAACGCTCCCCTTGTGAGATGAAGACGTCCATGTACTCTCCACGGTGGTTGGCAAAGGGCTTCTGGATGAAAATTGCGGTGGGGCTTGCAATGTCCGCATTGGCCGCGACGATGGCCGGATGCGCGACCTCTCCAGTCGATTACGGAGCCTCTCTTTCGCAGCAGGACCAGAAATGGGCGTCGCCGCAATGCCAGCAAGCTCGAGCGGCGGCTTCGGACTACGCGGTCCGCGAAAAAACGCATCCGGGTTGGGAATTCGTCGCACTTGGCCCGTATGGATTGGGGATCATAGCAGCCACCAAGGAGCACGAGCAGAAGCAGCGAAAGCTGCTCGCCCGCGACGTCCATCTGCAATGTTCGAGCCTTCCCCTGCCAAAGGAGTTGCAGGGCGATCTCGGCGCTGCCGGCCCCGGTAAGGCGCAATATCCCTAGACGGGAATGGGGCGCGAGCGCGATCCTCGTCGGAAAATCGTTACACGTTTTGCTGGGGTTGTTGCTCTACCGCAGCAATCCTTCCGCCTCGAACGTGTCCCAGCCTTCGAGCTTTGGCGCATCGTCTTTTCCCGAATTCCTGGTCTTGCGGGCGTTGCCCGTCCGCTTGCCTGCTCGCGTCAGCGCGGCCTTGCCGGCTCCGCGCCTCCTGTTTTCGGATATTTCCCGCGCGTCCTCCTCCCGCCAGGCGGTCGCCAGGTCACGATCAAGAACGTCCTCGATGTGGCGTGGATCGAAGACATGGAAGGTCACGGCCTTGGATCGCCCGCGCATCTTCACGGTGCGCGTGCCGATGCTTTTCAAGCGACCGTCCCTGAGCCACTTGTGCCGCTCGCGCGACGAGATGGTGAGAATGTCCTCCGCTTCTCGCGGAAGCACGGCCAGCGCTTCGATCCCCTCCAGCGTCCTGGAGATGGTCGCCGAGGCGGCCTGGAACGCATCCGCGTCGGCTTGCAGCATGCGCAAGACGATGCGGCCGGTCTCGGCCTTGGCAAATTTCCTCACTGTCCAGGGTAGCCTGGCTCGTACTTCGCGTTCGATCCCTTTCAAGCGCAAGGAGGAGCCAAGCGTCGCCGACGGCGGCAGCGGCCATTCGGCAACCATTGACGCGGTGCTCGCGCCTTGCTCGGCCCTCCGGTCAGGGGTGGTCGCAATCGCCGCTGCGATGCCACCTAGGACCTTCCGCAGGGAACCGCGCCGCTTGGCTGCAGGTTTCATCTCTCATCTTCGCTCGTCAGGTGCCTGCCGTGCAACGAACGTTCGCACAACAGACAACCGAAATCAGGCTCGGTCAGTTCCCCCTGCATGGGACCCGGCGGGTGTTCGGCTTCATCGGCGGGGCAGTTGGATTCGCCGCCCGATGGACATGCTTCATTCGGGTTCGCCAAACCACCGCGCCGCGGCCTTGGCAACTCCCTCCAGGTCCGGATCAGCGTCGGTGGCCCAGCGGCCGCCGCCGCGGCCAATAAGCCAGCGCGCGCGAAGTGTCTCGCCGCCGGCGCGGACGGTCATGTGCTGATCCGACTTGCTCGAAGTCCTCGACGCCGAGGCCGCGCCTGATCTCGGCGCTGATCGCGCTTGCCCGCGCGGCGAGAAGGGTTGCGATCGCCTTCATGTCGGACGCGACGGGCCCTTGAGCAGCGTCCGATGTTCGTCGCGGGGATCTCGTGCACGAAGCCGAAGACCAGAACTTTCCCGGCGAAAGGAATTCGCTGGCGAAAGGAGTTGGGCTTACCAAACCAACTCTGCCTTTTCCGACACGGGCTATATAAGGGGTGGCGAGTGATGCGCAACAGGGTGCAATCAGAGGGCACGAGGACGGCTCCGAACAACAATGGCCAGGCGTTTTGCGTTTCTCCTCGTTCGCGACTTCACGCTGTCGCCGCTATCGTTGTTCATCGACACGCTGCGGCTGGCGGGCGATGAGGGCGACCGCAGCCGCAGGATAGAGTTCGACTGGGAGATCGTCGGCGAACGCGGCCTGCCGATCCGGGCAAGTTGCGGCGTCGAATTGCTGCCGACCGGGGGGATCGGCAACCCCGAGGATTTCGATAACGTGGTCGTGGTCGGCGGCCTGCTCGACACAAACCGCAGCCTGAGTTCCGAGAAGGAGGCGTTTCTTTTGCGTGCCGCCGGCAAGGGCGTGCCGCTGACGGCGCTCTGCACGGGAAGCTTCGTGCTGGCGCGCTACGGGTTGCTCGACGGCTACAGCGCCGCCGTCAGCTGGTTCCACATCAAGGATTTCCGCAGCCGGTTCCCGGAGGTCAACGCCCATGCCGACAGCCTTTTTACCGTCGACCGGGACCGCGCGACATGCGCGGGCGGCACGGGTGCCGCCGACCTCGCGGGCCATTTCGTGTCCCAGTTCATCGGCCAGAAGGCGGCCGAGAAGGCCGCCAAGATCCTGGTGCTCGACCGGATCAGGGGCAGCCGCGACGTGCAGCCCGTCGGCGACCTGTTTCCGGCGGCGTCGAGCCGGGCGGTGAAGCGGGCCTTGCTGTTGATGGAGAGCAACCTGCAGGAGACGCTGTCGGTGGCCGAGATCGCAAGCCGCCTGAACTGCTCGCGGCGCCAGCTCGAACGGCTCTTCGGGTTGGAACTGGGCATAGGCCCGATGGCGGCATATCTGACGCTCAGGGTGCATCATGCGCAAGTCGCTGCTGGAAGGCAGCGACTTGCAGATCGGCGACATCGCCTACCGCTGCGGCTTCACCAATGCCGGCCATTTCAGCCGTGTGTTCCGCCAGCAGACCGGCATCACGCCAACCCACCTCAGGCATCCGAACCGGGCAATGGCGGCGGGAGGCTAATGGTCGGTGACGGCCTTGGTCGTGTCGCATACCCCGCCTGGCCGATTGCGTCGGTGCAGAAGCTGGCCATAGCATTGCGACAAGCGGCGGTGCCGCTGCTGCCTTGACGGTCAAATTCGCCAGCGAGAGCCATGCCGCATTATCCTGACGCCATGCCTGGATCAAAGAGCCTCTTCGAGCGCGCCAAGAGGGTGATGCCGGGCGGCAATACGCGCACCACCGTCTTTGTCGATCCGTTTCCGATCTATGCCGCGCGAGGCGAGGGGTGCAGGGTCTGGGATGTCGACGGCAACGTCTACTATGACTGCATCAACAATTTCACCTCGATGATCCATGGCTACACGCATCCCGACGTCGCTGCCGCCGTGGTCGAGCAACTGCCGTTCGGCACGGCCTTTGGCGCCCCGACGCTCAGCGAGATTGAGCTTGCCGAGCTTCTCGTCGACCGGCTGCCCTCCGTCGACCGGATCCGCTTCACCAACTCCGGCACGGAGGGGGTGATGATGGCCATCAAGGCCGCGCGCGCCTTCACCGGGCGGCCGAAGATCGTCAAGATCGAAGGCGCCTACCATGGGTCGTATGATTTCGCCGAGGTGAGCCTGGACAGTTCCCCGTCCAATTGGGGCGACATGCCAAGCTCGACGCCTTACGCAAAGGGAACGCCGCGCGGGGTGCTGGACGATGTGATTGCCGTGCCCTTCAACGATGTCGAGGCGCTTCGCGCCGTCTTCGCCGCTCAGGGCGACAGCATAGCAGGCGTGCTGATCGACCCGATGCCCAATCGTGCCGGCCTCATCCCGGCACGCCGGGACTATCTGCACGCAATGGTCGAGATTGCCCGCGCGGCCGGGACCCTGATTGTCTTCGACGAAGTCATCTCGTTTCGCCTTGGCTGGTCGGGCGCGCAGGGGTTGTGGGGCATCGAGCCCGACCTGACCGCGCTCGGAAAGATCATCGGCGGCGGCTTCCCCGTGGGCGCCGTTGGCGGGCGCGCCGATGTCATGGCGGTGTTCGATCCGACCAGGGGCAAGCCCGCTCTTCCCCATGGCGGCACGTTCACCGCCAATCCGGTGACCATGCGGGCCGGGCTCGCCTCGATGCGGGCGCTGACGAAGGAGAGCTTTGCCCATCTCGATACACTGGGCGCATTCCTGCGCGAAGGGGTGTCCGCCTCGTTCGACAGGCATGGCCTTGCCGGCCAATGCGTGGGCCTCGGTTCGCTGTTCAAGGTTCATTTTACCTCGCATCCGGTTACCGACTATAGATCCGTCTATCCGGGCCAGGCCGAGCACCGGAGGTTCGATACATTCCACAAGGGCTTGCTCAGCCGCGGCGTCCTGTCTGCCAGCTACGGCCTGTTCGCGCTCTCGACGCCAATGACACAGGCGGACGCGCGCAGCATTCTGCATGCGATCGACGACACCCTGGGCGAGATCGCAGCGCAGCGTGGATCAGGATGACGTTTGGTCGATTCGCCTCCCTATCTCTTTGTCGAAGCATGAGCTCTGGACAAACGGAAAGCGTTAGTCCGAGAAAACCGGTTCCCACGTCTGGGATCATGCCTGAAAGCAGGTGACAATATGACAGCTTCCCTCCATGTCGCGGTGATCGGTGCGGGCACGCTGGGCCTATGCACGGCGCTGAACCTCCTCGAACAGGGCGCACGCGTGACGGTGCTGGAAGCGCAGTCGATCGCTTCGGGTTCGAGCGGCAGGTCGGTCGGCGTTGTCGGGTCGCAATTTACCGATCCGTTCGAGATCATGCTTCGCGTTCAATCGTTCCGCCGGTTTCGCCAGTGGGAGGGGCAGGGGCTTCAATTCAACCACATCGGCTATCTTCGGCTCGCGCGCACGCCCGCGCAGATGGAGCTGTTCGCGAAATCAGTCGAGATTCAGGGCGGGGCCGGCCTGAAGTCGCGCCTGATCCGCGCGAACGAACTCAGGGACCTTGTTCCCCACCTCAGCCCCGACGGGCTCGAAGGCGGTTTGTTCGGACCCGACAACGGCTTTCTCGATCCCTATGACATGTGCAATTTCCTGGCGCGGATCGTCCGCGAAAAGGCCGGCGACATCCGCCAGTACCGCAAGGTGCTCGGGGTGGGAAGGCGGCCAGGCGGCTACAGGCTGGAGACCAATGGCGATCCGGTCGAATGCGATGCCGTGGTCAACGCAGGCGGCGCCTGGGCGCCGCGGGTCGCCGAGCTCTTCGGCCAGCGCCTGCACATATGGCCCGAGCGCCATGAGGCGGTCGTCATCCATCTGGACAGGCCGCTCGACTATACGATGCCGATGGTCATGGACCTCGTGGACGGCGAGGGCAGCGGCCTTAATTTCCGCCACGACAAGCCAGGCGCGCTGATTGCCGAGATCCACGAGGTGACGTCCATCGCTCCCGAGGATCCGGACAATTACAACGACCAGTGCGAGGAGCAATCGAAGGTCCACCTGGCCGAACTGCTGCTGGAACGGCTGCCCGATCTGCCGGGCGCGCGGCTTGGCCGTGGCTGGGCCGGCCTTTATCCTGTCACGGCCGATCATCGGCCGCTCGTCGGACCGATCGATGCCTCGGAACCGGCATTGGTCACCGCCGCCGGCGCCGGCGGCTATGGCATCCAGCTGGCGCCGGTGATCGGGCAGATCGCGGCGGATTGGGTTCTTCAAGGCGCGCCGGCTTCAGTGCCCGGAGCCGGGAGCCTTGCACCCACGGCCGAGCGCAACATCCGCAAAGTCGATCACTGACCGGTGCGAGTTGAAACCAGACCGGCGCTGCCGGAATTGCGGAAACAAGCGTTTAGAGCCCCGATGGGGATCTGCAGACCCCACGCCTTCAGGCGGCTGGGATCTGGGCTGTTGCGCGAGACGGCACGGGCGCGTCAAATGGTGGCTGAACCGCACCAAGCGCCCGCGACCTTCAGGAAATCCGCTTCCCGGCCCCGTCCAGCAGCACGCAGCCGTCGGGGGCAAAACCCAATTCGATCGTCTCGCCTTCGCGAAGCACGCGGCCAGTGATCGGTGTATTGGCGCGGAGGCTGGCCTTGCCGCCGATGTCGATCTCGTAGATCGCGCTGCCGCCCAGATAGGAGGCCGAGATCACGCGACCGGACAGCCGATTGGCGCTCGTTCCAGCACCGACCGAAAATTTCTGCGGCCGCACCACGACGGTGACCTTGCTGCCGTCGGCAAGCGGCCTTGGACAAGCCACGCTGACCGTCTGGCTGGTGCCAAGCACCACCGTTGCCGTTCCTTGGCCGGACCGGCTCACGGTCCCTGCAAGCATGTTGGCCTTGCCGAGGAAGTCGGCGACGAAGGCCGTCGCCGGCGCCTCGTAGACCTCCTCCGGAGTGCCGATCTGCTCCACCGCGCCCGCGTTCATCACCACGATGCGATCCGACATGGAAAGGGCTTCTTCCTGGTCGTGCGTGACGAAGATGGCGGTGATGCCGGTTTCCTTCTGGATCTTCTTGATCTCGACGCGCATCTCCTCGCGCATGTTGGCATCCAGCGCCGACAACGGCTCATCCAGCAGCAGCACCTGCGGCTCGAAGACGATGGCGCGGGCAAGCGCGATGCGCTGCTGCTGCCCGCCCGACAGTTGCGACGGCAGCTTCTTCTCGCTGCCCGGCAGCCGCACCATTTCGAGCGCCTTGCCGACCTTGCGCACGATCTCGGGCTTCGGCACGTTGCGGTACTTCAGGCCAAAGGCGACGTTGTCGAACACGTTCTTGTGCGGGAACAGCGCGTAGCTCTGGAAGACCAGGCCGATGTTGCGCTTGTAGATCGGGACGTCGTCGACGCGCCGCCCGTCGATCATGATCTGGCCGCCCGAAATATCGACCAGGCCGGCGATGGAGCGCAGGATCGTGGTCTTGCCGCAACCCGAGGGCCCGAGCAGGGTGACGAAGCTGCCCTTGCGGATCGACAGCGAGAAATCGCGCACCGCGACGAACTTGCCGTAGGCGATGTCGATGTCGCGGAACTCGACCGCCGGGCTGTTCGCCTCGGCGGCCGCGCTCGAGCCGGCTGCCCCGGCCTGGACAGGCCGGGGATGGAGTGTCGTGTCCTGGCTGTCAGGCACCCTTCGAGATCCTGTTCCACTGCTTGGTCCAGGCGTCCTCGTTGGTCGCCCAGTAGGTCGGATCGGCGAAGGTCAGCGACTTCATCGTGCCCGTCTTGTCGAATGCCGGCAGCTTCTCGATCTTCTCGGTCAGCTTGACCTTGTTCGGATCGAGCGACGGCGGATAGCTCTGGCCTTCGGCCACCGCGATCGAGGTCGCCGGGTCGAGCATGAAGTTGATGAGTTCCTCGCATTCGGCCATGGGCGAACCCTTGAGGATCAGCATGTCCTCCATCCAGGCGTAGGAGCCGGCCGGATCGAGATACCCGATCGGATGGCCCTGGTCCTGCAGCGCGGCGACGCGGCCCGACCAGGCATCAGTCACCACGATCTCACCCTTGGAAAGCAGGTCCATCAGCTCCGCGCCGGAACTCCAGAACTTCTTGGCGAGGTCGCGCGTTTCGCGCACCTTGGCCCAGATGGCGTCCATGTCCTTGAGGTTGTTGGGGTCCTGCCCGGTGGCGAGCGCCGCATACCAGACGCGCGTCGTCATGTCGGAATAGCCGCCGACCTTGCCGGCATATTTCTTGTCGAGCAGGAGCCCGGCGCCCTTTTCCTTGGCTTCCTCCGGCGAGATCACCTTGGTGTTGTAGGCGATGCCCGTCGTGCCGTAGTCGTAGGGCACGGCCGATAGCTTCGGCGTCAGCTTGCGGAACGGCTCGATCATCGGCTGCAGCACGTTCGCCATATTGGGAATGTTGGCCTCGTTGATTTCCGAGGTCAGGCCGGCGTTCACGTATTTGATGTAGTAGTTGACGCCGGAGGAATGGATGACCTGGTAGTCGCCGGGCTTGGCGGTCTTGATCTTGGTGATGATCTCGTCCTCGTCGCCGAACGTGCCTTGGACCACCTTGATCTTGGTCTTGGTCGTGTAGGGCTGGAAGGCGAACTTGTCGATCGCGTCCTGCACCGTGCCGCCCCAACCGTCGAAGCGAACCTCCTGGACCGCGGCGAGCGCCCGGCCCATCCAGGGCATGGACAGGCCCGCCGATGCTGCCGCGGCGGCGGTCAGCGTCAGGAACGTGCGGCGGCTCAGGTCGCCATTGGCGTATCGATCGTGCAGCCGTTCCAGCCGCTTGGTGGTGGTTAGTTTCATTGTATTTCCTCCTTTGGTTCGCCACGTCTTCTCAGTTTTGTCAGGCTTTGCAGGACCAGGCCGCCGATCAGCGGGATGCCGACGGTCACCAGGATCATCACGGTGCCGAGCGCGTTGATCTCCGGGCTGATCGAAATCTTGAGCATGGAAAGGATCTGGGTAGGCATGGTCTCGACGCCGGCCGGCCGCCAGAACAGGCTGGCCGAAGTGTTGTCGAACGAAATGGTGAAGGCGAGCAGGGCGCCGCCGACCACGGCCGGGATGAGCAGCGGCAGCGTGATCTCGCGGAAGGACGAGAAGCGAGAGGCGCCAAGCGACAGTGCCGCCTCCTCGTAGACGCGGCGGATGCCGATCATGCGCGCCTGGGCGATCAGCACCACATAGGGCACGGCGAGCAGGATATGGCCGAGCACCAGGAGCAGCATTGTCCTCGGCTGGTCGACGGCCTTGATCAGCACCAGCAGGCCGACGCCGAGGATGGTTTCCGGCACCAGCGCCGGCAGGATCACCAGGGTGCTCAGCGCCTGCTTGCCGCGAAATTCGAAGCGGACCAAGGCAAACGCCGTGGTGACGCCGATGGCGGTGGTGACGATGGCGGTGACCAATGCGATCCACAAGGATGTTCGAAAGGCAGCCAGCACCGCCTCGTTGGCCATCAGCTTGCCGTACCATTGCAGGCTGAAGCCGGTCATCGGGAATCCGCCGAACATCGAGGCGTTGAACGACAGGACCACTGTCGCCACGATCGGCGCGAACATGAAGACGTAGACGCAGACCGTGACGAAGCCGGTCAGCCGCCAGGCCCATCTGCCTTCCTGCCTGCGCCGTGTTCCTCTCATCCTCCAAACCCCGTCATCCGCCAAGCCCTTTGACGATCTGCGACATGCCCATGTAGCGCGTGTAGACGGCGGCGAAGAAGCCGAGCACGATGAACAGCACGATCGAAAGCGTGGCTCCCATCGGCCAGTTCAATTCGCCCATGATGGTGTCGTAGATCAGGTTGCCGAACAGAGCGTCGCGGCCCGAGCCGAGAAGCTGCGGCGTCACATAGCTGCCGGCGGCCAGCACGAAGCAAAGCAGCAGGCCCGCCGCCAGGCCGGGCAGCGACAGCGGCAGCGTGACCTCGCGGAACGCCTGCGCACTCGTGCAGCCCATCGAGCGGGCCGCCGAAATCAACGTGCGATCAATGCTCTCCAGGCTGACATAGACGTTGAGGATCATGTAGGGCAGCAGGAAGTGCAGCATGCCCAGGATGACCGCGCCTTCGTTGTAGAGCATCTGCAGCGGCTCATGGATGATGCCCATTTTGAGCAGCGCGACGTTGATGACGCCCTGTTCCCCCAGGATGTTGATCCAGGAAAAGGTGCGGATGGTGAAGCTGATCCAGAACGGCACGATCAGCAAAAGCAGCAGCAGCCATTTGTGCTTGAAGGTCGTGGCCCAGATGAAATAGGCGGGGAAGTAGCCGAGCACGCCGCACAGCAGCGCCGTCATGGCTCCGACCCTCAGCGTCTTCAGGAGGAAGCCGTGATAGTAGCTGTCGGTGAGGAATTCGTGCCAGTTCGCCGTCGTCAGTGCGCTCGTTTCCACGCCCGCGGTGACAAAGGTGAAGAAGGTATAGCCGGCCATCACGGCGATCGGCAGCACCAGGAAAAAGGTCAGCAGCAAAAGCACCGGCGCGACCAGCATCCAGGCCAGCCGTGGATCATACAATGTCCATCGTCGTTTCATGAGCACCCGGTGCGCTCTCTTTGAAGCGCCTGTTTTGTTCCCAGGCCAAGATTGAGGGATTGCAGGCGCGATGTCCACAGTCGGCGATTGAGCCAGCGGACTTCAGTGTCGCCGGGTGCGAGAGATGCCGAAATTTGTCGGGAGACGGGGTCGCCACGCAACCCCGTTCGACCACACGTCGGGAACGGCTGGCCGGCGTCTCCTCAGCCCTTCGAAATACCGCGCTCGATCAGCCGGGCGAGGCGCTCTGAAAACGCCCTGGCGTCGGCCGGCTTGTCGCCGTCGAGGACGCGCGCCTCGTCGTAGAGAAGGTGGGCGGCATCCTCCTTGAACGCCTGCTCGTCTTCGCCGAGGTTGGCGAGTGCCAGGACGCGCTCGTGGCGGGGGTTGATCTCGAGGATCGGTTTGGCCGTCTTGTCGAGGCGGCCGGCGGCGTTGAGCAGCCGCTCGAACTGCCGGTCGGGACCGTGTTCGGGCGCCACCAGGCAGACCGCGCTTTCGGTCAGGCGGTCGGAGGCCTTCACGTCCGACACGGCATCGCCAAGCGCCGCCTTGACGAAGGCCAGGAAGCCATCGACCTCGGGCGCCGCCGCCGCATCCGGCTTGTTCGCCTCGTCGAGCAGCGGGATCTCGGAAAGTTCAGCCACGCCCTGCGTCACCGACCTGAACGGCTTGCCGTCGAATTCGGGCGCCATCGACGTCCAGAAACTGTCGACCGGGTCGGTGAGCAGCAGCACCTCGATGCCGCGTGCCTTGAAACCTTCGAGCTGCGGCGAGGCTTCGAGCCGTGCACGGTCGTCGCCGGCCATGAAGAAGATCGCCTTCTGGCCTTCCTTCATCGCCGAGACGTAGTCGGCAAGGCCGCGCCAGCCTTCGCCGGAGGCGGTTGAGCGGAAGCGGGCGAGCTTCAAGAGCTGCTCGCGCCGCTCATGGTCCTCGTAGAGTCCTTCCTTGAGGACGACGCCGAAGTTTTCCCAGATTTTCGCATAGGCCTCGGTCTCGTTCTCCGCCAGCTTGGCGAGATCGCCAAGCACGCGGTTGGTCAGGCCCTTGCGGATCGCGGCCAGCAGCGGGCTTTCCTGGATCATCTCGCGCGAGACGTTGAGCGGCAGGTCGGCGGAATCGACCAGCCCGCGCATGAAGCGCAGGTAGCGCGGCAACAGATCGGCATCGTCGGTGATGAAGACGCGGCGCACATAGAGCTTCATGCGGCCCTTGCGGTCCTGGTCGAACAGATCGAAGGGACGCGAGCCGGGCACGAAGGCCAGCACGCTATATTCCTGCCGGCCCTCGGCGCGGAAATGGACGGTGGCGGCCGGCTCGTCATACTGGCCGGAGACGCCGCGGTAGAAGTCGGTGTATTCCTCGGGCTTGATCTCGCTTTTCGGCCTGACCCAAAGGGCCGTGCCGTCGGCAATGTCGCGCGCCTCGGCACCGGGCTTCTCGATGAGCGTGATCGGCACCGGCACATGGCCCAACTGCGACTTGGCCAGTTGCTCGAGCCGATAGGATCCGGTGTAGGACGCGGCGTCGTCCATCAGATGCAGCACGACGCGGGTGCCGCGCTTGGGGGCGGCTTCGAGCGGGGCGGGCGCGATCTCGTAGGAACCCTTACCGTCGGACGACCAGCGCCAGGCTTCTTCGCTTCCCGCCAGGCGGCTGATGACGTCGACGCGGGTCGCGACCATGAAGGCGGAGTAGAAGCCGACGCCGAACTGGCCGATGAGCTGCGTGTCCTCGCTCGAATTGCCGGCGCCGACGCGCTCGATGAAAGCGCGCGTGCCCGAGCGCGCGATCGTGCCCAGCGCCTCCGTCATGTCGTCTCGGCTCATGCCGATGCCGTTGTCCTCGACGGTGATCAGCTTGCCGTCGGGATCGGCTGCAATCGAGATGCGGGGCTTCGGATCGTCGGCCAGCAATTCGGGGCGGCTGACGGCCTCGAAGCGCAGCTTCTCGCAGGCGTCGGCGGCGTTGGAAATCAGTTCGCGCAGGAAGACGTCCTTATCGGAATAGACCGAATGCACCATCATGTGCAGCAGCCGCGAAACATCCGCCTCGAATGCCTTGGTTTCCGTCGCTTTCGTGTCTGTCGTCATTCCGAGTTTCCCACGCTTTCATCCGCCCGTCGCGCCATGCGCGATCGGGACTTCCTTTCACCAATTTTCAACGGTGCTGGCAACTGCCGTCAGCAAGGCCAACGCGCCGACAATATCGTGATGGGATGCTGGGGCCGCAAGGGGGTGGAAACGGTGCTGACGACGAAACAGCCAATCTCCCCCCGCGAAGGGGGAGATTGGCAGCGTCGGCGCCGCGCCGGTCCTGCGCGCCCTACTTCCCCGCCATCTGGTCGGCAAGCGCCTGCGCCTGGGCAAGCAGCGTGGGGAAGGCCGGGTTGTCGCGCAGGTTCTTGCCCATGCAGGCGCGGAAGTCGCTGTCGCCTTTTGCCCAGGCGGCGTCGGCGGCATCGGATGTATTTTCGTCGCTGTCGTCGGTGGCCTGCTTGACCAGTTTCTGGGCGGCGGCGTCAGCCGCGGTCCACACCGCGTCGCAGGCCGCGATCCTTGGGACGGGCGGTGTCGCGGGCGCCTCGGCGATCATGACACTGTTGCCCTTGACCAGCGTGACGACGATTTCCTGGTCGTAGTTAGGTCCGACATCCTGTGCCCAGCCGCCAAGGCGGGCGATCGCCGTGTCGGCGCCGTCGGGCGCCTTCAGGGTGAAGTCGAGCGTGCCTGTGAAAGCGGCGTCGCTGCCGATGGCCTGGGTGTAGAACGCATCGAGCTTCAGCGCCGCGTCGAAGCTGGTGGGCAGTTTGAGATCGGCGTCCGTCTCCGCCGCACGCGATTGCAGCCAGCGCTCGACCAGCCCGCGTGTCGACGCGACGATGCTGGGGCCGTCCTCGGTGCCGTGACGCAGCCCGTCCAGCATGCCGAAGCCGACATCGGAGGAACTGAGGCTTTCGATATTGATCCTGCCGGCCGCCGGAAAACCCTTGACCGTGAAAGGTCCAAGAAGCGTCGAAAGGCGCTGTTCGAGATCGGCGCGGGCCTTCTCATTGGCCGCATCGAGCGTTTCCACGGGAGCGTTCGCGCTTTCCATCGCGGCGATGGCCGCGATCGCCTTGTCGCGCGCGGCGATGTAGTCGTCCTCCGGCGAAGCCGCATACGCCGCACCGCTCGCCAGCGCGAACACCAAAGTCCAGACCAGACGCATCGTGAAAACCTCCGTTTTACAAGCTCTTCGCGTGGCTTGGTGGCGATTGTGCGGCGGTGAAGTCATGGCGAGACGTGGCGGATATCGGGGCACCAGGACAGCCCTGGCAAGGTCGCAAGCCCTCATGATGAAACCTTCCGATACCCAGGCCGTTATGGCCGTTGTGGCAGACATCAAACCCAAACAGAGGCCGGCCGGCGGCGCCAAGCCAAACGGTGCCAGGAAGCCCCGCCGGGAGAAGGTACCCGATGTCGAGGCCGCATCCGAGGTCGTCGGCGAGGCGGCGCCGCCGCCAGCGGCGGTGGAACCTGATCCGCAGCTGAGCCCCGAACAGGCCGAACAGGCGCGCAAGAAATACCTGCTGAAGCGCTTCTGGATCAGCGCGCGCGGCTATTGGAGCCGGCGGGGCGACAAGCTCGCCTGGCCATGCACGATCGCGCTCCTGATCCTGATCTGCGTCAATGTCGGCTTCCAGTACGGGATCAATGTCTGGAACCGCTCGATCTTCGACGCCATCGAGCAGCGCAATGCGCCGACCGTCTATTTCCTGAGCGCCGTGTTCGTGCCGCTGGTGCTTGGAAGCGTCAGCCTTGTCGTTGCGCAGGTCTATCTGCGCATGACGATCCAGCGCCGCTGGCGCTCCTGGCTCACTACATCCATCATCGGCCGCTGGCTCACCAACGGCCGCTACTACCAGCTCAATCTCGTCAGCGGCGATCACCAGAACCCGGAAGCCCGCATCGCCGACGATTTGCGGATCGCCACCGAATCGCCTGTTGATTTCGTCTCCGGCGTGCTCAACGCGTTCCTGGCGGCCTCGACCTTCATCGTCGTCTTGTGGACCATCGGCGGCGCGCTGACGCTGCCGATCGGCTCCTCGACCGTCACCATTCCGGGCTTTCTCGTCATCACCGCGGTCATCTATGCCGGCATCACCTCCACCTCGATGGTGGTCATCGGCCGGCATTTCGTCGAACTCTCCGAGCAGAAGAACCAGGCGGAAGCGGAATTTCGCTACACGCTGATGCGCGTGCGCGAAAACGGCGAGAGCATTGCCCTGCTCGGCGGCGAGGAGGAGGAGCGCAGCGGCATCGACAGGACCTTCGCCGGCGTGCTGGGGAAGTGGGCGATGCTTGCTGGCCAGCACATGCGCACGGCGCTGGTCTCGCAGGGATCGAGCCTGTTCGCGCCGGTGGTGCCGGTGCTTTTGTGCGCGCCAAAATTCCTCGACGGCTCGATGTCGCTTGGGCAGGTCATGCAGGCGGCATCCGCCTTTGCCATCGTGCAGGGCGCGTTCGGATGGCTGGTCGACAATTACCCGCGCCTGGCCGACTGGAACGCCTCGGCACGGCGCATCGCCTCGCTGATGATGTCGCTGGATGGGCTCGAGCGCGCGGAAGAGAGCGACGCGCTCGGACGCATCAATCGCGGCGAGACCAAGGACGACACGATGCTCAACCTCAACAATCTGTCCGTGTCGCTCGATGACGGCACCGCCGTGGTCAAGGAAACCGAGGTGGTGATCCAGCCGGGCGAGCGGCTGCTGGTGGCCGGCGAATCCGGTTCGGGCAAGAGCACGCTCGTGCGGGCGATAGCGGGCTTGTGGCCGTGGGGCGGCGGCAGCGTCGATTTCCACCCGGGCAAGCGCATGTTCATGCTGCCGCAGCGCCCCTACATCCCCTCGGGCACGCTGCGCCGGGCCGCTGCCTATCCAGGCGCCGCCGAGGATTGGACGATCCCGCAGATCAGGGCTGCCCTCGACAAGGTTGGGCTCGGTCATCTTGGCGACCGGATCGAGGAAGACGCGCCGTGGGACCAGACCCTGTCGGGCGGCGAGAAGCAGCGCCTGGCCTTCGCGCGGCTGCTCCTGCACGCGCCCGATATCATCGTGCTGGACGAGGCGACGGCGGCACTCGACGAGAAGAGCCAGGACAGGATGATGGAGACCATCATCCACGAATTGCCTAATGTGACCATCTTGAGCGTGGCGCACCGCGCCGAGCTGGAGGCCTTCCACAGCCGCAAGATCACGCTCGAGCGGCGCAAGGGTGGCGCCAAGCTGGTCAGCGATATCGACCTCGCCCCGCGCAAACGCAGGGGCCTGCTCGGCCGCGCCCTGTGGGGTTCCGGCACTTCCGCCGAAAAGCGCGGCGCCGCCCGTAAAAAGAGTTGATGACGCTCAGGCGAGTTCTGGTTTCAGCTCAAGGGATGGCCTTCTATCAGCCGCCCAATTCTTCCTGATGCGCCTTGGCGAGGTCGGCCATGCTGTCGAAGCGGAAGTCCACCTTCGGCATCTCGCCGGGATGCATCGTGGCGCCGAAACCCTGATCGGCATGCCGGCGGTGGATCCAGCACGATTTAAGGCCCAGGCGGTTGGTCACGGCATGGTCATGAAACAGGCTTTCGGCCGTGTGCAGGACTTGCTTGTCGCCGATCCCGAGCGTCGCCAGTTTTTCCAGCATATAGTCGAAATTCCGGGGCGACGGCTTGTAGGAGCCGATGTCCTCCGCCGTGTAGATCGCATCGAAATCGACGCCGAGCTTCCTGTTGCTGAAGGAGAAGCTCGTATTGTCGACGTTGGAGAGGATGACGAGCTTGTAGTGCTGCTTGAGGTATTGCAGGGCGGCGGCGGTATCGGCAAAGGCCGGCCAGTCCTTCACGCTTTGGCCATAGGCGATGCATTCCTCCGGCGTGGTCACGACGCCCCATTCCTCGGCGAGCCGCTTGTAGACGACAGCCAGAAGGTCGCTGTAGCGTTTTTGCGGCGTCCAGTCCTGCTGGCTGGATTCGTGCCTGGCATGCGCCTGCAGGATCTCGTCGCGGCCGAGGCCGCGGCCAACCCGCCCGGTCAGCGGCTTCAGGGCGTCGATCATGCCGGATTCCCAATCGATTAGCGTGCCGTAGCAATCGAAGGTCAAGGCCTTGAAATCAGTCAGCTTCATGGTTCACTCCCTTGAGTTGGATAATTGGCTGGCGTTTGCGTGGATCGCGATCAATCGGCCGGCTGCCCGGCTGGGCGCAAACCTGCCTCGCCCTTCGGTGCGGTGCCGCGCGACGATGTCAGCCAGATGCCGACCAGCGTCACCGCGAGGCCAAGGACCATCGCCGCAGAAAGGGGCTCGCCGAAGAGCAGCCAGGCCCAGAGCATCGTCACCGGCGGGCTGAGATAGATCATGCTGCTGACCTGCGCGGCGCTGTGGAGGCGCAGGCTCGCATAATAGACGCCGTAGCAGAAGAAGGTCGAAAACAGCACCAGCCAGGCGATGCCGAACTCGAACCGGCCATCAAGGGGCGGCATCAGCCCGCCTTTCCATTCGGCGCAAGCGGCAAAAAACAGCGCCGCTGTCAGGCATTGGATGCACAGGCTCTGGTGGATGGGCATGTTGATCGTCCCCATCCGCTTCTGCAGCACGGTCGCCAGCGCGAAGACCATCATGGAAGCGATCGTGACCACGTACGCCCAGGCCGGCGCGGTGCCGAGACTGAGGCTGTTCAGCGAAACGATCAGCACGCCGAGCACGCCGAGAGCCGTTCCGGTCCACTGCCTCGATGTCAGCCGGTGGCCGAGAACGGGCTGCGATAGTGCCGCGATGGCGAGGGGGACGAGGTCGGAGATCAGCGCGACAAGGCCGGTCGGCACGCGCTGGCCGATGGCAAGCGCGAAGCCGCCGAGATAGAGGAACATCATCGCCACGCCGAACGCCATCTGCTGGAGCAGCGCCCGGACGCCGATGCGCGGCCCGACCATGAGCGCGAAGGGCAGAAGGACCAGCCCTGACATCAAGGTTCGCCAGAACAGCACGAGCATGACGTCGGCGCTCTCGCTGGCGTAACGGATGCCGACAAAGCCCGAGCTCCAGCTTACGACCAGGGCTGCCGCCAGAAGCGGCCAGGCCAGGCAACGGGACGGAGGTTTCGGGAGCGTCATGCGGTCTCTTCGTCGAAGCGGGTTCGCCAGCGGATTACGGCCGATCTCGGATGCGGGATTTATGGCGGCGCGCAGGCGCCTTTGCACATGACAAATTTCGATGTATTCATGAAATAGGCGGGAGATGTGGCATATCTGATTGCCTCAAAGCCCGTTCTCTGCCGAGACCCTGGAGCGCTGCTTTCGTTTCAAACGAGGATTGTCATGGCTGGAGTGATGAGCCGCCGCCTGGATGTCGATGCCTTGCGGGCGATGGTGGCGATCGAGAAACATGGCGGTGTTACCCGGGCTGCCGAGATGCTCGGCCTGTCGCAATCGGCCGTCAGCCACAAGATCAGGCGGCTGGAAGCAAGTCTCGACTGCGAAATCCTCAGCCGCAAGGCGAATGCGCCGATGTTCACCAGTTCAGGGCAGGATCTGCTGGGCTATGCCAGGCGGATCCTGGGCATCCATGACGAGGCGATCCTGAGCCTGTCGAAGAGCACGCTGCAAGGCAAGATCGCTTTGGGGATGACCGAGGATACGACCTGCACGGACCTTTCGCGCATCCTTGGCCGGTTTCGCCGGCTGTACCCCGAGGTGAGCGTGCGCACGCAGGTGCGCATGAGCCTGGCCTTGCAGAAGCTGTTGGGCGAGGGCGCGCTCGACGCGGCCATCATCCAGGTGTTCCAGCACGACGTCCGCCCCACCGATGTCCTGCTGTTCCGCGAGACCCTGCATTGGGTGAAGTCGCCCGAGCTGACCCTTGGGAAAGGCGACCCGGTGCCGTTCCTATCCTTCGACGAGAACTGCTTCTATCGCCGTTGGGGCCTCGATCTCGGCCAGGACGAGGGAACGGTGTTCGAGATCGTGTTCGAATGTTCGAGCGCGGCCGGCATCATCGCCGGCGTGACCTCCGGCCTCGGCGTCGCGCTGCTCAGCCAGCGGCATCTGCGGCCCGGCATGGAGATCGTCGACAAGTCGTTCCCCAAGCCTCCGGACCTCGCCTACGTCATTCGCCGCGCCCGCAACGTCCGCAATCCCGCGCTGGAGACGCTGGTGCGGGAGATAGAGGCTGAGGTGAAGCGCCACGGGACGCTGCAGATCGCGATGTGAGGGGTGTGATTAGCGTTGGCGCCCGTGCGCCCGGTTGATGATATCGCGCGCTCGAGCCTCTCGCCTCATTTCCGGAGTATCTTCTCCATCGCTTTCCCCTTCGCAAGCTCGTCGATCAGCTTATCGAGGTAGCGAATTTCCTTCATCAGTGGATCCTCAATATCTTCCACGCGGACGCCGCAGACCACCCCTGTAATCAAATTCCGCAAAGGATTCAGTCGGGAGGCCTGACCAAAGAAATCCTCGAAGCTGGTTTTCTTCTCCAGTTCGGCCTCGAGTTCCTTCTCGGTGTAGCCCGTCAGCCAGCAGATGATCTCATCGACCTCTGCTCTGGTGCGTCCTTTCCTTTGCGCCTTGGCGACATAGTGCGGATAGACGCTGGCAAAGCTTGTGGAATAGATTCGATGCTCCGTCATGACGTGCCCTTACCGGTGGCGCCTATCGCCCGCACTCAACTTTGCCTCCAATGCGCAGGTCTCAGCAATTGGCGCAGGACCGACTCCAATCTTCCCGCCGCCCTTCACCCGTTCCTTTTCTCCACCTCAGCCTTGCGCAACAAGAACCGTTGGATCTTGCCGCTAGGGGTCTTCGGCAATTCCCCGACGAAGTCGATCTCGCGCGGATAGGCATGGGCCGAGAGGCGTTTGCGGACATGCTGCGCCAATTCTTCGGCGAGTTCCGGGCTGCCCTCGTAGGCGGGCGCCAGGATGACGAAGGCCTTGACGATCTCGGTGCGCTGCGGGTCGGGCACGCCGACCACCGCCGCCTCGTTGACGGCGGGATGTTCGATCAGCGCGCTTTCGACGTCGAAGGGGCCGATGCGGTAGCCTGACGAGGTGATGACGTCGTCGGCGCGGCCGATGAAGGAGACCGAGCCGTCCGGCTCGTATTCCACCGTGTCGCCGGTGCGGTAGTAGCCGCCCGATATGGCCGGCGTTTCGGCCTGGTGGTAGCCGTCGAACCAGCGCAACGGCGAGTTGGCGATGTCGACGGCGAGGATGCCGGGCTGGTTGGGGCCGAGCTCGTTGCCGGCCTCGTCCAGCACCACCATGCGATAGCCCGGCATGGCAAAGCCCGCCGAGCCGGCGCGGACAGGGTGCGCCAGGCCGTGATGGTTGTTGACCATCATGCCGTTCTCGGTCTGGCCGTAATGGTCGTGGATGGGCGCGGCGAGATGGGCGTCGAACCAGCGGATCACTTCCGGGTTGAGCGGCTCGCCGGCGCTGCTCACCACACGCAGCCGGCCTTTTGCACGCGCGGCGGCATCGGGACCTTCGGCGAGCAGCAGGCGGAAGGCGGTGGGCGAGCCGGCAAGGCTGGTGACGCCAAGCCGCTCGATGACATCATAGGTGTTTTTGGCGGTGAAGGCGCCCTCGTTGAAGGTCGTGGCGATGCCGAGCAGCAGGGGTCCCGTGATGGCGTAGTAGAGGCCATAGGCCCAGCCCGGATCGGCGATGTTCCAGAAGATGTCGTCTGGGCGCAGGCCGATCGCGTCGCGCATATAGGCGCCGAAGGCGAGCAGCGCGTTGAGCGGCACCGGCACGCCCTTCGGCAGGCCGGTGGTGCCCGAGGTCGACATCATCATGAACAGGTCTTCGCCCTTGCGCATCACCGGGTCGCAGTTGGGTGAGGCGGCGGCAAGCGCGGCACGGAAATCGATGTCGCCCGGGGACAGGGCGTCGCCAGCACCGAGGATGGTGGCGATTTGCGGAGGGTTCGCGACCTCGTCGAGCTTGCCGCGATTGGCCGGATTGGTCACCACCAGCCTGGCGCCGCTGTAGCCAAGCCGGTGTTCGATCGCCTTCGGGCCGAAGGCAGTGAACAGCGGCTGGTAGACCGCGCCGATGCGCCAGGCGCCGAGGATCAGCGCCACCAGTTCGGGGATGCGCGGCAGCATGCCGGCCACGACATCGCCCGGGCCAACGCCCAACTCCTTCAGCAGAGTGCCGACGCGGCCGGACATGTCGGCGAGATCCTCGAAGCTGAATTCGCTGAGTTCGCCGCCGGCAGAGATGGCGCGCAGCGCCAGGCGGTTTCCGCCGGTGTGCCGGCCGCAGCATTCGACATAGGCGTTGATGCCGGTCGCGGGGTCGCCCTGCAGTCTCGCGATCTCATCCTCAATACGAAAGCTTGCAACGGCATCGTCATAGCGCGGCAAGCCGGCTTGCTGCTTGGTCATGAAAATCCTCCCTGGCGGTGCGCCATCTCCCCATGGCGCGCTGTCGCGGCGACATTGACATCAGATGGCGCCGATGGGCAACGGCGAGTGCCTGTTCCTTTGTATTGACGCAACTCCGGACGAAAAACCGCTACACACTTTTCCCGGAATTGCGCTTACAGGTTCGCCTCGGCGAAGATGCGTGCCGCCCAGTCGAGAAAGACGCGCAGGCGCGGCGAAAGCTGCCGGTTCTGCGGATAGAGCGCCGAGAGCGGTGTCGGCGAGGGCGGATACCCGGCCAGCACCTCGACCAGTGTTCCCTCTGCCAAATCCTTCTCGAAGCGATAGCGCGGCGCCTGGATGAGACCGAGGCCAAGCCGGGCGAGGTCGGCGGCGGTGTCGGAATTGTTGGCGGCGACGCGGCCGGGCAGCCTGACCTCGCGCGTCTTGCCGCCGACGGTGAATTCGAAGGGCAGCACTTCGCCGGTGCGGGAGGAGACGAAGCCGATCGCCTGATGGCCGTCCAGCGCATCGGGGGAAGCCGGCGTGCCGTGGCGAGAGAGATAGGCGGGGCTGGCGCAGGTCATCTCGCGGATCATGCCAAGCCGGCGCATGATCATGCCGCTGTCAGGCGGCTCGCCGACGCGGATGACGCAGTCGACACCCTCGCGCACCAAGTCGACCAGCCGGTCGCTCTGGCCGATCTGCAGGTCGATCCTGGCATAGCGGGCGAGGAATTCCGGCAGGCGCGGCAACAGGAAGGTGCGTGTGAGCAGCGTGCTGGCGTCGATGCGCAGCAGGCCGAAGGGTTCCGCATTGCGGAAGGCGGCCTCGGCATCCTCGATCTCGGCCAGGATGGACAGGCAGCGCCGGTAATAGGCCTCGCCATCCTGCGTGGCGTTCACCTGGCGCGTGGTGCGCTCGAGCAGCCTTGCGCCGAGATGTTCTTCCAGCCGCCGGACCGCTTCCGTCGCGGTCGAGCGAGGCAGGCCGAGATCGGCGGCGGCAGCGGTGAAGCTGCGCCGCTCCAGCACGCGAACGAAGAGTCGCATCGTGTCCAGGCGATCCATGCTCTTTGTTCGCAATTTCCGAATAGTAATGTCAAGACAAGGCTGATTGTCCGGAAGCTGGCTCCGCCTATATCCGTCTCACCAACAAGAAGGAGAGACTTCCATGACTTCAGGCCAAACGAGCACGGGCCAAACCAAAGCGGCGATCGTGACCGGCGCCTCCAAGGGCATCGGCGCGGCGATCGCGCGGCGGCTCGCCCGTGACGGCATCGCCGTCGTCATCAATTATGCTCGGGGACAGGCCGGGGCCGAGGCGCTGGTGCGCGCCATCGAAGCCGATGGCGGCAAGGCGATCGCCGTGCAGGCCGATATCGCGGATCCGGCCGGTATCGCCAGCCTCTTCGACGCCGGCGAGAAGGCGTTCGGAGGCATCGATATACTGGTCAACAATGCCGGCATCATGAAGCTTTCGCCGATCGCACAGGCCGATGATGCCTTCTTCGACACCCAGGTCGCGATCAATCTCGGCGGCGTGTTCCGTGGCATGCGCGAAGGCGCAAAACGCATTCGCGATGGCGGCCGCATCGTCAATTTTTCGAGCAGCGTGGTCGGCCTCTACCAGCCGGGTTACGGCGTCTATGCCGCCACCAAGGCGGCGGTCGAGGCGATGACGCACATCTTGGCCAAGGAGCTTGGCGCGCGCGGCATCACCGTCAACGCGGTGGCGCCCGGACCGGTCGAGACGGCGCTGTTCACCGATGGCAAGAGCGCGGCGCAGATCGAGGCCACGGCCAAGATGATCCCGCTCGGCAGGCTCGGCCAGCCCGACGACATTGCCGGCGTGGTCTCGTTCCTGGCCGGGCCGGACAGTGGCTGGGTCAACGGGCAAATCATCCGCGCCAATGGCGGCGTGATCTGAAGGAGGCTGGCCGCTGCTGCTGTGGCGGTCTGCCTCCCGTTTCATTCGAAACCTAGCCCAAATGATTGAGAAGACAAGGAAAACATCATGCCATTCGCCAATATCAAGATGCCGCAGGCGGCGCTCTCCAAGGCACAGAAAGAAGACCTCATCCATCGCACGACCGCCATGTTCGTCGACTTTTTCGGCGAGGGCGTGCGGCCCTACACGATGGTGCTTGTGGAGGAAGTCGCCGATGGCGGCTATGGCCGCGCCGACGAAGTGTTCGTGGTGCCGGACGCTTTTCGCGCCAAGGACTAAGGTTGCCGATGTCCGGCCGGCCTGCACATGGCTCACGCCCGCGCTTCCGGTACTCACATGCTCAAAAGCACCCTCCGCTAGCCGCAGCATGGCCCGGCGGAGGGGCCACAGCAGGCCTTGGCCTTCTTTTCCTCCTCCAGCCAGCGGTCGCGCGGCTTGCAACTCGCTGGCCGTGGCGCAAGCGTGACATGCACGGCGCCGTCGGCCAGCCGGGGCAGGGCGGCCCGGTAGAGCTGCATCGGGCGCACGCCGTCGCTGACCTCGAAGGTCAGCTTGGCCGCCTGGTCGAGACCGACATGCTCGGTCACTTTCCGGATGATCGCCGCGAATTTTCCAGCCGGCATATGGGTGCGGTCCTCATTGACGTCCCATAGCTGCACGAAGATCTCCGACCATGATTCCGGATTCCCGCCGCAGTCGAGCGCGTCGAAGCGGCCGGCCTTGACCTCGGTGACATGGTAGCCCGGCAACACTGGCCCGCCTTCATGGAAAAACACCAGTGGCTTTTCCCTGTGATCCGCCAGAAAGTCCAGCAAGCCGGCCATGGTGATGTCCCGCGGGTCGGCTGTGATCACGGGATCAAATTCTCGATTGTCAGAGGCGAGCATGTGCGATAATCCTTGCTTCAATATTCATAGGATTGTTGAAATATGAATGAACGTCAAGCCCTGGCGGCCTTCGCGGCTCTGTCGCAGGAGACACGGCTGCGCGTGCTGCGCCATTTGGTGATCGCCGGCCCCGACGGCATCGCCGCCGGGGCGATCGCCGAAAAGGTCGAGGTTTCGGCGTCCAACGTCAGCTTCCACCTTAAGGAGCTTGAACGCGCGGGGCTGGTGAGCGTGCGCCGCGATTCCCGCTCCATGGTCTACAGCGCCGAGTATGACATGCTGAGCGGTCTTATCCGCTTCCTGATGGAGGATTGTTGCTCCGGCCGGCCGGAAATCTGCGCGCCGGCGGTGTTGCCGGGCTGCTGTGCGGCCGACACGCGGGAGCCTGCCCGATGAGTGGCGGCCACACTGTGCCTGGCGCGTCCTCCATCCGGGACATGGCCGGTTTTGATTTGCCGCGCCGGCTCACGGCGGAAGCTCTCGGCACGGGCTTGCTGGTGGCCACGGTGGTCGGCTCCGGCATCATGGCGCAGTCGCTGACGCCCGATCGCGCACTGACGCTGCTTGGCAACACCTTGCCGACGGGGGCAATCCTCGTGGTGCTCATCACGATACTGGGGCCGGTCTCGGGCGCTCATTTCAATCCGGCCGTTTCAATGGTCCTGGCGCTGTCGCGCCGGCTGCCGGCGAGCGACTGCGCCTGGTATGTGCTCGCCCAACTCTCGGGCGGCGTCGCCGGCACGGTCGGCGCGCACCTGATGTTCGGGCTTTCGCCGCTCGCCTTGTCGACGCATGACCGAACGGGACCCGCGCTCTGGCTTTCGGAAGGGATCGCGACCTTCGGGTTGCTGGCGGTCATTCTCGCCGGCCTGCGTTTCGAGCGCTCGGCCATCCCCTGGCTAGTCGGCCTCTATATCACCGCCGCCTACTGGTTCACCGCATCGACATCGTTCGCCAACCCAGCGGTCGCGGCCGCACGGTCACTGACGGACAGTTTTTCCGGAATCAGTCCGGCAAGCCTGCCGGGCTTCATCGCCGCCGAACTGGCCGGCGCGGGCATTGCCCTGGCGCTGACGACATGGCTGCTGCAGCCGCACGTTCAACCGTTCCCCATCGAGGCCAGCCCGTGACGATCACCATCTACCACAATCCGGACTGCGGCACCTCGCGCAACACGCTTGCCATGATCAGGGCGAGCGGCGAGGAGCCGACCATCGTCGAATATCTGAAACATCCGCCGCCACGTGCGCGGCTGGAGCAGTTGATAGCGACGCTCGAAATTCCCGTGCGCGCCCTGCTGCGTGAAAAGGGCACCCCCTACGCCGAACTGGGCCTGGCCGATCCAAAATGGTCCGACGGCCAACTGCTCGATGCCATGCTCGAGCATCCGATCCTGATCAACCGGCCGATCGTCGAAACGCCGAGAGGGACACGGCTGTGCCGTCCGTCCGAGCTTGTGCTGGATCTGCTCGACCACCCGGTGAGCCGGTTCACCAAGGAAGACGGCGAGGTGGTGAGCCATGACCGCGGTGGGCAATGATGGAAGCCTTGCAAAAGCCGAAACCGCGGAGCGTGCGCCGATAGCGGCTGTCGCCGCGCTCGGGATCACCCAGATTATCGGCTACGGCACGCTCTATTACAGTTTCAGCATCCTTGCCGGCGACATGGCGAAGGATATGGGCTGGCCAACCGAATGGATATTCGGCGCGCTATCGGCCGCGCTGCTGGCCGGCGGGCTGACCGCACCCTTGATCGGCGGCTGGATCGACCGTTTTGGCGCGGGACGGATCATGACCGCCGGCTCGGCCGTTGCTGCCGCTGCGCTTGCCGCCTGTGCCTATGCGCCCAACGGTCCAGCCTTCGTCGCCGCGCTGATTGCCCTGGAGGCAGCATCGAACCTTGTCCAATACGGCGCGGCCTTCGCGCTGCTGGTCCAGATCCGGCCGCGTGCCGCGCAGCGCAGCATAACCTATCTCACCCTCATCGCCGGTTTCGCATCGACCGTCTTCTGGCCGATCACATCGGCGCTGCATGGGCATTTGCCTTGGCGAGACGTCTACCTCGTCTTTGCCGGGCTGAACCTGCTGGTCTGCCTGCCGCTGCACGCCTGGCTCTCGCAGGGGCTGGCCAGGAGCAGGCGCGCGGCGATCGAGCCGCCACGGCACGTCGCGGGATCGCTGCCGGCCCCGGCGCGGCCGCTCGGCTTTGCCTTGATGGTTGTCGCTTTCTCGCTCCAGAACCTGGTCAGCGCCGCCGTGCTGGTCCATATGGTGCCGCTGCTGTCCGGGCTCGGTCTGGGTGCCGCCGCCGCCATCGTTGGAACGCTGTTCGGGCCGTCGCAGGTGCTCAGCCGTTTCATCAATATGGTCTTCGGGATCAACCTGCCGCCGCTGCGGCTCGCCATCATCTCAGCCGTGCTGATGACGGCGGGCGTGGTCATCCTGCTTGGCACCGCGCCTTCGATCGCCGGCGCGATGGCGTTCGCCGTCGTCTTCGGAATGGGCAACGGGCTGTTCAGCATCGTCACCGGGGCACTGCCACTGATGCTGTTCGGCAGCGAAGGCTATGGCCGGCTGCAGGGACGCGCCATGTCCGCCCGCCTGATCGTCTCGGCGGTCGCGCCGTTCGCCCTGGCATTGGCGATGGCCCATATCGGCATTTCCTGGTCGCTGGGCCTGATGGCGCTTGTTGGCTGTCTGGCTCTGCTGGTGCTGGCGGCAATCGCGAAAGTGTCGAGCGCCACCTGAAACCGGGCAGGAATGCCCAGAGGCGGTTTGGCGCCACTCCGCCGGCTCAATTTCCCCTCTCGGAACCGTCGTGGATCGGCTTGTGATGCCTCAAATCGTCCGGCCGCAGCAGCGGATGTCTGGCGTTTCAAAACCGGCTCGCCGAACAGTGGCTACGCGCCTTTGTCACGACGGCAGGTTCATCTGTTTTCGGAGGCTTTTGTCGAAAGCATGCGCGGGAACAAACCGTCGCAGCAGGTATAGGCGACGCGCCTGCTTGCTGGCGGGATAGCGCAGCTTCGGCGATGTCGCGGTGGCCGCGGTGACGACCGCCTGGCCGACGACCTCGGGAGCATCGCCGGTTTCGATCGCCCTGTTCCAGACCGCGGTTGCCGTTGCCCGCGCCTGGTCATAGACACTCATCATCCTGTCCGGCTTCGTCGCATTGTGATCGAGAGCCGTACGGGTGAAGGCCGGTTCGACCAGCAGGACGCGAATACCGAAGGGGCGGACCTCATGGTCCAGCGACTCGGAGTAGCCCTCGACGGCATGTTTCGTGGATGTGTAGAGCGCGCTGAACGGGCTGGGGACAAAGCCGACAACCGAGCTGATGTTGACGATCCGGCCGCCGCCCTGGCGCCGCATGATCGGCAGCACCTCGTTTGTGACGCGGATGAGACCGAAGACGTTGACGTCGAAAAGGGTCTTTGCCTGTTCAACGGACGATTCTTCCGCACCCGCGATCAGTGCATTGCCAGCATTGTTGACCAGCAGGTCGATGCGCCCGACCTGGCTTATCACTTGCGACACCATGCTTGCGACGGAGTCCGCGTCGGTCACGTCGCAGCTCAGCATCGTGATCCCGGGCGGTGACCCGGTCGCGGCTTTCCGGCTCGTGCCGAAGACGCGGTAGCCGGCCGACTGAAGGGCTTTGGCTGTCGCAAGCCCGATGCCGCCCGCTGCTCCGGTGACGACGGCGACGCCGCGATTTTTGTTGTTCATTTCAATATCCTTCGAGATGCATGATCATGACGGTTTGTGCCGACGGACTTGTCAGCCGTGTACGCTCAGATGAAGCATGGGGTGATGTTCGTAATGGCCGGCGCCATTTCTCACGATGGGGTCTTGTGAGGTTATCGCCTGGATGTCCTGGTCGTCGGCGATCCGGTATAGTGACAAGCCATAGCCGCCGCCTGGATCCATCACCGGACCATGGGCGACGATCAGTCCGCGGTCGAGCAACTCGTCCAAGAAGGCGCCATGCTGCCTCATCCATTCCCGCTCGTCGCCGGTCATGGATGCAAGAAAGTCGGCACGGGGCGGGATGTACTTGCACAGATAGAATTTCATTTGGGACTCCCAGCGGCGCGATGACCGGCCGTCACCATCATTTTTCGGTGGAACGGCCTCGCGAGATCAGATACTATCAAATTAATAGTAAGTCACTATCAAAATGGTATCTACGTGAAGAATCTTTCCAACCAGCCCTGTTTGATCGCCCGCAGCCTCGGCACGATGGGTGACACGTGGAGCATGCTGATCATGCGCGATGCCCATGCGGGGCTCAGCCGTTTCGACGAATTTCGCAAGAACCTTGGCATCGCTCCGACGATGCTGACCAGCCGGTTGGCGACCTTGACTCAGGAAGGGCTGCTGGAGAAACGGCGATATTCGGAGCGGCCGCCACGGGATGAATATGTGCTGACCGAGGCCGGTCGGGATTTGCTTCCGGTGCTGTTCTCGCTCGCCGCCTGGGGCAGCAAGCACCGGGGCGGTGGCAATTTCACTCGGTTCTTCGACGCCGAGACAGGAACCGAAATCGACCCAGTCAGCATCGATCGCGGGACCGGAACGCCGATCGGGAGCCGTCCCATACGGATCGTGACGCCCAAGCTGCCTGACGGCCCGTCGGACTGACTGGATGCGCCGGAGCGAAAGGCGATAGCTGGCCGGCAAGAGAGGGAATTCAGGTGGGCGTTCCTCGGATCAGCCGCTCTTCTTCGCACCAATCCAGTCGGCCGCCACTTCGGCGAACAGCCAGTCGCGGAACGCCCTGATCTTTTTCTGGCGCAGCGCGCCTTCGGGATAGACGACGTAGTAGCTGGCCGCCGATTTCAGCGCGAGATCGAAGGGCCGGACCAGCCGGCCTGCCGCGAGGTCGGCCGAGACCAGCGCGCTGCGGCCGAGCAGCACGCCTTCGCCATGCACGGCGGCCTCGACGGCGAAGGTGGCGGAATCGAAGCGCACGCCGCGTGTGGGGTCGATGCCTTCGACACCGGCCTGCTCAAGCCATGTCGCCCAGTCGATGCGAAAGGCGTCGTGGATCAGTTTGTGGTGCCTGAGGTCCGCTGGCAGATGCAGCGGATGCTCGCCTTGCAGCAGTTCCGGGCTGCAGACGGGGAAAACCTCCTCGTCGGCGAGGAATTCCGCCGTCACCCCGCTATAGCCGCCGCGGCCGTAGCGGATGGATATGTCGATGCCGTCGCTGACGAAATCGGCCAGCACGCCCGAAGTCGCCAGCCGCACGTCGATGTCGGGATTGGCGCGATGGAAACGATGCAGCCTCGGCACCAGCCAGCGGCCGGCGAAACCGTCGGACGTGCTGACATTGAGGATGCGCGTCGAGCGGTCGGGTGTGGCGGCGATGGTGGCGGCGGCGATCTGGTCGAGCGCCTTGCCGACCTCCGCCGCATAGGCCGCGCCCACGCCCGTGAGGCGCACGGAGCGTGTGCCGCGATCGAACAGCTGGATGCCCAGCCTGTCCTCTATGTTGCGGATGGCGCGGCTGACCGCGCCATGGGTGAGGTTGAGCTCCTCCGCGGCCTTGGAGAAACTCAAATGCCTGGCCGCCGCGTCGAAGGCGGGCAAAGCGGTGAGGGGCGGCAGTCTGCGCGGCATCGGATCGACCTGTGAGTGTTGCTCACAAATCGTGCACAAAGAGTCGTTTGTCGTCCAGCCCTCAATGGCCCAATATTCAGGCGTACCAAGCATCCACACCGGCTCTCCGGTTCATCGATGCGCTGAATTGATCAGACAAGTGTGAGCAATCGTCATGCTCGCCCCACTCGGGCGACATCGGCAGGCTTGCGCCCAGTGAAACACAGGAGACGGATTATGACCTTGACCCTTCGACCCATCGGCGCCGCGATGAGCGGCCTTGCCATGCGAAGCGCGGCAGCGTTCGAGCGCCGCCGCACATTGCGCCAGATCTCCCGGCTTTCCGATCGCCGTTTGCATGACATCGGCCTGGAACGCGACTGGGATGGTTCGATCCTTGCTAACGAAATTCTGGGCAATGGGAGGGCAATATGACCAGCACCCTGATCATTGGCGCCACCGGACTGCTCGGCAGCGAGATGGCCAAGGCCAGCGCGCGCAATGGCGACAGCCTGCATGTTCTGGTCCGGCAGGCAACGTCGGCCAATGAAGCGCGGATGCGCCCGCTGAAGGACCTCGGCGCCACCGTGCATGTCGGCGATCTCGACGACTATGACAGCCTCGTGCGCGCCGTCGGCAAGGTCGACCGCGTCGTCAGCTCGGTGCATGTGGGGTCGGCCAGCGAGATGACGCTGGTGCGCGCCATCAGGGATGCCGGTATCTCCCGCTATGTCCCGTCCGCCGGCTTCGGCCTCGACTTTGCCGCCGCCGCACCCGGCTCGATCGAACCGCTCGACATCAAGCGGGCCGTCTTCGACGCGGTCCGTGAGGCCGACCTGCCCTATACGGTGATCTACACCAACGGCTTCTTCTCGACCTGGGTGGCGACGCTGGGCGACCTGACGCGCTTCGGCTCGACGCCGCTGCCACCCGACGAGGTGACGCTCTATGGCGAGGGCAACGTGCCGGCGACCTTCGTCAGCGAGAAGGATATCGCTGCGGTCACCATGCGCGCACTGGAGGATGCCAATGCTGTTCGCAGCGAGATACGGATCGCACAAAACAAGATCACCCAAGGTGAAATGATCGAGCTGTGGCGGCAAGTGAGCGGCCGTTCGCCCCGCGTCAAGCAGATGAGCGCCGAGGAGCTGGAGGCGCTGATCGCGGCGGTTCCCGGCCTTGGATTGCTGCGCGCATTCTGGATCCGCGGCGAGACCGCGCTCGAGACGGCTACGCCTGAAGCGGGCGCGCGTTATCCGGAGCTGAGGTTTGAAAGCATCGAAAGCGCTTTTGTGGCGATGGCTGGCGCGGATGGACATAGGTTGTGAAGGCGGCGGACATGGTTGGCGTTGCGACAGCGGTTGACCGCGCTGTCCATCCGGCCGATAGGTCCGCGCAAACAGCCGAGACGCCCGATGCCCAATCTCAAAGATGCGACCCGCGCCGCCGACAGCGCCTGGCAGGAGGATGTCCGCGCCGGCGTGCGCCATGCGCGTGACCTCGCTTCCCTGCCGCTCTCGCCGGCCGAGCGCGAAGCCGCGCACGCCGCCGCGGCGCTTCACAAGGTGCGGGCGCCAAAGGCCTATCTCGACTTGATCGACTGGAACGATCCCGCCGATCCGATCCGGGCGCAGGTGATCCCGTCGCCTGGGGAATTGGACGAGGCGGAGGGTGAGCTTGGCGACCCGATCGCCGATCACGAATTCAGCCCGGTGCCGCGGCTGACGCATCGCCATGCGGATAGGGTGCTGTTGTTCCCGACCTATCAATGCGCGGTCTATTGCCGATTCTGCTTCCGCAAGGAATCGCTGACGTCGATCGGCCGTGGTTATACGCGCGAGGCGCTGGAGCCGGCGCTGGCCTACATATCGGACCATCCCGAAATCCGCGAAGTGATCCTGACCGGCGGCGATCCGCTGTCGCTGCCCGACAAGGCACTGGCCGAGATCCGGGCGCGCATCGAGGACATCGCCCATGTGCGATTGCTGCGCCTCCACACGCGCGTGCCGGTGGCACTGCCGTCGCGCATCACGCCAGGGCTGGTCGCGGCGCTGCAGGGTCGGCTGATGGTGACGGTGGTCACCCACTTCAACCACGCGCGCGAGATCACCGACGCCACCGAAGTGGCCTGCCGCGCCTTGCGACAGGCCGGCTTCGTGATGCTCAACCAGAGCGTTCTGCTGAAGGGCGTCAACGATACGGTCGAAGCGCTGGAAGAGCTCTGCCGCGAGCTGATGTACCGGCTGGGGATAAAACCCTACTACCTCCACCATGGCGATCTCGCACGCGGCATGGCACACAGGCGCACCACGATCGCGCAGGGGCAGGCGCTGGTGGAAGCGCTGCGCGCGCGCCTGTCGGGCATCTGCAACCCTGTCTATGTGCTCGACCTGCCCGACGGGGGAGGGAAAGTGCCGCTTGGACCTTGCCATGTCGAGGAACAGGACGGGCAGCGCTGGCGCATACGTGGGCTGGATGGTGCGGTGAGGGCCTATCGAGAGGTGGTTGGCGAATAGGCCAACGCCTATCTGGCAACAAACGCCAGCACGACCACGCGCGGGGCGATACAGTGTGCGAGGCTGACCTTGCGGCCCGTCCTCGTTGTCGCGTGGCCGGTTTCGAGGTCCACGGCGATATCCTCATAGCCCAGCACCTCGCGATCCAGCGGATAGGCGGCCTTGTAGACCGCTTCCTTGGCGGCGAAAAGGATGCGGCCGGCAAGCTGCCGGTCGGCGGCGTCGATCCGGTCTTCGGGAATTGCCACGAGCGAGAAAATCTCATCGGGCAGGGGCAGCGCCGGCTCGACGTCGATGCCGAGCGAGGCGATGCGGCCAACAGGCGCGACCGCCGCCACGGCCATGTCGTCGTCATGCGCGAGCGAGCCCGTTATCCCGTCGGGCCATGCGGGTGCACCGGACGGCGTGCGCAAGAGGGCGAAACCGTCGAAGCCGGCATCCGTCAGCAGTCGGTGCGCGAGCAATCGCGCCGCGCCGCTGGCCCGCCGCATGGACGGCTGGCGAGCGGGGATGGAGCGTGCTTCCGCCGGCAACAGATGGGTCTCGTCGCCTTCGCGGATGATCCGGCAACCGGTGCGGACCCCGGCCGGAGCCATGGCGGCCATGGCGCGCGCCAGGGCGATTTCCTCGGACGGATCGGCGGGCGGCGTCATCGGTCGCCGGTTGGCAGAATGAGATCGGCGATCATTTCGCCGTCCTCGTCGAGCCCCTGTTCGACGAAACCGGCACTGCGATAAAGCTGCCGCGCCGCCTCGTTCTCCGGTTCGTAGCAGATCGACACATGCCTGATGTGGCCGAGCCCGTCGATTTCCTCCAGCACTTCACGCAACGCGGCCTTGCCGTAACCCCGGCCTTGCGAGGCACGGTCGATCATGAAGCGGTAGATGCGCGCCTCGTCATCGTCCCGCGGCGCCTCGTACATCAGGAACCCGACGATCTGGTCGCCTGCCATGACGGCGCGTGGCCGCGCGTCCCGATCGGATCTGGCCTCACGCAGGGAGGCTGCATTGCTGGCGACGAAATCCATCTGCTCCGGCGCCAGCTGCAATGCGGTGACCAAAGCGCGATTGGCTGGGGTCACCGGGCCGATCCGGATGTCCGCGGTGCTTCCGGATCGCTCTGCCACGTGGCCCTCCGACGATATCGGGATCGAGCGTCAGGACGACGCCCTGGAGCCGTCTTCGATGACCGGCTCGACGAACCGGTGCAGCTTGGCCGGATTGCCGCGCCAGATCGAGTTGGGCTCCAACTCCTCGCCCTTCATCACGAAGGAATCGGCATCGACCATCGATCCCTTGCCCATCACCACGCCGTAATGGACAAAGGCGGAAGGTCCGAGCGTGCAGCCATCGCCGATACGGATGAAGTCGGACTTGAACGCACCTTCTTCCAGCGAGTGGGCCTGGATGACGCAGCCTTCATTGAGCGTGACGTCATCGCCGATCACCACGAGGGAACGCTCGGTCAGGTTGGCGCCGCCGTCATAGACGCGCTTGCCCACCTTGACCCCAAGCATGCGCAGGATCATCGGCCGGAACGGGGTGCCGGCGAACAGGCGCACAACAGGCGAATCCGCGAGCTTCCAGTGGCGCTCGTGGCGCCAGAATGTGACGTCGTAGATCGTCGTTATCTGCGGCTTCAGCTTGCGAAAACCGAGGCTTGCCCGCTCGACGAAGATGTAGAACGGAATGGTGATCGCCGAGGTCAAAAGCACCGCCACGAAGAGGGCGATCTCAGCCCATTCGGTGTAGTAGTTCAGTGCCCGGTCCCAGATCGCCAGCGTGGCGAACAGCATGATCCATTGCGTCGCCATGAACAGGAGGATCGTCACCAGGTTGTGACGGTTCTTGAGCGGGATGCGCTGGCGTCGGTCTTGCTCGTCGATGCCGGCGATGAGTTCCTTGTCGCGGTTCACCATGCGCGGGATTTCAAAGGGCGGCGAGCCGAGAAGGCCGACATTCTCGCGCAATGACCCGTCGATGGGGACCATCACCTTGGTGCCGAGCAGGACGTTGTCGCCCGTGCGTCCATCCGGCGGATAGTAGATGTTGTTGCCGAGATAGTTGCGCTCGCCGATCCGGGTCGGCTCGAGCCGGAACGCGGAAGCGGACTTGTGCATGTTGATCATGAAAAGCCCGTCCGACACCATGGTCTGGGTGCCGATCTCGCACAGGAGCGGGTTTTCGTGCTGCTGGTTGGAGCCGAAATTGGAGCCCGTCTGCACCACCTTGTTGAGGTTCCAGCCGATGGCGCTCATGTAATGGACGATGGCCGAGCTGTCACCGAACAGCAGCCCGAGCACGCGGGAGTTGCTCGAGAACTCGGCAACCGTCTGCAGCCAGTAGCGGAAGCCATAAAGCGTGTAGGTACGGCCGGGTTTCAGGATCAGGCTGAACAGGCGCGGCACCACCGTGGCGGCGAAAAAGGCCGCGGCGATGTAGCCGAACAGCGTGACCGTGGTGCCGATCGCCACAATGCCGATCGTCTCCTGATAGTCGTCGCCGACATTCTCCCAATAGCTGTGGAACAAAAGCGGCAGCGGGGTGACGATGGCAAACAGGCCTATCAGCTGCACGGCCTCGTAGAGGAAGCGCCGGATGCGGGGAGGATTGACGTTGCGCACCTTGCAATAGTCCGCCGTGGTCGGCACCGCGGGCGATCCATGCCAGTGTTCGCCGTCGGGGATGCTTTGCCCGTGCTGCAGCGAGGAGGAATGACCGAGCTGGCCGCCGTCGCCGATCGCGGTGTCGATGTCGAGCGTGCAGCCGACGCCGACGAAGGCGTCGCGGCCGATGGTCAGCGGCCCGGTGTGGATATAGCCGGCCTGGGCGCGATAGCCGAGGATCAGCGATTCCTTGCGCAGGATCGTTCGGTCGCCGATCGAAATCAGGTCCGTGCACACCGGCACCGCCCGGGATTCGATGACCACGTTCTTGCCGATCCTGGTTCCCAGAAGCTGCAGGTAGAGGCTGTAGAGCGGGCTTCCGCGGAACAGCACGACGGGTGCCGTGCGGATCAAGGTTTTGACCACCCAGAAGCGATAGTAGCGCAGGCCCCAGATCGGGAACGCTTCCGCCTTCCAGCGGCCGACCAGCAGCCATTTGGCGGCAATGGCGAAGCCCGACATGCCGAAGAACACGCCGGCCGAGAGCACCACGCACCTGACATAAAGCTGCAGCGGGTCGTCGAGCGTGTCATAGACCCAGTTGAGGCCGTCATTGATCGCCCACAAGGCCACGTAGCTGTAGAGCGCGTAAAACAGCAACTGCGCCGCGCCGCAGGTCCAGTAGACGAGATTGGACGCCTGGCGGGTGAGAACGGGCTCGTTGGTGGCCGTCGTCATCTCTTCCGCGACGCTCAGGTGCTTGGCCAGGCGCGCCACCGTCGGATAGAGATAGATGTCGCGCATCGACGTCGTCGCCCATTCCTTGCGGGTGCGCACACGCGCGCAAAAATGCGCCATCAGCAACGAGTTGGCGCCGAGATCGTCGAAGAAATTGTCCTCGACGGACACGTCGTCGAACTTCAGCACGGCGCATAGCGCGTCGGCCAGGAAACGCTCGTCGTCATTGCCGGGCGGCACCATGGCGCGATCGGCCGAGAGCCGGACGCTGGTTGGTTTGGGCAACTGGCGAAGGTCGACCTTGTTGGAGACCGTCATCGGGATCGCCGGCAGTTCCTCCAGATAGGAGGGCACCATGTAGTCGGGCAGCCGCCGCTTCATCGTCTGGGCAATGTCGGCGCGCGAGAGCGCCGGCTGGCCGACCTTGGGCGCGTAATAGGCAACGAGTTCGACGCGGCCGGGCTCGATCTCCCAGGTGGTGACGGCGGCCTGCGCGATCTCGGGCTGGTCGAGCAGCACGGCCTCGATCTCGCCGAGTTCAATGCGATAGCCGCGGATCTTCACTTGGGTATCGATGCGCCCGGCATACTCGATCTCGCCGGCGTCACTGATCCGGCCAAGGTCGCCGGTGCGGTAGATGCGCTTCGACGGGTTGTTCGGCAGGCCGAGGAAATCGGCGATGAACTTCTGTTCGGTCAGGTCCGGCCGGTTGAGATAGCCGGCCGCCAGCCCGATGCCGGCAATGCCGATCTCGCCCAGTTCGCCAGGTTCGGCGAGCCGCGGCAGCGAAGGGTCGAGAATAACGATCGAGTAGGTGGGCAGCGGCGCGCCGATCGTCACCGGCCGGTCCGGCGTCAATGCACCCATGGTTGCCGTGACGGTCGCCTCGGTCGGGCCATAGGTGTTGAGGATCTGCCGGCCGGGCTTCGACCAGCGCACCACCAGATTGTGCGGGCAGGCCTCGCCGCCGACCAGCAGCGTGCGCAGGCTGGGCACGTCCGATGTCATGGACGACAGAAGCGTCGGGCTGCAGGCCATGCAGGTGATGTCGTGATGGCGCAGGAAATCGGCGAGCTCTTCGCCCACGAGAGGCATCTGGCCTGGTGCCGGCACGACCGTTGCGCCGGCGACGAATGGCACCCAGATCTCCTCGGAGGAAAAGTCGAAGGCGATCGTCATGCCCTGGTAGACGCGATCGCCCGGCCGGTAGCCGTAGGATGCGGCGGCGACGCGGATGAAGTTGACGAAGCTCTGGTGGCGGATGGCGACGCCCTTCGGCCTGCCGGTGGTGCCGGACGTATAGAGGATGTAGCAGATGTCTTCTGCCGCCGTGGGGGCCGGCGCCTTGTGCGGCTTCAGCGGCGCGTCGGATTGGGCTGATATTTCGGCGGCGGCGCTGTCGATCAACAGGTGCGGAACCGGCAGCTGGTCGGCCCGCGAAGCGTAGGTGGCGATGGTGACGACCAGGCTGACGCTGGCGTCTTCGATGATGAGCGCCATGCGCTCTTGCGGAAAGGCGGTGGCCAGCGGCACGAAGGCGGCACCCGCCTTCACCACGGCGAGCAGGGCCACATAGGTTTCCGCGGACCGGTCGAGGATGAGCCCGACACGGTGACCCGGCCGTACGCCGCGCTTGACCAGCAGACGGGCGAACTGATTGGCGCGCTTGTCCAGCTCCCGATAGGTCCAGGCGCGGCCCTCGGAGATCACCGCCGGCAGCGTGGCGAATGTCTCGGCGAGTTGCTCGAAGACCTTGTCGAGTCGCTCGTCCGGTTGACCCGCCCGGGCAAAATCGGCGCCCGCCAGGACCTGGCCGTGTGCTCCGGAGGCAATTCCCGCAAGTGCATCGACGCTGTCGGAGCTGGTCTCGGGTCCTGCGTCCGATCTTGCCGCTTCCCTGTCCAGTTCGGCGATATCGATACCGTGGTCCATTTCCAAACTTTCTCGTCCTGGCAAGCCGTTACAGGCACATCTCGGTCACGCCGCCGCGCCGGCGGGCATTGCCGGCTGTGCCGTCGCTGCAATTTGATCGTTGTTCATGGAGGGGGAATGACTGAAGCTTCCAGAACGGAAGATTCCGGAATTCAGACCGGCGATCGCCGGCCGCACCCTCTTTGGCCGGGCGGTTATCACGGAATCGACCGTCCTGTCTTCACAGTTTCGGGAGCATGGGCGTGGGGCGAGAGCGCGCATTGCCTGGGCGCTGCCGGCGGCGAGCGACATGCCGGGCAGGCCACCCATCGATCCGTTCGAACCTCGTTGCATTTGCCCTTACCCAATTCGGTGCGCCTGTGTCCGTGCGCTTGTGCGGCGGCCAGATTTCCGGCCATTGAGGGATGCTTATGCCATCCGATCTTTTCGCCAGTTTTTCCGAACTGTTGAATCTTGTTTCTGAATTGTGTCTGGGCAGCTTTCCGTAGGGCCGCTTTCTGCGGTTTCAGCCCTTCCAGAAAAATCTCATAGCGCCCGGGAATAAAGCGCGGCCCTTGCGGGTCTTCTCTGCAAGCGGGGCAATCTTGCGGTCCGCGACCCATAGAAAACGAAACAAGGATTTACCGAAATGACCAAGCTCGCTCTCAGCGTGGCTGCGATGTTGCTTGCCTCGACTTCTGCCTTTGCCGGCAGCGACCATTTCAACGCCAATGCCCCCAACCAGCCGGGCGTCGCCGTCGACACCAATGCCACCGCCTCGATCCCCTACACGGCACGTCCTCACGGCGTCGACACCAAGGTGACGACCAAGCCGAGCCGGCCGGCGACCAAATCCGATGCGGACGAACCCGGCCAGGGCATCTGGGGCAACTGAGTTCACGGGTCGACACCCGATCCCGGCGGCGCCAATCCGATCCGCGACCAGCGACGGAGGGCCAGGGCTTGGCGCTCCGTCATTCCCTTCGACCTTTCGCCTTAGCCACCACTCAACAGAGGAGATCACCATGTTCAGCATGTCACGCCGCACAGTGCTTCAATCCGCCGCCGCCGCTGCCGCCTTCGGCCTTGCCGGCAAGCTGGAATTCACCCGTCCCGCTTTCGCGCAGACGCCGGTGGAACCCACCGTCGGTTTCTACAAATACACGGTCGGCGATATCGAGGTGACCGCCGTCTATGACGGCATCTGGAAGAAGCCGCACGACCCGGCCTTCATCAAGGATGTTTCGGTCGACGATACCAAGGCAGCGCTCGCCAAGGCGGGGCTGACGACCGACTTCATGCCCATTCCGCTCACCGTAGCCGTGCTCAAGATGGGCGGCAGGCTGATCATGATGGATGCCGGCTCGGGCGTCGGCCAGTGGCAGGCCAACGCCACGCACCTGCCGGCCAACATGGCCGCCGCCGGAATCGACTACAAGGCGATCGACACCATCATGATCTCGCATTTCCACCCCGACCATGTCTGGGGCCTCATGGAGAAGGGCACCAACACGCCGGTGTTCCCCAATGCCGAGCTCATCGTCAACGCCACCGAATACAATTGGTGGACCGACCCGAGCAGGCTGGCGAAGCTGCCCGAGGGCCGCAAGCCGGCGGGCAAGCGCATCGCCGAAAACTTCCCGAAATGGAAGAACTGGAAGCTGGTCGAGGATGGCGCCGAGGTCGCGCCCGGCATCCAGATCATCGCCGCCCCCGGCCACACGCGCGGCCATTCGGTGTACCTCGCCAATTCCGGCAAGGAACAACTGATGATCTCGGCCGACACCATGTATGTGCCGGCGCTTCTCGCACCGCATCCGGAATGGCAGGGCGCCTATGACCAGGACGGGCCGACGGCGATCGCCACGCGCCACAAGATCATCGACCGGGTGATCGCGGACAACATCCGCATTTCCGGTTCGCACTTCCCGTTCCCGGGCACCGGCGTCTTCGTCAAGGACGGCAATGCCTACGGCTTCACGCCTGTCGAAATCTGAGCGCGAGCTCCCAACCCAAGCGAGACAGACAATGAAACAATCCTTTTTGGGCAAGCACGCCCTGTTCGGCCTGCTCGGCGCCATTGCCGTGCTGACCGTGGTTCCCGTCGCAACCATCATCCCAGCCTATGCGGTCGACGACATCGAGGGCGCCGACGCGCCCGACCTCACCGCCGTCAAGGCCAAGATCGACGCCAAGGATTACAAGGGCGCGCTGGCGGACCTGCGCGACCTCGCGCAGGACAACCAGCAGGCCGACGTCTACAATTTGCTCGGCTTCACGCTGCGCAAGACCGGCGACTTCACCACCGCGCTGACCTACTACAACAAGGCACTGGAGCTGAAACCCGACCACAAGGCCGCCCGCGAATATCTGGGCGAGCTCTATGTCGAAACCGGCGACATGGCCAAGGCCGATGAGCAACTGGCCTCGCTGCAGAAACTGTGCCCGACCGGCTGCGACGAGCTTTCCGACCTGCGGAAAGCCATCGATACCAAGGTGACGAAGTAAGTTCTCCCCCCGGATTGCCCCCACTTGCGAAGGGCAATTCGGGGCAATCCGACCTCCCCCTCGGGGAGAGGAGGCGCCGCCTTTCTCTTCTCCCCGCTGGGGAGAGGTGGCCGCGAAGCGCCCGGATGAGGGGCTTGGCGCTAACCCACCAAAGTTCGGGCGCTCGTGGCTGGCGCCCATTGCCGGAGCCGGCGCCTCTCCCTCGAGCCGGCTCCGGCCCTTTCAAGCATCACATTCGGCAGGCGCCGTCCTCGTGCGGCGCATGCACGGTGTCAAAATATCGGAGGCTGACCATGACCCTGAACGAACGCGCCGAGAAGCTGCACGCCCTCGCCATCAAACTCTATGTCAGGGATCTGACCCTGCTTGTCGGGCGCCTGCTCATGTCCTTCATCTTCCTGCATGAGGGGGTGACACTGGCCACCCATTTCGACGGCGCCGCCAAGGCGATGGCCGCGCAAGGCGTCGGTCTGCCGCTGTTTGTCGCCACCATCGCGTTGCAACTGGGGGCAGGGCTCTCGGTGGCAACGGGCGTGCTGACGCGGCTGGGGGCGATCGGCCTCGGCCTCTTCTGCCTGGCAACGGCCACACTGTTCCACACCAACTTCGCCAGCCAGAGCGAGCTGCTGAATTTCGAAAAGGATCTGGCGATCGCCGGCGGCATGTTCGTTCTGGCCGTAGCCGGCGCCGGCCGGATCTCGCTGGATTGGCTGCTGGCCTGCACTCTGCAGCAGCGCCAGCGCGATCGGGAAACGGTGGCGTCGCTGCTGGCGGTCGAGAACCAGTTTTCCCAGAGGTGAGGCTGCCGGTCTGAGGAGGAGCTGAGCGCGCGCGACCCGTTCAAGCGCCTGCGACACGTACTTTGCTGGAACCAGCCTTGATGCTCCGCATTCTATAAGCAGGGGCTGAAGGAGCGTGACGTGAAAGCGATTTTGGCATTGGTCGGCGGCTTTGTCTTGACCCTTGCGGTCTTCGGCAGCGGGCTGGGCTTTGCCGCCTGGTTGCTCGCCGCCAAGCCCGCGCATGAGGCAAGGCCGACCGTCAGCGTGGCGGAACTGTGGACCAGGGACGCGCGGCCGGTGAACAAGGCGGCGCAAAATCTGCAACGCTTGCCGGCCGACCAGCCCGCGCCGCCCGATATCGCCGTCAAGCCGCGGGCACCCGATCCGGCCGCGACCGGATCGATCGCGCCGGCGGCTGGAGCCGACGCGCTGCCGGCGTCCCATGTCAGTTGGTGCGCGAACCGCTACCGCTCCTACAATCCGGATGACAACAGCTACATGTCCTATAGCGGGCAGCAGCGCCCCTGCGTCTCGCCCTATCTCGACGCCGGCGACGACCAGGGCGCGCAGCCATCGGCAGCCGTCAGCTATGTCGAGGGCGGTGTCGCCCCGGCGGTCGCGACGACGGCGCTTTCCGCCGACCATGTCGATTCCTGCTTCAGCCGCTACCGCTCCTACAGGCCCGACGACAACAGCTATCAGCCATATTCCGGCGGACCCAGGCGCCAGTGCGAGTAGCCGCCGTTGCCGTGCAGGCCTGGCTGAAGGGTTGCATCTTGTCGTCCCGACGATCACGCAGATTTTTTGGATCGTTCGCACCGGCGCGGCGTTCATGCCTCACATGAGTGGAGGAATGACATGAGCGACGACCGCGACGACAAGATCAGGAACCGCGCCTACGAGATCTGGCAACGCGAAGGCGGCGGCCATGGCGACCATGAGCGGCACTGGAGCCGGGCCGAGATGGAGATCGACAGGGAAGCCGCCCTGCCGCTGACGGCGGATGACGCGCTGCCACAAACCGGCGAGATCGCGAGCTCCGACGTTCTGACGGTGGAGGAACTGGCGATCCGCGCGGGCATATCGGGCGAGGAGGCGCAGGAGCTGATCGACCGTCTCGGCACCGACCGCGCCGCGATCGAGCAAGCCGCGCGCAGCCTCAAGCCAAAGCGCGGGCGCTGAACGCGCGAGCCTTTCGAAACAACGGGTTGGCGCAACGCGATGACAAGATGATTCATCGAGCCACCGAGCGCAAAAACCATGATCGCCCCGAAGCCGGCGCTCTCTTGGAGCGCTATCCCTGGTCATCTCCGACAATGTCGGAACCCTTGGCCGCCTCGGAGGTTCACCCTGTCCCACCGCAAAGGAGATGCACTCATGGACCACGCCAATCACGTAAGGCTCAGCCGCGCCGAACTGACCCCGGATACGCTTGAAGGCGCGACCATCTACGGCCCCAACGACGAGAAGATCGGCTCCGTCGACCATATGCATGGCAGCAGCCAGGTCGTCATCGACGTCGGCGGCTTCCTCGGCATCGGCGCCAAGCCGGTCGCCGTCGCCGCCAACGAACTCGATTTCATGCGCGACGAGGACGGCGACGTTCACGCCGTGACCAGCTGGACCAAGGACCAGCTGAAAGCTATGCCCGAACACCGCGACTGACAATAGGAAGGGCTCGGCGATCGTCGGGCCCTTCGTCCTTTCCTGAGGAGAGACCGATGATCAGGAAGTTGAAAGACGGAAAATATCGGCTTTATTCAAGGAAAAAGGACGAGAAGACGGGCAAGCGGCGGAATCTGGGCACGTTCGACAGCCGCGAAGCGGCGGAGAAGCACGAAAGGGAAGTGCAGTATTTCAAGCGGCATTGAAGGGATCGCTGTTGCATAGCGGTACACAGAGACCGAGACCGCTGTAGGCCAACCGGCCTTCTTCGTCCTCCTAGGGGGCCAGCAAAGCGCGGCGGACCTTTCAGCCGCGCTTGCAAGCCATGTGGAACCAAATACGCGGCCACGCGTTAAGGGCTTCGGCCTGATCCGGCCGGGGGTTCGCGTGGAGGGGTTTTTGGGCGCATCTCGGTTACCAAAAGAACAACTGGACTCTCGACAAATCCTTAGCGCTCTCAAAGCTTTTCGAAACGGCGATTTCTCCGTCCGCATCGAAAACGTCTATGATGGGCTGAGTGGCGAGATTGCAGACACGTTCAATCAAATCGTCGAACTCAATGACCAGGTGACGCGGGAATTCGCGCGGCTCAGCCGGGTGGTCGGCAAGGACGGGCGCATCAGCGAGCGCGGCCATGTCAGGAACGCCAAAGGTAGCTGGGAATCGAGCGTCCGATCGGTCAACGACCTGATCGAGGACATGGTGCAACCGACCGCCGAGGTGGCCCGGGTCATCGGCGCCGTCGCCAAGGGCGATCTGTCCCAGACCATGATGGTGGAGATCGACGGCAGGCCGCTGCGCGGCGAATTCCTGCGGATCGGCAAGATCGTCAACACAATGGTCGAGCAACTCGCCTCGTTCACTTCGGAGGTGACGCGCGTGGCGCGCGAGGTCGGCACCGAGGGCAAGCTAGGCGGTCAGGCCCGGGTCAAGGGGGTGGCGGGCACCTGGAAGGATCTGACCGACAATGTGAACGCGATGGCGACCAACCTGACGAGCCAGGTGCGCAACATCGCGGAGGTGACCACCGCAGTCGCTTCGGGCGATTTGTCAAAGAAGATCACCGTCGACGTGAAGGGCGAGATCCTGGAGCTGAAGTCGACCATCAACACCATGGTCGACCAGCTCAACTCGTTTGCCGGCGAGGTGACGCGCGTCGCGCGCGAAGTCGGCACCGAGGGAAAGCTCGGCGGCCAAGCCCGCGTCGAGGGCGTCGGTGGCACCTGGAAGGACCTGACGGACAGCGTGAACCTGATGGCCGCCAATTTGACCGGCCAGGTTCGCAATATCGCCGATGTGACGACCGCGGTCGCGCTCGGCGACCTGTCGAAGAAGATCACCGTCGATGTGAAGGGAGAGATTTTGGAGCTGAAGTCCACCATCAATACGATGGTCGACCAGCTCAACTCATTTGCCGGCGAGGTGACGCGCGTCGCGCGCGAGGTCGGCACGGAGGGAAAGCTCGGCGGGCAGGCGCAGGTGCGGGGTGTCGCCGGAACCTGGAAAGATTTGACCGATAACGTCAATTCAATGGCGGCCAACCTGACCGGCCAGGTGCGCAACATCGCCGAAGTGACCACCGCAGTGGCTCTCGGCGATCTGTCGAAGAAGATCACGGTCGACGTGAAGGGCGAGATCCTGGAGCTTAAGAACACCATCAACACGATGGTGGACCAGCTGAATTCCTTCGCCTCGGAAGTGACGCGCGTCGCGCGCGAAGTCGGCACCGAGGGAAAGCTCGGCGGTCAGGCGGAAGTCCGTGGCGTCGGAGGCACCTGGAAAGACCTGACCGACAACGTCAATCTGATGGCCGCCAATCTCACCGGCCAGGTGCGCAACATCGCCGACGTGACGACGGCCGTCGCGCGGGGTGATCTCTCCAAGAAGATCACGGTCGACGTGAAGGGCGAAATCCTCGAGCTCAAGAACACCGTCAACACGATGGTGGACCAGCTCAACTCATTCGCCTCCGAAGTCACGCGCGTTGCCCGCGAAGTGGGCTCGGAGGGAAAACTCGGCGGCCAGGCCCATGTCGAGGGGGTCGGCGGCACCTGGAAGGACCTGACCGACAACGTCAACGCCATGGCCGGCAACCTAACCGTGCAGTTGCGCGATGTCTCCAAGGTCGCGACCGCGATCGCGACCGGCGATCTCACCCAGAAAATCACCGTCGATGCGCTGGGAGAGATTCTGCAGATCAAGGACGTCATCAACACGATGGTGGACCAGCTGAACTCCTTCGCATCCGAGGTGACGCGCGTGGCCCGCGAAGTGGGATCGGACGGCAAGCTTGGCGGCCAGGCACAGGTCCGCGGTGTCGCCGGCACGTGGAAGGACCTGACGGATAACGTCAACGCCATGGCCGCCAATCTGACGGGCCAGGTCCGCAACATCGCGGAAGTGACGACCGCCGTTGCGCTGGGCGACCTGTCGAAAAAGATCACTGTCGACGTTCGCGGCGAAATTCTCGAGCTCAAGGACACCATCAACACGATGGTGGATCAGCTCAACTCTTTCGCCTCGGAAGTGACGCGTGTCGCGCGCGAAGTCGGCACCGAGGGGAAGCTTGGCGGCCAGGCACAGGTGCGCGGCGTCGCCGGCACCTGGAAGGACCTGACCGACAACGTCAATTCGATGGCCGAGAATCTGACCGGCCAGGTGCGCAACATCGCCGATGTGACGACCGCGGTGGCGCGAGGCGATCTGTCGAAGAAGATCACCGTCGACGTCAAGGGCGAGATCCTGGAGCTGAAGTCCACCATCAACACCATGGTCGACCAGCTCAACTCATTCGCGGGCGAGGTGACGCGCGTGGCGCGCGAAGTCGGCACGGAGGGAAAGCTCGGCGGCCAGGCACAGGTCGAGGGCGTGGCGGGCACCTGGAAGGACCTGACCGACAACGTCAACCTCATGGCGACCAACCTGACCAACCAGGTGCGCGGCATCGCCGATGTCGTCACCGCCGTGGCGCAGGGCAATCTCAAGCGCAAACTCGCCGTCGATGCCAAGGGCGAGATCGCGTCCCTGGCGGACACCATCAACGGCATGATCGAAACGCTGGCCACCTTCGCCGATCAGGTGACCAACGTCGCCCGCGAGGTCGGCATCGAGGGCAAGCTCGGCGGCCAGGCGAGGGTGCCTGGCGCCGCCGGCCTGTGGCGCGACCTGACCGACAACGTCAATCAGCTGGCGGCGAACCTGACCACACAGGTGCGGGCCATTGCCGAGGTGTCGACCGCGGTCACCAAGGGCGATCTTACCCGTTCCATCAGCGTCCAAGCTTCCGGGGAGGTCGCGGCGCTCAAGGACAACATCAACGAGATGATCCGCAACCTGAAGGATCAGACGCTCAAGAATGCCGAGCAGGATTGGCTGAAGACCAACCTCGCGCGGTTCTCCCGCATGCTTCAGGGCGAGCGCGATCTGGCCACGGTGTCGCGCATGATCATCTCGGAACTCGCGCCGCTGGTGAACGCGCAGTATGGCGTTTTCTACGTGACCAATCGCGACGAGGAAGAATCTTATCTGGAGCTGGCCGCGTCCTACGCCGCCGAGGGCAAAGCCAAGATCCGCCAGCGTGTGGACTTCCGGGAAGGCCTGATCGGTCAAAGCGCGGCCGACAAACGGGCGATCATGCTCGACGAGGTTCCCTCGAGCTTCCTGCGCATCAGCTCGGGCCTCGGCGAAGCACCGCCGGCCAGCGCCATCGTTCTGCCGGCATTGTTCGAGGAAGAGGTCAAGGCGGTCATCGAACTCGCTTCGTTCAGCCGCTTCAGCGACACGCATCGCCTGTTCCTCGAGCAATTGATGGAGTCGGTCGGCATCGTGCTCAACACGATCGCCGCGACCATGCGCACGGAAGGGCTTCTCAAGCAGTCCCAGCTTCTGACGTCCGAACTGCAGTCGCGCCAGACCGAGCTCACCAAGAAACAGGAAGAGCTTCACGCCACCAACGAGGAATTGCAGGAGAAGGCGCAGCTTCTCGAGAACGAGAAAAAGCAGGTCGAGAACAAGAATCTCGAGATCGAAATGGCCAGACGCGCACTCGAGGAGAAAGCGGAACAGCTGGCGCTGACGTCCAAGTACAAGTCCGAATTCCTGGCCAATATGAGCCACGAGCTGAGGACGCCGCTGAACTCGCTGCTGATCCTGTCCAACTTGCTCGCGACCAACCAGCAGGGCAACCTGAACGACAAGCAGATCGAGTTCGCTCGCACGATCAACTCGGCGGGCACGGACCTGCTCAGTCTCATCAACGACATACTGGATCTTTCGAAAATCGAATCCGGCACGGTTTCGATCGAGCTCAACGACATGCCGCTCGCACATCTGCGCCAGCATATGGAGCGAACCTTCCGGCAGCTTGCGGCCGACAAGGGGCTTGGGTTTACGATCAAGATCGATCAGATCCTGCCCGAGACGATCCGTACGGACGAAAAACGGCTGCAGCAGATCGTCCTCAACCTTTTGTCCAACGCCTTCAAGTTTACCTCTCAAGGCGACGTGACGCTCAGCATCCATGCCGAGCGGACCGGCCGCGCAAACGGCGCGGCGGCACTGCCGCAAGCGCTGGCCATCGCCGTCACCGACACGGGCATCGGCATTCCGGAGGACAAGCAAAAGCTGATCTTCGAGGCGTTCCAACAAGCCGACGGCACCACCAGCCGCAAATATGGCGGCACTGGCCTCGGCCTCTCGATCAGCCGGGAAATCGCCCGCCTGCTCGGCGGCGAGTTGCGCGTCGAAAGCCAGCCTGGAACGGGATCGACCTTCACGCTTGTCATTCCCTTCGACGGCCCGCGCAGCAGCAGTCTTGCACCGCAGGTCGAGCTTTCGCCGGCCGCCGTTTCCGTTGCGGCCAGCAGCACGACAGGAACGCCGGAACTCGCCGACGACCGTGATGCGATCGATCCATCGGACAGGGTGGTGCTGATCGTGGAGGACGACCCCACTTTTGGCGGGCTGCTGCTTGGTCTTGCGCGATCGGCCGGATTGAAAGGCGTGCTCTCCACGGCCGGCTCGGGAACGCTGGCGCTTACGCGCAAGCTCATGCCCGATGCGATCACGTTGGATCTCGGCCTTTCGGACATTGATGGCTGGGTGCTTTTCGACCTTTTACGGCACGATCCGAAGACCAGGAACATACCCATCCACGTTATCTCCGGCGCCGAAGACATCGAGCTCCTCACGCGCCGAGGCGCCGCAAGCGTTTCCAGCAAGCCGGTGTCCGCCGGCGAACTTTCGCGTGTCTTCGACGACATTCAGTCGAGGACGCTCAGGACACAACGCAATGTGCTGGTCGCGGATCCGGACCCCGAGCGTCGCCTGGCGCTGGTCGAAGCCATTCGCGACGGCGTCACGTCGGTCACCGCCATCGGCCGTGTCGCGGCCAATGCCGACGGGGGTGGTATTGCCGGATATGATGCCGTCGTGTTCGGTTTTGGCCGTTCGGCCAAGGACAACGCCCAGATGCTCGATGAGATCATGTCGCAGTTCGGCGATTTTGTCCCGCGCCTGCTCTTCTTCACGCCCCATCCGGACGCCTTTCAACAGCAGATCGCCCTGCATCCGCCGCTCAGCGATGTTCCGCGTGCCGACAACTTTGCCCAGCTTGGCTTGTTGATGTCCGCAGCCCTTCCAGGCGACAGGCCCGACAAGGAAATCCTGGCTTCCGAACAACTCGACAACGCCGATCTGGCCGGGGCCAAGGTTCTGATCGTCGACGACGACATTCGCAACATCTATTCGCTGACCAGCGTGCTGGAAACCTACGGTATCGAGGTGCAGCATGCCGAGCGGGGGCGGGACGGCATAGCCATGCTTGAAGAGGCACCGGACGTCGATGTCGCCCTGATCGACATCATGATGCCCGAGATGGACGGGTACGAGACAATGCGCCGGATCCGCTCCCAGCCGGAAATCGCGCACATTCCGCTGATTTCCGTCACGGCCAAGGCGATGAAAGGAGATCGCCAGAAATGTCTGGACGCCGGCGCGTCCGACTACATCGCCAAGCCCGTCGACCTCGACCTGCTCCTCGCCCTGCTGCGGGTTTGGGTCGGCCGCTCGCGCTCGCGAGCGGGGACATCGCGGGCAGACGGCGACGACCGCAATCTGATCGCGCCCCGGCGGATTTAGCCTATGGCCGCTATGGAAGCAGAAAGCAGCGAACCGTTCGAAAAGCTGGGGCCGGTTCGCGTTCTCGCCGTCGACGACGACGCGCGAAATCTCCTTGCCATAGAGGAGGCACTTGACGGGGTCGGGCAGGTGATTTGCGCCCATTCGGGCGACGAGGCGCTGCGCTTTCTGCTCAAGGACGACTTCGCCGTCATTCTGCTGGATGTGCTGATGCCCGGTCTCGACGGCTACGAAACCGCTTCGCTGATCCGGAGGCGCGAACGTTCGAACGCCACGCCGATCATCTTCCTGACCGCCATCAACAAGGAAGAAGCACATATGTTGCGCGGCTATGACGCCGGCGCGGTGGATTATCTGTTCAAGCCATTCGACCCGTCGATGCTGCGGTCCAAGGTCATGGTCTTCGTCGATCTCTATGAAAAGACGAGGGAAATCGAACGGAATGCGGCCAGGGAGCAACTGCTGCTTGAGCGAGCGCTGAAGGCGACCTCCGACAAGCTCGACGCCGAGCGGGCGTTGCGGCATTCCGAGGCCCGGCAGGAGACGATCCTCGCTTCGCTGCCGATCTGTTTTCACGCCCGCGCGGCCGAGGCGCCATTCGCCGCAAGCTATGTTTCCAAGGGGGTCGAGCGGTTGACGGGATTTTCTCCGGACCGGTTCATGGCGGATCCAGATTTCGGCATCAGCCGGGTCCATCCGGCTGACCGGGACGCGGTGACAAGATCGCTTTCGGCCGCCCACGAGACCGGCTCTTATGCGTGCGAGTTCCGCTGGCGATGCGCCAATGAGGAATACCGGATATTCCTCGACCAGGGAGTGGTCGCCAGGGATGGCGCCGGGCTCGAACTGCTGGGCACCATGCAGGACATCACCGAGCAGCGCCATCTGGAAAGCCAATTGCTGCAATCGCAGCGGCTCGATGCGATCGGCAAGCTGACCGGCGGACTTGCCCACGATTTCAACAATCTGCTTGCGGCGATCCTCTCCGGGCTGAGCCTGCTCGAAAGGCAAGTGAGCCTCGACGGCAAGGCGGCCCAGGTTCTCGACATGACGCGCCGCTCCGCTTCCCAGGGCAAGGACCTCATCCAGCGCATGCTCGCCTTTTCAAGGCGCCAGGATCTGAAACCGGTTGCCGTGCGGATGTCGAGCCTGGGAGACACGATGACCGGCCTTGTGGCGCCGATCCTGGGCGGCCTGGTGCGCTTCGACTGGCATGTCGGTGACGACATATGGCCGGTGCATGCGGACCCGGCGCAGCTTGAGCTTGCCTTGATGAACCTGGTCTTCAATGCCCGCGACGCGATGCCTTCCGGCGGGACAATCTGCGTCAGGGCCCACAATCGCAGCGTCGGCCATTCCGGCCAGGGGCTTGCCGCGGGCGACTATGTCAGGCTTGCGGTCGAGGACACCGGGACAGGTATCGCCGCGGATGTCATCAGCAAGGTGATCGAGCCGTTCTTCACGACAAAGCCGATCGGGAAGGGCACGGGTCTGGGCCTCAGCACTGTTTATGGTTTCGCCAAGCAATCGGGTGGCACGCTCAGGATTGACAGCGAGCTTGGCCACGGCACCACCATGGAGCTCTGGCTGCCCCGTTCACGCGAGGCGCAAGACGTTACCGCCAGGGATGAGCTCGTTTTCGAAGCCAGTGCCGCCAACAATGCCGGCACCGACCTCCCGACGGCGGCCGAGGATCAGTTGCCGACTGTTCTGCTCGTCGACGATAGTCAATCCCTGCGGGAGTTGACGGCGATGTCGCTGCGGCAATCGGGTTTCGACGTGACGGCGTTTTCCGGCGGCGCCCAGGCACTGGCCGCCATCGAAAAGGAACCGGACCGTTTCGACGTCATCGTAACCGACTTCGCCATGCCGCTCATTTCGGGCATCGACGTCATCCGCTTCGCCCGAAGCCTGCGCGCGGATTGGCCGGCACTCATCGTCACGGGCTACGCCGATGCCGAGAAGATCTCGGACCGCCCTCACGACGTGGCGTTGATCAGCAAGCCCTTCGAAGATGCCCATTTGGTAGCAGCCATTCGATCAGCTTCGCGCCGCCGCTGAAGGCCGTGGTTCGGGGGAGCCGCGCTTGTCGTCGGTCTCCGCAGGCGCTTAGCCGACCTCCCAATTTCTCGCACCAGCTGCCGAGTTGCCCCTTGCCGTTAACCATTCGTTAACCATTAACCCCCTAGCGTTTACCTCTCAGTAAGGATTCGCTGGCCGTGACCTTTGCCGCCCCCGTCGAAACAAAATCCATTCGTTTTCGCGCCCGTTCTTTCGTGGCCTTTACGCTCACGCCGGAGGCGCCGATTTCCGCCTGGCTGGAGGGGCTGGATCACTGGATCGGCAATTCGCCGGGGTATTTTGCGGGACGGCCGGTGGTGCTCGATCTGAACGTGCTGAAGCCCGACGTCGCCGACATCGGGCTGCTGGTTGCTTCCCTCGGTGCGCGAGGCATCCGGGTCTATGCGATAGAGCTTGAAGGCGCCTCGCTCGGGCTTGACCTGCCGCCGTTGCTTGGCGGCGCCAAGGAGGCCACCACGGATGGCCTGCTGTCGCAGCCCGGCCGCAAGGGCAAGGCGGAGGCGGCTGATGAAGCCGGCCAGCTGGAAACGGTGTTTTCGGATCGCGGCAAGGATGCCGGCAAGGCCGGCGAAGTAAAGGCCGGCGAAGTCAAGGCAGGCGAGGGCAAGGCCGGCGAAGCCAGGGCCGAGGTGGGCAAGGGCAAGGCGGCCAAGGCCGCGGAAGCCGGCGCGATCGAAACTGTCCAGGCCGGCACGCTTATGGTCAAGTCGCCGATCCGCTCGGGTCAGTCGATCTTCCATCCACATGGCGATGTCATCGTTTTGGGCTCGGTCGCGTCCGGCTCCGAAATCATCGCGGCGGGCTCTATCCATGTCTATGGCACCTTACGCGGCCGCGCCATCGCCGGCTCGCAGGGCAATCGCTCGGCACGCATCTTCTGCCGCAAGAACGAGGCGGAGCTGATTTCGATCGACGGCTGGTACACCACCGCCGAAGAGATGGAAGGCGTCTCGCGCGGCAAGGCCGTGCAGGCCTTCCTCGAAGGCGACATGCTCGCCGTCGTGCCGCTGAACTAGGGCGGCGCGATGCTGACGCCCGGCTTCACGGTTCCGGCCCGGACAAGCGCTGAGGCATCGCCGCGCGCAAGCCTCGGACCGGTTTGGGATGGCATGATGGCAGGCTCTGACAACAGCCGTGCGGCGCATGGCACAACAAACGACAACAGGCAACGGAGGCTTTTTCCATGGGCAAGGTAGTGGTCGTCACATCGGGCAAGGGGGGCGTCGGCAAGACCACCTCGACGGCCGCGCTGGGTGCCGCGGTCGCCAAGACCGGCAAGAAGGTGGCGCTGGTCGATTTCGACGTCGGCCTGCGCAATCTCGACCTGATCATGGGCGCCGAGCGGCGCGTCGTGTTCGACCTCGTCAACGTCATCCAGGGCCAGGCCAAGCTGTCGCAGGCGCTGATCCGCGACAAGCGCGTCGACACGCTGTTCCTGCTGCCGGCGTCGCAGACGCGCGACAAGGACGCGCTGACCGAGGACGGCGTCGGCGAGGTGATCGACAAGCTGCGCTCGGTCTTCGACTATGTCTTCTGCGACAGCCCGGCCGGCATCGAGCGCGGCGCGCAGCTCGCCATGCGTTTTGCCGACGAGGCCGTCATCGTCACCAATCCGGAAGTGTCGTCGGTGCGCGATTCCGACCGCATCATCGGTCTGCTCGACGCCCGCACCATGCGCGCCGAACAGGGCGAGCAGATCGCCAAGCATGTGCTGGTCACGCGCTATGACGCGGCGCGCGCCGCGCGGGGAGAAATGCTCTCGATCGACGACGTGCTGGAAATCCTGTCGGTGCCGCTGCTCGGCATCATCCCGGAAAGCCAGGATGTGCTGCGCGCCTCCAACCTCGGTTCGCCGGTGACGCTGTCGGAACCGCTCAACAACGCCGCCAAGGCCTATCTCGAAGCGGCACGGCGGCTTGAAGGCGAAGATTTGCCGGTGGTGGTTCCCTTCGAACGCAAGGGTTTCCTCGACCGTCTGCTCGGAAGGAGGGCCGCATGAGCATCCTCGACCTCTTCAAGCGGCGCACCAGCGCGCCGGTGGCGCGCGAGCGGCTGCAGGTGCTGCTCGCCTATGAGCGCCGCAGCCGTGGCCAGCCCGACCTCGTCTCCATTCTGCGCGAGGAGATCATGGCTGTGATCGCCAAGCATGTGCAGATCGACCAGGACTATCTCCAGGTGTCGATGGATCGGGGCGAGACCATGTCGACGCTGGAAATCGACATCCAGATCCCCAACAAGAGCGCCGTGCCGCTGGCCATGGCGGGGTAAAAACGGTGCGCCTTTTCCTCGCCCCGCTCCACAGGGGGCGAGGAACCCGGATTGCCGGGCCGGCACCGCCGGTTTTCGTCCAGATCAGTTCAGCGAAAATCTCGACCTGAAGCCCGCGGCGCTGTTGCGATTGGGATAGTCCTGATCCGGTATCGCAACGTCCAGATGGGTGCACAGCGGTTCCCAACCGTCGCCAAGAGCGTGGACCAGCAGCCGCTCCCGTGGCACTTCGGCGTACACCGCACGGACATTGGCCTCGTAGCAGGCAATGGCATGCGCTCGATCGCCGGGCCGGCCGCCGAACACCTGCCTGGCGATCAGGGCGAGGCCCAGCGATTCTTGATCGACGCTTTGCTCAAGTCCCGCCGCGATCGTTTTTTCAAAACTCTCCCACCAGCTTTCGGCCGAGCGGTAGGTCAGGATCACCCTGGCATTCGGATAGAAATCGATCAGTTCGCGCCAGTAGTACGCCGAAGGCCAGTCCAAACAGGAGACATAGCCCGACAGCAGCTGGTTCCAGTCCGGCGCGGCACCTTGGGCAAGCGCACGCCACATCCGTTTCTGCTCCTCGTTGCCGATCACTTCATGCATGTGATGACAGGGACCGTAGCCGAGAATGGCCAGCGCCTCGCGCATCGAATCCGTGCCCGTTCGGCCAAAGCCGGTTCCGATCACCTTGATCGACATCTCCATCCCCTCCCGTTCGATCTGCAAGCCGTTTGCTGGCAGCATATCAGGCTGCACACCGAATATGCACGAGAAGCGTTGACATCGCCGCGAACGCTACGGTCTGTGCCAGCCCGGGACCCGGCACTGGCTGTCGCGGCGGTGCAAATCCCCAAATGTCTGAAATTTACATTTCCCTAGGGGGGCTTCCCCTGCGGAATAAGCGGATGTAAGGATACATATTAGCAGTTTGTTAAATATCTGGTTTTGATTGCGTAAGAGGGAGTTCCGTATGAACTTCAAGAGCCTGATCAAGCGTGCTGAAGACGTAGACGACGCACTCCAGGAATTGCAGGACGATCTGGCAGACGCCCTGGATGCCAGCCTCGACAGCGAATTCGAGGCACCGCCACAGGGCGACGATGTCCCCGATAACGCGTCAACCGTCTCGCCACCCCAGGCCGATGCGGCGCAAGCGGAGGGCGCGGACAATCCCGACGATGCGGGCAACACCGACACCGCCGAAACCACGCCACGACTGACGCCCCATGCCCAGACCCGGCTCGCGGCGTTGAACGCCTTCGAAGGAATGTTCCACGACGCCAGGGATTATCTGGATGAGATCAACGGCAAATTGTCGGAAATCTCGACCTCGCACCATCTGACGCGCGAATTCCTCAACATCCTCCACACCGACATTCTTCGCGCCAATGAGCTGGAGCTCGCAAACGCCGGCCTGATCGCCGAGCAAAGAGCGCTGTCGGAAAAGCTGCACGACACGGCGGCCAAGCTGCGCGAGCGTGACAGCACGTGCGAAGTGCTGCAGCAGCGCGAGACAGACCTGGTCCAGGACCGGGATGCGCTTCGCACAGCGCTCGCGGCGGCAAGGCTCGAGCTCGCCGAGATGGGCAATGCCAGCGCCAAACGCGACGCGGAATTCGGCGACATCGCCAACCGGCTGACCGCCAGGACGGTCGAGGCCAACAGGCGCTTGCGCGAGAGCAAGATGCTGCGGGAAAAACATGTCAGCCTGTCGGTCGAACTCGACAAGGTGCTGAAGCGGGAGAGCCAGGCGCGCCACAGGCTGGACGAGCTTTCGGCAGTCCACGCCAGCGAAGCGGCGCGCCTTGCCGAACTGATGGCGGCGCTTGGCAAGAGCGAGAAAGAGGAGATCCGGCTGCAGAAGGCGCTCGAGGCCACACAGGCGAAGCTGGCGGAAAAGACCGAAACGGCCAGCCTGATGGAAGGCGACTGGGAAGCCGAACGGGCTCGCGGCCAGACGGAGATGCGCGGATTGCGGTCCGAGATCCAAGACCTGGAATCGCGGCTGGAGCGGGCCTCGAACGAGAACAGTGCGGCTGCCGCCGAAATCGCCAGGCTCAAGACCGACCTGGACGACGCAGTGGCCGAAAAGAAAATCGCCGATGAAAGATTGTCCGCGCTCACCGACGAGAACGAAGCCGACAAGCTGAGTCTTTCGAAGGCGAACGCCAATCTTTCGCAACTTGCGCTGCAACAGGCATCGGAGGACATACAACGGGATGTCCAGCGGCAGGAATGCGAGGATTTGCGGGCCGAAATCGCGTCGCTCAATGCCCGGATCAAGGAATTGCTGCCCTACGAGCGGCTCCACAAGGCCACCAACGGCAAATCGCGCGAGGGCGAGGTGGTGGAGATAGCCGCCGTGGTGGCCGAGAAAGCCCGTGCAACGGGCAGGCGTCCCATCCGCAGGAATCTGCGCGCCACGTCGTAGCGCGCTTCGCAGGCCTCGTTGCTTGGCAGTCCCCGCATTGGGCTGCCTTTCGCGATGTGGACGGGCCTGACCCAATCACACCGCCGCGAACACCACCGTCTGCGCCAGCCCGCCGCCCTGGCGGTTCTCCAGCGTCACGGTGCCGCCGTAGCGCTCGATGATCTCCTTGGCGATGGCGAGGCCGAGGCCGGCGCCTGGAATGGATTGCTGGCGGCCGGGGTCGACGCGGAAGAAGGGCTCGAAGGCCTTGTGGATGAGGTCGGGCGGAATGCCCGGGCCGACGTCCGATATGGAGAGCACGGCGCGCCTGTCGGCGAGGTCGAGCGCGATCGTGCAGGCCTTGCCGTGGGTGGCGGCGTTGACGACCAGATTGCGCAGGGCGCGGCGCAGGCCGAGCGCGCCGGCGCGGACCGCAACCCTGTCCAGATGCCCGATCGAGACGGAATGGCCGAGCGTGACCATCTCGGCCGATATGTCGCGCACCATCTTTTCCAGGTCGAGCGGCTCGACGGCATCCTGGTTCACCTCCTCGCGCACCAGGCGGATGGCGCTGTCGGCGATGCGGTCGAGCTCGTCGAGGTCGTGCAGCCACTTGTCGCGCTCCTCGTCGAGGAATTCGGCGCGCAGCCGCATGCGCGTCATCGGCGTGCGCAGGTCGTGGCCGGCGGCGGCCACCAGCCGCATGCGGCTTTCCATGGCGGTCTTCAGCCTGGACGAGAGCTGGTTCAGTGCGTGCGCCGTGGCCTTGACCTCGGCCGAGCCCACCTCCGGCACCGGCGCCAGCACGCCGTCCCTGCCGATCTTGGAGACGGTGGCCTCCAGCATTTCGAGCGGCCGGATCAGCACCGAGGTGAAATAGACAGAGACGGCGGTGGCGCCGGCCACGATCAGCGAGATCCAGCCGGCAAGAACCAGCCATTCGCGCCTGGGCGGATCGATATGTGCTATTTCGAGGATCGCCCACCGGCTGTCGGGCAGGCGCATCGAGGCACGTTGGCTGGGTTCACCCGGTTTGTCGCTGACAATGGCCAGCACGTCGAAGCCGCGGCGGCGCAGCAGATCATTGAGCATCGCCGTCTCCTGCCGGTCCACCTTGCCATCCGCCGGCCGGTCGCTGAATTGCACTCGCAGCACATCCGGTATCGGCCCCGGCAGCAGCCGCACCACGAGTTCCATCTGCTGGGCAACCCATGGCACGACGAGTTCCGGCGGCGGCCCGCCGCCGCGCACGCTGAGGACCGCCGCCGTCGCCAGGCCGACGACACCGACGATGGAGGCGACCAGCAACAGGATGAGGCGGCGGCGCAGCGAGTTCACGCCTGCGCCTCCACCGTCTCGACGCGCGCGGTTAGCTGGTAGCCGCCATTGCGCACCGTCTTGAACAGCGGCCCGTCGCCGGTATCGGTGAATTTGCGGCGCAGCCGGCTCATCAGCACGTCGACCGAGCGTTCGAGCGGGTCGCGTTCGCGGCCTTGTGTGAGATCAAGCAGCTGGTCGCGCGACAGCAGCCGGCCGGGGCGGTCGAGGAACACCTGCAACAGGTCGAATTCGGCGCCGGTGAGATCGACGGCCGCGCCCTGCGCATCCGTCACCTTGCGGGTGTCCGGCTCCAGCCTGTAGCTGGCGAAGCGGTAGGCGCGGGGCGGAGGCGCGGGCGCCGCTTCTTCCGGCGTCGAGCGCCTGAGCACGGCGCGGATGCGGGCGGTGAGCTCGCGGGGGTTGAACGGCTTGCCGAGATAGTCGTCGGCGCCGAGTTCCAGCCCGATGATGCGGTCGACATCCTCCTTCAGCGCCGTCAGCAGGATGACGGGAATATGCGGCTTGCGGTCGCGCAAGCCCCGGCAGATGTCGAGCCCCGAACCATCCGGCAGCATGACGTCGAGCACGGCCAGGTCGAACTGGCCAGTGGCCAGCTTCTGCTCGCATTCGCGCCTGTCGGCCGCCACCGAGACGCGAAAACCCTGGCCATCGAGATAGCGTCCGAGCAGTGTGCGGATTTCGCGGTCGTCGTCGACGACGAGGATATGGGGTTGTGACTGCATTATCGTGCCCTTGCCCATGATCCCAGGGCTTGTCCTGATTATAGGGAGCGCGCGCGCAAGCGGCATGGAAAATTGCAACCCAATGTTTCTGGCCGGGGGATGGCAACATTCGGAAACAAATTGCCCTTTTGCGGAAACCTTCGGCAACATGCCGACGCGAAGCAGACAAACACGCTTCCTATCCTCCTGACGTCCAAAGCATGGATGAAAGGAATACCGTCATGCGAAGCAGACTTCTTGCGCTCGGCCTGTTTTCCGCCGCCGCCATCCACCCCGCGCTGGCGGCGCAGCCCGACCCGGGCGCGGCGCCAGGCGGGCCGCCGCCTGCCATGGCAATGCAGGATGGAACGGACCATGGCTCGATGCCGCATCCTTCGCAAGGATGGGGTCCGCAAGGTTTTGGCCCGCACAGTTTCGGCCCGCAAGGCTTCGGCCCCCGCCGCGTGGGGCCGCCGCCGGAATTCATGCTGGCCGCCCGGCTCGCCGCGCTCGAAACACGCGTCGGCATCCGCAGCGAACAGCTCGACGCCTGGCGCGACTACACCAGCGCGCTGCAGGCGGTGCTTTCGCCACCGCGGCCGGATCGTGGTCCGGGCGGCACTGGCCGGCCTGGAGGGCCGGATGGCGGGCCGCAGGCGAGAGGTCCCGATGCAGGGCCGGCCGGCAAGCCCGATCCGTTCGCCTTCCAGGAAAGGCTGGCAGACGACGTCACGGCGCGTGCGGCTTCGGCCGCCAAGCTGAAGGACGCGATCGCCGAGCTGCGCGCCAAGCTCACGCCTGAACAGCTCGAAATCGTCGTTTCGGCGGAACGCCCCCATGGACCACCCCCCGGTCCATGGGGCGGCCCGCCGAATGACGCAGTCGGTCCGGCAGGCCCGCCCAATGATGGCCCGATGCCGCCGCCCCAGCCCGGGAACGGCTGACAACCGACCGGCTGCGCCGGCCGGCCCCGGTACCCAACCCGTTCCCGGGCCGGCCGGGTTTCCTTCTCCGGGATGGCGGATCGCGCCTTCCCGGATTCACCCCATGCAACAAGGCACGACAATGTGGGAAGCCCTGATGCTGCTGCGGCTGATCGCATCGGCCAGCCCGAAATATTCGTTCGGCCGGCGCATCGATCATGCCGCAACGCCGCCGGCCTTGCCGGTCGACACGCTGCAAGGCGCGATCCGGCTGGAATTCGCCGCCTGGCGCCTGTCGCTGCCGATCTCGCGGCACGCCGATGGCCACGGAAATCATGACCGCAAGATCGCGTGAGACCTGGCAAGGCGCTTGGCATGTCGGTGCTGATCGGCATAATGGCGCGGAGGGCATCGCGGCCAGCCATCCGATCCTCGGGTGCGCTCCAGCCACGAAGAAGGAGCGCGACATGAGCCGCTTCGAAGCACTGCTCGACGCCGCCCGCAAGTGGGCGCGACCCCTCGTCACGACATCGTCCGTCTCAAGCCTCACCTGCGACCGCCGGCGTTCGCCCTCGCTTTGCATTGGCCAACGCCCATGCGGTCACCGCACCTCCAGCGAAAGATCATTCAGCCATGTCCATGCAGTCTAGCCAGTCCTCCCCGCCGGTTCGCCGGCTCGCGTCCTGGACGGCTCTTGCCGCAGCCCTTCTCCTGGCGGCCTGCTCACAGGAGGGCGGCAAGGCTCCCGCAGGCATGGGCGGCGTCGGCAAACCGGAAGTCGGCGTCGTCACGCTGCATCCGCAATCGGTGGCGATCACAGCCGAACTGTCGGGGCGCACGGCGGCCTCGCTGATCGCCGAGGTGCGTCCACAAGTGAACGGCATCATCCAGCAACGGCTGTTCAAGGAAGGCAGCGAGGTGGCGGCGGGACAGCCGCTCTACCTCATCGACCCGGCGAGCTACAAGGCGGCTTATGACAGCGCGGTCGCGGCGCAGCAGAAGGCGGCGGCGGCGGTGCCTACCGCGCAGGCCAAGTTCGACAGATACGCCGGCCTGTTGAAGCAGAACGTTGTTTCCAAACAGGATTATGATGACGCCGCCGCCACGCTTGCGCAGGCGCAGGCGGATGTGGCTTCCGCCAAGGCGAGCGCCGAAACCGCGCGCATCAGCCTCGACCGCACCTCGATCACCGCGCCGATCGCAGGCCGCATCGACAAGTCCACGCTGACACCGGGCGCGCTGGTCACCGCCAACCAGGAGACGGTGCTGACCACGATCCGCTCGCTCGACCCGATCAATGTCGACGTCACGCAGTCGAGCACCAATTTGCTCAACCTGCGCCAGGCGATCTCGGAAGGGCGGCTGAAGTTCAGCGGCCCCAATGTCAGCGTGAAGCTGAAGCTCGAGAACGGCACCATCTACGCGCAGACCGGCAAGCTGGAATTCGCCGGCGCCAATGTCGACCAGACCACCGGCACGTTCGCGCTCAGGGCCGAGTTTCCCAATCCCGACCGCCTGCTTCTGCCGGGCATGTATGTGCGGGCGCTGGTCGAGGAGGGCGTTGCCCAGAACAGTTTTCTCGTGCCGCAGCGCGCCGTCACCCGCAACACGAAGGGTGAGGCGACGGCCATGGTCATCAATGCGCAGGGCAAGGTCGAGACGCGCGTGCTCGCCGTGCGCACCACCGTCGGCAACAGCTGGCTGGTCGACAGCGGCGTGGGCGATGGTGACCGTGTCATCGTCGAGGGCCTGCAGCTCGTGCGCCCCGGCGGCGATGCGACCGGCGTCGAAGTGACGATTGACGAGGCGACCGGTGAGATCAAGGATCGCGGCCAGACCTCCGCCTTGCCGGCCCCATCCAAGGTGGCCAGCACCGGCCGGCAACCCGCCGCGTCGACCGGGAACTGAGACGATGTCAGCATTTTTCATCAACCGGCCGATCTTCGCCTGGGTGATCGCCATCGTGATCATGCTGGGCGGTCTGCTCGCACTCACCACGCTGCCGATCTCGCAATATCCGCAGATCGCGCCGACCACGGTCAATATCAGCGCCACCTATCCGGGCGCGGACGCCCAGACGGTCGAGAACTCGGTGACCAAGGTCATCGAGCAAGGCATGACCGGCATCGACAACCTCGATTACATGACGGCGACGTCGACCTCGACCGGTTCTGCGTCGATCACGCTGACCTTCACCAGTTCGGCCGACCCCGACACCGCCCAGGTGCAGACGCAGAACAAGCTGCAGCTGGTGCAGTCGCAACTGCCGCAGGTAGTGCAGAGCAACGGCATCACCGTCTCCAAATCCTCGACCGGCTTCCTGATGGTCATCGGCTTCGTCTCCAGCGACGGCAAGATGAACTCGACCGACCTCGCCGACTATGTCGACGCCACCGTCAACGACACGCTGAAGCGCGTCGAAGGCGTGGGCTCGACGCAGCTCTTCGGCTCGGGCTATGCGATGCGGATCTGGCTCGACCCCGACAAGCTGGCCAAATACGCGCTGATGCCAAGCGACGTGGCGAGCGCCATCGAGGCGCAGAACACGCAGGTTTCGGCCGGCCAGCTCGGCGGCCTGCCGGCGCGCAAGGGCCAGCAGCTCAACGCCACGGTGACCGCCAAGAGCCGGCTGCAAACCGCCGAACAGTTCCGCAACATCATCCTGAAGAGCCAGACGGACGGCTCGCTGGTCCGCCTCAACGACGTCGCCACCGTCGAACTCGGCGCCGAAAGCTATACGACGCAAGCCAACTACAACGGCAAGCCGGCGGCGGGCGTCGCCGTCAACCTGGCGACCGGTGCCAACGCGATCAGCACCGCCGAAGCGGTGCGCTCGACGATAAACCGGCTGAGCTCGACCTTCCCGCAAGGCGTCGAGGTCGTCTATCCCTACGACACCTCGCCCTTCGTGCGGCTGTCGATCGAGGAGGTGGTCAAGACGCTAGCCGAGGCGATCGTGCTGGTGTTCCTGGTGATGTTCATCTTCCTGCAGAACTTGCGGGCGACGATCATCCCGACCATCGCGGTGCCGGTGGTGCTGCTGGGCACGTTCGGCGTGCTGTCGCTGTTCGGCTATTCGGTCAACACGCTGACCATGTTCGCCATGGTGCTGGCCATCGGCCTGCTCGTCGACGACGCCATCGTCGTGGTCGAGAATGTCGAACGCGTCATGCAGGAGGAAGATCTGTCGCCGAAAGAAGCGACGCGAAAATCGATGAACGAGATTACCGGCGCGCTGGTCGGCATCGCCACCGTGCTGTCAGCGGTGTTCGTGCCGATGGCCTTCTTCGGCGGCTCGACCGGCATCATCTACCGGCAGTTCTCGGTGACCATCGTCTCGGCCATGGTGCTGTCCGTGTTGGTGGCGCTGGTGCTGACGCCGGCATTGTGCGCCACGATCCTGCGGCGGCCGAAGGACCATGCCACGCAGACCGGTCCGTTCGGCTGGTTCAACAGGATGTTCGATCGCGGCACGACGGCCTATCGCGACGGCTCGCACGGCATCATCAACCGGTCGTGGCGATTTCTTGCCATCTTCCTCGCCATTGTCGTCGCCATGGGCTGGATGTTTGCGCGGTTGCCGAGCTCGTTCCTGCCGGAAGAAGACCAGGGCATCCTGATCACCAGCGTGCAATTGCCGGTCGGCGCCACGCAGGACCGCACGGAGCGCGTGCTGAAGCAAGTCACCGACCACTATCTCAACGACGAAAAGGACGCCGTCGACGGGGTCTTCACCGCGTCGGGCTTCGGCTTCGGCGGAGCCGGGCAGAATGTCGGCATCGGCTTCGTGCGGCTGAAGGATTTCGCCCAGCGCAAGTCGTCCGCAATGGCCGCGCAGGCGATCGCCGGCCGCGCCATGGGCGCGTTCTCCAAGATCAGGGATGCGCAGGTCTTCGCGCTGGCGCCCCCGGCCATCCAGGGCTTCGGCAACACCAACGGCTTCGATTTCTACCTGCAGGACGTCAACGGCGCCGGCCATGACGCGCTGATCCAGACGCGCAACCAGCTTCTGGCCTTGGCTGGGCAGAGCAAGGTGCTCGCAAACACGCGTCCCAACGGCCAGGAGGACCAGCCGCAATTCTCGGTCGACATCGACCAGGAGAAGGCGAGCGCGCTGGGCGTCAGCCTTGCCGACATCAACAACACGTTGTCCAGCGCCTGGGGCAGCGATTACGTCAACGACTTCATCGATCGCGGACGGGTGAAGCCGGTCTACATGCAATCGGACGCGAATTTCCGCATGCAGCCGGAGGATCTCGACAAATGGCAGGTCCGCAATTCAAGCGGCGCCATGGTGCCGTTCTCGGCCTTTGCCTCCAGCCACTGGACATTCGGTTCGCCCCGGCTCGAACGCTATAATGGTTCGGCCGCGGTCGAGATCCAGGGCGCGGCGGCAGCGGGCGTGAGCTCGGGTGCGGCGATGGACGAGATCGACAAACTCGTCGCGCAACTGCCGGCCGGCTATTCGCATGAATGGACCGGGCTGTCGCATCAGGAGCGGCTTTCGGGCAACCAGGCGATGTCGCTCTATGCGATCTCGGCCTTGGTCGTGTTCCTGTGCCTGGCCGCGCTCTATGAGAGCTGGTCGATCCCGTTCGCGGTGATGCTGTCGGTACCGATCGGCATCTTCGGCGCGCTGCTGGCGGCAAGCCTGTTCGGCCAGACCAACGACGTCTATTTCAAGGTCGGCCTGCTGACCACGATCGGCCTCGCCGCCAAGAACGCCATCCTGATCGTCGAGTTCGCCATTGAACGGCAGGCGGCCGGCATGGGGCTGGTGGAGGCAACGCTCGAGGCGGCGCGACAGCGGTTGCGGCCGATCCTGATGACGTCGCTGGCCTTCATCCTCGGCGTCACGCCGCTTGCGATCGCCAGCGGCGCCGGCTCGGGCGCGCAGAACTCCGTCGGCATCGGCGTGATGGGCGGCATGATCGCCGCGACCGTGATCGGTGTGTTCCTGGTGCCGCTGCTGTTCGTCACGGTGCGGCGCATCTTCAAGGGCAGGGTGGCCAAACCAGATCCCGGGCAGGATACGGGCGAAACGCCGGTGACGGCCAACCAGCAGTAAGGGTTCTTCACATGACAGGTTTTGAACGTGGCTCGGTGGCCGCGGGGCGGCTCCTTGCGCCTATTGTCGGCGCGGCCTTGCTCGCGGGATGCGTCGTCGGTCCGGATTACCGCAGGCCCGACCTGCCGATACCGGCAAACTGGAGCGGTGAGAAGCCGACCAAGTCCGTCCAGCCGGCGCAGCTGTCGCAATGGTGGCAACGCCTGCGCGACCCGCAGCTCGACACGCTTGTCGAGGAAGCAGTCGCCGGCAACCTCGATGTCGCCACGGCGAAGGCCAAGATCCGCGAAGCGCGCGCCGACTACCGCCAGAGCGCCGGCACGCTGTTCCCGTCAGCCGACGGCTCGGCATCGGCGACGCGCAACAGGACTGCCGCCGCCGCGGCCGACGGCACCGCCAGCGATGCCTACAGCCAGTATCATCGGGCTTCGACGCCAGTTGGGAACTCGACCTGTTCGGCGCCAACCGCCGGGGCGTCGAGGCCGCACGCTATGGTGTGGACGCCTCGCAGGCGATCACTGTCGACGGCGTCCAGTATATCGAGTTTCGGCTGGACCTGAACGAAAGCAACAATGATGTAAACGGTAACATCACGCTGACCGGGCTGGATATCTACATCTCCAATGCCGGAGCGACGCTTGCCGACTATAATGCTGACTTTGCAGGGTTCACCACCGTCTTCCACCTGACCGCCGACCAGTTGCTGATCGATTCCAATCATGGCTCGGGGACGGACGACTACCGCGTGCTCGTCCCGGTCAGCGACTTTACGGCGGCCGGTGTCTCGCCCGATTCCTATGTCACGCTGTCTTCGGGCTTCTCCGGAGCCAATGGCGGCTTCGAGGAGTGGCGCACCCTCACGACCCCCGGCACCGGCACTGATACGCCTGGAATAGGCATCGACAAGGTAACGGTCGACGGCACGGCGATCGGCGACGGGCTGAGCGTGCTCGCCGGCGATACGATCACCTGGCAATACACGGTCAGCAACACCGGCAATGTCGCCCTGTCGAACATTGTCGTCACCGACGACCACAATGACGTGGTCGTGACGGCGGTTCTCAGCGGCGGCTTCAACGTCGGCGACACCAACCATGACGGCAAGCTCGACACCACCGAGCACTGGAGCTTCATCGGCACGAGCACCGGCACGGCTGTCGTCGGCGATTACACCAATGTTGGCACGGTCACGGGCTCGGCCGGGGTAGTCAATGTCACCGACAGCGACGGCTCCAGCTATTTCGGCGCCGATCCCGAGATCAAGATCGACAAGGTGACGGTCGACGACGGGACCAAGGGCGACACTCTGACGATCCTGACCGGCGAGCCGATCTCGTGGGAATACACGGTGACCAATGTCGGCAACGTTGCCCTGTCGGGCGTCACGGTAACCGACAGCGACGCCGGCGTGACGCCGGGCGCGGTGCTTGGCGGTGGCCATGTCACCAACATCGGTGACGTCAACGACAACAACAAGCTCGACATCGGTGAAGTCTGGAAGTTCTCGGCAACCGGCACCGCCGTGACAGGCGCCTACAGCAACACCGGCACCGCCTCCGGCTCCTTCACCGATGATGCCAATCATACCGGCACCGACACGGCCACCGACGACTCCGGCTATTTCGGCGCCAATCCGCACATCACGCTCGACAAGAAGACCAACGCCGTCGACCACGGCCTCAACATCTTCCAGGGCCAAGCCGTGACCTGGACCTACGATGTCAAGAACGACGGCAATGTCGCGCTCGCCCATGTGGTCGTGACCGACGACAACGGCACCGCCGGCACCGGCGACGATTTCCATCCGACGGCGATCCTCAGCGGCGGCTTCAACAGCGGCGACACCAACCACGACAATCTGCTCGATATAAATGAGACCTGGCACTACCAGGCGACGGGCATCGCGCAGCTCGGCAGCTACGTCAACAATGCAACAGCCACCACCGACGCCTATGTCGACACGGCCGGACATTCGCGCACGCCGCTCGCCGCCGACAACAGCGACTACGAAGGTTTCTCGAACAAGGCGCTGACACAAGGGTTCTGGGGAAGCCATTCCGATGCCTGGGACAATGTCGCCGGCAATGAGGGCAATCCCACTAAGAGCGCGGTGGCCAGCGGCGTCTTGTCCAGCCTTGACGTCAATCCGCGTAGCGACGGCTATCTGCTGCTCGGCGACAGCAACGGCGACGGCATTGCCAACGATGCGCACGACCTCCTGATTTCGACCTCGCTGGCCAAGGCCATCGAATCGAGTTCGGCGGGTGGCGATGCGCGCGTGATCATGCTGCAGCAGGCAATCGCCACCCAGCTCAACATCGACAACCATGTCGCTCAGCCCAACGACCTGATCGACGAGGCGGTGATGTGGCTGAAGGGTCAGGGGACCTGGGCCGGGCTCGGCGTCAATGTCGACGCCGACAACGATGGCGTCGTCGATCAGGTCGGCACCGCGCTGAAGGGGCCTGCGGTCAAGACAAACACGGTTGCCTGGACCAAATATGTCGACGTCACCGACGCGAGCTCCGGCATCGTCGACTGGAACGGCGGCAAGGAGGCCGACGGCGAGGGCCTGAAGAACGCGCTGATGTGGTTCAACCAGGGGCAACTGGTGACATCCGGGCCGGACGGGCATGTCGCTTGGTTCGACGGGACCAACATCATCGACGAGCATCCCAACACGCTCGATCAATTCTGGCTCACGCTGCATGAGGTGGCGCAGACTCAAGTGGGGGGCCTGACGGGGATCGCCTGAGGCAGGCTCCCGGCCTTCCGGTCGGGTGTCTTGCCGCAGCGCTGCTCGCATGAATTGGCATGGGAAGGGCCTCCACCATCTTCAAATCGGCGCAGGCCATGATCAGGTCCTTGGGTCTGGTTTTGATAGCCTGCGCCCTTTTTCTCGGGCTCGGCGGCGTGCTGACGGCATCGCAGGGCGTCTGGTTGCTGTGCCTGGCGCTGGCGATATCCGGCGCACTTCTGCTGTTTCGGGAACGCAATCCCTTTCGCGCTGAAGCCGGTCCGGACGCAGCCCCCGGCGTCACGGCGACGGCGCGAGATGCTGCCGGGCCCAGTACCCGGCAGCCCAACAACGCCCGGCAGCCCAACGCCAGACAACAGCAGGGATCGGAACTCGCGGCGGCGATCAAATCCTGCCGCTCGGCGTTCATCGCCATCGCGCTGTTCAGCGGCGTCCTCAACGTGCTGATGCTGTCCAGTTCGATCTACATGCTCGAGGTCTACGATCGCGTGCTGCCGAGCCGCAGCGTGCCGACGCTGATCGGCCTCAGCCTGCTTGTCGCCATCCTCTATGCCGGGCAAGGCGGGCTCGATTTCATCCGCGGCCGCATCCTGGTGCGCATCGGCGGTGCCCTCGACGAGGTGCTCGGCGCCCGCGTCTATTCCAGCGTGCTCAAGCTGCCGCTCAAGGTCGGCCGCAACGGCGACAGCATGCAGCCGGTGCGCGATCTCGACAGCGTGCGGACTTTCCTGTCGGGCACCGGCCCGACCGCGTTGTTCGATCTGCCGTGGCTGCCGCTCTATCTGGCCATCATTTTCATGTTCCACGTGCTTCTCGGCGTGACCGCCCTGATCGGCGCGATCGTGCTGGTGCTGTTGACCGTCTTTGCCGAGCGGCTGACGCGCAAGCCGGTCACATCAGGCACCCAGACCGGCATCATCCGCAACGGCCTGACCACGACCGGCAATCGCAATGCGGAAGTCATCGCGGCGCTCGGCATGGGCGGCCGGATGGCGAAACGATGGGAAGAGGCCAACCGCGACTATCTCGCCGAGCAGCGCAGCGTCAGCGACATCGCCGGCGGCTTCGGCGCCGTGTCCAAGGTGCTGCGCATGCTCCTGCAATCGGCCATGCTCGGCATTGGCGCCTGGCTGGTCATCGAGCAGCAGGCGACCGCGGGCATCATCATCACCGCATCGATCCTGAGCGGCCGCGCGCTGGCACCCGTCGATCTGGTCATCGCCAACTGGAAGGGTTTCGTGACCGCGCGGCAGGGCTGGCAGCGGCTGACCAGGATTCTCGCCGCTTTGCCGGCCGACGCCGAGCCGATGGCCATGCCGGCGCCGAGCCGCCATGTCTTCATGCAGGGTGTCAGTGTTGCCGCACCCGGCACGCAGCGCCTTCTGGTGCAGGATGCCAGCTTTGCGCTGGAAGCGGGACACGCCGTCGGCATCATCGGCCAGAGTGGCTCAGGCAAGTCGACGTTGGTCAGGGCGCTTGTCGGCGCTTGGGCGTCCGCCGCCGGCAGGGTGAGGCTCGACGGCGCCGACCTCGATCAGTGGTCGCCGGAGGATCGTGGCCGGTTCATCGGCTATCTGCCGCAGGACGTCGAGCTGTTTGCTGGCTCGATCGCCGAGAACATCGCGCGTTTCGAGCCCGGCGCCGATCCCGCATTGGTGATTGCCGCCGCCAGGGCCGCCGGCGCGCATGACCTCATCGTCGGTTTCCGTGATGGCTACGAAACACAGATCGGCGAACTCGGCGAAGCCGTCTCGGCGGGCCAGCGCCAGCGCATCGCGCTGGCCCGCGCGCTCTATCGCGACCCTTTCCTGGTGGTGCTCGACGAACCGAATTCCAACCTCGACGCCGAAGGCGAGCAGGCGCTGTTCCAGGCGATCTTTTCGGTGCGGCAGCGTGGCGGCATCGTCGTACTCGTGGCGCACCGGCCAAGCGCGCTCAGCACAGTCGATTTCATCCTCGCCATGAGCCAGGGCCGCGTCCAGGCGTTCGGCCTCAAGGACGATGTTCTGGCCAAGCTGTTTCCGCGGCCGCAACCGGCAGTGGCCGCCGTGCCGCACCTCAGGCTCGCCACCGAAGGGCCGGCGCCATCGCCTGGCGTGGCGGCGGCGGGCGAATGACGGGGGGAACGATGTCGAACGCTTCCCACCAATCCATCCGGCGCTACATGCATATGGGCCTCATCGCGGTCGCGATGCTGGTCGGCGGCGTCGGCGGCTGGGCCTCGCTGACGCGGATTTCGGGAGCGGTCATCGCGTCTGGGGTTCTCGTCGTCGATTCCCACGTCAAGGATGTGCAGCATTCGACCGGCGGCATCGTCGGCGAGATCTCGGCGCGTGACGGCGACCGCGTCAAGCGCGGGGCGCTGCTGGTGCGCCTCGACCCTACCGTGCCGGCGGCCAACCTCGCCGTCGTCACCAAGGCGCTCGATCAGCTGTCGGCACGCAAGGCGCGCCTCGAAGCCGAACGCCAGGGCTCCGACACCATCGTCTTTTCGCAAGATCTTTTCGATCGCCGCGCCAGTCCGGGGATCGCCGCGATGATGGCCGGCGAGCAACAGGTTTTCAAAACAAGGCGTGCGGGTCGTTCCGGCCAGAAGAGCCAGCTGCAGGAGCGCATCCTGCAGCTGCAGAAGGAGATTGGCGGCGACACGGCGCAGGTCGAAGCCAAGTCGCAGGAAATCACGCTCGTCGAGGAGGAACTGGCCAGCATACGCGCACTGTGGAAGAAGCGGCTGATCTCAATCGATCGCCTGACCGCCATGGAGCGCGAGTCGGCGCGGCTCGACGGCGAGCGCGGCCAGCTGACGGCGGCCCTGGCACAGGCCCAGGGCAAGATCGCCGAGATCAATTTGCAGGTCCTCCAGATCGACCTCGAACTCGGCACCGACGTCAACAAGGATTTGCGCGAGATCGACGGCAAGATCGGCGAGCTGACGGAACGAAAGATTGCCGCCGAGGACCAGCTCAGGCGCATCGACATCCGCGCGCCGCAGGACGGCGTCGTGCAGCAGTCCATCGCTCACACCATCGGCGGCGTGATAACCCCTGGCCAGACGATCATGCAGATCGTGCCCGATAGCGACAGCCTGACGGTCGAGGCCAAGATCGCGCCGAGCGACATCGACCAGCTCTGGGTCGGCCAGTCGGCGGCGCTGCGCTTCTCGGCCTTCAACCAGCGCACCACGCCGCAAATCAACGGCACGGTCGAACGGACCTCACCGGACACGACGACCGACCAGCGCACCGGCATCAGCTACTACACCGTTCGCATCGCAACCACGCATGCCGAGGTGGCACGCCTCGGCGAGGTCAAGCTGGTTCCCGGCATGCCGGTCGAATCCTTCATCAAGACCGCGGACCGGACCGTGATCTCCTATCTCGTCAAACCGCTGCAGGATCAGATCAGCCGCGCTTTCAGGGAATGAGCGGGATGTTCGGCATTCGCTGTTGCAGAGCCGCGTCCTTCTGGCGACCGACTACATCGCCCTCAACAAGGCGCTCGGCGGCGGCTGGACGGCGCGGTCGACAGCGCCAGGCCCGAAATCGTCGACGGCAAGACCGGTCCGCGGCTGGCGAAGGTGGCCGGCCAGAGTTGACCGGTTCGGGTTCCTGCAGGGTTCCAGGCTGGGGAACGCTTGCAATGCGATGCCATCATCAAGCTGAATTATCTTGGCGACGGGCTGGATTTCACCATGGCGCTGCCGTTGCGCGGGACCAGGCCGGCGCGGGCCTAGTCCTGATGCCGGTGAAAGTGGCACTTTTGGCGATAGCTCGCGCATCGCTTCGCTGATATTGGTGGCGTCCAGAAAATTCCTGGATGCAAGAGATGACATCGAATTCAGATAAGGCGGAAACGGTCGAGCAGTTGCTGGAAACGCCCGACCTTGCCAGCGCGCTGGAAAGCGAACAGTTCAAGAAGTTCCTCGACCAGGTGCCGATTGCCATCGCCGTTTCGGACCTCGGCGGGCAGGAACGTGTCGTCTATGCCAATCCGGAGTTCGAGAAACTGTCGGGCCTGAAGGCGGCCAGCCTCGCCCAGAAGCATTGGGCGGCACTTTCCGGCATTGGCCTGCACCAGCAGAAGGACAGCGCGCTGTCCCATGCGGTGGTCGACGGGACCGATTTCGTCGGCACGTTCCGGCTCGAGCGGGCCGAGGACAAGCCTGCGATCGTCGACGTCTATTCCAACGTCATCGAGGACGACAACGGCAAGGCCTGCTTCCGGCTGGTGGCACTGGTCGACGTCTCAGCGCATGGCGAAACCGAAGATGCGCGCTCGATCGAGGAGCGCGTCCGCGAGAAAGACACGCTGCTGCGGGAATTGCAGCACCGGGTGAAGAACAATCTGCAGATGATCACCGCCCTGATCCGCCTCGAAACGCGCAATGCGACCGAGCCGGACCGGAAACGCTTCGAAAGACTGGCCGGCCGCGTCGACGCCTTGGCCATCCTCTATCAAACGCTATCGGGCGAGGAGCACAAGGAGGAGGTCGATCTCGGCGTCTATCTGAGCCAGATCGCGTCAGCCGTGATGAGTTCGCATGCTGTCGAGGGCATTCGCCTCGACATGAAGGTGGACACCTACCCGGTCTCGATCAACGTTGCCATGCCCACCGGCCTGGTGGTCAACGAATTGCTGACCAACGCGCTCAAGCATGCATTTCGCGGGCGTGACAGCGGCACGATCACGCTGCACAGCGTCGTGAACGGGGATGGCTGCCGCGTCGTCGTCGCCGATGACGGGATCGGGTTGCCGGAAGGCGAGAGCTGGCCCAAGCAAGGCAAGCTCGGCGCGCTCATCGCACAATCGCTGACAGAGAACGCCAAGGCTGAGTTCGACGTGACTTCCAGCGCCGACGAAGGCACGCGGGTCACGATCGTGTTCAAGCGCTCCGCCGCCGCGGCCTAGGGCAATTCCAGGAAACCAACTGGTTAGGGCGGGTTCGGCGTTCTGCCAAATCCAGTTTGGAGCGGCGATCCTGCGCATGCTGCGCGACGACGGTCCGCAGTCGTGCCGAACTGGCGCGGCGCACGGCGCTTTCGCCCACCACGCTGACCGACTACGGCGCATCTGCTCAGGGCAGGGACCGTCGTCGAACTCAACCGGGCCGCCGCCAGCGACGCGTCCGTGGGCCGGCGGCCATCGGTGTCGCGCCGGCGCCCGAAGCGCTGTCGGTGGCGGAATCGCCTTACGGCATCGACCGTTTCTGGCCGTGCCCCCATCGAGGCATCCGCGCTGTCTCACGACAGCCAGGCCGGTTCATCCTATTGCATTGCTGCCGGGCAGGTTTTCGCGTCGGGCATGGAGATGAAGCACAAGTGACATCAATGCCGCTTGCCAGCCGCGAAGCCGCACCCTTGCCGGTCGCGGCGCTGATGGGGGCCATGGTGTCGATCCAGATCGGCGCCACCTTCGCCAAGACGCTGTTTCCGGTGATCGGCGCGCAAGGCACGACGACGCTCAGGCTGGTCATCGGCGCGCTGATGCTGATCGCGGTGCTGCGGCCCTGGCAGGTACGGCCCTCGCGCGCCACCATGCCGTGGCTCATCGCCTATGGGGTGACGCTGTGCGCGCTCAACCTTCTGTTCTACGCGGCACTTGCCAGGATCCCGCTTGGCGTCGCGGTGGCGCTGGAGTTTTCCGGTCCGCTGCTGGTGGCGACACTGACCTCTCGGCGGGCCAGCGACTTTGCCTGGATCGCACTTGCGGTCGCCGGCATCGTGCTGTTGTCGCCCTTCATCCACTCGCTAAAGCCGCTCGACCCGATCGGCGTGATGCTGGCGCTGGCGGCCGGCGGGTTCTGGGCGCTCTATATCGTTCTGGCGCAGAAGGCGGGCGCGGAACTCGGCACCCGCACCACCGCCTATGGCATGGCGATCGCCGCTGTGCTGGTGCTGCCCTTTGGCATTGCCGAGGCGGGAAGCGGCCTGCTCGCGCCGTCGATCCTGGTCAGCGCGCTGCTCGTCGGCCTGTTCTCGAGCGCGCTGCCGTTCTTCCTGGAGATGGTGGCGCTGACCCGCATGCCGGCGCGCATCTATGGCACGCTGACCTGCCTCGAGCCGGGGCTTGGCGCGCTGGCCGGGTTCCTGTTCCTGCGGGAAAGCCTGACCACGCCGCAATTGGCCGGCATCGCCGCCGTGATCGTGGCCGCCGCCGGCACCGCGCTAACCTCGAAGCCGCCGGTGCCGTCGCCGGAGTAGGGGACGGACGCCAGGACCGCCCGGCGACGTTAATTTGGCGCGAGCCGGCGGCCTGTTGTCGTCAGAACTTGACACTGAGGTTTGCCTTGGCGCCGTTGTCGAAGGCGCCACCACCGAACTGCCCGGAATAGGACAGGCCGAGCGTGGCATTGGGCGACACTTTCATGTCGATGCCGGCTTCGATAACCGCCGCGTCCCTGGCGATCGGCACGCCGGCGATGGTGAAGGCGTCGCCGCCGGCGAAGGCGAAACTTGAGGTCGGCGTGACGTCGCCGAAAGCGTGGCGCCAGCCGAGCATGCCGCGCGCGGTGGCATTGACGCCGCCAAGCGCAAAATCGGTCGAGCCGCGCAAGCCGAGCGTAGTGAAGGTGGCGTTGCTGCTCGCGCCGGCGCTGGTCAAGGCCGCCGCACCGCCGGTTTCGCTGAAGCTGTCAGTGTGCAGGCTGACATAAGCGAGGTTAGCGAAGGGTTCGAACTTGAGGCCCCCGCTGGTCTCGGCCTTGTAGGCGAGTTCGCCGAACATCTGCGCGGTGCCGGCATCATAGTCGGCCGAGAGCTGATCGGCAAAACCGGTGAAGGCGACGGACCGCTTGGTCGAGAGGCTGCTCCAACTGTAGGCCGCACCGGTGCGGAAGGCGATGGCGCCCCAATTGGTGCCGCCATAGAGGCCGAGATGGTAGCCGTCGCTCTTGCCGGAGGAATTGCGATCGTCGGCGTCGAAGGAGGAATGGCTGTAGCCGCCGAGAACACCGACGCGCCAGCCGCCGACCAAAGCGTCGGCGCCGGCCAGCAGGCCGCCGGTCGAGCGGTCGAAGGCGGCGGCGTTGCCGTCGCTGTCGGTACTGCCCCAGGAACCGAACGCCTGGCCCCAGACGGCGAAGCGGTCGGTATCGGCGGCGACCATTTCCGGGCCGCCCTCGCCATAGGCCATGACCGGAAGCGCCGCCGCGCCGGCATCACCGAAGGCGGCAGCGATGCGGCTGTTGGCGGCGTCGCGGATGAAGCCGGAGTCCTCGATCAGCAGCCCCTTGGCCGAGGCGTGGATTTCGCCGGAAAGCTGGTCGAAGGCGTCTTGGGCGGCTGCCTCGCTCGGCAAGGCAAAGATGGCATCGAAGAGCGGATTGCCGGCGCCAAGGCTTTCGGCGCCGCCGCCGGTGGCGATCTGGTTAGGCGTCAGGCCTACACTGGCAAAGCTTGCCTTGGCCAGGTTGAGATAGACATTGTTCGCGTCATAGGTGAGCGTCGGCGCAATGAAGATCGAGCCGCCTTCGAGACTGGCCTTGTCGAAGGTGCCGGTGACACCGCCCGCCGCCGTGACGATCGTATAGGTCGTGCCGGTCGCATAATCCGGATAGGGGATGACGTCGACCGTGCCGCCGCCGATCGTCACCGTACCGGTGGCGCTGATCCGATCGGATGTGCCGCCGATTTCGACTTCAACTGCATAAGTCGAACCGGCCGAGAAGGCTGTGTTGCTGACATTGATCGTGCCGATCGAATTGCCCGGTGCAAAGGTGCCGCCCGAAGCAATGGTCACGTTGCCTACCGTGCCCGACCCGCCAAGCAGGCCGCCGGTGACGTTGATCGCGCCACCGAGCGAGCCGTTGACATAGAGGCCGCCGCCGAGAACGTTCGTCGTCCCGGTGAAGCCGGAGGAATTACTGGTCAACTTGGTGTTGCCGGCGATCTGGTTGATCGTCCCCAGTCCGCTGATCGCCGAAGCGAAGCCATTGTTCGCGCTGGTATGGTTGAAATTGAGCGTGCCGGTGCCGGAGCCGAACTGCAACGTTGCCGAATCGAGGACGCCGGCGCCCGCCGCCGCGGAGCCCGCCGCGCCGCCGATGTTAAGCGCGCCGACTGAGCCGGCCTGGCTGGCGATCACGGTGGAGCCGTCCACCAGAGCGGTGCCGCCGTTGGAGAGCGTCACCGAAGCAGTGCCGCTGAACCCGATATCCAGGTCGCCGTGCATCTCCCACAGTGAGGCCGGGCCATCAACGGTTGCCTGGCCGGTGGCACCGGCGGCGAACGCCATGTAGGTGCCGCCGCCGGATGCGACGCCGCCATTGGTGACGGCAAGAGTGCCGATTCCCAGACCGCCAAGGTACATGCCGTTCTTGTTGGTCCATTTCGAGCCCACGCCGTCGACGGTAACCGCACCGTTGGCTGTCGCCGCCTGGCCGACAAAGACGGAATCTGCATCCGCTGAACCGCCGCTGGAGATGGAAAGTGCCGCGTGACCGGCGCTTCCCAGGATAAGATTGTCATCGGTGCTCCAGGAGGATCCCGCTCCGTCCACCGTCACGGTGGCGGTTGCGGTTTCAAACACTGCGAGGAGCGCGGCCTGGTTGAGGACATGGCCGCCATCTGCCACCTGGAGCGTGCCGGCGCCCTTGAAACCGAGGAACAGGTCGCCGGAATTCGTCCAGCTCGAACCCGGTCCATCGACCGTGACGGTGCCCATGGACCCGACGTCGTAGCCCGCAGAGCCAGTCTGGTTGCTAACGGCGCCGCCATTGGTGATGTCGAGCGTGCCGGTTCCTGATTGGCCGACAATGAGTTCGCCCGTATTCGCCCAGGTTGAGCCGGTGCCGTCCACCGTCGCCGTCCCGGTCGAGCCCGCGGCATATCCGAGATAGCCAGCAAGGTTGCTCACGCCGCCACCGTTCGTGACAACTAGCGTGCCCGTGCCCGCAACCCCAACCTTGAGGTTTCCGCTGTTGGTCCAGGTCGAGCCTGCACCGTCGACCATTGCCGTGCCCGTCGAGGCCGCCTCGAAGCCAACGTAGCCCATGGCATTGCTGACTGCGCCACCGTTCAGGATTTTCAGCGTGCCAGTGCCTCCATCGCCGACATAGAAGTCGGAACTGCTTGTCCAGGTCGAGCCCGCACCGGTGATAGTGGCAAAGCCCGTCGAGCCCGCCATGGTGCCCACAGCGCCTACAGTGTCGCTGACCGCGCCGCCGTTCGAGATCGTCAGCGTGCCCGTGCTGAGACCCCCGAGGTAGAGATTCCCGCTATTTGTCCACTTTGATCCCGCGCCGTCGACGAACACTTCGCCAGCCGAGCCCGCCGAGTTGCCGACAAAGCCCCAGGCGTTGGTGACGGCGCCGCCATTGCTTATCGCCAAAGTGCCGGCGCCGAAATCGCCAATACTCAGGTTTCCGCTGTTGGTCCAGGTCGAGCCGGTGCCGTCGACGAACGCCATGCCGATGGAGCCCGTCTTCGCGCCGACAGCGGCCCAGGTGTTGCTGACCACGCCGCCGTGAGTGATCCCCAGTGCGCCGTTACCCAAATTGCCCACAATCAGGTTGGAGCTGTTTGTCCAGATCGAGCCGGCGCCATCGACGAACGCGATGCCGGTCGAGCCCGTCTGCGCGCCGATCATACCGATGGTGTTGCTGACCGCGCCGCTATTCGAGACCGTCAGCGTACCCTGGCCCTGGAAGCCGATGAAGAGGTCCGAAGTGTTGGTCCAGGCCGAGCCGACGCCGTCGACCGCCACCAGGCCCTTGGAGCCCGCGGCATAGCCGGCATAGCCCACCGAACTGGTGACCGCGCCGCCATTCGTGACCGTCAGCGCGCCGAAGCCCGCGTTCCCAACCGCAAGGGCCGCGTTCGCCCAGGTCGAGCCAGCACCGTCGACAGTTGCCGTGCCACTGGAGCCCGCCAGGTTGCCCAGGATACCGCTCAGATTGCTGACCTTGCCGCCGTTCGAGATTTTCAGCGCACCGGTGCCCTGATCGCCGACGTATAGGTGGGAGGAGTTTGTCCAGGTCGAACCCGCTCCGTCGACCGTCACCGTGCCGGTGGAGCCTACATGCCAACCGATGGTGCCCATGGCATTGCTGACCACGCCGCCATTGGTGATGTCCAGCGTGCCTGTGCCAAATTCGGCGATATAAAGATCTCCGCTGTTGGTCCATGTCGAGCCCGGGCCGTCCACCGTTACGGTGCCGGTGCCCGGGCCGTAGCCGACATGACCCACTTTGTCGCTCACAGCGCCGCCGCTGGAGATCGTCAAGGTGCCGTTGCTGTTCGTACCCAAGGCAAGGAAAAGGTCCGAACTGTTGCTCCAGACGGAGCCTGCTCCAGTGACGCTCACGGTGCCGCTCGCGTCCGAAGCGTAGCCGAGATAGCCGGCAGTGTCGGAGAGGGTGCCGCCATTGGTGATCGTCAGCGAGCCCGAGTAACTCGAAATGGTGCCGACAAACAGATAATGAGCGGCCGCATTCGCCGCATTGACCACGGTCGGGTGCGGGAACACCGGATCGAGCATAACATCGTCGCTCGATGTCGGAACAGCGGCGGGGTTCCAGTTTCCGGCGGTAAACCAATCCGTGGTGGCGGCGCCGGTCCAGATCTCGGCTGCCGATGCGGGGATCGGCAGGCCAAGGCAGACCAGTGCCGTCGACGCCAGCGCCAGGTTTTTCAATGCGTTGGCCTTACGGCCTCCAAATGCATTCCGCGGCATTCGATCCCCTGACATGACAGTCGTTTCACCCTGAGGCTGACATGTCATTGGAGCCCGGCCTTGTCTTGGGCAGGGCCGCACCGGAATTGGACTGGAGCGAAAAGCAGCGTGTTTTGCGCGCATTGTGGCAGTTCGGCGTCATCGGTGGCGCAAGCCGCTGCGGAACGGCCTCGCACGGGCGGTACCGGACTGCTGGCGAAGGCTGCAAAACTTATCTGGCGCTTGTCGGCGTATAGCCGAAACGGCGACGAAAGCAGCGGTTGAAGTACGATACGTCGCTGAATCCGCTTGTCAGGGCGATGTCACTGACCCGCATGTCGCGGTGTTTGTGCGAGAGCATCCTGTGGGCGCTCTGCAGACGCAGTTCGAGAACGCGTTCGGAGAAGCTCATTCCCGTCTCCTGAAGGAGGTCGTGGACGTAGCGCACCGACAGGCCGAGTTGTAGAGCGACACTTTGGGCGGAGATGCCGGGGTCGATAAAATCCTCGGCGATCCTTGCGAGGACGGCCTCCAGCCTGGCAGCGCGCAGGCCCCGAAGCCCGGCCAGTTCGGCAGCCCGACCTTTTGCGCCGGTCGCCAGGCCGATCAGATCCACGATCGTGTCCGTCGCGTGCGTGATCAGATCCGCGGAGGCAAGCGGGCTGCCGCTTTCAAGAAGCAGGCAATAGCGTTTGAGAAGCTCGAGGGCTTCGCTGTCGGCGCCGATCTTCAGCCCCAGCCTGTCATCGATCTGCGGGAAGGCGCGCAGGAGGATCGCGCGTGGGACCACCACATTCGTCCAGACATTGCTGTCGGCACCGTTCATTTTCAGAGCTTCCGATGCGGTGACAAGCACGGCCTCTCCCCGGCCGACGGCATATTCGCGGCCGGCATGTACCCCTGACAGCATGGTGTCGGCCTTGTTGATCATCAGCAGATAGCCGTCCTTGTCGTCATTGGCGATGTTGCTCGCTTTGCGTGTGGCATGCTTGACGGGTCCGGACATCTGGCCGAGAACCGCTGAACCGACGGCCGTGGCTTCGATGGCTTCGAAGTGCAGGTTTTCCGGACTGTCGTATTCGGCCGACCGTATTTCCGCGACAGGGATGTCTTGCCACGGGGAAAATCGTTCTCGTTCATCAAGATGCGGTGGCAACCGAGCCGATGAAAGCACCGTCTTTCGCGACAATGGGGAACCTCGACAACTGTCCACGGCTTAAAAAAATATCGAACGCGATGCTTTCCATTGCGACAATAACCGGCAACAGTGGCGGCCCGGCGTTCAAGCGACCAAGTTCAACCCATAGTCGAGAGCGGCCGCGACTTGCGTCATCCAAAAGTATGATGTCACAAATTCCTCCGAGGCGAGATCGGGGCGTGCCTGGAGGTGTGATGGAAAGGCTGAGCAGCGAAGTCCTGAGTTCGATTATCGGCGATATCTACGATTGCGTTTTGAACCCGGAAGGCTGGGCCGGAGTCATGACCCGCGTCACGAAAGCTGTCGACGCGGCCTATACCACCATCGCGCTTGCCGGCACCGCCCATAATAGCGGCCGTTTCGCGGCTCAGTCGCCCTGGGATCCCGTACGGATGCGGGCCCTCGAGGAAGACTATGACTTTGATGGAATTCCCGGGCTGAAGGCAGCGGTCGTCGGCGATGTCGACCGGCCCGTTGCGACGCTGTCGCTCATGAGCGAAAGCGAACTCCAACTGACGCCGTTTTTTCAGAACTGGGCCAAACCGCAGGGACTGCGCGAGGCTTGCATCACCAAATTCGTTCATACGCCGGACCGAATCGGGCTTCTGGGCTGCACCACGCGAGCCAGCAGGGGAGGCATCTCGATCGAAGAGCAGCATTTCCTGGCATTGCTCTCGCCGCATCTGCGCCGTGCTTCGCTGATCGGCGATCTGCTCGACCAGGGCCGCATCACCATCGATCTTTATCGTCAGGCGCTCGATCATTTGGCTGTGCCTGTCGTGCTTACCCACGCCAATGGAGCAATCCTCCATGCGAATGCGGCCGCCGAACAGATGTTTTCGGTGCAGGGGCCCATTCTCTCCAGGAACGGCCTGCTCCAGGCACAGAATCGGGTCGTGGCCCGCGCCCTGCTCGACGCGATCGCCAGCACGGCGAGCGCGGATGCCTCGCTTGGCGCGCGCGGCATAGGGCTGCCGGTTTCGGCCCAAGGCCAGCCGCCCGCCGTTGCCTATGTGTTGCCGTTGACTGAAGGAACGGCGCGCGCGGTTTTCCGGCCGGCATGCGCGGCTGTGTTCATATCGACGACGACATCGGCTTCTCCCCTCCCGGAGGCCGTTCTGACCACGCTGTTCGATCTTACGCCCTCGGAGGCGCGGGTGCTGCTGCGGATCGGCAGCGGATTGTCAGCGTCCAAGAGCGCGTTGGCGCTCGGCATTGGCGAAAACACCTTGAAGACCCACCTCAACCGAATCTTTGCCAAAACCGGCACGAGACGCCAAGCCGACCTCGTCAAACTCGTGTCGGACATCGGCATGCCGCTGGCGGCTCATGGGCCCTGAAGCGCGCAGTCTCTACCGCGAGCGGGTCAGCGGCTTTACCGCCAGGGCGGTTCCGGCGCGAAGCGCTTGCCGATCCAGTCGGTGAAGGCGCGGGTCTTGGCGGCTTTTCCCTTGGCCGAGGGCGTGACGACATAGACGGCGCCTTCATCCGCCAAGGTCCACTCCTCCAGCACAGGCACCAGCCGTCCATCGGCAAGCTCGCGCCCGACCAGCCAGTCGGTGCTCATCATCAGGCCGAGCCCCTGCACGGCGGCCTCGACCAGCACCTCGGCATCGTCGCTGACCAACGGCCCGGAAACCTCGACGCGCGCGCGCCGGCCCTCGCGGTCGGTCATCTCCCAGGCCGGAAAGGTCTGGAAGCCCGAGAAGCCCAGGCAGGAATGATCGAGCAGCGCCTGCGGCGTCTCCGGCGTGCCCCTGCGGGCGAGATAGGAGGGAGCCGCGCAGAGCAGCCTGCGTCGCGTCGCCACCTTGCGTGCCACCAGGCGCGAATCCTCCAGGCTGCCCAGCCGCACGGCGACGTCGAAATTCTCGGCGACCAGATCGGTGAAGCGGTTGGAGAATTCGGCCTCGATGCGGACATCGGGAAATTCGGCAAGGAATTGAGGCAGCAGCGGCCCGATCCACATGCGCCCGAACGTGCCGGGCAGCGCCAGCCTGAGCACGCCGCGCGGGCGGCCTCCGGCATGCGCGGACGCGACGGCCTCGGCCTCGTCGACGGATGCAAGGATGGCGCGCACGCGCATCAGGAATTCGGCGCCCGCTTCGGTCAGCGAGACGCTGCGCGTCGTGCGCGAGAGCAATCTCACCCCCAGCCGCGTTTCCAGCGATTGCAGGCGCCGCGACAGAATGGTCGCGTCGCGCCCGACCCGCGCCGCCGCTTTGGTGAAGGAGCGCGCCTCGGCGATGGCCGCGAACGCAGCCATCTCGGCAAGGGCAGCGGGTTCGTGAGATTGCTGCATCATTCACAGTTCTCAATTTCGCGAAACGAGGATTATCCAGAGATAACGCAGCAAATAGGTTCACTCAACCACCAATCGTCCACCGGAGTGAAACCATGAAAGCCATCGAACTCAGCCAGCCCAGGCTGGACGCCTTCCGCGCCGCCACCGTTGCAACCCCCGAACCGCAGCGCGGAGAGGTGCTGATCCGCCAGCGTGCGGCGAGCCTCAATTTCGTCGATGTGGCGGTGGCAAGCGGCAATTATCCCGGACCGAGCTTTCCGCTCATCCCCGTAGCCGACGGCGCCGGCGAGATCGTCGCGCTGGGCGAGGACGTTGCGAAATTCGCCATCGGCGATCGCGTCATCGCCCATGCCAAGCCGCGCTGGATCGGTGGGCCGCCGCGGCCTTACGAAATGACGCAGATGCGCGGCATTTCGCTGCCGGGGTCACTGGCCGAATATGTCGCGTTGCCGGCCAATTCGCTGGTGCCGGTGCCGGCTCATCTTTCCTTCGAGGCGGCGTCGACGCTGCCCATCGCCGGCACCACCGCCTGGAACGCCATCCGCGCCGCCGATGTCGGGCCGGGCTCGGTCGTCGTGCTGCTTGGCACTGGCGGCGTCTCCATCTTCACCCTGCAGCTCGCCAAAGCCGCCGGCGCGACCGTCATCATCACCTCGTCGTCGGACGAAAAGCTGGAGCGGGCGAAGGCGCTCGGCGCCGATCATCTCATCAACTACCGCGCGACGCCCGAGTGGGATGGCAAGGTGCTGGAGCTGACCGGCGGCCTCGGCGCCGACCTTGTCGTCGAGACCGGGGGCAGCGCCACCTTCGCCCGCGCCGTCAACGCCACCGCGCCCGGCGGTACGCTGTTCACCATCGGCTTCGTCACCGGTGCCGAAGCCACGATCAATCTGCTGCCGATCATCATCAAGGCGCTGAAAGTGGTCGGCAACAACACCGGATCGGTGTCCGATCTCAGCGACGCCGCCCGCGCCGTCGGCGCGGCCCGGATCGAGCCGGTGGTCGACAAGGTGTTTTCGCCCGACGAAGCGGCCGAAGCCTACGCCCACATGGCCGCCGGCGGCCTGCACTTCGGCAAGCTGGTGTTCGGGCTGGAGTGGTGATCGGCGCAGGCGCTTTTTTTTCAATGTTGAAAATTGGCGGAACCGCCGCGACATCCAATCTCCCCCACGAGGGGGAAGATTGGCAGCCTCACCGTCAGATCAGCTTCTCCAGCGTGATCGGCAGATCCCGCACGCGCTTGCCTGTGGCATGGAACACCGCGTTGGCAATGGCCGGCGCCATGCCGACGATCGCCAGCTCGCCGACGCCCTTGCCGCCGAGCACCGAGGAGTGCGGGTCGGGAATCCCCACCGAGATCACCTCGATGTCGGGGATGTCGGCATTGGTCGGGATGAGATAGTCGGCGAGGTTGTTGTTGACGATGCGGCCGTGGCGGCGATCGACGATGCCTTCTTCGAGCAGCGCCTGGCCGATGCCCATGATGATGCCGCCCTTCCACTGGCTCTCGGCGAGTTTCGGATTGTAGAGGCGGCCCGAATCCAGCGCCGACACGACGCGCGACACACGCACCGTGCCGAAATCCTCGTCGACGCGCACCTCGACGAAATGCGCGCACCAGGAATGGCGCGAATAGTCACCCTCCGTGTGTGGCAGCGCCATGGCGATGGTGGTGTAGTTCTTGTAGCGATCCTCGACGCTCGAATTGGCCGGCATGGTGTCGCCCGTCGCCTCGATGCGGTCGCGGCCGACGCTTTTGAGCAGTTCGGCGATCGAGACGTCGGGGCCGTCGCCCCGCGGCGCGGTGATGCGGCCATTGACGACGACCAGCGTGTTGGCCTGCAGCGCATGGAAGGGCGAGCGCGGATCGCTGATCGCCAGGCCGACCAGCTGGTCGAGCGCCGAGGTCGCGGCCTTGTGGACGGCGCCCGTCATCACGCCGGCCAGCCGCGAGCCGCCGGCGACGCCGGCGCGGGGGAAGCGCGAATCGCCGAGCTTCACCACCACGTCGTCGGCCGCAACGCCGACCGTTTCGGCGGCCGTCTGCGCCAGGATGGTGTAGGTGCCCTGGCCCATGTCGATGGAGGAGCTTTCGACCTCGACCGAGCCGTCGGCCAGGATGCGCACGATCGCCTCGCCATAGGCGCGCCGCACCGGATAGGTGCCGGCGGCCACGCCCCAGCCGACCAGATGGTTGCCGTCGCGCATCGAGCGTGGCTCAGGCGTGCGCCTGGCCCAGCCGAAGCGTTCGGCACCCGCTGCGAAAGCCTCGCGCAGCTGCCTGGTCGACCAGGCTTTGTTCGCATGCGGATCTTGTTCGGCGTAGTTGCGCAGCCGGATTTCCAGCGGATCGATGCCGACCTCGTAGGCGAGCTCGTCGATGGCGCTTTCGATGCCGAAGGCCGACGGGTTTTCACCCGGTGCGCGCATGGCGCCCGGCACCACCGAATTCACCCGCACGACATTCTGTTTCGAGGAGAAGTTCGGCGTCGCGTACATGATCGAGGTGACCGAGCCCAGCGGCTCGACCCACATGCCGTCGATGGAGGTTTCGTTGACGCCGCGATGCACGATCGACTGGATTCTTCCGTCATGGTCGGCGCCGATCGTCACCGTCTGCCGCGTCGCGGCGCGGCCGCCATAGCCGGTGAAGGTCTGCGGCCGCGTCATGACCAGCCGCACTGGCCGGCCGAGCATTTTCGCGGCACTTGCGGCGATCGCGCCATGGCTGAGCGCCAGCGCCTTGGAGCCGAAGCCGCCGCCGACATAGGGCGACACCAGCCGCACATTCTCGAACGGCACGCCGAACCATTCGGCATAGGTGCGCGCCATGCCGTCCAGCCATTGGCTCGGCTCCCACACGGTGAGATGGTCACCCTCCCAGCGAGCGATCAGGCCATGCGGTTCCATCGGCGCCTGGTATTCGCGCGGTGTGTTGTAAGCGGCGCAGATGCGCACCGGGGCGGAGGCGAAGGCGGCGGCCGCGTCGCCCCATTCCTTGGTCATGGCGTCGACCGGGATGCCGTCGCCGGCCTTGCCGTCGCTGAGGTCGACGATGGCCGAAGCCTCATCATAGCTGACCTTGACCATCGTCGCGGCGGCCACGGCCTGCTCGAAGGTCTCGGCGATGACGGCGGCGACGTGCTGGCCCGAGAAGGTGACGTCGCGCGCCAGCGGACAATAGGGTTTGTCCGGCGGTGGCGTGCCGAACCAGTCCGAGGCGGTTTTCAGGCTGATGATCGTGTCTGGTGTCAACACCTTGAGGACGCCCGGCGCAGTCTCGGCCTCCGCCGTCTCGATGGCGCGCACCTTGCCGGATGCGATGGTGCTTTCGACCAGCACGGCATAGGCGAGCCCTTCGAGCTGCTGCTCGACGGCGTATTTCGCCGCACCCGTGATCTTGGCCGGGCCGTCGACGCGCGACAGCCGGCCGCCGACGGCCTCCACCTGCGCGCCGTCGGACGCGTCGCCATGTCTTCCGACGTAAACAGTGCTTGCGATGTGAACGGTCATGCCGCTTCTCCCAATTTGAGGATGGCGCGTGCGACGACGCGCGGCGCGAGTTCGATCTTGTAGCGGTTGGCGCCGTGGTCGACGGCGCCTTCGACGGCGAGCAGGCTGGCCGTGCGAACAGCGTCCGGCTCCAGCACCTTGCCTTTCAGCGCGGCTTCCACGGCTCGCGCCCGCCAGGGTTTGGTCGCGACGCCACCGAGCGCCACGCGCAGGTCGCGGATGGTGCGCCCGTCGGCCTCCAGTTCGAGCCCGACAGCGGCACTGGCCGCGGCGAACTCATAGGACTGCCGGTCGCGGATCTTCAGATAGGTCGAACGGCGGGCGACGGCGGAAGAAGGGATTTCGAGGCGGTGATCATCTCGCCCGGTCCGATCGCGTGTTCCCTGTCGGGCGTCGTGCCTGGCAGCAGGAAAAAGTCCTCCACCGGCACGCGCCGTTCGCCGAGATGGACCGTTGCGTCGAAGGCGACGAGCGCGGTGGCGAGGTCGCCGGGATACATGGCGATGCAAGCCTCGCTGGTGCCAAGCACGGCATGGCCCCTGGTAACGCCGCCGATCGCCGAACAGCCGCTGCCTGGTTCGCGCTTGTTGCAGGCGGCAAAGTTCGAGGGATCGCGGAAATAGGGGCAGCGCGTGCGCTGCATCAGATTGCCGCCGATCGTCGCCATGTTGCGGATCTGCGCCGAGGCTGCCTGCCAGAGCGCTTCGGAGATGGCGGGGAAGCGGCTCTTGATGTCGTCATGGTCGGCGACATGGCCCATCCTGGCGAGCGCGCCGATGACGGCGCCGCGCTCGTCGATCTCGATCTGGTCGAACCCCTTGAGATGGGTGATATCGACCAGCGTGTCGGGCTCGGCGACACCGCATTTGGCGAGGTCGATCAGCGTGGTGCCGCCGGCCAGAAGCATGGCGCCGGGCAGCGCGGCCGCCTGGCGGGCGGCATCAGCCGAGGTGGCGCGAAAATAGGAAAAATCCCTCATGACGCGGCCTCCAGCGCCGCCTGGCGCACGGCGGCGACAATGTGTGGATAGGCGCCGCAGCGGCAGAGATTGCCGGCCATGTATTCGCGGATTTCCTCGTCCGAGCCGGCATGGCCCTCGCGGATGCAGGCCACTGCCGACATGATCTGGCCTGGCGTGCAGTAGCCGCACTGGAAGGCGTCCTGCTCGAGGAAAGCAGCCTGCACGGGATGCAGTTCGCCCTCCCGTGCAAGCCCCTCTATGGTGGTGATGGCGCGGCCCTCGGCCTGTGCGGCCAGCGTCAGGCAGGCCAGCACGCGCTCGCCGTCGACATGGACGGTGCAGGCGCCGCACTGGCCGTGGTCGCAGCCCTTCTTGGTGCCGGTCAGGCCGAGCCTGTCACGCAAGGCGTCGAGCAGCGTGACACGCGGCTCGAGTTCCAGCGTGTGATGCTGGCCGTTGATATCGAGATGGACGGGAATCGTGGTCTTGCTCGTCATGGGCGTCTGGCTCCAGTTGCTTGACGCTGGGGGAATGAATTGAAACTGGGGCAGGGCGCTCCAACCGACCGCTTGCCTGCCCTAGAGCCGGATGATTTCAGGTCCGTTCGACCTGAAATCTGAATCCGCCTCTAAATCAAAATAGATAGAGCATGATGTCGTCCGAAAACCGGTTCCCACTTTTCGGCATCATGCTCTGGCGCAGGCCTGTCGTTTCAGGCGGACCGCTCGTCATCCCATCAGGTCCTCGATCCGGATCGGAAAGCGCCGCGGGCGCACGCCGGTCGCGTGCCAGACCGCATTGGCGACGGCGCCGGCAGTCCCGGTGATGCCGATTTCGCCAACGCCCTTGATACCGAGGGCGTTCACGTAAGGGTCGTCCTCGTGAACCAGCAGCGCCTCGACCGAGGGCACGTCGGCATTCACCGGGACATGATAGTCCGCCAGGTTGGCATTCTGGATGCGGCCGGAACGCCGGTCGGTGACGGCTTCCTCATGCAGCGCGAAGGAAACGCCCCAGATCATCCCGCCATAATACTGGCTGCGCACCAGCCGCGGATTGATGACCCGTCCGGCGGCGAATGCGCCGACCAGCCGGGTGACGCGGATCTGGCCGAGATCCGGGTCGACCTTCACCTCGGCGAAGACGGCCCCATGCGCGTGCTTGGCGTAAGTCTCCTGGGAGGCCGGGTCCGGAGCGCCTTTGCCCCGGCCCTCGATTTCGGTCAGGCCCGCGCGGACGAGGATCTCGACATAGCTTTCGCCGCGGCTTTCGTCATCGCGCCGGTAAAGGCGTCCGCCGCGTGCAACAACGCCTTCATTGCCGGCGCCGAACAGCGGCGAGGCTTCGTCGCCGGTGGCGAGATCGGCAAGGTTGGCGATGACGGCCGCACCCGCATTGTGGATGGCCATGCCGGCCGTCGCCGTGTGACCCGAACCGCCGGCGATACCCGCATTGGGCAGGTCGGAACTGCCGGCCCTGAAATCGACCTGGTCGATGTCGAGCCCCAGCCCGTCTGCTGCAATCTGGGCAAAAGCCGTCCAGGCGCCTTGGCCCATGTCCTGGGCGCCGGTCTCCATCAAGCCGGTGCCGTCGGCCCTCAGCACCGCGCGTGCCTCCGCCTGGAACATGAGTGCCGGGAACGTCGCCGTGCCCATGCCCCAGCCGGTGAGGAAACCGTCGGCGTCGCGCATCCGCCGCGGCTGCAGCGGGCGACTCGCCCAGCCGAACGCCTCGGCGGCCTGTTCGTAACATTCGCGCAGCGCCTTGGAGGAGAACGGCTTGCCGGTCATCGGTTCGACCTCGGCGTAATTCCTGAGCCGGAATTCCAGCGGGTCCATGCCGCAGGCATGGGCCGCCTCGTCGATGGCGCTCTCAAGCGCGATCGATCCGGTGGCCTCGCCTGGTGCCCGCATGAACAGCGGCGTGCCGGTGTCGAGCCGCACGGCATCGTGCGAGGTGGCGATGGCCGGACTGGCATAGAGCGTGTGCGAGGCGTCCGCCGCCGGTTCGAAGAAATCGTCGAACGTGCTCGACGTGGTCCTGGCGTGATGGGAGATCGCGGTCAGCAGCCCTTCGCCATCCATGCCCATGCGCAATGTCTGGCGGGTCGGGGCGCGGTGACCGACCGGGCCGTACATCTGCTCGCGCCGGAGCACCAGCTTGACCGGGCGGCCGACGAGACGCGCCGCCAGGATGCCGAGCACTTGCGGTCCGGAAATCATGCCCTTGGAGCCGAAGCCGCCGCCCAGGAAAGGGCTGCGGATATGGACGTTTTGCGGCGCGATGCCGAACAGGCCGGCGATGCGGCCCTGCGCCATGGCCAGGCCCTGGCTCGGCGTGTCGATCGACAGCCGGTCGCCATCCCAGGCAGCGACGATCGCGTGGGGCTCCATGGCGTTGTGGTACTGGGCCGGCGTCTCGTAGGTCGCCTCGATCCGCGTCCTTGCCGATTTGAGGCCGGCCTCGACATCGCCCTTCTCCTGCACAGCCGGATTGCCGACGCCGACGCCGCGCGGCACGAAGCTTTTGGCGCCGTCCAGACCAACGCGCGCCGGCAACTCCTCATAGCGAGGCGACAACAGTGCCGCCCCTTCGGTCGCCGCTTCCAGCGTCCGCGCGATTACCACGGCAATGCTCTGGTTGGGGTAGCGAACCCCATCGTTCTGCAGCAGGTCGAGCCGGAACATGAAGGGATGGTCCTTGGCATCCGGATCGACGGCGAGCGCCGGCCGGTTCAGTGGCGTCATCACCTCGACCACGCCGGCATGCGCCTTGGCCGCCTCGACATCCAGCGAGACAACCCGGCCGCGCGCTATACTGGAGACGGCAAGCACGGCATAGAGCATGCCGGGCGGATTGTTGTCGGCGGCAAAGCGCGCGGTCCCGGTGACTTTCAAAAATCCGTCGCGACGCGTCAGCGGCTGGCCGATGCTGGAGCCCTGGCGCGCATGGGCAGGCTGTTGGTTGAGGCCGAGTTCAAGCGTCATGACGCACTCCGGGAAGGGAGGAAAAAGGGGAAGCAGGCAAAGCGGGCATCAGAGCGGGCGTTCCCGCCTGTGCGGACATCAGCGCCCTGACGACAATGCGGCGGGCAAGCTCGATCTTGAACGCATTGTCGCCGGAGGGGCTGGCGTCGACCAGAGCCGCATCCGCGGCCCGAACGAAGCTCGCTTCATTGGCATCGGCGCCGAGCAGCACCGCTTCCGCCGAGCGCGCCCGCCATGGCTTGGCCGCGACACCGCCGAGCGCCAGCCGCGCGGCGCGGATCTTGCCGTCGGCGACCGTCAGGGCCGCGGCAGCCGAAACGACGGCGAAGGCGTAGGAGGTGCGTTCGCGTAGCTTCAGGTAGCGGGCGTGGGCGGCGAAGGACGCTGCTTCCGCCGGCAGGCGCACCGCAACGATCAGGTCGCCTGGCTGCAGCACGGTTTCGCGCTGCGGCGTGTCGCCTGGAAGCCGGTGAAATTCCTCCAAGGTCACGTGGCGCCGGCCTCCCTTGCCCTCGATCTCGACGACGGCGTCCAGCGCCACCAGCGGCACACAGAAATCGGAGGGATGGGTGGCGATGCAGGCGTCGCTCCAGCCAAGCACCGCATGCAGGCGGTTCTCGCCGCCAAGCGCCGAGCAGCCGGAACCGGGTTCGCGCCTGTTGCAGGCGCTGGCGGTGTCGTAGAAGTAACTGCACCGCGTGCGCTGCAACAGATTGCCGCCGACAGTGGCGGCGTTGCGAAGCTGCGCAGAGGCGCCCGAAAGCAGCGCTTCGGCCACCGCCGGATAGGCTCTGGCGAAGGCCGGATCATGTGCGAGATCGGCATTGCGGACCAGCGCGCCGATGCGCAGGCCGCCATCATCGAGCGTTTCGATGCGATTGAGTTCCGGCAGGCGGGTAATGTCGACGATCCGTTCGGGGCTGGTGATGCCGCCCTTCATCAGATCGAGCAGATTGGTGCCGCCGGCGAGATAGGCCGAACCCGGTTCGGCCGCCGCCGCTATGGCGTCGGAGACGGTGGCCGGCCTGATAAAATCGAAGTCTCTCATGCCGCGGTCCTCCTGCGTGCCTCGGTGGCGGCGGTGTCTGCCATGTTTTTCCAGGCTTCCATGTTTTTTTGGGCTTCCAGGACGGCCTCGACGATGCCGCCATAGGCCGCGCAGCGGCAGATGTTGCCGCTCAGCCCCTCGCGGATGCGCTCGGGATCGTCGCCAGCCTGTCCTTCGGCGATCAGGCCGAGCGTGCTCATGATCTGGCCGGGCGTGCAGAAACCGCACTGGAAACCGTCATGGGCGATGAAGGCGGCCTGCACAGGGTGCAGTTCTTCACCGTGAGCGATACCTTCGATGGTCAGCACTTCGGCGCCGTCATGGCTGACCGCCAGCGCCAGGCAGGAGTTTATGCGCTTGCCGTCGACCAGCACCGTGCAGGCGCCACACTGGCCGCGGTCGCAGCCCTTCTTCGTGCCGGTGAACTCAAGCCGCTCGCGCAGCAGGTCAAGCAAGGTGACGCGTGGGTCGACCTCCAGTTCGTGTCGATGTCCGTTGACGGTAAGCGAGATGGGAAGGCTGGTCATGGGCGTCTGGCTCCAGTTGCTTGACGCTGAGGGGAATGAAGTGGGGGTAGGGGCGGGGAAGGGCAAGGTCAGGCGACGGCCAATCTCCTGCGGGTTGGGAAAGTGGCGGGTTGCGGCTTCGAAAGACGTGACATACCGGTTCCCCTGATTATATGATGAGGGTTCTCCACTAAAAGCGGAGGTGCCTCCGTTTATTTACGTGGGGGCTGGCCAGGCGTGGTTCAAGCCCCCATATCCCTGGTGGAGAAAAAATTGGCTTTTGAGCCCATTGCAACTGCTGACCAAAAAACCGCCGCCGCCGACAAGCCGTTGCGTGCCGATGCACGGCGCAATCGCGACCGGCTGGTCGAGGTGGCGGCTGCGGTCTTTGCCGAGCGCGGCATCGACGGCTCGCTGGAGGAGATCGCTCGGCGCGCCGGCGTCGGCATCGGCACGCTCTACCGGCATTTTCCGACACGCGAGCATCTGGTCGAGGTGGTCTACCGCCGCGAAGCGGAGGGGTTGTGCGCGGCGGCCGGCGAGCTCGCTGCAAGATATCCCTCCGATGTGGCGCTGGAAGAATGGATGCGCCGCTTCGTCGACTACACCGCCACCAAGCGCGGCCTGGCGACCAGCCTGCGCATCCTGTTCACCACCAATTCGACGCTGTTTTCCGACACGTCGGGACGGGTGTCGCAGGCGCTGCGGCAACTGGTCGAGGCGGCGGTGGCCGACGGCACCATCCGCGGCGATGTCGATGCCTCCGACGTGCTGCATGCGCTCGGCGGCATCTACTCGGCGCCCGACACGCCCGAATGGCGCGACCGCTCGCGCCGCCTGGTCAAGCTCCTGATGGACGGGTTGCGGTTCGGGGCGAGGAAGGCTGGATGAGAGGGCGAACGCCGCTTGCCCCGGCATGAGGCAAACGATGATCGTGACGATCGTGTTTGGGGGCGGCTGAATTTAGCTCCGGCATGGCAGCTCGGCAACTGCTCCCGGTCCGGGAACAGGATCAGTCGGTCCGCTGTCGATCCGCCACCAGACTCCCTGCCTTCGCCGGCTGCTCGAGCCGGCGAACCGCGCCCGGAAACTCCTTGAAGATCAACGATCGCAGCCAGCGATGCACGGGATCGGCATCCATGCGGGGGTGCCATGCCTGGGTGATGGTAAAGCCTGGGCTTGCCACCGGCAGATCAAACATCTGGGTACGGCCTGTCGCACCCAGATGGTACGAGCGCGGCACCAGTCCAACGAGATCGGATGCGGCCGCGACCGCGACGACCGCCGGATAGCTAGGCACCACCAGATCGACCTTTCGCGAAAGGCCGAGTTCGGCGAGTGCTTCATCGATCGGTTCGATGAAATGGCCTCGCCGGGATGAGACCACGTGCCGGCACGCGGCGTAACGCTCAGCGGTTATTTCGGTCTCCAGAAGCGGATGCCCCGTTCTCGCCACGCCGACAAAACGGTCCTCGAACAACGCCTGACCGCGCAATTCGGCACCATCACCCGAAAGCACGCCAATATCGAGGTCGATCGTGGCTTCTCTCAGCAGTTCGATGCGCTTGTCCGGCCGGGGCGCGAAGCGCAGCCTTATGCCGGGCGCGGCACTGGTGACAAGGGCATGGAGACGCGCGGCGTAGAGCAGCACGAAGGCTTCATTGGCCCGGATGGTGAAATCGCGCCGCACCTGGCTGATGTCGATCTCCGGCGAGGGGCTGAGCACGGACCGGACCGCCGACGTCAGCGTGTGCACCTGTTCGGCAATCGCTTCGGCATGAGGCGTCGCCACCATGGCGCGTCCCGCCGAAACCAGGATGGGATCGCTCAGCGCCAACCGCAATCTCGACAGTGTGCGGCTCATCGCGGACGTGCTGAGGCCAAGTTTCTTGGCGGCGCCCGAGACGCTGCGCTCCCGCAGCAAGGCGTCAAGCGCCACCAGAAGGTTCAGGTCGAGATTGAGCATGAGAGAGCCTAACGAGATGAGGCGTTTGACGCAACTGTCAATTTACTCCGTTGCGTCTGGTGCAATCATGGGGTGAGCGGTATCGATGCGGCGACACCAACGAAGCGGAGCCTGCGATGTCCATAGCCGCAACGATCAATCCCGCCCATGACGGCCTGCCGTCGCCACGCCGCTACCTGGCCATCGCCGTCCTGCTGATGACGCTGGTGCTCGTCGTGCTGGACGGCGCCATCGCCAATGTCGCGCTGCCATCCATCGCGGCCTCGCTCAATGCCAGTGCCAGCAGCACCGTTTGGGTGGTGTCGAGCTACCAGCTTGCGGTCCTTGTGGCTCTTTTGCCTTGCGGCGCCCTGGGCGAGATCCACGGCCCCCGGCGTGTCTTTCTTCTGGGTGTCGCGCTGTTCACGGTGGCTTCGGCCGCCTGCGCCTTCGCCGGCAGCCTGCCTGTTCTTGTGGCTGCCCGGTCCATCCAGGGACTGGGGGCGGGCGCCATCATGGCGACCGGGCCGATGAACCTGCGCGTTTCGGTGCCGCAGCGGCTGCTCGGAACCGTCATCGGCTTCAACGCGATGACGATCGCGATTTCCGCGGCCGCCGGCCCTGGTGTCGCCGGCGCGATCCTCTCCGTTTCCAGCTGGCCGTGGCTGTTCGCCGTCAACATCCCGATCGGCATCATCGTCCTGTTGTCTGGCGGGTTGCTTGCGCATCTGGATGGCGTGAAGCGTCACCTCAACCTCGTGGCATTGCTGGCCAACACACTGATGTTCATCCTGTTCTTCACGGGCGCCGACCGCATCGCCGGTGCGCCGGTCAGCGGGTCGATCCTGATCGGTTGTTCCGTCCTGTGCCTCGTCATCTTGTTGTCTCTCGAACGCAGGAGTGCCGCACCGATCGTGCCGACCGACCTCTTGGCCGATCCAGCCTTCCGGGTAGCCGTCATCGCTTCGATCTCGTGCTTCACCGGGCAGATGCTCAGCTACGTCGCGCTGCCATTCTACCTGCAGCACACCTTGCACATGAGCCCGGTCCAGGCGGGCCTCTACATGATGCCATGGCCCATCGCGACGATCATCATCGCTCCGATTTCGGGGCGGCTGGCCGATCGTTTCAAGACGGCGTGGCTGTGCGCCGCCGGCGGCGGGTTGCTGGCGATCGGCCTTCTGATCGCGGGCCTGACACCGCCCGGTCCAAGGGCGATTGCCTTCCTGGTCGGAACCGTCGTCGCGGGCACGGGTTTTGGTCTTTTCCAGACGCCGAACAATCGCATCCTGCTTCTCTCCGCACCCAAGGCGCGCAGCGGTGCGGCGGGAGCCATGCAGGGCACGGCACGGCTGTTGGGACAAACGCTTGGCGCCATTTCGATGTCGATCATTTTCGCGACCGTGCCGCTGACAGGCGCACCCAGCCTCGCGCTGGTCCTGGCCGGCGTCTGCGCGGCCATCGCCTGCCTGGTCAGCCTGAGCCGCGCCCGCTACGAGAAGGTGGCATGAGACCAGCTGGCGCTCGACACGCTGTCCTCGATGCGCGCGCAAGGCATCGACATTCCGATACCACGGTCGATCTCGGCCTGCGGTCGGCAAACGAGATCGCCAAGGGCGTTCCGCTCAAGGCTATCGGCTCGTGGCGTCCCGATGACAAGGGCGTCGCCGAGGCGCTTGCCATGATGAAGGCGCTTATTGGCGAACCCACGCCGGCGTCGATCGGAGTCCAGGCCTTGCCGCGGTGCAGTCCGGTGCTGCTGGAATCCTTCAAGACGGTCTTCCACAACCACTCGCCGGGCGGAGCTGGCGGACGCCTGCAACTCGCCAAGCCGAAGTGCAATTGAGATAGGGGGAACGATCACGGGCGCGGGCGAGATCCCGTGCCCATGGCGGCGTCCTGCGCACACCGCGGTCGACGGCTCTTCGCCCTGTGCAAACGATATGATAGGCGTCAGGCTACCGGTGGTCCGATTGCCGCCCGTTCGTGATTGAGGGGCATTTCAATGTATGTAGGCCGTTCCTACAAGGTGATCGATTTCGCACTGTGGTCACGGCGCAGCGTCCTCTACATGGTGGTGGTGAGTGGGCTGGCCGTGGCTGCCTACCGCTTTCCGGGCATTGCCGGGTTCTCCGTGCCATGGTCGGTGGTGCTGGTGCTCGGCACCACGGTGTCGCTGGTCGCCGGCTTCAAGAACTCGCAGGTGTTCACCCGCAGCGGTGAGGCGCTGCAGGCCTTCACGCAGATCACGGCCAGCAGCCGCGTATGGTCGAATTTCTGTCGGGATTTCCTCGATGCGCCGACGGCCAGGCAGCTCATCTACCGCCATATCGCCTGGATGACGGCGCTGCGATACGCGCTGCGGCGGCCGATGCCGTGGGAATCCATGGGGAAGGCCGCCAATATCGAATACCGACGGCGTTACCACATTCAGGAGGACAAGGGTTCGATCGCCGACGAATTACGCCCGCTGCTGGGCGACCAGACCGCGGATGTCCTGAAATCGCCTCGTCCGGCGATAGCCCTGCTCGAATTGCAGTCCGTCCAGGTCAATGCAGTGTTCAAGGACGCCAAGGTCCCGCCGCAGATCCATGGCGAACTGACGAAGCTGATCCGCGACTTCCACGACCAGCAGGCGCGCTGCGACCGCATCAAGAACAATCCCTATCCCCGGCAATACGCCATCGTCAGTTCCATGTTCGTCATGATCTTCTGCACGCTGCTGCCGTTCGGCGTGGTTCCGGTGTTCGCCGACATGGGCAAGCTGGGGGGAATGCTCGGCTCGATCGGCATCTGGCTGACGATCCCGTTCAGCACGCTGCTGGGCTGGGCCTACATGTCCCTCGATCAGGTCGGCGAGAGCAGCGCCAACCCTTTCGAGGGCAACGCCAACGACGTGCCGATCTCGCAAATCTGCCGCGACATCGAGATCGAGATGCGCGCCGGGCTCGGCGAGAGCGATCTTCCCAAGCCATTGCTGCCGGTCAATGACATCGCGACATGAGGTCGGACGCCGGAGTCGGGCAGAGCCATGCCTTCTCAGCGCCTAGCGGCGGGACATCACCCTCAGCCACGGCGCCAGATGGAAAGCGCTCATCAGAAGATACATGGCCGGCATGCCGGTCAGGATCGAGCCGGTCAGCGGCGAGGCGCCCATGCACAGCATGGTCCCGTCGCCGCCGTGAAGACGGGAAAGCAGCGCCATCACCGCAAAGGTCGGCGCCGCGGCGAGGCATAGCCAGTCGGCGATGCCACGGGGGGCGGTCACGCTGCCGATGCCGGAATGGATATCGCTCATGATCTTATTCCCTTGATGGTTGCGGCCCGTCATGACCTGGGTCCTCGGCCCTGCCGGAGGAGAGGAACCCAGGCTGGACGGGCTTGCGCCAGCTTACTGGTTGCCCTTGTCGCGGAACGCGGCCTCGCCGGCAGCTGACACTTCGGCCCATTTCTTGTCGGCCCCGGCATCGTAATTGTCGTGCCAGTTCCACCAGCTGTAGAGTGGCGTCTGCGGGTAGCCTTCGGGCGAGTCTTCCCACACCTCCTGGCGGCCGAGCGGCGTGATGTCGAGATAGCTCCAGACGGTGCCCAAAGCCTCGTCGCCGCGGTTGTTGATGAAATAGGTGCGGAAGATGCGGTTCCCGTCATGGATGAACACGTTGTGGCCGTGCCATTCGTCGACGCCGAAGTCCTTGTCGAAGCTATCGGTGATCGTATACCAGGGCATCTCCCAACCCATCCGTGTCTTCAGCCGCTCGATGTCTTCCTGCGGGGCGCGAGAGGCGTAGGCGAGGGTGGTGTCGCGGGCGTTGAGATGGGCGAGGTGGCCGACCTGGTCGGCGCCGAGCGAGCAGCCGCGGCAGGCATGATCGGGCCAGCCATAGACGCCGGGCTCGAAGAAGGCGCGGTAGACGATGAGCTGGCGGCGGCCTTCGAACAGGTCGAGCAGGCTCACCTTGCCGTCAGGGCCCTCGAAGACATAGGCCTTGTCCACTTCCGTCCACGGCATGCGCCGGCGTTCGGCCGACAGCGCGTCCCTGGCGCGCATCGTCGCCTTCTCCTTCACCAGCATCTTTTCGTGCGCGGCGTTCCAATCCTGCTGTGAGACGATCGGTGGGGTGTTCATGGTCATGGTCATGGTCATTGGTCTTCTCCTTTGCCAGTCGTGGCGTCGTTGCGATGTGGTGTTGCCTGGGCGTGTGGGGGAGCCGCAGGCGCGGCGAAATCCGAAAGATCCGGCCCGGCGCAGCAGGGGTGGCGTGTGGCGTGCTTGGCCGTATCATTGGCCGCGTCGAGGTCGAGGTCGGTGGAGGCAGGCATTTCTGGTTCTCCCTTGCTGCCGTCATTGCCGGCACGTCTTGCTGGTTGACGGTACTGACGTAAGTTAGGCGGCGCTGCGCCGAGGTGGGAGTTACAAGTGTGACGGGATTGGACTCGCTGATCACCGCGGCAGCGCTGGCGCTGGCGGCCGGCGATCCGCTCGGCGCGCTCGACCGCGTTGCCCTGCGCGAGGATGCGCCGGCGCTGGCGCTTCGCGGCATTGCCATGGCGCAGCTCGGCGACTTCGATCGCGCCAAGCTCTTGTTGCGGCGGGCCGCGCGTGCCTTCAGTCCGAAAGAGGCGGTGGCGCGCGCCAGATGCGTCGTCGCCGAGGCCGAGATCGCGCTGGTTTCGCGCGATTTGGGCTGGCCGGCCAAGGCGCTCGACGCGGCCCGCACGGCGCTGGAAAAGCATGGCGACCGGTTGAACGCGGCGCATGCCGGTCACCTCAAGGTACGGCGCCTGCTCTTGATCGGCCGCCTCGACGAGGCCGAGCAGGTGCTGGCCGGGCTCGACCCGGCGCCGCTGCCGCCGGCGGCAAGAGCCGCGCACGAACTCGCCGTCGCCGGCATCGCCATGCGGCGCCTGCGGACCAGGCCGGCGCGTGCGGCGCTGGAGTGGGCGCGCCATGCCGCTCGCAAGGCCGGCATTCCCGGCCTCATCGCGGAGGTCGACAGCGCGTGGCTGGCACTGGAGACACCCGCGGCGCGGCTGATCGCGCAGGGCAGGGAGCAGCCGCTGCTGCTCGAACAGGTCGAGGCATTGCAGGGATCGCCGGCGCTGGTCGTCGATGCTTTCCGCTACGCCGTGCGCGTTGGGCGGACCACGGTTTCGCTGGCGAGCCGGCCTGTGCTGTTCGCCTTGGCGCGGACGCTCGCCGAAGCCTGGCCCGGTGATGTGTCGCGGGGGGAACTCGTGGCGCGGGCTTTCGGCGGCAAGCATGCCGATGAATCGCATCGCGCGCGCCTGCGCGTCGAGATCGGGCGGCTGCGTGCCGAGTTTCGCGCATTGGCCGGCATCAGCGCCACCAGGCATGGCTTCACGCTGGTGCCGCGCCAGGCCCATGCAGTGGTGGTGCTGGCGCGGCCGATCGAGGAACGGCACGCGGCCGTGCTTGCCTTGCTGGCCGACGGCGAGGCCTGGTCGAGCTCGGCCTTGGCGCTGGCACTTGGAACCGGCCAGCGCAGCGTGCAGCGGGCGCTTGAGCCGCTTGCCGAGGCCGGCAAGGTACAATCCTTCGGCCATGGCCGGGCGCGCCGCTGGATGACGCCGCCGGTGGCGGGTTTCACGACCACCTTGTTACTCCCCGCGCCGCTTCCCAATGGCTAGAAAGTGACGACGACCACCATCGAGGGACAAGGACATGAAACATTCGGCAGCCGAAATCTTGAGGGAATACGGGCCTTTTCCCGGTGCCAATACGGTGGCCGGGGTAAGCTTTGACGGCAAGAATGTCTGGTTCGCCTCGGGCGACAGGCTGAACGCCTTCGATCCGGAGAGTGGGCAGGCCTTGCGCTCGATCGATGTCGCGGCACATGCCGGCACCGCCTATGACGGCCGGCATTTCTTCCAACTCGCCAAGGACCGCATCCAGAAGATCGATCCCGACACGGGCGAGGTGCTTTCCACCATTCCAGCCCCCGGCAATGGCGGCGATTCCGGGCTGACCTGGGCCGAAGGCACGCTATGGGTCGGCCAGCACCGGGAGCGCAAGATCCACCAGATCGACCCCGAGACCGGCGCGATCCTGCGCACCATCGAATCCAACCGGTTCGTCACCGGGGTGACCTGGGTCGACGGGGAATTGTGGCACGCCACCTGGGAGGGCGACGAAAGCGATCTGCGCCGCGTCGACCCGCGGACGGGCAAGGTTCTGGAGAAGCTCGACATGCCTGCCGGCATGGGCGTCTCGGGGCTGGAATCCGATGGCGCCGACCGACTGTTCTGCGGCAGCGGAAACGCCGGCGTGGTGAGGGCGGTGCGCCGGCCGAAATAAGGGTCCGCGAATTTTCCCCAATCGACTGGCCGTTGTGCGATGCCAAACCTAGATAGGCTGGACCATCCCCCACAAAAGGATTCTCCCATGCCCGAACAGATCACGTTGAACGACGGCACCGCCATTCCCCAGCTTGGCCTTGGCGTCTGGCAGGTCGATCACGACATCACGGCGCAGGTGGTGGGCTGGGCGATCCAGGCCGGTTACCGGCTGATCGACACCGCCGAGGGCTACCGGAACGAGGAAGGGGTCGGCGAGGCGATCCGCGCCGCCGGCGTGCCGGCGGCAGAGCTGTTCATCACCTCGAAGCTGCGCAACGGCGCGCACCAGCGCGATGCGGCGCTTCGGGCCTTCGACGACACGATGAAGAAGCTCGGCGTCGAGCAGCTCGACCTGTTCCTGATCCATTGGCCGGTGCCCAGCCAGGACAAATATGTCGAGGCGTGGAAGACGCTCGTCGAGCTGCAGCAGGCCGGCCGCATCAAGTCGATCGGCGTTTCGAATTTCAACAGGGATCATCTGGAGCGCATCATCGGCGAGACGGGCGTGACGCCCGTCGTCAACCAGATCGAGCTGCACCCGCGCTTCCAGCAGCGCGATCTGAGGGAATTTCACGCCCGGCACGACATCCATACGGAAAGCTGGAGTCCGCTGGGCAGCGGCCGGTTGCTGAGCGACCCGACCATATCAGGCATTGCCCGCAAACACGGCAAGTCCACCGCGCAGACAATGATCCGCTGGCATCTCCAGCAAGGGCTGATCGTCATCCCGAAGTCGGTGCGCCAGGACCGCATCGCGGCCAACTTCGATGTCTTCGATTTCGAACTGGACGCACAGGACCTGGAGATGATCGCCGGCATGGATTCGGCTGACGGCCGTAACGGTCCGAATCCGGTGACGGCGGCGTTTCTGTTCTGACAGGACGAAGCGGTCGGCGCGCTAAATCCCCGAGCCGTCCAGCTGTTGCGCGTCGTCGCCTTCCCACGGCGCCGGCATCGAGGCGCCCCGGCTGAGATTGGCCGAGGGCATCGGCATCCAGCACTTCAGCTCCGGCTCGGCATATTCGACGACGCGGCCGGGCGAGGAATCGGAGGCGCGCCAGCCCTCGTCACCGAACTGATCGGCGCGTGACCAGTAGGCGAGGTCGACTTCCGCCGGCCCCTGCTCGGATGGGCGGACCGTCACGAGGATCCGGCTGCCGTCTTTTGGCGCGCTCGACATGTGGCGCCAGCGGTCGGGCTCGTCCATCGTATTTCCTCCTGCCTTGCTGTGGGATGAAGTGTCGCCTCGTCGTCGGAGACGGTCAACCCAAACTTTGCGCAACCCATCCTGTTTCGATAGGCTGCTCGTTCCGCCCGGCGCACGGGGAGTGGATGATTTGTCGGATTGCACCAGCCGCATCCGTCCTTGATCTGGCGACGGTCGCCGAGACAAGGAGAGGCATTCATGAGTGACGAAGTCGAGCCGATGCCGGCTGGGGTGGAAACAAAACTGTACTTCAGCCGCAACCCCAATCCGCGCCTGGGGGTCGCGGTGGCGCGTCATCTCGGGGCGAGGGTGACCTTCGAATTCGCGTCGCCGTTCGCGCCGGGGCAAGCGGAGCGATTTCGGCCGCTCAATCCCAACCTTTCCCTGCCCATACTGGCCTGGCCCGGCGGAAGCCTGTGGGAGGCCGACGCCATAGCCTGCCGGTTGTCGCGCGACATGGGGTCCGATTTCTGGCGCAGCGGCGACGATGAGCCCGAGATGATCCGCTGGCTGAGTTGGGGCAAGGAGAATTTCATGCGGGCCTGCGACATGGTGCATTTCGAGCGCGGCACCAAGCAGCGTTATCACATCGGGCCGATCGATCACCAACTGGTCGAGGATGGGCTGAAACTGTTTCACACAACGGCGGCGATCCTGGAGACCGCGCTTGCGGGCCGGCAATGGCTGGTCGGAGACGAAGTTTCTTATGCCGACTTCCGCATGGCGACCTTCCTGCCTTTCAACGATGTCGCGGGCCTGCCGCTCGGCGACTATCGACTGGTCGATCGCTGGTATCGGCGGCTTGAAGCGATCGACGCCTGGCGTGATCCCTTCGAGGGTCTGGACGCGCCGCGATTGCCGCCAGTCCCAGGACAGGTCGAGCCGCATGAGGCGCCGAGGCTGTAGTCGAAAGGGGTGGCGACCGGCGTATACGTTTGGAGAGAAACTTGAAAACGCCGGCCGCCATTTGGGGGCGTTGGGGTGCATCGCTTTGGGGGGCGATGCAGAGGCCAGGCTAAGCGGATGGCCGGCCGCCGCAATCGAAACGCCGGCCCATGGTGAACAGGTGGTTACTATCCACAGGTCAGGGCCGCAATCCGGCAGGCCCGCCGGATTGCGGCCGTCCATCGCGGCCAGATCGTCATTGTCTCGGCTGTGCGCAACGCGAATCGCCGGCCATGCCACGCTCGACGGGCCGCGATCGGATTGCTAAGCCCGTCCGCGAAGGAGCTGATGAGTCTGGCATGACCGTTGCGATCGAGATGGGACACACGACAGCGGGCGCGCCGGCGAAACTCGATCTCGAGGAGTTGCTGGCGACCCGCCTTCTGGTGCAGGGCAATTCGGGGTCCGGCAAGTCGCACCTCTTGCGGCGCCTCTTGGAACAGAGCGCGCCTTGGGTGCAGCAGACCATCATTGATCCGGAAGGCGACTTCGTATCCCTGGGCGAACGCTACGGCCATCTGGTGATCGATGCCGAGGAGCATACCGAGCGCGGCTTGCAGGCGGCCGGCGAGCGGGCGCGCATCCACCGGGTCTCGACCGTGCTCAACCTCGAAGGCCTCGATGCCGAGAACCAGATGCGGCGCGCCGCCGCTTTTCTCGGCGGGCTGTTCGAGGTCGCGCGCGACCACTGGTACCCGATGCTGGTGGTGGTCGACGAAGCTCAGCTTTTCGCGCCGGCGGTGGCCGGCGAGGTGTCGGACGAGGCGCGCAAGCTTTCGCTCGGCGCTATGACCAACCTGATGTGCCGGGGCCGCAAGCGCGGGCTTGCCGGCATCATCGCCACGCAGCGGCTGGCCAAGCTCGCCAAGAACGTCGCGGCGGAAGCCTCCAATTTCCTGATGGGCCGCACCTTCCTCGATATCGACATGGCGCGCGCGGCCGATCTCCTAGGCATGGAGCGGCGGCAGGCGGAGGCCTTCCGCGATCTGGAGCGCGGCCAGTTCATGGCGCTGGGGCCGGCACTGTCGCGCCGGCCGCTCGGCCTGCGCATCGGCCCGACCGACACCAGCCCGCGCAACGGCACGCCCAAGCTGATGCCGCTGCCGGAGGCGGCGCTCGAGGATGCCCGCGCCATCATCCTGGCCGCCCCGCCGCCCGAGACGATGCGCGCGCCGCGCCGGGTGGCGTCGCCGGACCTGCTCGACCAGTTGATGGCGGCGAAGTCGGCTGCGCTGGAAATCCGCCCCGAACCGGCGGAGCCGCAAGTCAGCGCCGAGGATCTGGCGGAGCGGCGCGAGCGGGTGGACCGCGTGCTGCGCGCCATTCTTGCACAACCTGACGCGGGCTTCCGCGTGATCGGGGTGCTCTACCAGGAGTTTGTCGTGCGCTGCCGCATCGAGGGCCTCGCCTCGGTCGTGCCTGACCTGCCCACCTTCCGGCGCATGTTGACGCGCGCCCGTGCCGGACTGGGGGCCGAAGCCAGCGAGGACGATGTGTGGCGCGACGTCTCGGTGCGCGCTTCGCTGCTGCCGGAGGACATGCAAGGCGTGTTCATGATGATCGCGCGCGCGGCGAAGGAGGGCTGGCCGTGCCCGAGCGATGGCGCGATCGCCCGCGCCTACGGCTCGCATTCCATGCGCCGCGCCCGGCGGCTGCTCACCTATATCGAGGAGCAGGGCCTCATCGTCTGCCAGGTCGACGGCACGGGGAAGCGCACCGTAACGCTGGTCGAACTCGCCTGGGCAACGGCGCCCGGCGATCCCAATGCCGAGGGGGCGGAGCAGGGGAGTTTGGCGCTGTGAGGGCGGCCATGGCGGCCGTGGCGCATCGCGATCTCATCGACAAACGCTGATCCGCTGGTTCTCGATGACGGACTTGGCGGCGGCCGGCATCGCCTCGGCGCCGCTTGCGCGGTCCCCGGCAAGCGGCGCCGGGTGGCTGGTGCCGGGAACCCGCGGCTCGATCCTTGTCGGGCTCGGCGTCGCGCTGGTCAATCATCGTATCTGAAGCTTGCTCGCAGACGGCGGGTGCGAAGGCGATGCTGAGCTCGCTGGCCGGCTTCTGGTGAGGTCAGCACCGCGCGACGAGGCCGCCCTTACTGGACCGTGATGACACCGTCGACCGCCCGCCATTCCGATGGGGTGATGAGCCGGTGGTGGGCGATGTGGACGGAGTGAAGCGGCCCGTCCAATTCGCGCTCCCAATAGGAGAGAAAGCCCTTGAGTTCGGGGAACTCCGGCGCCAGGTCGTAGTCCTGCCAGACATAAAGCTGCAGCAGGCTCCGATGGTCAGGCAGACGGTAATGGATTTGTGCGGTGGTCAGGCCATAGCCTTCCATCTGGAGGCGGAACCCCTTGCTGACGCTTGCGATCATTCGTGTCTCCTTTCGGCGGCAGCGGTGGCCGCAACGGCGAAAAAGTCTCTCGGCCCATCGATGTGCGCCGCCGGGAAACAACTCCTTCAGAGGGTGAGCGGTTCCGGCGCCGGCGATGGTACCGGCTCGGATAATTTTGCCGGATCTAGGCGTAAATTCAAGCGGCGGCTCCCGACGCAGAGCGAATAAGACCGCCATAACAGGGAGTTGGCACTCCGCCGGCGTGAGTGCTAAAATTTTCTGGCGGCCTCTTGAAACCGAAAAAAGGGAAAACTAGCTCGATATGCGCGCGCGATGCCTGACAAAGGGTCGCCGCATTCCGCATCGGCCCGAATTGCCGGTCCGGTGTGGAGGAAGCTGAAAACCTGTTTGTCCCAAGAGGAGAACGACATGGCGTTCCGTCCATTGCATGACCGTATCCTGGTCCGCCGCATCGAGGCCGAGGAAAAGACCTCCGGCGGCATCATCATTCCCGATACCGCCAAGGAAAAACCGCAGGAAGGCGAAGTCATCGCCGTCGGTCCCGGCGCGCGCGACGACAGCGGCAAACTGACCGAGCTGGATGTCAGGGTGGGTGACCGTATCCTTTTCGGCAAATGGTCCGGCACCGAGATCAAGCTCAATGGCGAGGACCTGCTCATCATGAAGGAAAGTGACGTGATGGGCGTGATCGAACAGACCGCGCAAGTGAAGAAGGCCGCCTGACGGCTTCTTAGAAAATCCACCAGTCAACGAATGCTGCCTAGAGATAGAGGAGTGATCCAATGGCTGCCAAAGAGGTAAAATTCCATACCGAAGCGCGCGAGAAGATGCTGCGCGGCGTCGATATCCTGGCCAATGCGGTGAAGGTGACGCTCGGCCCCAAGGGGCGCAATGTCGTCATTGAAAAGTCGTTCGGTGCGCCGCGCATTACCAAGGATGGCGTCACCGTCGCCAAGGAAATCGAGCTTGAGGACAAGTTCGAGAACATGGGCGCGCAGATGGTGCGCGAAGTCGCCTCCAAGACCAATGACCTTGCCGGCGACGGCACCACCACCGCGACCGTGCTGGCCCAGGCCATCGTCAAGGAGGGCGCCAAGGCCGTTGCCTCGGGCATGAACCCGATGGACCTGAAGCGCGGCATCGACAAGGCGGTGGACGCCGTCGTCGCCGAGCTGAAGGCCAACGCCCGCAAGGTGACCCGCAACGACGAGATCGCGCAGGTCGGCACCATCTCTGCCAATGGCGACGCCGAGATCGGCCGCTTCCTCGCCGAAGCGATGGAGAAGGTCGGCAATGAAGGCGTCATTACGGTGGAGGAAGCCAAGACAGCCGAGACCGAGTTGGAAGTCGTCGAAGGCATGCAGTTCGACCGTGGCTATCTCTCGCCCTATTTCGTCACCAACCAGGACAAGATGCGCGTCGAACTTGACGAGCCCTACGTGCTGATCCACGAAAAGAAGCTCGCCAACCTGCAGGCGCTGCTTCCGGTGCTGGAAGCGGTGGTCCAGTCGGGCAAGCCGCTGCTGATCATCGCCGAGGATGTCGAGGGCGAGGCGCTGGCGACGCTGGTCGTCAACAAGCTGCGCGGCGGCCTCAAGGTCGCGGCCGTCAAGGCGCCGGGCTTCGGCGACCGCCGCAAGGCCATGCTGGAAGACATCGCGATCCTCACCGGCGGCACCGCGATCTCCGAGGATCTCGGCATCAAGCTCGAGAATGTGACGCTGGAGATGCTGGGCCGCGCCAAGAAGGTGGTGATCGAAAAGGAAAACACCACCATCGTCGACGGCGTCGGGCGCAAGGAAGAAATCCAGGGCCGCGTCGCGCAGATCAAGGCCCAGATCGAGGAGACCACCTCCGACTATGACCGCGAGAAGCTGCAGGAGCGGCTGGCCAAGCTTGCCGGCGGTGTCGCGGTGATCCGCGTCGGCGGCTCGACCGAGGTTGAGGTCAAGGAGCGCAAGGACCGCGTCGACGATGCCTTGCACGCGACCCGCGCGGCTGTCGAGGAAGGCGTGCTGCCCGGCGGCGGCGTCGCGCTGCTTCGGGCCGCCAAGGCGCTCGATGCTGTCCAGACGGACAATGCCGACCAGAAGACCGGTGTCGAGATCGTGCGCCGCGCCATCGAGACGCCGGTCCGCCAGATCGCGGAAAATGCCGGTGCTGAAGGCTCGATCATCGTCGGCAAGCTGCGCGAGAAGAGCGAATTCGGCTGGGGCTGGAACGCTCAGACCAACGAGTTCGGCGATCTCTATGGCCAGGGCGTGATCGACCCGGCCAAGGTGGTGCGCACCGCGCTGCAGGATGCCGCGTCGGTCGCCGGCCTGCTGGTGACCACCGAGGCAATGGTGGCCGAGAAGCCGAAGAAGGAAGCCGCCAGCCCGGCAATGCCGGCCGGCGCCGGCATGGACTTCTGAGGTCCGACCAGTCCGCCCGCTCCCTCGACAGGGAGCGGGCATCGGTTGAAGGGAGAGAGATATGGATGCGCTTGCTGACCTTGGGCCCGTGCCCGCGCCGACACATCAGGCAAAGGAGTTCCTGGCCTATGAAAGCGAATGCCGCGGTGCGCTGAAGCCGCTGCTGGCGGAACTGCTCGACAGGGCCGAAGCCGCCGGCTGGAAGCGGCGGACCGTTGCCGCGACGCTGATGTTCCTGGCCGCGCAACAGGTGTCGGAGGCGTCCGAGGCCTCGGCCGGCGGCTGAGCGCTGACATTCAGTCCCATAAACTTACGGGCAGTCCCATGAACCTTACGGGCAGTCCCATGAACCTTACGCGGCGGGCCGCGCCTTCCGGTGTTCGGCCCGCCGCGGGTCCGCACAATCGAGAGGAGGCACAAGCCATGAATCGCTGGCAGTTTGAAGAACCGGTGACCATTCTGGTCGGAATGGGCTTTCCGAGGAAGATCGAAAGCGTGATGGAAGCCTACGCGCTGTTGCAGGACTGGCCGGCCGCCAGCCGCAACGGCGCTCATGCCGTCGCCCTCAATGCCTGCAAGGCGGGCATCGCCGGTGAGATCGACCCGGAGACGGTGCGCGCGACGCTGGTCACCTTCGCACGTCGCAACGACATATTGCTGCCGGATATGGTTTCGCCGGCCGCTGCGATGGACAATGCGCTGCAGGCGGGGCGAGGCGGCAGGTCCGTCTGATCTTCAGCGGTCCGCCTCGCGGCGGTGGCGGGCGCGAGCCCGCGGGGAACCAAGCGATGGCCATCGGGTTGAATCAGTGTTGGTTCCCCGAGGCGAGGCGACGTCATGAGCATCCTGCAAAGCATCAAGAAAGTGGCCGAACAGGTGACCGGTGCCGCAAGACCGGACAGCCGTCAGGCGGCCGACCTTGTCAGGCCGCGCAAAGCGAACGAGTTCAGGTTTGGCGATGATGGCCTGGTGCCCAATCATCCGTCCTGGCCGCTGGTCGTCTATCACGGCGCAGTGAGATTGCCGGAAGACTTCGATCCCGCGGCCGTGTTAGAGGCGCTTTTCTCGGCCAATGGCTGGGGAGACAGCTGGCGCAACGGCATCTACGATTATGTTCACTACCATTCGCGCATCCACGAAGTGCTCGGCGTGGCGCGTGGCACGACGAAGGTCCGGTTTGGCGGCAAGAAGGGCCGAACGCTGGCGCTGAAGGCCGGCGATGTCGCGGTTCTTCCGGCCGGCACGGGGCACCAGCGCATCTCCGCTTCGGACGACTTTCTCGTCGTTGGCGCCTATCCGCCGTCCGGCACCTATGACGAATGCACGACCACCGCCGATCACGCCAAGGCGGTGGTGACGATCCCCAAGGTCGGCCGTCCGCACAAGGACCCCGTCTATGGAAGCAAGGGCCCGCTGCTGGCGGCGTGGAAGAAAGATTGAGTTCGCCGAAGGCGAAAGAGAGCAAAGCTTGCCGGCGCAAGCCCTGCCTCGGAACGATCGACGGACAGATCGAAGCATAGTTCATCACTCCGGTGGAACGCTCTCGGGCATTGGAGGTTGATAGCCGTCGAATGCTTTATCAACGGACTGGAAAACGGAGAGAGCCCGCCTTCGGTTGACGCCGGGGCGGGTTCCTTTTTGTCTGAGATTCTCGGGATTGATGGCGCGCGGGAACATGTCCGGCATGCCAGGCGCAATGGGAGCAAAGCCTGGAGAGAGCAGGTGGTGAAGAGATTGCGCCTGCCTCGGAGCGGACAGACGGCTGATATACCGTCTACATTCCGTAGGTGAGGGCAACATAGATCGCCGGGATAAGCGTCAGGCAGATCGCCATTCCCACGACAACGGCGATAGCCAAGCGCTCGGTTCGCCTGACAAGATCGACCATGTTGGCGTCCTCACTCAGACAGACGGGCGGGCCCGACGGGATTTCCGGGGCCTGAACATCATTGTCATTTGCGGGGCGATTGTCGTCCTGGGTGCTCGGTCTCTGGGCTGATGTCACTGCTTGCCTCGCTCTCAGAATATCCGGCGGTCGAGCTGGATTCCGCGATGATGGGTGATTGGCTGCGTTGCTCCGGCGCGAAACCCAACGTATCGGCAAGACATGGGTTGCCGCATACGACTTCAGTCTTGCCAATTCTTAGACCTAAGCCTTGCCCGGGAACGCAATGCAGCGGGAGCCGTTGGTGACCGGTGACAACTCAAAGAATAGGAGAGGAGAAAGTCATGGCTGACGGTCCAACTGTTGTTAATTCTGGAGGTGGTGGCGGCACTGCGGTCGCTATTGTTCTTGCGATAATCGCCATCGTTGTCCTGCTGATATTTACCGGTGTCATCAACATTGGTGGCGGCGGCGGGAAGGACATCAACGTGAAGGTTGAGGCGCCAAAGGTGGAAGCTCCGGCCACTTCAGCGCCCGCGAAGCCCGCGGCACCTGCCAATGGTGGCTGATTGGCTGCGGCAGAGGCCAGAATTGTTCTGGCCTCTGAAAATGTGTCTTAGTTCACAAAAGGACTTGTCATGAAAAGGTATCTTGTCGGCGCTGTCGCGGCCCTCGCGCTTGTGGCTGGAATTGGTGCTTCCTTCGCGGGAGACGTCGTAATTCTCAAGCCTGAGCAGCAGACGGTCGTTCGCGAATACATCCACAAGCAAAAACTCGCGTCAGTCAGCCTGCTCGGCGTCGAACTCAACGTCGGCTCCGCTCTCCCTGACACTGTCGAGCTTCATACAATCGACGTCCCCGACGTCAGATACAAATACACTGTTGTCGGCGATCATGCGGTTCTGGTTGACCCCGATACACGCAGGGTCGTGCAGATCATCGAGTGATGCCGGTAGTTCGTCCCTGGCCAACGGGGGCGGCCCGCCGTGCCGCAAAAATGGCGCGGCGGGCTTTCTATACGGAGCCACTTAATCCCTGTGAACATCGCCGAAACCTTCACCCGTCAGGCCTTGGCGTGGGTTAACCGCTCCAGCGCATCGACGATCAGGCCGCAGAATTTCGGATGGTCGAGTTTCATCGCCACGGTATGGCGGAAGTCGACCTGCTCGCTCGCCGTGCCGCCAAAATGGTGCATCCCGCCCATCTTCTCGAAATTGCAGACCGTCATGCCCTTGGTCCACCGCCCGGCGATTTCGACGCGGATATCGGCCTTCTCGGTGGTGAAGACGGTCGGGTCGATCATGGCCGCGACGCAGCACGCGTCGTGGACGGCTGGATACTCGATCTGCAGGAGGCCGCCATGCGTGGTCGCTATGAACTCCCAGATATCGAGGATGAACTTGGCGATCGGGCCGCCGACGGCGCGCACCCTGTTTTGCAGGTCCGGAGTGGCCAGCGCCTGGTGCGTGAGGTCGAGGCCGACCATGGTGACATCCCAATCGGCGCGGAACACGACGTCGGCGGCCTCCGGGTCGCCATAGACATTGAACTCCGCCGCTGGCGTGATGTTGCCGCGCGTGTAGGCTCCGCCCATCGCGACGACGCCCTTCACCCGCCCGATGATGCGTGGGTCCTTGCGAATGGCGAGCGCGATGTTGGTGTAGGGACCGACCGGCACCAGCGTGATGGTTTTCGGCTCGTGTGCCATGACCGTGTCGATGATGAAGTCGACGGCATGCCGCTTGTCGAGTTCGAACGAGGCGGGCGGCAGGACGGGGCCGTCGAGCCCGGTATCGCCATGGATTTCGACGGCCAGCACCTGCTCGCCGATGAGCGGGCCGGGTGAGCCCTTCGCCACCGGCACCTTGATGCCGTAGGCCGTGCATACGGCCAGAGCATTGCGCGTGGTGTTCTCGACATTGTGGTTTCCCGAAACCGTCGTGATGCCGAGAAGGTCGATATTCGGGTTTCCCGCCGCAAGCAGGATGGCGATGGCGTCGTCGTGCCCAGGATCGCAGTCCAGGATGATTTTTTCCATGATTTCGTCTCCCTTGTCGGCGGAGCCTGTGGCTGCCCCGTGCCAATAGTCGGCCCGCGCCTACTTGTCCTCGACAATGCGCAGATAAGCCGCCGTCACGAACAGGACGATCAACCCGAACAGTATCCGCCTCGCTCCCTCCGGCATCTGCAAAATCGTCAGCAGCGTCGTCAGCACCGTGAGGATCAGCGCGCCGATGATGGTGCCGGTGTAGCCGCCGCGACCGCCGAAGATGGAAGTGCCGCCGATGACGGCGGCGGCGACCGATGGCAGCACCAGCGGTTCGGCGAGCGACAGCGATGGCGCCTTGATCAGGCCGATGTAGAGCAAGCCGGTGATGCCGGCGAGCACGCTGGAGGTGACGTAGAGCGCCGTGATGACCTGCCAGTATTGCACGCCCGACAGGCGCGTCGCGCGCTCATTATCGCCGACGGCGTAGAGCAGGCGGCCGAAGCCGGTGCGGGCGAGCGTGAAGACGATGAGAGCCGCCAACGGAACGAACAGCAGCAGCGCGTTGGGGAAGGCAAAGCCGAGTACGGGGGTGACGCCGGTCCCCAGCCAGGCGAGAAAGTCGGGGATCTTGGCACCGGACGCGATCACCGTGCGCTGGTAGACCTGCAGGCAGCCGGTGCCGATCAGGCTGGTGCCCAGCGTCATGATCAGCGGATGGACGCGGAAGACACCGACGCCGATGCCGTTGACGAGGCCGATCAGCACCGCCGGCATCATCGCCAGGAGGAAAGCCACAGCCGGGTCCTGGCTGACGATCTGCGTTGCCATGATGAAGGCGCTCATCGTCGCCACCGTGCCGACCGAAAGGTCGATGCCGCCGGTCAGCATGGTCATGGTCTGGCAGCCGGCGAGGATCGCCAGCGGAATGGCGAATTTGATGGTGTTGGCGATCCAGCGCTCGTTGACGATGCCGGGGCGCAGGATCTGCAGGATCACCACCAGGATGACCAGCAGGATGATCAGCGGGATGAGAGGCCGGTCGGCCATGAAGCGTTTTATGCGGCGGCCGAAGGGGACCGGCGCGGGCGTGATCGCGGTGGTGCTCATGGGTTGGCTCCTGCTCGCGAGGAGGTGGGCTTGGTGGTGGCGTTCTGGAAGGATGGTGCTCTACGGCGCCGTACAGCGCTGCGGGTGAATTTCATGATTGCCGCCCTCGCATCGTGATGAAGGCGCCGAACATCACCACGGCGACCATGATCAAGCCTTCGATGATGGCGGTGACGTTGGGGTCGATGGCGAGCAAGGTGAGATCCGTGCGCACCAGCCGCAGCACGAAGACGGCGACGATGGGGCCGAGCAGGCCGCCCTTGCCGCCGCCGAGCGCCACGCCGCCCAGCACGACCGCGGCGACGCTGGCCAGGAGATAGGGGCCGGGGATCGGCGCGCCGATGCCTGTGCTCATGGTCAGCGCCAACCCGCCCATGGCCGCGAACAGGCCTGACAGCGCGTAGGCGATGACCCTGGTGCGGGCGACAGGCACGCCGCTGCGGAACGCCGCCAGTTCGCTGGAGCCGATGGCGTAGATGGAAAGGCCGAGGCGCGACCGCCGAAGCGGTATCCAGACGATGCAGAGGCAGACAATCAGCACCAGCAGCGCCTTGGGCAGCCACGCGTCGACGGCGTCGGGCAGGCCCGGGATCGGCACGGTGCCCGAGATCAGCGCCTTCAGCCATTCGGCCGCCGCGCCGCCCGGGGCGCCGAGCACCAGAAGGGCCGCGCCTTGCAGCACGAACAGCATGGCCAGCGTGACGACGATGTCCGGCACGCGGGTGACGACGATCAGCATCCCGTTGAGCGCGCCGAGCACGAACCCCATGGCGAGCACGAAAGGCACCACGAACAGCGCGTATTCCTCGCTCGCGCCCGCCATCATCGAGGCGGCGGTGACGCTGGTCAACGCCATCATGGCGGCGACCGAGAGATCGATGCCGCCGGCGATGACGACGACCGTCTGCGCGGCGACGGCAAAGGCGTAGGGCAGTACGGCCCGCGCCAGCGAGCCGAAATCGCCGCTGCCATAGCCGGGCTGGATGATCTTGGTGGCGATGAACAGGATGACGAGGAGGGCGAACAGGCCTGTTACCCAGCCTTGCCGGCGCAGGAAATGGCTCATGGCGTTGCCTCCGGCGCATCGGAGGCATTCGCCGTGGGTGCGGCCAAAATACCGATATCCGCCTTGACGCCGCGCGGCAGGCCGTAGGCGGCGCGCATCAGCGTCGGCTCGTCGGCCTCCTCGACAGGGAAAATATCGACCAGGCGGCCGCCGAAGATGACGATGACGCGGTCGCAGACGCGCTGCACTTCTTCCAGTTCGGAGGTGTAGAACAGAACCGACTTGCCGTTGCCGGCGAGCTCGCGCAGCAGACGATAGATCTCCTGCTTGGTGCCGACATCGATGCCGCGCGTCGGGTCGAAACACAGGATGGTGCGCGCGTCGGCCGCGATCCAGCGGGCGATGGTGACCTTTTGCTGGTTGCCGCCGGACAGGCGCTGCACCTCGCCTTGAGCGCGGGTGTCGATCTGCAGGCGCTGGATGGCGCTCGCCACGGTGGCGCGCTCCTTGCGCATACGAATAGGCCCCCAGTTGCGCAGGGCGGCACTGAAGGGGAGCGCAATGTTCTCCCGCACCGAGCGCTGCATGGCGAGCGCCTCGGAACGGTCGCCCGGCACATAGGCGACCCCCGATCGGATGGCGTCGATCGGGTGGGCGAATTTCACCGGGCTGCCGTCGACCTCGATCGTGCCGCCCGATGGTTTGATCGAGCCGGCAAGGGCGGCGAACAGTTCGTCCTGGCCCTGGCCTTCCAGCGCCACGACGCCGGCCACCTCGCCATCGCGGAGATCGAAGGAGACATCGCTGAGCTTGGTCCCGACGCGCAGGTTTCGCACGGCGATGCGCGGGCGAGCAGGGGGGCGGGCCTCTTCGCTGGCGCCGCGGGCGGCGACATGGGTCTTGACAATGCGAGTGCCGAGCATCAGCTCGACGATCTTTTCCTCGACGCCCGGCACGATGTCGACGACGCCGACGGTCGCGCCGTCGCGCAGCACCGTGGCGCGGTCGCAAAGGGCCGAGATTTCGACGAAGCGGTGGGAGATGAAGATCACGGCGCGGCCGGCGTCGCCCTGCCGGCGCACCACTTCCAGCACCTTTTCGGCAAGGTTGGCGGGGAGTGCGGCCGTCATCTCGTCGAGCAGCAGCACGTCGGGCTCGACGGCCAGCGCGCGGGCCAGGTCGAGCACGCGCAGGATGGCGAGCGGGATGTCGCGCGCGGTGTCGCGCAGGTCGAGGTCAGGTATGCCGAGTTCGCGTACCCAGGCGCGGAACGGCTCGACCGGCGTGCCGGTCAGCCGCAGATTGGACAGCACATCGAGATCGGGGATCAGCGACGGCTCCTGGTAGACAGGCAGCAGCCCGGCCCGGCGCGCGGCGGCCGGCGAGCGTATGTCGCGCGCCTCGCCACGGATCAGGATGCGTCCGGCATTGGCTGATATCGCGCCGGTCAGGATCTTCACCAGCGTCGACTTGCCGGCGCCATTGGCACCCATCAGCGCATGCACCTCGCCCGGCAGCACGGAGAGCGACGCATCGCGGAGAGCCGCGACCGCGCCGTAGTTCTTGGCGACGCCTGACGCGTCGAGGAGGGGACTGGTGGTCAAATGATTTGGGTCTCGATTTATGTGCCTAATAACCGCGAATGTCAGCGCCGCCCCTCACCTGCCTGCCGGCATCCTCTCCCCGTATAGAGACGGGGAGAGGGGCTTGCCTCCGGCGTTGCGGCCAGCTTCTCTCGCCCCGTTTTACCGGGAGAGATGTCCGGCAGGACAGTGAGGGGCGGCGCCGACCATGGTCAGCAAAGCCGCTGCTTACTCGCCCGGGCCCTTGCAGGCCACGATCTGGTCCTTGGTATACGTCGTCCAGTCGGGGATCATGATCGAGACCGGCCATTCAGGGCTCAGCGACGGGTCGGCGGCGGCTTTCAGCTTGGCCTTGCCTTCCTCGGTGGCATTCTCCCACAGCTGCGGGTCGACCAGCACGGTCTGCTGGGCCGGCTTCTTGCCGTCGAGGATCTGCAGCGCCAGCGTCACGCCGGCACCACCGATCGAGCCGGGGTTGGTGACGGCGGCACCCACGAGGCCCTTGACCGAGCTCAGCTGGCCGACGAAGCCGGCATTGTCGGCGCCGACCACGGGCACCAGCGGCGCCTGCGATTCGACCAGCGCGTCGACGATGACGTTATCGATGCCCGACGTCCACACGCCGTTGAACGGCGTGCCGGTGGCCAGGAAAGACAGCATCTGCTGCTTGGCCTGGTCCTGCTGCCAGCCGGTGAAGACCTCCTGCGCCACCTTCACGTCGGGGAATTCGGCCAGTGCCTTCTTGAAGCCTTTGTCGCGATCGCTATCGGCCGAAGCGCCCGCCGCGCCGCGCATGTAAAACACCTCGCCCTTGCCGCCCATCTGCTGGAACAGCCATTTGGCGCCGAGATACGCATACTGCTCCTGGTTGTTGGAAATGATGTAGGCCGACGGCTCGGTGACCGCCTGGTCGACGGCGACGACGACGATGCCGGCCTTGGTGGCTTCTTCCAGGCCGGCCTTGATGCCGGCCGGGTCGGCGGGGTTAACGACGATGGCGTCGACCTTGGCACTGATCAGGTTGCGGATGTCTTCCAGCTGGCCGGCGGCATCGGTGTTGCGGTGGGCGATGTTGAGCTTGGTCACTTCGCCGGAGGCGAGCGCCTGCGCCTTCATGGCGCAAACCATTTCCTCGCGCCAGCCATTGCCCTGCACGGTGTTGGAAATGCCGATCGTGTATTTGCCGGCAGCGGACGACACGCCCACCGAGGCCAGCAGCGCCGCGCTGGCAAGCAGCGGGACCATGGTCAGATAGTTCTTCATTTCAGTCTTCCTCCACATTGTTTTTCAGTTCAGTTTTAACCTGTTGGGCCGCGCCACTCACAATCAGAGTCAAGTGGCTCGCTTTGCCGTTACTTGACGAAGGGACGCAGCACGTCGCGGGCGAGCAGAAAGCCCCGCTTCACCTGCTCGTCGCTGCCTTCAAATCGCCTGTCCTCGTGTTCGATGATGACCGATCCGTCATAGCCGGCGCGGTAGAGGCCCGAGAAGAAGCCGCTCCAGTCGACATCGCCGAGCCCCGGCATGCGCGGCACCTGCCAGTCTATGCCCGCGGATAGAATTCCGCGCTCGTACAAACCATCATGATCAATCATCAGGTCCTTGGCGTGGACATGCAGCATATAGGGGCCGAATTCCCGGATGAAGCGGGCCTGGTCGATCATCTGCCAGACCAGATGCGAGGGGTCGAAATTCATGCCGACATCGCCGCCCCAGGCTTCGAGAATGCGACGCCAGACCTGCGGCGAATAGGCGATGTTGTGCCCGCCCGGCCATTCATCATAGCTGAAGATCATTGGGCAGTTTTCGAAGGCGAGTTTTACCCCGTGGCCGCGCGCATGGGCAACGATTTCCGGCCAGACTTTCAGCGCGTCCTGCCAGTTGACGTCGACTGTCTTGGAGGCATCGCCGCCGCAGAAGGTGTTGACCAGGGGAACGCCCATGTTTGCCGCCAGGACGATGACCTTCTTCAGGTGGCCGATGACCGCCTCGCGATGGGCGGTATCCGGGTGCAGCGGGTTGGGGTAATAACCGAGACCGGAGACCGTGAGGTTCTTTTCCGCCAGCGATGCAACGATTTCTTTCGCCCGCGAGACCGAAGTGCCATCGACATCGATATGGCTGGTGCCGGCATAGCGGCGGGTCGCGCCGGAGGTTTTCGGCCAGCAGGCGATTTCCAGTGCCTCGAAGCCGACAGAGCTTGCCCAGCCGGCGACCTCGCCAAGCGGCGTGTCCGCGAACGGTGCGGTGAGCAGTCCAAGTTTCATCATGCCTCCCCTGGCCGCGAACCCGCGATCGATGCCTATAATGCCGATTGTTTGGATCGCTTCAACCTCGCGACCTCATCTTGTTCGAGACTGTGACGGACTGCCGCCATCGGATCGCCCGAAAGCAGTTCGCCAAGCGCTGACGTGACGGCCAGCCGGAACGTCTCGTCCGCGGCAAGGCCCGGGTCGAATATCGTCTCGATGGCCAGGATGGCGGAAGCCAGCGCCCGCGCATCGTGGCCGGTTTCGTCCGCAATCGCGGCGACCTTGCCGGCATAGGGATCCGACACCGGCCAGCGCTTGCCGAAGCGCGCCGAGGCCAGGATCAGATAAGCCATCCAGCCGGCGACCGGCACCGACAGCAGGCCGATGCTGGCCCCCAGGTTCAGGCGGTCGCGGATCGGGTTGAGCAGGCGCTGCACGATTTTTTGCGAGCCGTCGGTGGCGATCTGGTGGTTGCGATGGCGGATCGCGGTGTTCTTCAACCGGCCAAGGCTCTGCTCGACATAAGCAGATGGATTCATGCCAGCCACCGGCATCAGTGTCGGCAGGGTTTGCTCGACCAGCATTCGCCTGACGAAGATCGAAAGCAGCGGGTCCGCGATGGCATCCGACGTGTGTTCGAGGCCGGCCAGTACGCCGAGCGTGGCGAGTGTCGTCTGGGCGCCGTTGAGTACCCGCATCTTGAGATGCTCGAACGGGGTGACGTCATCGACAAAGGTCGCGCCGGCCAGATCCCAGAGCGGCATGCGGCCGGCGAACTTTTTCTCGATCACCCATTGCCGGAAGGGTTCGCCGACGGCGACGGCGGCGTCGCGATAGCCGAACCGTCGCTCGACGCTGTCGAGATCGTCCTGTGTCACCGCCGGAGCGATGCGGTCGACCATGGCCGAGGGGAAGGCGGCATTGGCCGCGATCCAGTCGGCCAGGCCATTGCCGCGCCGTTCGGCAAAGCTCCGCACGACATTTTCCAGGATGACGCCGTTGGTCGGAATGTTGTCGCAGGAGAGCAGCGTCAGCTTCGGGCCATGCGTGGCCCTGCGTTGCTCCAGCGCCCGCGTGAGGATACCGGGCACGCTGCGCGGCGTTTCCGGGTTGGCGAGGTCGTGGACGATGTCGGGATGATCGAGGTCGAGCGCGCCAGTCGAGGGCACATGGCAATAGCCTTTTTCGGTCACCGTCATCGTCACCAGCTCGATGTCGGCGGAGACGAGCACCGCGAGCGCCGGTGCGGCGCTGTCCTGGCTGTCGACCACCTTCACGATGCTGCCGATGACGCGTGCCTCGACATGATCGTTGTCGCGGATCAGCCTTGTGTAGAGGCCGTCTTGCCGGCCAAGCGTCTCGGCCAGGGCGGGCGGGCGAATGTTGATGCCGACGATGCCCCAGCGGCCGAACCGGCGCGAAAGCAGGTCATCGGTGTATTCGGCCTGGTGACAGCGATGGAAGGCGCCGACGCCCAGATGCGCCATGCCTGGTGAGAGCGCCGCGCGGTCGTATGACGGCTTTTGCACGGCTGCGGGCAGCCGCTCCAGCAGTCTGGGCCCGAGCCTTTCGATGGAGTTCACCGGTTCGCCCCGATCACCGCCTGCTCCTGGTCGATCACCGCGCCGGTCATCGGCCCGGCTGCGTCGGAAAGCAGGAACACGGCGAGATTGGCGATATCGTCCGGCTTGAGCAGCCGACCGAAGGGCTGCGCGGCATTGGCGGCGTCGAGCCATCCCGGGCCATTGCCCAGCGTCTGCGCCTGCATGATGCGTTCGGCCGGCGTGTCGGTCCAGCCGACATTGATGCCGTTGACGCGGATGCGGTCGAAGCGGTGGGCGTTGGCGGCATTCTTGGTCAGCGTCGCCAGCGCGCCCTTGGTGGCGGAATAGACGGCGAGTTCCGGCGAGCCGCAATGGGCGTTTATCGAGAGGATGTTGACGATGGCGCCGCCGTGGCCACGCTTCTTCATGTCGGCGATCGCGGCCTGCATCAGGAAGAAGGGCGCACGCGCGTTGACGGCAAACAGCGCCGACCAGTCGTCCGGTGTCGCGTCGAGGAAGGAGGCGCGGTCGGTCAGGCCGGCGGCGTTGACCAGGCCGTCGATGCGGCCGAAGCGCTCGATGCAGGCCTGCGCCAAAAGGGCGGGAGTTTCCGTGTCTCCAAGGTCGGCGGCGACGAAGAGCGTCGGCGTACCCAGGGCCGACAGTTCCGCTGCCACGGCCTCGCCGCGCTTGCTGTCGCGCCCGGTGATCAGCAGGCCGGCAGCGCCGGAGCGCGCCAGCGTCTCGGCAATGGCACGGCCGATGCCTTGCGTCGACCCGGTGACCAGCGCCACCTTGCCTTCGAGCCTGATCTCCATTCCTCCTCCCGGAACAAAGTTTCTATTTCTTTAAATATGGAATGCCAATTCCCGATAGTCAATTGTACCAGCGGCGCCTCATGTGCCGCGGCGCGCCGCGACGCCTTGGACCAGCGCCATGCCCACCGCCAGCGACGCCGCCAGCGAGCGGAAGCCGGCGAAGTCGGATTCCACTACTTCGAGCCAGCTGTCCGACAGCCGGATCAGCGGCGAGAAGGTGCTGTCGGTGATGGTGACGATGCGCGCCTTGCGCTCATGCGCGACGGCCACCAGGTCCGGCGTGATCGAATTGTAGGGGCTGAAGGACACCGCCAGCACCGCATCCTGCCTGCCGATGCAGCCGACCTGATCGAGCGCGGTCGAGCCGACATTGTCGACCAGCACATTGCGCACGCCTTGCTGCGAAAGCGTCAGCGACAGATAGGTGGTGACGGGGAAGGCGCGCTTGGAGCCGATGACGTAGATCAGGTCCGCCTTGGCCAGCGTCGCCACCATCTTCTCGAAGCTTTCGATATCGAAGCCGCTTTCGATGCGGCCGAGCGAGGCCTGCGAGGCGCCAACCATGCCGCGCAGGAAATGCGTGGCGGCATTGGGCTCGGCTTCGGCGCGCTGCTCGCCGCGGCCTTCCGGCCACGATCCCTTGACGTGGTCCTTGAACAGGCCCTGGAAATCGGAAAAGCCGGAATAGCCGAAGATCTGGGCGAAGCGCACCAGCGTCGAGGGCTGCACGCCGGCCTGTGCCGCCACCTGGGCAATGGTGCCGAGCGCCACCTCGCTCGGGTGCTGCCACAGGAAGATCGCCACCTGGCGCAGGCGCTTGGGAAAATGCACGGTGCCGGAAGACAGCACCGCGCGCAGCTCCTCATAGGTTCGCGGCTGTATATAGCCAAGTGCCGCCAGCGAACGGCCGCGTTTGCGCGTCGCTGCCTCGTCGGCACTGGATCGTCCGGATGGTTTTCTCGCCCCGCTCATGAATTCAGGCTAGCGCGATACGATCGTTTTACAATATGGATTTTGGAAATGGTGTTCGATGGGGATAGGGCGAGGCTCGGCGATATCGTCATCCCAGGGCGAAGCAGCCGCGCAGATCCTGGGGTCTGCGGCGCGTCGCTTCGCTCCTTGCTACGCCCTGGGATGACGACCCCGCTAGTGATCAGCCCCGAGGAGAAAACATGGTCTATGCAACATCGGATGGATCGACGCGCCAGCGTCTGCGCGTCGGCATGGTCGGCGGCGGCCGCAATGCCTTCATCGGCGCCGTGCATCGGCTGGCCATGCGCCTCGACGACCAGATCGCGCTGGTTGCTGGCGCGCTGTCGTCCGACCCGGACAATGCCGCCGCCTCGGCCGCCGAGATCGGCATCGCGCCGGAGCGCAGCTATGCCGATTACCGCGCCATGGCCAAAGCGGAGGCCGCGCGGCCGGATGGCATAGAGGCGGTCGTCATCGTCACGCCCAACCATCTGCACGCGCCGATCGCCACCGCCTTCCTCGAGGCCGGCATCGACGTGATCTGCGACAAGCCGCTGTCGACGACGCTGGCGGACGCCGAGGCACTGGTTGCACTCGCGAAGGCGAAAAACCGCCGCTTCGTCGTCACGCTCAACAACACCGGCTACGCGATGGTGCGCCAGGCGCGCGAGATGGTGATGGCGGGCGAGCTTGGCCGGATCGTGTCGGTGCATGGCGCCTACATCCAGGACTGGCTGACCAAGCCGATCGACGCCGACGGCCAGAAGCAGGCGGAATGGCGCACCGATCCGGCGAGGGCGGGGCAGTCGGCGGTGCTGGCCGATATCGGCGTGCATGCCTTCAACCTGGCAGGCTTCATTTCGGGCCGCGAGGCCGAGACGGTGTCGGCCGATCTGTTCACCGCGGTGCCCGGACGTCGGCTCGACGACAATGCCCATGTGCTGGTGCGCTGGACCGATGGGGCACGCGGCACGATCCTGGCCAGCCAGACATCGCCCGGCCACTACAACGACCTCTCCGTGCGCATCTATGGCGACAGGGCCGGGCTCGAATGGTCGGGCGGCCGGCCGGAGGAACTGCGCTTTTCCAGGTACGGCGAGGAAACCCGCACGCTGGTGCGCGGCGGCCATGGCTCGACGGAGGAATCCCGCCGCGTGTCGCGCATGCCGGCGGCGCATCCGGAGGGCTATATCGAGGCGTTCGCCAATTTCTACCGCGACGCCGCCGACATCATCCGCGCCCACCGCTCGGGCGGCGCGGTGGATCCGGCCCGAGCGGCGCAAGTGCCGGACGTGATCGACGGGGCGCGCGGCGTGAAGTTCGTCGCCGCCGCGGTGGAGTCGAATGCTGCAGGCGGGGCTTGGACCGCGGCCAGGTTTGCGGGATGAACAGCCGACCTCCGAGGGGGAGATCGGCAGCTTTTGCCGTCGGCAATTATTCGATACCCAACTGTTCTGCCAAATCCGACAGCATCGGGCGCTGACCCTGCAGAATCTTCACCCCGGCTTCGGCCAAGGTGAACCAGTCGGCCCTGTCGACCTCCGGGAATTCCTTCATCGATCCCGACCGCGGCGGCCATTCCATGGTGAAGGTGTTGCTCTTGATGGCGGCCACATCGATGTCGGTCTCGACGGACCAGGCCATGACGATCTTGCCGCCCGGCTGCCTGTAGTCGCCGAGGCGCGCGAAAGGGCCGCCGACCTTGATGCCGAGCTCTTCCTCGGTCTCGCGTCGTGCCGCCGTCAATTCGTCCTCGTCCTCGTCGATGAGGCCCTTCGGGATCGACCAGGCGCCATCGTCCTTCTTTGCCCAGAACGGGCCGCCGGGATGAACCAGCAGCACCCCGATACCGTCATCGCTCCGGCGATAGATCAGCAGACCCGCGCTGCGTTTTGCCATGTTTGCATGTCCGTTTGCGGCACCGGTGCGAAGCCGGCCGATTCTGAGCGATCATGGCTGCCGATCTTGCACCTGGAAATTGCGACGCTATGTCAGATGCATCCGCATTGCACCTCATACGCGAGTCCGGCAAACTGATAGCATCGTTTCTGGGGCGGCGTCGAAAATCAGGTGAGGCGTCCGAATGCAGCTGGGTCTGATCGGCTACTACAGCGACTTCGTGGTCTATCCCCTGGTGATCGCCATACTGGGGGTGGCCGGACTGATCGAGGCCGGAGAAGAAAGCGCGCCGGACTGGGTCGGCACGATGCTGATCTGCCTTGGCCTGTGGACGCTGATCGAATATGTGCTGCACCGTTTCGTGCTGCACCACGTCCCCTGGATCCGGGACCTGCACGACCGTCACCACGTCGAGGAGCGCAGTCCGGTGGGCACGCCGACCTGGCTCAGCCTGGGCGTGCATGCGCTGGTGGCGTTCCTGCCCGTCTGGATGGTCTCCGACTTCGCGACCGCCAGCGCGGTGAGTTGCGGGTTGATGCTGGGCTATCTCTGGTACATCAGCGTCCACCACATGATCCACCACTGGCATCCGGCCCATCCGAGCTATCTCTACACGCTCAAGCGCCGCCACGCGGTGCACCACCATATCGACGACAACGCCAATTTCGGCGTGACGTCGATATTCTGGGACCGGATTTTCGGCACCGCTAGGCTTTGACGTGGGGAACCTTTCGACCAGGCGACCAACTTCATTCGTGGTCTGCCGGGCGACGGGAAACGCCCAGCCTGAAATCCATATCAGGCCGAGCGATCTGGCCAGAATAACCAGATGAGCGCGGCGGCCATCAGAACCCAAATTCCGACTATGAATGCGAGGCCGCCGCGGCTGGTCGGCCTCGATCGGCGAATGGCCTCCGCGCGAAACTCCGCCATCAGATCGGCGGGGATCAACTTCACCGCGAGCAGGATGCCAAGCGGTACGATGATCAGATCGTCTAAATATCCGAGTACGGGAATGAAATCGGGTATCAGATCGATAGGACTGAGCGCGTAGGCGGCGACCATGCCGGCGGCAAGTTTGGCGTACCAGGGAACGCGAGGATCGCGGGCGGCCAGCCACAGGGCCATCACATCGCGCTTGATGGCTTTCGCCCATTGCTTTGCCTTGTCGAGGACAGTCACCCGGCAACTCTCTTTAGAAGGCCCCGAACATCGGCGTCTCCGCTCCTTCCCTCGATCATTGCAGCGATGTCGACGATCTGCAAACTGACCCCGCCGCGCAACGGGCGTGCCGTGAAGAAGGCCTATTGAAAGCCGGCGCTGGTGACGACCACCGCGCCGCCTGGTTCGGGACGTCGATCCGCAAAGCGTGAGCGACGGGGAGGGCTCCTCCGCTCACAATTCCTTCTCCGCTAGTTCCTGAATGCGTCGGGCAGCGAGCGGGCCGCTTCCAGGGCCACCGTACCTTAGCCGACCGCCTGTTTGCCGAAACGCTGACGGATCTTGTCGATAAGGCGGCCGAGGAGGCCTGGCCGGCGATTCATCGCCTCCCGGTTGGCCGCCTGTTTCTCCAGGTACCCCGCCAGCGCCAGGTCGTGGCGCTGCGGCGCGACCCGGTCCGGAGACCGCGACGTAAGCCAGGGATCGCCGTAGAACAGGAGCGGCCAGTCTGTTGGGTGCGGGAGCAACATGGTATTCTCCATGACAGTTGTCAGCAGCACCGTGCGTCACACCCGTCGGACTCGCGTTCGCGCCAGCGTGACGAAATCGTGAAAAGCGTCGCGCGACGCAGAAAGCCGGTTGAATTGGTATCGGCACCGGTAAAGGATTGCCGCTGAAGCTGTGGTGGATCCGATGGCGCGCCTCTCACTGTTGGGTGGGTTCGATTTCGCTGGCGGTGCCGTGGCCCCGTCCTTCACCCGCAAGGCGCGCGCCATGGTCGCCTATCTTGCGATCCATTCGGGGCATTCGCTCTCGCGCGAAAAGCTTGCCGCCCTGCTGTGGGGCGACACCGGCGAGCCGCAGGCACGCATGAACCTTCGGCAGGCTCTTTCTGTCGTGAGGAAGGCTATGCCCTCGGCCCATGGCATTCGCTTCCTGACCGATGGCGACAGCATCATGCTGGCGCTGGATGATCTCGATTTCGACGTCGCCCGGTTCGAGGTGCTGGCCGCCGAGGCGGCACCCGAGCAGCTTGAGCAGGCCATCAGCCTCTATCGAGGCGATCTCCTCGATGGCTTCAGCCTGAAGGAGGAACCCTTCGAGGACTGGCTGCGGATCGAACGCGCACGGCTGCGGGCCACGGCCGTCTTGGTGCTGGAAAAGCTCGTCGCGCATTACTTCGCGCAGAACGATCTGGCGTCCTGCGTGCAGGCGGCGACACGCTTGCTAGCCTGGGAGCCGCTGCGTGAAGACATCCACCGGGCCTTGATGCGGGCCTGTGCGGCCCAGGGCCGCGTCAATTTGGCGCTGAAACAATATGAGCTCTGCCGCGACGCCTTGCAGCGCCAGCTACGTGTTCAGCCGGAACCGGAAACGAGGCAGCTCTATGAACAGCTTCGCGCCCGACGCACAGCGTCGGCGGCCCCAGCAGCAGCCGGGCCGGTTGCGCCCGGTGCTCAGGCTGCATCGCCGCCGACCCACTATGTCAAATCGGCTGGCAGCAACATCGCGTATCAGGTAACGGGCAACGGCCCCGTAGACCTCATTTATGTGCCAGGCTGGGTTTCCAATCTCGACCTTGCCTGGGCATCGCCCAGGCTGGCGCATGTCCTGCACCGTCTCGGCTCTTTTTGCCGGCTGATCCGGATGGACAAGCGCGGCACCGGACTGTCGGATCGCAATGTCGGCCTGCCGACGCTCGAAGAGCGTATGGAAGACGTGCGCGCGGTCCTGGACGCGGTCGGTTCGAAGCGTACCGTCCTGTTCGGCAGCTCCGAGGGCGGCAGCATGTGCATGCTGTTTGCCGCGACCTATCCCGAACGCACGGCCGCCCTCATCTTGAACGGGACCTATGCCCGAGGCGTATGGGCGCCGGACTACCCCTGGGCCAAAACCAAGGCGCAGGTGGAAAGAGAACTCGTCGCCATCGAGCGCGAATGGGGAGAGCCGGCCGACCTCAGCAATGCCGCGCCCAGCCTGATGAACGATGCATTCGAGCGCGAATGGTTCGCGGCCTTCCTGCGCAATTCAGCTTCGCCCGCCGATGCGATCTCGCTGTGGTACTGGAGCACCGAAATCGACGTTCGGGAGATCCTGGGAGCCATCCACGTTCCAACGCTGATCCTTCAGAGAACGGGCGATCGCTGGGTCAAGGCCGAGGAGGGGCGCTACCTGGCGAAACACATACCGGGAGCGAGCTACATCGAGCTCGCGGGCAACGACCATGTCATCTGGGGGGAAGGCTCCGATCGCCTGATCGATGAGATCCAGTCCTTTGTCAGCGGCACCTTGCCGGCGGCACCCGGCGAGCGTGTGCTGGTCACCATTCTCTGCGTGGACATCACCTCGCCATCTGCGTCCCCCGATGGCCGGGATTTGAGGCGGGGATATGTCGACGCGATCTGCGATCAAGTCCAACTGGCCCAGGGCAGGGAGATACGGCGCAACGCGAATGGCCTCCTCGCTGCCTTCCAGCGTCCGACGCGGGCGATCCAATGCGCCATGGCGATCCGCGACGGTTTGAAGCCATCCGGCCTCGGCGTCCGTGCCGCGGTGCATATTGGCGAGTGCGAAAAGCAAGACGGTGATTTAACCGGCACCGCCATCGACCAAGCAGTGCTGATGCTCGACCAAGCCTTGCCGGGCGAGATCGTTACGTCGCGCACAATCCGCGATCTCGTGCCGGGCTCCGGCCTTGTGTTTACAGAGCGCGGCGGGACGGAAACAGGCGCCGTGCCGGGAGGCGGGCAACTCTATTGGGTCGGTGCAGCGTCGGCCCGACAGTAGCGAAGCGCCATGGTGTCGGTTGGCGCGCCGTCGGGGACAGTCCCTTTTCCACTCAAAGCTCCTTTTCCGCCAGCTCCCTGAATGCGTCGGGCACCGAGCGGGCCGCCTCCAGCGCCACCGTACCGTAGCCGACCGCCTGTTTGCCGAAACGCTGGCGGATCTTGTCGATGGCGCGGTCGGCGCCGAAGCGCGCGAGGCCTTTTTGGCTGCCCGGGCGGCGCTTCTCGTCGGCGAGGCCGAGCGGCAGGTCGAGCTGCAGTTCGGCGCTCTCCTCCAGGTGCGAGACCGAGATCGCCAGCAGCGAGATCGTTTTCTCCCGGGGATGCTCGGCGAGCACGCCGCGCACCAAATCCCCTGCGATCTCGGCCAGCATGGCGGTCGCCGAGATCGGCTGTTCCAGCGTGATCGAGCGCGTGACGGCGCTGAGATCGGCAAAGCGCACGCGCACGGTTACCGTGCGGCCGGGACGGTTCTTGGCGCGCAGCCGGCTGGCGACGCGATCGGCCAGATGCAGCAGTGTCGGCACGATCACTCGCGCCACGGCCGGCTTTTGCCCGAGCGCCGATTGCGCGCCGGCCGAGTGCGCCCGGCGCTTCGTCTCCAGCTTGCGCGGATCGCGGTTCCACGACAGCGCCGCGAGCTTTTCGCCGGCCGCGGGGCCTAGCAGCCGGGTCAGGGCGCCGCTGTGGGTCCGGGCCAGCTCGCCGATGGTCTCGACGCCGATCTCGGCCAAGCGCGCCCTGGTGGCCGGGCCGACGCCCCACATCAGCGAGACCGGCAAATCGTGCAGGAAGGCAAGCTCGGTGCCGGGCTCGACCACCACCAGCCCGTCTGGCTTGGCGACTTGCGAGGCGATCTTGGCCAGATGCTTGGTGCGAGCCACGCCGATCGAGATCGGCAGGCCGAGTTCGGCCCGCACACGGCCGCGGATCGCCGTCGCGATTTCCCGCGGGGAGCCGAACAGATGCGTGCAGCCGGCGACATCAGCGAAGGCCTCGTCGATGGAGATGCGTTCGACCACCGGCGTGAAATCGTCGAGCACCTTGATCGCCGCGTCGCCCAGCCGCTGGTAGTGGCTGAAATTGCCGCCGACGAAGATCAATTGCGGGCAAAGCTCGCGCGCCTTGCGTCCCGGCATGCCGCCGCGCACGCCAAAGGCGCGCGCTTCGTAAGAGGCGGCGAGCACCACGCCGCCGCCAACCGCGATCGGCTTGCCGCGCAGCGACCGGTCGAGCAGTTGCTCGACCGAGGCATAGAAGGCGTCGAGATCGGCATGCAGGATGGTGGCCGTCGTTTCCATCCTGTTCCGCTCATCCGCGATTGCTGATAGACAGGAACCTATAGTGAACAAACAGAGATCGTTGTCAATTGGGTCTTTGCTGCATCGGTGTCCTTTGGGCGTAACCGAGGCGCGTAAAGTGCCTCCTTTTCCCACAGGGCGGAGGAGGCAGCGCCACTTCCTAGACAACATGCTCCGCCCGCAGTGCCGCCTTCATCCGTTCCAGCGCCGGCTCGCCGCCGGCCGCCAGTTCGTCGGCGATACGGGCGAGTTTGTCGTCGGATTTGCGGTGCTTGCTGCCCCAGGCGCCGAGCGTGGCCAGCACAGGCAGGAGATCGATGCCGGCTTCGGTCAGCCGGTAGATCGCCTTCAGCCCGTGGCTAGGGTCGTCGCTGCGGGTGAGGATGCCTTCGTCCTGCAGCGTCTGCAGCCGCTCGGCCAATGTGCGCGAGGAGATGCCTTCATCGGATTGGAGGAACTCGCGAAAATGCTTTTTGCCGGCGAAGACCAGGTCGCGGATGATGAGCAACGTCCAGCGATCGCCGAGCAATTCCAGCGACAGGCTGATCGGGCAGCCGGATCTTTCACGCGTCGACATCTCTACGGTTCCATTTTTAAATCACTTTACTATTGACATCGTTCTTTCCATCAGTCAAATGCTTCCAAAAGTAAATCGTTGGGCCGCAACTTGGCCAGCAGGAGGACGTCATGAGTCAGGCCGTCGGGAAAATCAGCTCACCAAGAACCGTCGTGGTCATCGGGGCCACCAACGAGGTTGGCAAGGCGGTCGCCCAGGTCCTGACCGGGCGGGGGCATATTGTGCGCGGCGTGGCGCGCAGCCTGGGTGTCGCGCTTGACGATAACGACGCGCTCGCCTCCGCCTTTTCCGGTGCCGACAGCGCCTATGTAATGATTCCGTTCGACGTCACGGCGCCGGATCTTCATCGCTTCGAAGATGAAGTCAGCGAGCGGCTGGCGGCGGTGATCGCGAAGTCAGGCGTGCGCCGCGTCGTGCTGCTCAGCGGCCTCAACGCCCATCTCAGGATGGGAACTTCGCTCGGCGCCGCCTTGATGGAGGACCGGCTGGCGGCGCTCGGCCTCGACGAACTGGTGTTTTTGCGCGCCTCGTTCTTCATGGAGAACTTCGCCAAGGGCATGGGCTTTGTCCAGCAGGCCGCTTCCGGCATCTTCATGACGCCGTTCCGTGGCGATCTGCCGATGCCTTTGATTGCTGCCAGCGATCTCGGCCAGCGCGCCGCCGCCCTGCTGGACGCTACGCGTTTTCCAAGCGAGCGGATTATCGAATTGCATGGCGGCGGCTATTATACCTTCGAGCAGGCCACCACGATCCTGGGCAGCGCGATGGGGAGGCAGGTCACTTACAAGGCGGCTCCATTCACTGAGGCGCGCGCCGGGATGATCGCCAACGGTCTGTCACCGAGCTTTGCCGATGCGCTCGGCGAAACGGCGGCGAGTTTCAACAAGCGTGAACGCTGGGCACTTGAGGCACCGTCAATCCGCAACGCCACGCCGACCACTTTCGAGAGCTGGGCACAAGCCTTTGCCCGTTCGCAAAGCGCGGCGTGATCCTTCCTGCCTGGAATCCGGAAACGAGGAGAACCCCATGAAAAAGCTGATCCTTCAGATGCAGATGTCGGTCGACGGCTTTGTCGGTGCCAATGAGAACCACCCCTGGCAACTTTGGGGATGGGGCGACGACATCGGCTGGGACGAGGAACTGAAGCGTGATTTCAACGCGGTGTTTGCCGGCATCGACACCATCCTGCTCAGCCGCAAGATGGCTGAGGAAGGTTACCTCACCCATTGGGGCAACGCGGCGCGGAAATACCCGGCCGATCCGTTCTATGCCTTCGCCCAGCGTATCGTCGAAGCGCGCAAGGTGGTGCCGAGCGACAGGCTCGAGACCTCGCGATGGGAGCGCACGACGGTGGTGAGCGGCGACCTGCCGCGCGAGGTCAACGCATTGAAGGCGGGTGAGGGCGGCGACATGGCCGTCTTCGGCGGGGCCGGCTTTGCGTCGGCGCTGATCGCGGCCGGGTTGGTCGACGAGTTCCAGCTGTTCGTCAATCCGGCGGTGCTGGGCGCCGGCCGCCGGATCTTCGATGAGGGCGGGTTCCGAAACCTGCTTCTGCTTGGTTCGAAGGCTTATGCCTGCGGCATGGTGGTCAGCCGCTACGCGCCGGCGGGCTGATCGCCGGCGCGCAGGCCGCACGCCGGTAAAAAGACGTTTGGCCGGAATCCTTTGCCCACTTCTCTTCGTCTTCAAGGTGGGTCGCCGGAAGGGCGGCCACATCAATGCTGAATGGAGAGACAGATGATCCTGGTGACAGGCGCCACCGGCCTGAACGGCAAGGCAGTCGTGCGCGAGTTCGCGCGGCAGAAGCATCAAGTGAGGGCGCTGGTTCGCGATCTCAACGGGGCATCCGCGGCAGGGCTCGGCGGACTTGCCGGCGTCGAGCTGGTCGAGGGCGACATGCGCCGGGCGGAGACGCTTGGCGCGGCTCTCGATAGTGTCGATCGCGTGCTGATGATTTCGACCGCCGCGCAAGACATGGTCGAGACGCAGTGCCGTTTTATCGACGCCTGCAAGCAGGCCGGCGTCGCGCATGTGGTGAAGTTTTCCGGTGCCGAATCCAACATCGGCTATGACGCGACGAAGTTCCGCTTCACGCGCATGCATGAGCAGGTCGAGCGCTATCTCGAAGGAGCCGGCATGGCGTGGACGCATCTGCGCCCCAGCCAGTTCATGCAGGTCTATCTGCGCGACGCGCCGACCATCGCCGCCGAGGGCGCCTTCTATCTGGCGCTTGGCGGCACCGAACTGTCGCCGGTCGATGTCGAGGATATCGCCAAGGTCGCCGTCCGTCTGCTGCGCGATGGCGGCCATGAAGGCGAGAGCCTCGACATGACCGGACCCGAGGCGCTGACGATGAGCGACATCGCGGCGCGGATTTCGCAGGCGATCGGCAAGCCGGTCCGCTACGTCGACATCAGCCCGCAGGACCGCCGGCGCAACCTGCTGGCCGCCGGCGTCCCCGCCGACTTCGCCGATGCGCTGGACGAGCAGTTGACCGAGCGCCTGCGGCGGCCGAAATCGCGGGTGCATCTGGCCACCCACGAGATGTTCGGCGTGCGCGCAACGCCGTTCGTCGAATTCGCCCAACGCCACGCGGCAATGTTGCGGGGCGGGGCGTAGGCCGCCGAAAAAACGCGGGCCGGCACGTATCCTTTTTGCCTGCCCGTCCGTCTCTTGCCTGAAGGTCGCGCCGGACCGCGATCGGCCACCACGGAGAAACGGTCATGGCGAGCATGCAAAGTCAGGCAAACAGGAACCATTACGCCGCGCTCGCGGCCAATGCGGGCAAGTTGACCAGCCCGCAGGCGGTCATCGACTACAACGACGTCAATTGGACGGCGCTGACCGGCGAACCGGGCGGCGTCGATTATATCGAGGTCGATGCCGGCGGCGTGCCGGCGATGTGGATCGTGCCGAAGGGCGCCGACGAGCAGCGGGTGCTGTTTTACGCGCATGGCGGCGGCTTCATCGGCGGCTCGATCTACACCCACCGCAAGCTGGTCGGTCATCTCGCCAAGGCCATCGGCTGCCGGGCGCTGCTCTACGACTATCCGCTGGCGCACCAAGCCAAGCATCCGGCCCAACTCGAGGCCGCGACATCGGCCTGGGACTGGCTCGTCGACCAAGGCTTCGACCCCAAGCGGATCGTGATCGCCGGCGACTCCTGCGGCGCGGTGCCGACCTATGGCGTCCTGCAGCGGCTGCGCGCGCAAGGGCGGCCACTGCCGGTCGCCACGCTGATCATCTCCGGCTGGTTCGACATGGCGTTGACCGGCGCCAGCTACGAGACCAACCGCGACAAGGACCCGGCCTTCGCTAGGGAAGCCGTCGACTGGCTGGCGGCCAATTTCATCGGCGATGCCGATCGGCGCGATCCCGAAGTCAGCGCGCTCTACGCCGACCTCTCCGGCTTTCCACCCGTCTTCCTGCAGGTCGGCGCCGACGAGACGCTGGTCGACGAAAGCCGCATGTTCGCCGAGCGGGCGAGGCAGGCGGGCGTCGAGACGCGGCTCGACGTCTTTGACGGCATGCTCCACTCCTTCCAGATGATGGCAGGGCGGGCGCCGGAGGCCGATGACGCCATTGCCCGCTTCGCCGCCTGGGTGCGGCCGAGACTGGGGCTGCCGGCTCCCGGTGAGAAGACCAGCGAAAAGGCGGCGTGAGCATGCGGCGGCTGATCGTGTCGAGTTTCGTCTCGCTAGATGGCGTCATCGAGGCGCCGATGACGTGGGCGTCGCCATTCTTCGTCGGAGAGAATGTGGACCATGCCTTGCGGGCGCTTTCGAACGTCGAGTTCTTCCTGCTTGGCCGCGCCACCTACGAGATGTTCTTCGCGCGCTGGCCCGGGGCCAAGGGTCCGTACATGGACCGCATCAACGGCCTGAAGAAGCTGGTCGCCTCGACGACGCTGAAGACGGTGTCGTGGAATGCCGCGCTGATCGAGGGCGACGTCGCCGAGGCGCTCGCGGCGCTGAAACGCCAGCCGGGGGGCGACATCCTGAAATATGGCGTGTCGCAGCTCGACCGCACCTTGCTTTCCACTGGGCTGGTGGACGAGTATCATCTGTCGATCGTGCCGACATGGGTCGGGCAGGGCAAGCGCGCCTTCGACGACGTCGGGCCGATCGATCTCGAACTGGTCGACATCAACCGTTTTGCCAATGGCGTGGTGACCCTGACCTATGTGCCGCGATGAACCAGCAGATCCGCAAATCCCCCGACACGGCACGAGGCATGCGGGTCTGGCCTGAGCCCGACCGCGTGTTCGACCTGCGCTATGCCGCGTTCCTGGAGACGGTTTCGCACCTGCGCGCCAGGCTGCATCGCTATTGCGCCCGCATGACCGGCTCGGCGCTGGATGGCGAGGACATCATGCAGGAGGCGCTGTTCGAGGCCTATCGCAAGATCGAGCTGCTCGACGATGCGCAGGCGCTGCGGCCGTGGCTTTTCTGCATCGCGCATAACAGGTGCATCGATTTCATCCGCAATCGCCGCACGCGGCACGCGGCAGAGGCCTTCTATGCCGACGACGACGTGGTGCAGCCGGTCGAGCCGACCGGTCCGGGCGCCGGCCGCGCCATCGAGCGGTTGGTGGTGCATCTGCCACCGAAGGAGCGCGCCTGCGTGCTGCTCAAGGATGTCTTCGACCATTCGCTGGAGGAGATCGCCGAGATGGTCGGCTCGACACCGGGCGGCGTCAAATCGGCGCTCAATCGCGGCCGCGCCAAGCTCGCCGCTCTACCCGCGCAACCGGCCGCGGCGCCGCCACACGATCCCGAACTGGAGCGGCTGCTTGATCGCTATGTCGCGCTCTTCAACGCCAGGGACTGGGACGGCGTGCGGGCACTGACCAGCGCCGATGCACGCCTCCAGGTGTCGGACTGCTACAGCGGCTTGCTGTCGGGTTCGCCCTACTTCGTCGAATATGAGCGCAGCGAACTGCCCTGGCGCGTGCGGCCAGGCGCGTTCGAAGGGGAGATGGTGCTGGTCGTCGACAGGCAATATGGCGAGGTCTGGCGGCAGGCATATCTGGTCCGGATCGGCGCCACGGGCGGGGTGATCGACAGCATCAGCGACTATTATGCCTGCCCGTGGATCCTGGAGATGGCAAACGTGGAGGGGATCTATCCTGGCCTCCTCGCCGGTATCGTTTCCCTGCCTACTTCACCGAGTCCACCGCCGCCAGGATAACATCGGCGACTTCGCGGGGCTTGGCGAGCATGGCGACGTGGCTGGTCGGCAACTCGGTGACCTTGGCGCCGATCGCCTTCGCCATCGCGGCCTCGGCCGCCGGCGGGATCATTCCGTCGTGCCTGGCGACGATGTACCAGCTCGGCTTTGTCTCATACGCGGCCGCGGTGAGCTTTTCGTCGAAGATACCGGAGAAGGCTGGTCCCTGGGTGGCGGCGATCACCCCGATTTCCGCCGGCGGCAGGTCTTGCGCGAAATATTTGGCGACACCCTCGGCGCTCAACCTGAGATAGCCGCCGCTGTCGGGTTGCAGCGCGCTTGCCCAGGGCGGCGGCGGCTGACCCTTGCCAAGCTCGTTGATCGACACGCCCTTTGGCGGCGCGAATGCGGCGACGTAGACCAGCGCCTTGACCTTGTCGTTCACGCCGGCCTGGCTGATGACGACGCCGGCCCAGGAGTGACCGACGAGAATGACCGGACCCGGCTGGGCATCAATGACGCGCATGGTTGCGTCGACATCGGCGGCAAGCGAGCTCAAAGGATTTTGCACGGCCACCACATTGAGCCCCTTGGCCTCCAGCAAGGGAATGACCTTGCTCCAGCTCGATCCGTCGGCGAACGCGCCGTGCACCAGGACGACCGTTTTCTTCGGGACATCGGCGGCTGACGCCGGTGCTGTCGCCGTCAGGAGAACGGCGGTTCCCAGAGTCAGGAAATGCGTTAACGGCATAGAATGTCTCCCATTGTCGCGACGGGCCGCACCATTGCTGGGCGCGATCCCGTTCGGCTTCATCGTTACAAAGGTCGGCCCTGGCAGAGCCCGCGGTGGTCGCTGAAGCCGTGCTGTTACTTGGCGAGGAAATCTGTAATCAGCGTGACGGTGGCGTCCGGGTTTTCCTGCATGATCCAATGGCCCGATGCAGGCACGATGGCTCCGGTCACGTCACTGGCGACCAACCGCAAGATGTCGGCCTGCGTCGTGCCGGCCGATTTTTCCGCACCCGCCGCGAGCACTGGCATGGTCAGCTTGCCGCCCGTGGTGAGCATCGCCTGATTGTCGATCGCATCCTGGTCGAATGCCTTGAACTGCTCGAAGGCGTCGTGCATGGCATGTGGCCGGGCGTAAAGCTTGGCGTAGTGGACGCGCGTCGCCTCGTCGATCTTCTTGGGATCGGCCGACAATTCGTTGTAGAAGCGGTCGAGGTAGATGCGCTCGCGGCCCGCCACCAGCCGTTCCATGTCGGGGCCGCGGAAGTTGAAATGCCACAGCAGCGGGCTCTGCTTGATCTTGTCCCAGTCGCCTATGCCCGGCAGCGGCGCGTCGATGACAACCCATTTGGTGATGCGCTTCGGATACTGCGCGGCCAGCGCATAGCCGACCATGTTGCCGATGTCATGGGTGACCAGGTCGGCCTTGTCGATCTTCAGCGCGTCCATCACGCCGGCGATGTCGACGGCTTGGCTCTTCTTCGTGTAGCCGCCGTCGGGATGCGCCGAAAGGCCCATGCCGCGCAGGTCCGGCACGATCACGGTGTGGTCCTTCATCAACGCTATCGCAGCCGGCGCCCACATGTCGCCGGTGTCGGCGAAACCATGCAGCAGCACGACCGCCGGCCCTTGTCCGCCGACACGGACGTTCAGGCTGGTGCCGTTGGTCTCGATCGTCTGCGTCTTGAAGCCGGCCGGAAACGCGACAACGCGCGCGGAGGCCGGAACACTCATGGCCAGCAGACCAAGGACGACAACCAACGGACGAAACATGCTGCACTCTCCGAGCTTTTGTTCTGTGATCGCGGTATCGCGACCTGCACAATTATGGCACCATGTCCTTGATTTCGTTAGGTGGCTGTCGCCTGATGGTGAATTTGGGAAAGCCGAACAATGCTGAAGCTCGAATCGGCCGCCGCGTTTGTCGCCGTAGCGGAATCCGGTTCGATCAGCGAAGCGGCCAGGCGCATGAGCCTGTCGAAATCCGTCATCAGCGAGCGACTGTCGGAACTGGAGCGCGGCCTCGGCACAAAGCTGCTGGACCGCACCACCCGCAAACTCTCCATCACCGAGGCGGGACGAGGTTTTTACGAGCGCGCCAAGCGCATCATGCAGGAGGTGGCCGATGCCCGCGCCGAAATCGCCGAGCGCCGCGGCGAACTCGCCGGGCCGCTCAGGATATCGGCGCCGACCAGTTTCGGCATCCTCCATCTCGGCCCGGCGCTATATGGCTTCCTGGCCAAGCACCCGGGAATCGAACTGACGCTCGATCTCGAGGATCGTTTCGTCAGCATGGTGGCTGATGGCTACGATGCCATTGTGCGTCATGGGCCGGTCGTCGAAGATGGACCTGTCATCGTCAAGAAGCTGGCTTCCAGCCGTCGCTTCCTGGTGGCCTCGCCGGATTATACCGAGCAATTCGGGTTGCCCGTGACCATCGATGACTTGAAGCGCCACAAGGGTATCATCTATTCCATCCGAGGTGCCGCCGACTGGCGGTTCAAGATTTCGCGGCGGCTGGTGACGATCCGCCCGGAAACCGCGCTGCGCGTCAACAATGGGATTTTGATGCGCGACGCCGCGCTTGCCGGCCTGGGCCTGGCGCTGCTCCCCGCCTACTTCATCCGCACCGAGATCGCCGACAAGCGATTGACGGTCGTCGATGTGGGTGCGGAGCCTGAAGGAGCCACCATCTATATCGCCTGTCCCGAGGATCGGCGCGGATCCGCCAAACTGCGCGCACTTACCGCATGGCTGCGCAACGCTTTCGGCGATCCGCCCTATTGGGAGCATGAGCCGGCGCTCACTTCCCATCGTGAAAAATGATGCCGACCGTGTGGCGCATGCCGGAGCGCAGGCGGCTGACGCCGTGGCGCAGGTTGACGCGGTAATTGCCTTTCGTGCCCTGCACCGGCCGGTTGTGGACCGCGAAAGCCACCGCATCGCCCTGGCGCAGGGGCACCACTTCGACCCGGCTCTGCATGCGCGGCCGCTGTTCGGTCAGGGCGAATTCGCCGCCGGTGAAATCCTCGCCCGGTTCGGAAAGCAGGATTGCCACCTGCAGCGGGAAGGCAAGGTCGCCATAGAGGTCCTGGTGCAGGCAGTTGAAGTCGCCGGGCACATATTGCAGCAAAAGCGGTGTCGGCCTGACCTGGCCCGCGGCATGGCACTGGTCGAGAAACGCGCCATGCGTGGCGGGGTAGCGCATGGCGATCCCCATGCGCTCGTTCCACCGGTTGGCGACGTCGGCCAGCCTGGGGTAGAGCGCGCCGCGCAGGCCGCCGACCAGATCGGGCAAGGGATAGCGGAAATAACGGTATTCGCCCTTGCCGAAACCGTGCCTGGCCATGTGGATGTGGCTGCGGAAATGTTGCTCCTGGGGATAGAGGCCGGCGAGTTGCCGGCACTCATCGGCCGAGAGCAGCTTTTCCATCACCGCGCAGCCGAAGCTGTCGAGCTCGGTGGCGAGCGCCGGCCAGTCATAGGCGGCGATGCGTGTCTCGGCGGCTGCGACCAGCGATGGCGCGACCCTGGCGTCGGCGTTCATATCGCGGCCTCCCTTTCCAGCAAGGCGCGCTTGCGCTCGATGCCCCAGCGGTAGCCGGACAGCGAGCCGTCGGCGCGCAACACCCGGTGGCAAGGAATGCCGAGCGCGATGACGTTGGCGGCACAGGCCGTCGCCACGGCGCGGGCGCCGTCCGGCATGCCGAGGCGCCGGGCTAGGGCGGTGTAAGTGACGGTGGCACCGCATGGGATGGCGCGCAGCGCCTCCCACACGCGCTGCTGGAAGGGCGTGCCGTTGCGCATGTCGAGCGGCAGGTCGAGACCGGCGCCGGGCGTTTCGATGAAGCGCGCTATCGCCGCGAGATCATCGCGCAGGCCGGCCGCGTCTTCGAGCAGCACCCTGCCGGGGAAGCGGTTGGCGAGGTCCTGCCGCAACGTGCCGGCGTCGGAGCCGATGAGGATGGCGCAGACGCCGATGGGGCTGCGCGCCGCCAGGATGTTTCCAAGCGCGGACTGGCCGATGGCGTAGCTGATGGTGTCAAGGACGCTGGTGGTTGTCGCCTGCATATCGGTTTGAATGTGGTTCATTGCCTTCACTCCTGTCTATGCCTTGACCCTAACGAACTGGCCGGTGCCGCTCACTCCGATGCTTGCTTTCAAATTCAATCCAGGGGGCTGAACGGCGAAAGCAAGTGCGGTTTTGGACCGCCTCAAGCGACACGGGTGACGCCGACCTCGTCCAGCAAAAAAACTTCGCCTGATATCAGCCGCAGCTCGAACTCGCCGGTCGTCGTGCGGCTCCACTCGGCCTTGCCATCCTCGACAAGCGTGCCGATGACGGCCAACACCAGCGCCTTCGCGTCCTCCAGGCTGACGGCAGCGCCGTTGGCGACCTGACCGTTCGCACCGGTGGTGGAAGAACTGGCCATCGCGCGCATTGCCGTCAGGCCCGCGAGGACCGCGAGGCATTCTCCGCAGCATCGCCGGCCTCGCGGTCGAGCAGCGCGCGTTTGCGCTCGGCGCCCCAGGCATAGCCCGACAGGACGCCATCCTTCCTGATCACACGGTGGCAAGGGATGGCGACCGCGAGGGCGTTGGCGGCGCAGGCGGCGGCGACGGCGCGGGTTGCGTTCGGCGCGCCGATACGCCCCGCGATATCGGCGTAGGAGACGGTGCGGCCGGCCGGGATATCCCGCAGAGCTTGCCAGACACGCTGCTGGAAGGCGGTGCCGCGCACGTCGAGCGGCAGGTCGAGACCGAGCGCCGGCGCCTCGACGAGGCCAACGACGCGGGCCACCAGCGCCTCGTAGTCGCTGTCGCCACCGACCAGCCGCGCCTTGGGGAAACGGTCCTGCAGGTCGCGCACCAGCGCGTCGGGGTCCTGGCCGAGCAGGATCGAGGCGACGCCTTTCCGGCTCGATGCGACCAGGATGGTGCCGAGCGAGGTTTCGCCGACGGCGAAGCGGATCTCTTCGTTGGCGCCGCCGGCGCGATAGCGCGTCGGCGTCATGCCGAGCATGCCGGTCGATTTCTCGTAGAAGCGCCCGCTCGAATTGAAGCCCGCATCGTAGATCGCCGATGTCACGCTGACGCCGTTTTCCAAGCCCTGGCGGACCCGGGCGGCACGCCGGGCCGCTGCATAATCCTTCGGCGTCAGCCCGGTGACCGCCTTGAAAATGCGGTGGAAATAGCCGGGGCTGCGGCCGGCGGCATCGGCCAGTTCGATCAGCGACGGTTCAACCTCGCTCTGCCCGATCCTGCGGCAGGCATCGGCGATCATGGCGGCGTTGGCGACCTCGAGCGAAGGGCCGTCCGGATTGCAGCGCCGGCATGGGCGAAAGCCTGTCGCCCTCGCCGCCTGTAAAGTGTCGTGCAACTGGACATTGGCTGGGTTGGCGCGCCGCGACGGACAGGAGGGCCGGCAATAAACCCCCGTCGTCGCCACCGAATACCAGAATGCGCCGTCGGCCGACTTGTCACGGGCGACAATGCGCGCCCAGCGTGGATCGTCGGCCACCGGCAGCGGCGCGGGTTGCAGATGTTTGGCCAGGGTGATGAACATGGCCGGCATTGAAGCCGCCAAAAGCCGGCCTCGCCACCCGTTTCCTGACAACCGTCAGGAGGCGCACGCGTGATTGAAACGGGGATGTTGCATGTGAGCGCAGCCGAGAATGCCTGCACAGACAGGACCGGCTCCTACGCCGCGCGTTTGGGTTCCACCGCGAACGGGCTGAGCCCGAGCCAGGCCTGCATCTTCCTGCCGATGGCCTGGTCGCCGGTCAGGCTAACCTTCGCGCCGGCCTTCTCGACGGTGAGCACTCCCATCCAGATCGCCGTCATCGTGTGCAGGTCGGTCGAGACATAGAGGTCGACGTCGAAGCCCGGATCATACCAGCACAGATCGACTTCGCCGTGCTTTTCGACGATCAGCCACCAGGAGCGTTTGGAGGCGGGGAGTTCCTGATACAGAAATTGTATCACCGTTCGTCCTTCCGGCAGCGGCGAGGGGTTCAAATTGCGCCGCATGTCCCACATCAGCAGCGACGGATCGAGGTTCTTGAGGGACAGGCGGGACTCGACCCATTTCTGGCCCCAGAAGCCCATCGCCTCGACGACCGGACGCAGATCGCGGCCGGCCTCGGTCAGCCGGTAGTCGAAGATCCCTTTTTCTCCCTGGACCTCCTTGCGCTCGACGATCCCCGCCAGCTCGAGCTCCTTCAGCCGTTGCGACAGAAGGGTTGGCGACATTTTCGGCACGCCGCGGCGCAGGTCGTTGAAGCGTGTCGAACCGGCCACAAGCTCACGCATCAGCACCATCGTCCAGCGGGTGCACAGCACCTCGGCGGCCATCGATAGCGGGCAGAACTGTTTGTATCCGTGCTGGGTCATGACCGTGCCTCTCCCTAGAACCTGCGGGCAACATTAGTCCTTCGTGATTGAAGCGGCGAGTACAGAAACTGTACCGGCCCAGTACAGATCGCGGACTGGTCGGCTCGGGTCCCGCCATGCGAGCCCTCTGGACGGTTGCACGGGATATCCTGTGCGCCGCAACCAGGAGACGACAATGACTGCTTACGTTATCGCCGACATCAAGATGAAGGACCCGAAATGGGTGCCGGCCTATGCCGCCTCGGTGCACGACCTCGTCCACAAGCATGGCGGCAAATATCTGTCGCGCAGCGGCAATGTGAAGACGCTCGAAGGCAAGCCGCTCGACACCACGCTGATCGCCCTGATGGCGTTTCCGTCGGAAGCAGCGGCGCGCGCCTTCACCAACGATCCGGCCTACGCGCCTTTCGTTTCGGCCCGCCAGGGCGGCAGCGACAGCCGTTTCCAGCTGATCGACGACACCGATCTGGCCGGAACGATCCCGTATCTGCCGAAGGGATGATCCCTCCCGGCATTCCTTGCACCGTATCCGGGATCACCAAGCAACAACAGCCACGGCGCTTGCCTGCCGGGCCTCCGTATTTCGGCGGCCGGCCCGCTGTGCTTTTTCAAGAAGAATGGAACAAACATGATACGCGATTTTCGCAACGGGCTTTTCGTGGCAGGGGCCATTCTGGCCGCCTGCACCACCTTTGCCCAGGCGCATCAGGAGGCGGCTGAAGCCGCGTCCGGTGCCAATCCGCTGGCCGAAAAGGTGCGGGCCGCCAACAGCCGGTTTCTCGATGTCAACGCCGCGACGGCGGAAGGCTATGCGCCCATTCCCTGCGCCAGCGGCATCACCGGCGGCGCCATGGGCATCCACTATGTCAATGGCGGGTACCTGAAGGACGACAAGATCGACATCGCCCGTCCCGAAGCGGTGATGTACGAGCCGATGACCGACGGCACGCTGAAGCTGGTGGCGGTCGAATACATCACCTCGAAGGGGCCGGCGTCGCTCGAGGGACAGCTGTTCAACTTCAACAGCGCGCCCAACCGCTATGGCCTGGGTGAGTTCTACGAACTGCATGTCTGGGCCTGGAAAGGCAACCCGACCGGCACGTTTGCCGACATGAATCCGAAAGTATCGTGCGAACACGCGATGGCGCCGAGCCAGTAAGCGGCATAGCCAGGCGGCGGCAATGCCGCCTGGCCCCCACCTCGGTTCTGCGTGAGATTTCTCAGGCGGGCTTGATGAGGCCGAGCTGGGTAAGGGCGGTGACGCCGTCGTCGAGACCGATTTCCTCGACGATCCTGCCGTCGATCACCTTGAGCACCGTGGTGCCGGTGAAGCGCATCATGCGGCCGGTGGCGGCGGGCAGCGAACCGATGAGAAAATCGCCGAAGGCCGGGCCGGTATGCGTGCCGCCGCCCTCCCATTGGCCGACGACATAGTCGCCCTCGGCGATGAGATCGGCGGTGGCCCAGAAGTTGAGATCCGGGAAGGCTGCGCGAAAATCGGTCATGAAGGCCTTGATGTCGTCGCGCCCGCGGCGCGGCTCGTGCAGCGAGTATTTGAGCAGCATATCGGGGGCCGCGACGGCGTCGACGACGGAGAGGTCGCAGGTTTCACCCCAGAAGTCGGTGAACCATCTGACGACGACGGCCTTGTTGTCTTCCTGCTTGGTCATTGGGAGGTCCTTTTCCTGTCTTGCTTCGTGATCACCGGACTGGCTGGTGAACACGGCCATTCCTATGACCAATCGAGGCGCGCCAAACTCCGGTTCTTGCCGGCCAATCGAAAGGCTGATGCCAAGATTGTCGCCGGGAGCGTGGACATTCCGCCCTTCCGCGGCCCGGTAACGGTTTCTTCTCTGGTTTTGCCGCAGATTGCCCAGGGGCGGGGGTGGCGGAACGGGCGATGGCGGGTCAGGATAAGAAAAGTCGCAGCGGAGCGTTCTGGGCCAAGGCCCTGGAGCGCGCCCATCTTGGCGTCTGGGACTGGGATCTCAGCACCGGCGACTGCTTCTATTCGGCGACCTGGGCCCGGATGCTGGGTTACGAGGACGGCGAACTCGCCAATACCAGTGACCTGTGGCTACAGCTTACCCATCCCGACGACCGGGAACGGGCGCAGGCCAGCGGCGACCGCCACATTGCCGGGCTCACCGACGCCATCGAGACAGAACTCAGGCTCAAGCACAAGCAGGGCCACTGGGTTTGGGTGCTCGACCGAGGCGGCATCGTCGAGAGCGACGCCGACGGGAAGCCGCTCAGGCTGATGGGCGTGCAGACCGACATCTCCAAGCAGAAGGCGGCCGAAGCCGCGCTCGAACAGGTCAATATCCGCTTTCGCCTGGCGCTCGCCGCCAGCGGCACCGGCATCTGGCACTACGACATCGCTACCAACAAGAGCTATTGGGACGCGCGCACAAGAGAGATATTCGGCCTCGTCGCAGTGACCGACGAGGTGACGGCCGATCTCTGGCACAGCTACCTGCATCCCGACGATAAGGACGCCGCCGAACGCGCCCACAGGGTGCCATTGGGAACCGACGGCGTCATCGCCGCGCAGTACCGCATTATCAAGCGCGACGGCCAGATCCGGCATGTCGAATCGCTGCTGCGCTTCATCGCCGCCGCCGGTGCCACCGGCCAGGTGCTGGGGACCGTGCGCGACATCACCGAGGACAAGCTGCGCGAACAGGAGCTTGCCTTCGCCGCCCGCCACGACGCGCTGACCGGCCTTTGGAACCGCGCCGCCTTCGACCGTCTGCTCGCCCACCATATCGCCACGGCCGTGCCGCTGGCGGTGTTCTATGTCGACCTCGACTACTTCAAGGCCCTCAACGATTTCGCCGGCCATGCCGCGGGCGATCTGGCGCTGAAGAGCGTCGCGGCGGGTATCGGCCGCTGCCTGCCGCCATCGGCGCATGCGGCGCGGCTCGGCGGCGACGAGTTCGCCCTGATGGTGCCCGATTGCGACGCCGTGCAAGCCGAAGGTCTGGCCGGCGCCATCCTGGCGGCCGTGCGCGACGCCGATCTCGGCCTCGCCGCGACGTCGCGCCGGTTGGCGGCCAGCATCGGCATCACCGTCGTCCGCGACCGTGCCACCACGGTTGCCGACGCGCTGGCCTGCGCCGACGATGCCTGCTACGCGGCCAAGGCCGCCGGGCGCGATCGCTTCGCGCTGTTTTCGACCGATGCCGTCTCCGGTTCGGTCGGCCTCAATGCGGCGCGGCTCGCCGCCGACACGGTCGACGCCATGGATGACGGCAGGCTGAAATTGTTCGGCCAGCAGATCCACCGGCTGGGCAGGCCCTGGGAAGAGAGCCGCCATGTCGAGGTGCTGGCGCGGCTTGCCGGACAGGGCGGCCGGCTGATCCCGCCCGGCGAGTTCATTCCGGCGGCGGAGCGTTTCGGCGTTGCCGCGCGGCTCGACCGCTGGATCATCCGCACCGCCCTGTCTCGGCACGGCGCGGCGATGAAGTCCGGCGCGATCACGCTCGGCTTCAACCTGTCGGCGCAGACGCTGAGCGACCCAGGACTATGGGACTTTGTCGACCGGGTCATCGAGGAGACCGGGGCGCCGCATTCCGGCATCGGCTTCGAGATCACCGAAACCGCCGCCGTCACCAATTTCGACGCCGCCGAGGCATTCGTGCGCAAGGCGCGCGAGCGGCGCTGCCGGGTCAGCCTCGACGATTTCGGCGCCGGCATGAGTTCGTTCGAATATCTCAGGCGCTTTCCGGTCGACGCCATCAAGATCGACGGCTCCTTCATCGAGCACGTCACCGAAAGCCGCTTCGACCGCGAGATCGTGCTGGCCATCACCAGCATTGCCCGCAGCCTCGGCTGCGCCGTGGTGGGCGAGAAGATCGAGCGGCAGGATACGGTGGCCATGCTGGGCGATATGGGCGTCGAGTTCGGTCAGGGTTTTCTGCTGCACCGGCCCGAACCGCTGGAGCGGGTCGTGGCGCAGGCGGCGCGAATGGCCGGCGCCGCATCGAGACGCAGGGCGTCCTGAGAGATCAAATGCATGTCGCTCCAAAAGCGGCCCGGAGCGACATGCGTGAAGACGAAGATTTGATCCGCGCGGGCTGAACAACGCCACGCGTGCTGTTCAGCCGAGTCGGCGTGCCGACGCTCGCGGAAATTCCAGCACCCCGGGTTCCGGCTTCCTGTGTTGTGCTTCCGCTACCATCTCGATCAACAGGTCGAGGGCCTCGCATGTGGCGCGGCTCGTCTCGTCATTGCCGCGCAGATAATGGTAGGCGCGTTCGAGATGGAGACGGGCGGCTGAAAAATCGCTGGTCAATGGTTCCCTCCATGATCCCGCCCTGATGGATATTGGCCTGCCTGGCGCAAGGTGGGGTAAATATCCACAGGCGCCTTTTATTCAAATGCCGGCGAACGCCGTGCTGCTGGCGGCGCCATCGTGTCAGGAGTGACGGCCCTGCCGGCTTTGCGCGGTTTGGCGGCTTGTCTAGACTGCGCTCTTTTGCCCGAGGTGAAATCGATGATCGTCCAAGCCTGCATCAACGGCGCGCGTTCGCGCGATTTCCATCCCAGGCTGCCGTTGACGGCACAGGCAATGGCCGGCGATGCGGCTTCCTGCGTCGCCGCGGGTGCCGCCGAACTGCACATCCATCCGCGCGGCGCCGGCGGGCGCGAAAGCCTGGCGGCGGTGGATGCGACGGTCCTTGCAGTGCGCCAGGCCTGTCCGGGCACATTGATCGGCGTCTCGACCGGCGCCTGGATCGAGAACGATGTGGCGCGCACCCGCGCGGCGATCGCCGCCTGGCGGGAACTGCCCGACTATGCCTCGGTCAATCTTTCAGAAACCGACGCGCCCGCCGTGATGGAGTTGTTGCGCAAGCAGGGCGTCGGCATCGAGGCGGGGCTGGCCACGACGGAAGATGCCGAGCGCTTCGTGACGCTCGCCGATCACGGCCGCGTACTGCGCATCCTGATCGAGATCGACATACCGGACCTGCCTGCAGCCCTCGACGAGGCGCACGGCATCGCCGCCATTCTCGAACGCGCAGGCGTGCGGCGGCAGATCCTGCTGCACGGCGTCGACGGCACGGTCTGGCCGTTCGTGGACCTTGCGCGGCAAAAGCGCTGGTCGACACGGGTCGGGCTGGAGGACGGCAAGACACTCGCCGATGGAACGGTGGCGAGGGACAATGCCGAGATCGTGGCCGCGGCCGCCGCGAATTTCCACTCCACGAGTATCAGCTGAACCTTGTCGGGCCGCGCGCCGGCGAACTCGGCGATGCCATTCGCTCGGGCAAGGCGATTGAGGAACAGCTGAAATAAGGCCACATTCGCGGGCGAGGGGAGATGTCCAACGTTTCGGAGCTCTCGCATGTCATTGTCCGGCACGACAACCCGCTATGGGCGCCTCGCCCAGGCATTTCATTGGCTGACGGCATTGCTGGTGCTCATTGCCTTCCTGGTCTCGGCGGGCGGTCCGCCGGAGCGGGTCTATTCAGCGGCCAGGGCGTCGACGCTGCTGCTGCACGAGTCGCTCGGCTTCACCGTTTTCTGCTTGCTGGTCGTTCGCCTGATCTGGCGCCGGTTCGACCGCATTCCCGATGCCCCGGCCATGCCGTCCTGGATGGAGGTCGCCTCGAAGGCAACGCATTGGGCGCTTTATGCGCTGCTGTTCGCCGTTCCGGCGACAGCCATGGTCGGCGCCTTGTTCGGCGGCCACCCGGTCACTGTCTATGGGCTGGGAGCTATCGGTCCGTTTTCCGGCAGCTGGGGCGCGCCGCTGGCGGAGATTCACGGCACGCTCGGCGACGTCATGATGTGGATCGCCGGCCTGCACGCGGCCGCCGCCATCTTCCACCATTTCTTCCTTCGCGACCGGGTGCTGAGCCAGATGCTGCCGGGCCTGCCCGATCCATCGTCGCGGCAGGGCGGCTGAACGCGGTCAGTCGAGAATGATGCGGATCGCCCGATCGACGACCGGGTGCAGGCCGCTGGGCCGTCGAAGCCGCAATACGGAAGTTTCTGAAATAGCCGAACCCTTATTTCAGAAACCTGGTGAGAAATTGAAATAGCTTTTGGAAGTTGGTCGAATCTGACATAACGATTTTCTTATTGTAGAAATCGTGGACGTTTCTGAAATATGGATTTGTCGTCTTACAAGGCGGGGCAGTACGAAAAGCGGTTGGAACATCGCAGCTTCGTGCCGACCTCGATCAATCATCCCTGGATCGTCTCCGACCCGAACATCATAGAGGTGCTTGGCCGCGCCGATCGAGCATTGGGTGAATTGAATGCGTTCGCACAACTCGTTCCCGACATCGATTTTTTCATCAGCATGTACGTTGCGAAGGAAGCAACCCAGTCCAGCCGGATCGAAGGCACCCACACCAATATCGAGGACGCTTTCAAGCAGATCGAAGATTTGTCTCCTGAGGCACGCGACGACTGGGAGGAGGTGCAGAACTATATCCAAGCGATCAATAGCGCCATTGCCAGCCTGGAGCGCCTGCCTTTCTCCAACAGGCTACTGAAGGAAACTCACGCCATCCTCATGCAGGGGGTGCGCGGCGACACTAAGCAACCCGGCGAATTTCGAACCAGTCAGAACTGGATTGGCGTGAGTCTAAGAAACGCGGTCTTCGTGCCCCCGCATCACGAGCATGTTCCCGAGCTCATGAGCGATATGGAAAAATTCATCCATGCCGACAGCCTGCGCGTACCGCCACTCATCCGCATTGCGATCGCCCACTATCAATTCGAAACCATCCATCCGTTCCTGGATGGCAACGGGCGGCTGGGCCGCCTGATGATTTCGCTTTACCTCGCCTCGCAGGGGCTTCTTGTCAAACCCGCGCTCTATCTGTCCGACTATTTCGAGCGCAACAAGACAGCGTATATCGATCACCTCATGGCCGTACGCGAGGGCAACCATATGCGCGACTGGCTGATTTTCTTTCTCCACGGAGTTGAAGAGACAGCGCGTGCGTCTGCTGACGTGTTCCGCAAAATTCTGGTGCTTAAAGAGCGGATAGAACGGGAAACGCTGCCGCGCTTCAGCCATCGCCGTCAAGGAAACGCGCAACAACTTGTAAGACATCTCTACAGGCAACCATTGGTCGACGTGAAGGGTGTCACCATTCTGTTGGACACGACGACAAACACGGCTACGTCATTGATTGCCGATCTCATAAGCCACGGCGTTCTAATCGAAGTCACCGGCCAAAGACGCAATCGGTTTTTCGTGTTCGAACGATACCTCCAGCTCTTCGAGAGGCGCAGAGATGGCTGACGTCCGCGCATAGATCGCGTGAGGCCCTCTGACGGCAGCAGTTCGATTTCCTACCCCTCCCTAAGATCACAGCCGCAAGATTGTCGCGATCGCTTGATCCACCACCGGATGCATGCCGCTCGCCTGGAAGGAGAGGCGATTGCCGGAGCCGACATTGCTGGTCATGGCGATGGTGAGGTCCGTCTCGGGATCGTGCAGCATGACGGCGACATAGCCCGGAATGCTGCCCTGGTGCCCGTAGAAGGCGCGGTCCGCATAGGTGCTCTGGAACATGCCCGCGCCCGTCTCGCGCATGCGGGTGCCGGGGAAACTCGCCGGCACGCGGTGTTCGAACATCTCGGCGAAGAAGGGCGGTGACAACAGTCCGCCGGAGAACAGGCCGCGCATGAAGCCCACCATGTCTGACGGCGTCGACACCATGTCGCCGCAACCATAGGCGGCGCCGAAGGGGAAGGAGTCGGAGGAATCCTGCAGTTCATTGGAGTAAGGCAGCACGCCGTCCATGCGCCACATCTCGCCGCCCGAGGCGATATCGGTGGGCGCGTTCGGCGCTGGCGGCGGCCGGTGGTAATAGCCGCGCACCATCGATTTATCGGGGAAGGCCTCGGTCGCCGGCGACCAGGTGTTGTTCAGGCCGAGTGGCTCAAGGACCGCGCTTCTGACATAGGCGCCCAGCTTCTGGCCGGTGACGGCCTCGATCACCATGCCGGCCAGGACATAGCCGGTGTTGTTGTAGACGGCCGGTCCGCCCGGTGGCTTCTGTTTGTCGGAGGCGAAGGCGATGTCGACCAGCTGTTGCGGCGTCCATTGCCGGCTCGGGTCCATCGGAATGTAATATTCGAATTCCGGCAGGCCGCTGCGATGGTTGACCAGCTGGCGTACCGAAATGGTTTTGGCGCCAGGCAGGTCCGGGAACCAGGAGGCGATCGGCGCGCCGAGGTCGAGCTTGCCGGTCTCGGCGAGCTTGACCAGGGCCGCGGCGACGAAGGTCTTGGTGCAGCTGCCGATCTTGAACAGCTGGTCCGACGTAACGGGCGTGCCCTGCGCGCGATCGGCGAGGCCTGATGTGCGCGCGGTAGGCGCTGCTCTGTCGAGGGCATAGGCCAGCGAGGCACCCACCGCGCCATCGGCGAGGTAGGTGTCGAGGAGGGCGTTCAGGTCTTTTGGCATGGTGGTCTCGCTTTTTGTGGATCGCGGGATCTTCGCAAAATCGGCCGCGTAGCGGCCGGATGAGGGGGGCACCCGGCGCGACAAGCCTCACTCCGCAATGTCGACGGCGGCGAAATTCTGCCGGCCGAAGGGGTCGAGCACGTAATTCAGCACGCTTTTGCGGATCGGGATCGCCACCATCGAATGGGCGATCGGCGCAACCGGCACCTCGGCCTTCAGGATGGCCTGCGCCTTTCCATAGATCGCGGCGCGTTCCTTCGGGTCGGCGGCAACGCGGCCCTCGTCGAGCAGCTTCTCGAAATCCTTGTCGCACCAGCGCGAGCGGTTGGAGCCGCCCTTCACGCCGTCGCAGGAGAGCAGATAGCTCAGCATGTTGTCGGGATCGCCATTGTCGCTGCTGCCGCCGAGCAGGAAGGCGTCCTGTTCGCCCGCCGCGGTGCGCTTGAGGTATTCGCCCCATTCGAAGCTGACGATCTCCGTGTGCACGCCGATCTTCGCCCAGTCGGCCTGGATCATCTCGGCCATGCGCTTGGCGTTGGGGTTGTAGGGGCGCGACACCGGCATCGCCCACAGGCTGATCTTGAGGCCGCTTTCGTGGCCCGCTTCCTTGAGCAGTTTCTTGGCGCCATCGGGATCGTAGTCGATGCCGGCATCAGTGACGGCGCCGAGCTGCGCCGGCGGCACGACGCTGCCGGCCACCGTGCCGGCGCCGGCGTAGACCGCATCGACGATCGCCTTGCGGTCGACGGCCTTGGCCAGTGCCGTGCGCACGCGCACGTCGCCCAGCGGCTGGTGCTCGACATTGAAGCCGAGGATGCCGATGTTCTGGCCCTTGAGATCGAGAACCGTGATGTCGGGATCGCTGCGCAGGTCGGCGACAGCACTTGGCGGCGGCGGCGCGGCGACCTGGCATTCATTGGCCTTGATGCGCTCGACGCGGGTGGTCGGCTCGGGCGTGACGGCGAAGACCAGCGTGTCGATCTTCGGCGCGCCGCGCCAGTAATCCTTGTTTGCGGCATAACGGACCTGGCTGTCGGGCACATAGGCCTCAAGCACGAACGGTCCGGTGCCGACCGGCATGCTGTCGATCAGCTCCGGCGTGCCGGCCGCGACCATCTTTTCGGTCTGCTCCAGCGACAGGATGGAGAGATAGTCGAGTGCCAGCCCGGCCAGGAATGTGACGTTGGGAGCCGTCAGCGTGAAGCGCACGGTGTAGTCGTCGACCTTGTCTATTCTGTCGATCAGCGTGCCCATGCCCAGCGCGTTGAAGTACTCGTAAGAGCCGCCGCCAAGCTTGTGATAGGGATTGTTGGCGTCGCGCTGGCGGTTGAAGGTGTAGAGCACGTCGTCCGCGTCGAAGTCGCGCGTGGGCGAAAAATGCTCGTTCGACTGAAACTTCACGCCGTGCCTGAGATGGAAAGTGTAGGCCTTGCCATCCGACGAGACATCCCAGCTTTCGGCGAGCGCCGAGCCGACCTCGGTGGTGCCCGGCTTGAACTCGACCAGCCGGTTGAAGATCGTCTTGGCGGCGGCGTCCATGGTGGAATCGGCGATGCCGATCGCCGGGTTGAAGGTCTCGGGATTGGCTTCCGAGCAATAGACCAGCGTCTTGGCGTAGGCCTGTCCGCCGAGAAGGACGGATGAGGCCAGAACGGACGTGGCCAGGAGGGACGTGGCCAGAAGGGACGGGGCAAGCACCGCGCGCAGAGATTTCATCGCAAACGCTCCTGATGACACTTCGGGGTTGAGGGAAGGAACTTCATGGCGTCGTCGCCGGGGTAAGGAAGCGATCGGGCGCCAGCGCCCCAGCGGTGACGCCGAGTGCGGTGACGTCGTCGGGCAGGGGCTCGCCGCGCATCAGCGCCGCGCTCAGCCTGGCCAGCGTCAGCGACACCTGAAAACCGTAGCCACCTTGGCCGCCGAGCCAGAAGAAGCCGGGCAGGCGCGGGTCGAAGCCGGCGACCGGCGTGCGGTCGGGAGCGAAGGTACGCAGGCCCGCCCACGGCGTCGACGGGCGGCCGATGCGCATAGACGTCGCCTGTTCGATGCGGTCGACGGCGATGGCGACGTCGATATCCTCGGGATACGCATCGCAAGGCTCGGAATCCGTCTCGTCGGCGAGCGAACCGATCAATCTGCCGGCATCGGGCTTGAAGTAGAACTGCTCGTGCAGGTCGACCACCAGCGGCCAGCCGGCGATGTCCAACCCGGCGGGCGGATCGAACAGGAAGGCGGTGCGCCGTTTCGGCTGGAAGCCGAGGCCCGGGAGTCCCACCATGCCGGCGACGACATCGACCCAGGCGCCGGCGGCGTTGACGATGATGTCAGCCGAGTAGACGCCGGCGCTTGTTTCAACCCGAAAAGCGCTGCCGTCGCGTGAGATGGCGCGGACCTCCTCGCCGGTGCGGATGGTGCCGCCGCCGGCTTTGAGCTTGGACGCGCAGGTCGCGAGCATCTTGTCCGTGTCGACATCCACCGCGTCCGGCTCATAGACGCCGCCGCATGTGGCTTGCTGGGCAATGACCGGAACCAGCGCGTGGAGCTCGGCCGCCGAGAGGCGGCGCACTGATGGCACCAGCGCCTGCAAATCACGAGCCAGCTTGTCGATGGCGGCATCGTCACCGGTCCATCCGACATGCAGCGCGCCACGCCGGTGGGCGACGAAACCGCCCTCGACGATTGCCTGCCGGCTGGCCAGCGTCAGCCCGCGCACGAGGCGGTTGCCATAGGTCTCGGTGAACAGAGCGGCGGAGCGTCCGCTGGCGTGGTAGCCGAGATGCGGTTCGCGCTCGATGACGGTGACTTCGGCCGAGGCCGCCACCTCGGCGGCAAGTGAGAGGCCGGCAATGCCGCCGCCGATGACGACAATCTTTTGGAAGGACTTTGACTGCATTCATCAGTCGTAAAAATATTTTCGTATCCAGTCAATATTTAGCGTATAAGAAAATTTCGATGTTGTTGATGGCTGCGGGGAGTTCGACTACCTAGGGTGGAGCGGCGCGATCCCGCGCCTTGGAGCTGGCAATGTCGGAGCAACCCAATCTCGGTGATTGTCTGCGGGCTTTGAGAAAAACCCATGGCTGGACCTTGCAGGAGGTCAGCGCGCTCACCGGCGTCGCGGTGTCGACGCTGTCCAAGGTCGAGAACGACCAGATGTCGCTGACCTACGACAAGCTGCTGCAGATCTGCGAGGGGCTCGGCATCCATGTGACGGAACTGCTCAGCGGCGACCGCAAGCAGCCGGCAGCGCGCACCCGCCGTTCGGTGACCTCGCAGTCCAACACGCTGCGCCAGCTGACCCGCAACTACGACTACCGGTATCTGGCCACCGACCTGGTGCGCAAGCGCATGGTGCCGATCCACGCCTATGCGCGCGCCCGCACGCCGCAAGAGTTCGGCCCGCTGACCAGGCATGCCGGCGAGGAATTCCTGATCGTGCTCAAGGGCGAGATCGAACTGCACACCGACCAGTACGCGCCGGTGCGGCTGAAAGCGGGCGAGAGCGTCTACATCGATTCCACCATGGGCCACGCCTATCTGTCGGTGGGCGAGGGCGACGCCGAGATGCTGTGCGTCTGCTCCGGCGACGAGCCCGACATGGAAGGCACGCTGCTGAGCGAGCTGGAGACGGTTGAAGGATAGGGCGCAGCTCACCGCGCAAGTTTTCTGCAGCTCGATTCAGGCTTTCTCGTTCGAACTGCGCGGCCAAACCGGCTATAGGACCGCTGAAACCGTAGCTCCCGCCAATCTGAAAAGGAAATCCGATGAGTGTAGAAAAGACAGCCGTGATCGTGGCCGGCGGCAGCGGCATGGGGGCGGCGGCGGCCAAGCGGCTGGCGGCGGATGGTTTCAAGGTCGCCATCCTGTCCTCGTCCGGCAAGGGCGAGGCGCTGGCCAAGGAGCTTGGCGGGCTCGGCGTCACCGGCTCCAACCAGTCGAACGACGATCTGCAGCGGCTCGCCGACCTGACCCTGGAGCGCTATGGCCGCATCGACGTGCTGGTCAACAGCGGCGGCCATGGGCCGCGCGCGCCGATCCTGGAGATCACGGACGAGCAGTGGCACACCGGCATGGACGTCTACCTGATGAACGTCATCCGGCCGGTGCGCATCGTGGCGCCGCAGATGGTCAAGCAGAAGGGCGGGGCCATCATCAACATCTCGACGGCCTGGGTGGCAGAACCGAACGCGATGTTCCCGACCTCGGCCGTGTTCCGCGCCGGCCTTGCCGCCTACGCCAAGATTTTCGCCAACACCTACGCGGCCGACAATGTGCGCATGAACAATGTGCTGCCCGGCTGGATCGACAGCCTGCCCGCCACCGAAGAGCGCCGCGACAACGTGCCGATGCAGCGCTATGGCACATCAGAGGAGATCGCCGCGACGATCGCGTTTTTGGCGTCGGACGGGGCAGGGTATATTACCGGGCAGAATATCCGCGTGGATGGGGGTGTGATCCGGGCGCTGTGAGAGGCGGCTGGCGGCGATCCCATACCTCTCAGATTAGCCGAAGCCCTCCCTCCCTTCGTCATCCTAGGCGCAGCAAGGAGCGAAGCGACGCCGCGCAGACCCTAGGATCCATGCCGCGACGTGGGCCGAAAAAATACGGCGAACGAGGATAGTCCCCGGACGGGTTGGCGGTTACCGTCAACGCATGACCGGCTATGTTTACATGACCGCGAGCCAGAAGGGCGGCACCATCTACATCGGTGTCACCAACGATCTCGGTCGCCGCATGCCGGAGCACAAATCCGGCGAAGGTTCGCGCTTCACCAGGCGCTACGGTGTGCAGCGGTTGGTCTGGTACGAGGAACATTTCGACATTCGTGACGCCATTCAACGCGAGAAATCGCTGAAGCGCTGGTCGCGACAATGGAAGATCGAACTGATCGAGAAGACCAATCCGGAATGGTTCGAGCTGTTTCGCGGAACAGGTTGGTCGCGGTTTGATGGCGTTTCGTCGGAGGTTGGAGCCAGGTTCGGCACCGTTTTGTCCGTCGCAAGCGTCGCGGCATGGATCCTAGGGTCTGCGCCGCGTCGCTTCGCTCCTTGCTCCGCCCTAGGATGACGAAGCGAGGGAGGGCTTCGGCTAATCCCCACGTCAACTAGCGACCCTTACGACGTGGCTTCCCAGTTCACTGCGACCGCTTCGCCGCCTGATCCGCATCCGTCAGCGTCTGCAGAAACGCCACGATGTCGTCGATCTCGGCATCGTCGAGCGCCGGCTTGTCGCCGGGTTTCTTGCCGCCGAAGGGCGGGTCTTGATTCAAGTTCGGCCAGTAAGCCTTTGGCAAATCGTCATATTTATCGACCGTACCGTAAGCGTTTTTCGGGTACCAGCGGCCGGGGTCGGTGTCGCGGCTGGCGTAGAAGGCCACCGCTTCGCGCAGCGTGTGGAAATATCCGTTGTGGAAGAAGCTCTTGCGCAGTGCGACGTTGCGCAGGGTCGGTGTCTTGAACAGGCCGCAATAGTCGGTGCGGCCACGGAAATCGGTGCGCAGGGGACCGCACAGGCCGAGATCGACATAGGCCGGGTCGGCGTTGGCCGGGATGGCCGGATTGCGCGGCACGGCGATGGCGATCAGGCCGAAATCGGTGAATTGCGGCGGCTCACCGTCATTGGCCGGTTCGCTGAGGTGGCAGGAGGCGCAATTGCCTTTCGCCTCGTCCTCGAACAGGGCGCGGCCATGCAGTTCCCGCGCCGATAGCGTCGCCTTGCCGGCGAGGAAGGCGTCGTAGCGGCTGGAATAGGGGTAGAAGTCGACCGCGCTCTGCTCGAACGTGCCAAGCGCCTCGGCGGCGGCGTCGAAGGCATCGTCCGGGCGGTCGAAGACATCGTTGCCGAAGGTTGCCTTGAAGTCATCGGCATAGGCTGACTTGCGCAAGGCGGCGGAGACCGCCACGGCATCCTTGTTTGCCATCTCGAAGGGCGAGAGCAGGGGGATTTTCGCCTGGTCCACACCGTGATCGGCGCGGCCGTCCCAGGTCAGACCGCCGGTCGGGCCATTGTCGACGCTCTCGTCGCCCTCGTCCTCGGAATCGTGGAAATGCTCGGTGAAGGCGGGTGCCGCCTCAAGATAGCGCAGCGACGGCACCGCGCGCACGCCAGGCAGGTCGAGGTTCGGGCCGCCCATCTCGACGGGAGATGCCGAGGCCGGACCGAAGGCATGGCGCGGATCGTGGCAGGAGGAACAGGCCTGTTTTCCCGAAGCCGAGAGCGCCGGGTCGAAGAACATCTTTCGCCCCAAGGCAGTCAGCGCCTCGGCGCGTGCGAAGGCTTGGCCACGCGACAGCGGACCGGGATGGACCCCGTCCGGCCCCGCCGTATTCGCGGGCGCGGCAAAGCCAAATGCCGAGATCGCGGCACTCGCGATCATCAGGCTTTTCCATCGTCTCGTCATCATGGGGCACGGTCCGCTTTGGCCCGGAAATAAGAACGCAGTGCAACGGATTGATGACCGGTCCCAGTGCTCACGAAACCGTGTTCGCCGCGGCGGCGGATGTCACAAAGGTGACAAGGCATCCACGTTAGCTGCCTATGGTTCCCGCGCAATAGCTCTTCTAGTTAAAGTCTGCCACGAGGTCTTTCCATGACGAGGCTCAAGTTCCTCACTTCCTTCTGTCTGGCCGGTTCGGCCTTGTTTCCCCTTGCGGCCGCCAATGCCGCCCCTCCCGGCTTCGACAAGATCGACACCGTCGTCGTCATCTATGCGGAGAACCGCAGCTTCGATAATCTTTATGGTGGCTTCCCCGGCGCCAATGGGCTGGCCAATGTCTCGGCCGAACAGGCGCGCCAGCTCGATCGCGATGGCAAGCCGCTGACCGAACTGCCGCCGGCCTGGGGCGGGCTGACCGGAAAGGGCGTCACGCCCGTGGTGACGGAGGCGCAGACCGCGCATCTCGCCAACGCGGCCTTCGCCATCGACGATCCCAAGGGCTTCAACGAAGGCACCAATGTCATCACCCACGATTTGTGGCACCGTTTCTACCAGGAGCAGATGCAGATCGACGGCGGCAAGAACGATAAATTCGTCGCCTGGGCCGATTCCGGCGGGCTGGTCATGGGCCATTATGACGGCTCGAGCCTGCCGATGTGGCAGGTGGCGAAGAAATATGTGCTGGCCGACAATTTCTTCCAGGGCGCCTTTGGCGGCTCCTTCCTCAACCATTTCCAGCTCGCCTGCGCCTGTACGCCGCTCTATCCGCATGCCGACACGAGTCCGATCAAGGGCCAGATCGCCGTGGTCGAGGCCGACGGAACGACCTTGAAGGTGGCCGACAATTCGCCGCCGTCGGCGCTGGGCGGCGTGCCGAAATTCGTCAATGACGGCGCCATCACGCCCGATTTTTACGCCGTGAACACCATGCAGCCGCCCTATCAGCCGAGCGCCAACAAGCCTGCCGAGGGCGGCGACAAGGCGCTGGCCGATCCGGCCGCGCCCACCACGCTGCCGCCGCAGCACGACATCACCATCGGCGATCTCCTGTCGCTGAAGGGGGTCGACTGGGCCTGGTACGCCGGCGCCTGGCAGGCTACCCTCGACGGCAAGAACGCCACGCCGGTGCCGAACTTCCAGTTCCACCACCAGCCGTTCAACTATTTCGCCGCCTACGCGCCCGGCACCGCCGCGCGCACCGAGCATCTCAGGGATGGCGGCCTGGATGGCGCCGAGTTCATCAAGGCGATCGACGACGGCAAGCTGCCGCAGGTCGCCTTCTACAAGCCGCAGGGCAATCTCAACGAGCACTCAGGCTATGCCGACGTGACATCGGGCGACCAGCATCTGGCCGACCTCGTCGCGCATCTGGAGAAGAGCCCGCAATGGAGCCACATGCTGGTCGTCATCACCTATGACGAGAATGGCGGCTTCTGGGATCACGTCGCGCCGCCCAAGGCCGACCGCTGGGGCCCGGGCAACCGCATCCCGGCCTTCATCGTCTCGCCCTATGCCAGGATGGGCACGGTCGACCACACGCAATACGATACGACGTCGATCCTGCGCTTCATCACCGCGCGCTACGATCTGCCGGTGCTGACGGGCATCGTCGCCCGCGACAAGGCGCTGGCCGCCAATGGCGAGCCGCCGATGGGGGATTTGTCAGCCGCGCTTAATCTCAGCCGCTAGGGCGGAGCGAACCGCGAATATGCCACCGCGCCGCGAGGCGCGGTGGCTCAGCCGCCATTGACCAGGGCAAGAATGAGCTTTTGCAGATTGCCGCCCTGGCCGAGTTCGATGCGGTCGAAATCGCGGCTTGCCTGCCGCTGCGCCTGCGAAAGGGCGGACAGGCGTTTGGTCATCTCGACCCGGATCTTGCTGCATTTGGGATCGTCGGGAACGGTGAGGCCGACCGTCGCCGCCTCGATCTTGCGCGCCATGTCGACAATGGTCGCGCCATGCACCTTTTCGTGGGCGCTGACGCCTGCGAGGAAAACCTCCCAGTTCTTCTGGATGGCGGACGGCAGCGGCGAGGAGGGGCTGGGCAAGGTGTAGGTGATGATGAGCTTTGGCTTGGCCGAGACCAGCACGCAGGCTCCGGCACGCGGCTGATAATCCCTGGTCCAGGTCAGCTTGAAATTGGTGTGAGCAATGGCGCGGGTAATGCCGACATTCGGCCCGTTCTCGCCAATCGACCGGTAGAGCTCGAGCCCGGACTGGCCTGAAATGGCGTAGGTCTCGACCTTCTCGACAGGCTTCCACTCGGCATGCGCCGCAAGCGGGAAGGCCACCAGGGCGGCGGTCGGAAGATACAGGCGAACACAGGCTCTCAACACTGCTCTCTCCGAGGCGCGCGGCCCTGCCATTCAGGCAACGCTATTCAACGGCTTTTCCTATATGCTGCCGGCGGGCGCTGCAAATGGCCCGGAGGGGGACGTCATGAGAAGAAATCTCGTTGCCGCCGGTGCCTTGGCGGCGGTGCTTGGCTCGCAATCGGCCTTCGCGGCATCCTGCGGCGGCTGGAGCGCCAAGATGGAGGAAGACGAGGGTGGCAGCGTGCTGACCGCTTCGGTCTGCGGCGGGCCCAGGGGCGACGCCTATCTGATGCTCAATTGCTACGACAAACCGGTGCTGAGCTACGATCTGGGCGCCAGCGGCCAACAACTGGAACCGGGCATCAGCGGCGCGTTCGACTTCAAGGCCGACGGCAAGACGGTGACCAAGACGCTGCAGCTGGAGGCGATGTACAATTATTTCGTGGTCGATCTGGAGAAGGGGGACCCGCTGCTCGACCTGTTGCGGTCCAAGGGGGACGTGTCGGTCAGCGCTGCCAAATATGGTTCGATCAGTTTTGCGCTGAAGGGTTCCAGTGGGGCAATCGGCAAGGTGCTGGCGCAGTGCGGCAAGGCGAAGCCCGCGGGCGACGGGGATTGAACCTCGAGAGGTTGCGCCGCCCCTCATTGTCCTGCCGCCCATTGATCCATTCCATCAGCGGCTTGCCGCCAGCGCCGGGCGGCCGTATCTCACGTCCATGACCGACATCCAATTCCGCAAGGCGCAAGCCTCCGACCTGCCAGCCATCGTCGCCATGCTCGCCGACGATCCGCTGGGTGCCGCCCGCGAAGACGCCTCGTTGCCGTTGGCGCAGGGTTATATCGATGCCTTCAACGCCATCGATACCGATCCCAATCAGCTGCTTGCCGTGGCCGTGGATGGCGCGGAGGTAATCGGCACCCTGCAGATCAGCTTCCTTGCCGGTATTTCGCGCAAGGGCGGCTGGCGCGGGCAGATCGAGGCGGTTCGCGTTGTCAGCGACAGGCGCTCCGACGGCGTCGGCAAGAAGATGTTCGAATGGGCGATCGACGAGTGCCGGGCGCGGGGCTGCGGCCTTGTGCAGCTCACCACCGACAAGGGGCGAGCGGATGCGCACCGCTTCTATGAAGGGCTCGGCTTCAGTGCCAGCCATATTGGTTACAAGAAGAGCCTTTAGCGGAAACCCTCGCCGGTTCGGGCCTGGCGGTGACTGGCGTATAGCGGAAGCCCTTCAGGCACTATTTAAATCGCCTGGCAAAGCGGATATAGGTCAGTCAGGTTGACCTATTGTAAAAACGTCCGGGGAGGCGTGTCGTGACCCTTTTGAACCTTCTGGCCTCGCGCTCATCGCGCATGAAGGCCTCCGAAATCCGCGAGCTGTTGAAGCTGCTCGACCAGCCCGACATCATCTCTTTCGCCGGCGGCATTCCCGATCCGTCGCTGTTTCCGGCAGACGCCATCCGCGATGCCTATGCCGACGTGCTCGGCGGGCCGGAAGCGGGGGCAGCACTCCAATACCAGGTTTCGGAAGGCTATCTGCCGCTGCGGCGCTGGCTCGCCGGGCAAATGGGCAAGCTCGGCGTGGCCTGCGACGAGGCCAACATCTTCATCACCTCCGGCTCGCAGCAGGCGCTGGATTATCTCGGCAAGCTGTTCCTGTCGCCAGGCGATACCGCGCTGGTGACATGGCCGACCTATCTCGGCGCGCTGCAGGCCTTCAACGCCTACGAGCCCCGCTATGACCGGCTGCGGCCCGAGGGCGGCAACATGACGCCCGAAGCCTACCACACTGCCGCCGCCGCCAATGGCGGCAAGGTGAAATTCGCCTATCTGGTGCCCGATTTCGCCAACCCGACCGGCAACACGCTGGACCGAAAGCAGCGCGAAGCGGTGCTCGACCTTGCCGGCGAGCTCGACATCGCCGTCATCGAGGATGCCGCCTACCGGGCGCTGCGCTATGACGGCGAGGGTGTGCCGCCGATCCTGGCGCTCGACTGCATCAGGTCCGGCGGCATCGACAAGGCGCGCACGCTCTATTGCGGCTCGTTCTCGAAAATTCTGTCGCCGGGCATGCGTGTCGGCTGGGTTTGTGCGCCGCGCCGCGTGGTGGAAAGGCTGGTGCTGATGAAGCAGGCTTCGGACCTGCACAGCCCGTCCGTCAACCAGATGGTGATGCACCGCGTCGCCGAAGCCGTGTTCGACGGCCAGGTGGAAAAACTCATCGGCGCCTACCGCGAGCGCCGAGACGGCCTGCTCGGCGCGCTTGAAGCCAACATGCCAGAGGGGGTGACCTGGAGCCGTCCGGAAGGCGGCATGTTCGTCTGGGTGACGCTGCCGGAAGGCACCGACGCCACGGACCTCCTGGCACGGTCGGTGAAGGAGGCGCGGGTCGCCTTCGTGCCGGGCAACGCCTTTTACGCCGACGGCACCGGGCGCAACACGCTGCGGCTGTCGTTCACGCTGGCCACCCGCAGCGCGGTGAGCGAGGGCATTTCCCGGCTGGCGGCGCTGCTCAAGGGTTAGAGCAAATTCCACGAAAGTCTCAAATGGTTTTCCCGGGAAAGCGCCCAGCGCTTTCCCTAGGAATTGCGTAATAGCAAGAGCGGCATGCGCCTAAGCCGGCACGTTCACCAGCTGCTTGAGCTTTGCAAGCCTGGCGCGGGCGAGCTTGCGGATCGGCTTTTCGAAACCCTCTTCGCCGGCTTCGACGACGAAGACCAATGTCTTGAAGTCCAGCATGAACTCGTCGATGGCCCGCGTCGTCTGTTCAGACCTGTCCTTGAACCGGCGCAGCAATGCGTTCGCTTCCTCGATGGCATCGGCATTGGCGCCGTCGACCAGCGCTTCAAGCTTCTGTAAACAATCCAACCGACATTCTCCCGCCGCGCCACCAAACTTGCCATCGGCCCAAAAGTTCCATTCGGCCTCGAAAAATTGTCGCTGGTTGTCAGCAGAGGCACGCGCCCCGCGTTGACGCCCTGCCGACCGCGCCTAAATTCGGGCCTTGCGAGGAGGCGCTTTCATGGACACCCAGGAATTGCATCGCGGCCGGCTTATCGACCACCTCCAGCTCGTGGTCCGGGATCTCCCCGCCAGCCGGCGTTTCTACGAGGCGGTTTTCCAAGTCCTTGGTGTCCCGATCGGCGGCACCGGCGAGGATTATTTCTGGGCCGACGAATTGTTCATTTCCAGCGCCGACAGCCGGGCCGCGCTGGGAAAGCTGACCGGACGTCATCATCTGGCCTTCCAGGCCAGGGATCACGCCATGGTCGATGCCTTCTACAAGGCCGGGCTCGAAGCCGGCGGCACGGACAATGGCGCGCCGGGCGAGCGGTCCTATCATCCCGGCTATTATGCCGCCTTCCTGCTCGACCCGGACGGCAACAACATCGAGGCCGTCCACCACGGCCCGGCCAACCGCAGCGCCGCGTCGGTGAAGATCACGTTCTAGGAGCAATCGATCGACCGCGTCGAGGCGAGGTGATTCCGATGCCGCATTTCCGGGGTATTTCGGAGACTCGGACGCCACACCGGCCAATCCGATCGGATTCTTGACCTGGGCGGCACTGAAATTGTCCTGCGGAGCATGGATGGCGCCGTCTCTGGACAAGAGGCAAATCGGTCCCATACGGTGCGGCTTCAGGGAAGACGCGTGCGCGGGAAAGGCCGGTTGCTCGTTGAAAAAGAACGTCTTCTCTTCGCTCGATCTGCCGTCGCATCTCGACGACCGCGCGCGCTTCGCGCTCTGGCAGGACATTCATGTCGCCGAGATCTGGTCGGTCGAATATGCCATCTCCGGCAATGTGCCGTTCCAGGCGGATATCGAAGCCACCGCCATCGGGCCGCTGGTGCTCGGGCGGATGGCCGGGACGATCAAGCATGCGAGCCGCAAGACGCGCAACATCGCCGACGACGGCCGCGACGGCTATCTGCTGCTGGTCAACGATGGCGACACCAGGCTGAGCGGTGTGCAGACCGGCCGCGACTACAGCATCGGCAGGGGCGAAGGCGCGCTGGTCTCGGCTTCGGAAGCGCTGGAAATGACCGGCGGCGACCGCAATGTCTGGACCAATGTCGTGGTGCCCCGCGAAATCATGGAAAATGCCTTCGCCCATGTCGAGGACCGCCTGGCGCTGACCATCGGCGTCGACAATGAAGCGCTCGACATGCTCAAGCGCTATTGCGGCTTCCTGGAAGCGGGGCCGGCATTGCTCTTGCCCGATCTTGTCGCCCATGCCACCGAAACGATCGTCGACCTGATCGGATTGGCGACGGGCGCCAAGGGCGAGATCGCCGAGCTGGCGGGCGTGCGAGGCCTGCGCGCGGCAAGGCTGCAAGCCATCCTGCAGACGATGCGGGACAATTTCGCCGATCCCGGCATCTCGGCCCAGCATATCGCCCAGCGTTTGCGGCTTTCCGCGCGCTACGTCCATGATCTCCTGCAGGAAACGGGCTCGAGTTTCGCCGAGCATATTCTCGAACTGCGTCTGCAGAGAGCCCACCGCATGCTGCGCGACCGGCGCAACGACCGCATGCGGGTCAGCGAGATCGCGCTGTTGAGCGGCTTTTCCGACGTCTCCTATTTCAATCGCTGTTTCCGCCGCCGCTTCGGCTCAACGCCGAACGCCGCCCGTTAGAACGAATCGTCGCTTCACGGAATCGATGGCCGCTCTAACTCCTTGTTTTCCGCAATTCCGGGCGGAAGCGCGATATCAAAGACAAGGACTCGAAGCGAGTCGGATCAGTCGTCTTCGAACCGATCGACTGATGCCGAACGGCCACACTGATCGGCCCGAGTGCCGCAGCGCTCTCCACGACAATTCCAATGCGGCTCAGCCCAAGACGCCGCCCGCGAACAATGCAAAACCTCGACGATACCCGGGTCGCCGCGGAGTATTTTCCACGGCCGGGGAAAGCAACATCATTGGGGTAGCAAACAGTGAAAACGATTCTTCTCGCCACCATCCTCGTGCTTGCGCCAGCCGGCATGGCGTCCGCGGCGGACGTCAACGAAACCTTGCCGGTTGCTGCCGGCTATGACTGGTCCGGCCTCTATGCCGGCGTTCACTTCGGTTACGTAGCCGGGAAATCCAATCTCTTCATCGGCGGCGCCGGCATTGGGGGCACCGACGTCAATGCTGCCTTCGATCCGGACGGTTTTATTGGTGGCATCCATATCGGCGTCAATCAGGAATTGGCGAACCGTTTCGTGCTCGGCGCCGAAGCTGACCTTGCCTACAGCAATGTCGATGCGGTGGGGACCTTCGCCGGTGCCGGCGCGTTGTTGTCGAGCGAACTCAAGTGGTCGGGTTCGGCCCGGCTGCGGGCCGGCTATGCGTTCGATCGGACGTTGCCTTATATCAGTGCCGGCGTGGCAGCGGCCAAGTATGAAATGAGTGTGGTCAGCAGTGGTCCCCTCGGTACAGTAACAATCCACGACGAAACCCATCTTGGCTGGACGGTTGGGGCCGGCGTCGAGCACGCTTTCACCGACAAATGGATCGCCCGCGTCGAATATCGCTATTCCGACTTTGGCAAAGAGGATCTCTCGGTGCCGATTTTTGGTCTTGGCACGGTTTCGAACATCGATCTCAAGACGCACGATTTACGCGTCGGCCTCAGCTATAAGTTCTGACAGGCCGGTTCGAACAAAACCCTGGCGTCCGCGCCGGGGTTTTGCCTGCGCCGCGGCTGATGCTGAACGGCCACACCGGCCGGCCGGGGTGCGGCGGCGCGCTCCAAGACAATTCCGATGCTGTCCAGCCCAAGACGCCGCCGGCGATCAATGCAACACCGTAGCTTCGACTGACCGCCACTGACAAAGTCGGTCGTGGTGCAGCATCCCGGGGACAGCAGACAAGCAATGAAAACGATTCTTCTCGCCACTGCCTTTCTTTTCGTTCCCGCCGGCATGGCGTTGGCCGCCGACCCCACCGAGACCTTGCCGGTCGCGGCCAGCTACAACTGGTCCGGCGGCTATCTCGGAGCACAGGCCGGATATGCCCGGAGCGACGCCAGGGTCGGACAGACTTTCGCGCCGGGCAGCTTCGACAATTACGGCTGGGGTTACAGCCCGTCCGGCGGTTTCGGCGGTGTGTTTGCCGGCTACAACAAGCAGTTCGACAGCGGATTGGTTGTTGGCGTCGAGGGAGACTACAGCTTTGCAAGCGTGAACGACACGACGCTCTACCGGGCGCTCGGCGTCGACGACCCCGCCTTTGGTGGCGAGCTCGAGCTTGAGGCGGTAGGCACCGTGCGCCTCAGAGCCGGTTATGCGATCGATCGCTGGCTTCCTTTCGTCACCGGCGGCCTGGTGGTGGCAAGCTACAAACACACGACCACCAACATTCCGGGCGGTCCCTATGCCGACGTCCGAGATACCGTCGCGGGTTATACGCTGGGTGCCGGCGGCGAATACGCCGTCACCGACAATTGGGTGGTTCGGGGCGAATACAGGTTCGCCGATTTCGGCCGCCACACCTCCGTGCGCCACGCCTTCTCCAATGGCGCTCCCCTCAATCGGGATGCCATCGAACTGACGACACAGGATCTGCGGATCGGCGTGGCCTACAAATTCTGATCTCCACGGCCGGACGCTGGTCCGGAAATTCGCATTCGAGGGCTCTAATGCATCGCTTTTCAATCTTCGCCGCGTCGTCGCTGGTCGCCGCGACCTCCGCTTACGCCGCCGATACGCAGCAGCCGCTGGCAGCGGAGACGGTGGTGACGCCGCATGTTTCGGGCTACGGCGAACTCTATCTCGGCGGGCTTCGCTTCGTCGGCGACGACTACACGACCCGGGCCGGCGGCGGCGCCGTGCGCATCAACATTCCGTTTGCCGAGCGCTGGAATTTGCAGGGCGACCTGTCCTACGACCGCATCTGGGGCCACTACGCCCCCCTGGATGACACGCGCGGTGCGGTCCATGGCTTCTACCGCGATCCCGACCGTTTCGCCGCCGGCATTTTCGCCGCCTACACATCTGTCGGCGAAAGCGGCGTGACCGTAAACAACTATGCGGTCGGCCCGGAAGCACAACTCTATTTCGGCAATCTGACCCTCTATGGCCAAGCCAGTTTCGGCCAGCTCACCATCAGCGACTTTCATGGCGACCAATGGGGCGTACGCGCGGTGGCGCGCTACTTCGTCCGGAAGAACCTTCGCCTCGATGCGGAGCTCGACTTCAACCGAACCGACTATAACGGCACCAACGAAGACGTGGTCGGTGCCGCCGTGCAGGCCATGTACCGGTTCGACGAAACGCCATGGGCGGTGTTCGGACGCTATGAATTCGAGCGGAGGAAGTTCGAAACGTCTACGCAGGACACCAGAGCCAACAAGGTCGTCATCGGCCTGCGCGCCAGCTTCGGCAGCGATACGCTGTTCGACGAGGACCGCAACGGCGCGACCATGGACACCTATCGGGCCGCTTCGGTGATCAATACGAAGTGAGCCGGCGGCACGACTGGAAAGGCGCGACCTGGCTTTCGCCTTCGACCTGCATGCCGAGCGGGTTATCGGACTGGTCGCACGGCCGATGCCGCCTTCGCGGCGCGTCCTGGAAAAACACGTTTTTCGCTTCGAAGGCGAGGTGACGCCGCACGGTGCGCCGACCGACCTCTCCCGACGAAAATCGAAACGCCTGGCTGGTTTTTGGCTGGACGAAGGTCGAGTAGACGCCGCGCGCCTCGACAGGTCCGAGCGGCTTTTCTCCAATCTTGTATGCTCGTATACGAGTTGAAGACCCGGGGAGTTCGCATGAGTCCATTGCCTGAAACCGTGCCGTTTTTCAGTCAGTGGGAGACGCCTGACATGACGCTGGCGGTGCTCGCCAACGGCGCCGAAGCCGCGTTGCGGCGGGATCCGCTATGGCAGGGATCAGGCGCTGCCACGCTCGATGAATACACGGCCTGGGCCGCCAATGTCTGCGGCATGGCGTGTCTCAAGATGATCCTGGCGACGCGCGGCGAGATCGTGCCGACGATCGAACTGGCCAGGCGATGCACTCCGTATGGCGGCTATGTCGTCAATGACGGCTCGATCAAGGGGCTGATCTATGCGCCCTTCGTCACCTTCGTGAAGGCGGAATTCGGCCTCGATGCCGAGGTGATGACCGATGTCGCGACGGCTGACATTCCGTCGATCCTCGGCCGGTCGCGGTTCTTCATCGCTTCGGTCAGCAGTTCGATCCGCTGGCCCGAGCGCGAGCCGCCGTCGAAGGGCGGACATTTGGTTCTGGTCACCGCCGCCTCGGATGAAGGGTTCCGCTTTCACAACCCATCCGGCCATACCAGTGCCACACAGGCCAACGCAGTGTTGGCGCCAGCCGCTTTCGACCGCTTCTTTGCCAATCGCGGCATTGCCGTCGCCATTTGATTTTGACAGTTGAGGGATTTCGATGACCGGAAAGATCAGGGTTGCGATCCTCTATGGCGGGCGCTCGGCCGAGCATGACGTGTCGCGGCTTTCGGCCGCCAATGTGCTGAAGGCCATCGACCGGACGCGCTACGAGGTGGTGCCGATCGCCATTTCCAGGGAGGGCAGATGGCTGCTGCAGCCGGCGTCCGAGGCCATCGGCGAAGGGGCGGGAGCTCCAGTGTCGCAGGATGGCGTGGAGATAGCCCTGCTGCCCGGCGGCAAGGGCCGGCTGATCTCAGCGTCGCCTACGGGAACGCGGGCTGACCTGGCGCCGGTCGATGTCGTCTTCCCCGTGCTGCATGGTCCTTTCGGGGAGGACGGCTCGGTGCAGGGCTATGCGGAGGTTGCCGACGTCGCTTATGTCGGCTGCGGCATCCTCGCCTCGGCCGCGGCGATGGACAAGGATGTCGCCAAGCGGCTCATGCACGGGGCCGGGCTTGCCGTCGCCCGCTCGGTCACTGTCCATCGTAACGACGTCGGTTCCTTCCAGGAGATCGCCGGGGCGCTGGGGCTGCCATTCTTCGCCAAGCCGGCGCGCCAGGGCTCGTCGTTCGGAGTGAGCAAGGTGAACGACAGGGATGGTTTCGATCAAGCCCTCGAAACGGCTTTCCGCTATGACGGCAAGGCGTTGATCGAGGAGTTCGTCGAAGGCCGCGAGATCGAGTGCTCGGTGCTGCAACGGGCCGGCGGCTCGCTCACGGTGTCGCTGCCCGGCGAGATCATCCCGGCCGGCAAGCACGGCTTCTACACCTATGAGGCCAAATATCTCGACGCCGACGGCGCGGTGGTCAAAGTGCCCGCCGATGTGCCGGCAGCGGTGATCGACCGGGCGAGGGAAATGGCTGGGCAAGCCTTCAAGGCGCTCGGCTGCGAGGCGATGGCGCGCGTCGACTTCTTCCTGCGCGCCGACGGCTCCCTGCTGGTCAACGAGGTCAACACGCTGCCCGGTTTCACCGACATCTCGATGTACGCCAAGGCGCTGGCCGCGATCGGCATCGGCTACAGCGAGGTCATCGATATCTTGATCGAGCATGCGCTGGCGCGGCACGGCGCGCGCTGATCCGAGTCAGCGGCCGCCGCATCGGATAAACCGCCCTTTGGACGGCGTGTCTTTCCACCTCTGGCTAATGTTGCTGGCCGGCTCTATATGCCCGATCATGGGACTGGCAGGGGAGGCATGGAATGGCGGCCAATCGTCGAAACGGGATGGCGTCGCCCGCGCATGGCTTGGAGGATATTCTTTCGCCCGCCGCCCCGCACCCCCGAACGTCGTTGCCCAATGTAGCCACCATCGTCACCACGGTGGCGGCGTTGTATTTCGGGCGTGAGGTTTTCCTGCCGATAGCGATCGCGCTGTTGCTGACTTTCGCGCTCGCCCCCCTTGTGTCCGCGCTCAAACGGGCCGGTGTTCCCCGGATCGCGGCCGTCATCGTCAGCGTATTGGGGGCTTTCGCCGCACTTGCCCTCTTCAGCTTCATCGTCGCCACGCAGGTCAGCGAACTGGCGCAAAACATCCCGGTCTACCAGGCCAACATCCTGACCAAGGTCCGCTCGCTCAAGGAGACTGGCGTTGGGGGAGGGATCATTGCCAAGTTGAGCAAGGTGGTCGAACGTGTCGGCCAGGAGATCGACAGGCAGGAGACGTCGCCGCCGGCCGCCACCCCGGAAAAGCCGCGTGAACCGGTGCCGGTCGAGATCGTCTCGCGCGAAAGACCCCTGGAGGTTCTGCAGAACATAGTCGGGCCGCTGATCAGCCCGCTCGGATCGGCCGGGCTGATCATCGTCGTCGTCATCTTCATGCTGCTGGAGCGGGAGGATTTGCGCGACCGCTTTATCCGCCTTGTCGGGTATGGCGACCTTCACCGTACCACCGAGGCGCTTCAGGATGCCGGCAAGCGTGTTGGCCGGTACCTGCTGATGCAATTGGTCGTCAACATCGTGTACGCCGTACCAATTGCGGCCGGCCTGTGGATCCTGGGCATTCCGAATGCCTTGCTGTGGGGGCTGCTGGCCCTTGGCCTGCGTTTCGTTCCCTATATCGGCCCGGCGATCGGCATGCTGCTGCCGCTGTTCCTGGCGCTGGCCGTGGCGCCGGGCTGGTCGCTGGTGCTGTGGACAGCCGCCCTGTTCGTGGTGATGGAACTGATCACCGGCAATGTCGTGGAACCCTGGCTTTATGGCTCGCGAACCGGGCTGTCGTCCCTGGCCATCATCGTTGCGGCCATCTTCTGGACGTGGCTGTGGGGCCCGCTCGGGCTGGTTTTGTCAACGCCGCTCACCGTGTGCCTGGTGGTGCTGGGCAGGCACGTGCCGCAGTTTGAGTTCCTCGATGTCCTGTTTGGCAACGAGCCCGTGCTCGAACCTCATGCACGCCTCTACCAGCGTCTGCTGGCCGGTGACCCTGACGAAGCCACGGATCACGCCGAGGAGATGCTGGAAGAGAAATATCTGGTCGAGTTCTACGACAAGGTGGCCATTCCCGCCCTGCTGCTGGGCGAGCAGGACCGTGCGCGCGGTGTCATGGGCGACCAGCAAAGGCGTCAGGTGGCCGAGAGCGCCCTGGTGATGGTGGCAAACCTCGACGACAGCGCGCATGAGGAAGCAGAGGAAGAGGATGCCCCGCCGGCGGCCGAAGAGGAGCCGGATGACAAGGATCCTTCCCGCGAAGACGAGACCGAACTGCCCGACGGCACGGATCTGTCGGTGCTTTGCACAGGCGGGCGCGGTGAACTGGACGATGCCGCCGCCGCGATGCTGGCACAGGTGCTGGAAGTCCAGGGCACGACGGTGTCGAAGGCCGGCTTTGCCGATATGGAACCCGCCAACATCCGCCGTCTCGAGCTCGAAGGCATCGATACCGTGGTGGTCGGCTTCCTGAACCGGGATTCCGTCAAGCATGCCCGGTTTCTGGTTCGCCGGCTGAAGCGGGCGAAAGCGGCGTTGAGGGTGGGAATCGTGTTCTGGTCGCAAGCCGCCAATGAGGACAAGGAAGCGGCCGCGAAGCTCGCCCGTGACATCAACGCGGATTTCGTGGCGCATGGCATGGTGGACGCAGTGGTCGGCGCGCTGTCGAACGAGCCGCCAATTGCCCTCAAGCTCGTCGCCAAACGCCGGATGCGGCGACAGCGCGCCACCTCCCAAAAGGCCTCGGCGGCCTCGACCTAGCCGTGGGTGCCGGTTGATCTCCGAGACTGGGTCGATCTCGGTCGTTCACATATTGGAAGCGACATCGCGGGAGGAGGGCGACCTTGGCTTGTGTACCGGCCTCACCGTCGCGGCCTGGCGGGGGACGCGGGACACGGGTTTGACTGGATTTCCAGCGGATGACTTTTGCGCCTTGCGGCGCTGGAGCCAGCTCGACGACAGTTCGGCAAGCAGACTGCGCAGGGCCTTCACGACATCCTCCTCTGCTGGACGATGCGGTAATCTCCGAAGGCCGGACTGGTTCCATGGCGCATGGAGCCGTCGCACCTGGCGCTTCTGGCTATTGCATCGAGCCTGATCGATGCAGACCGAGAGGGATCATCGAGCTCTCATCACGGTTCTCGACGAGTCCGGTTCCAGGCGGGGCCAATCCGTTGCCCAAAGCGTCGAATTCGATCGCAGCACCAACCAGTTGTGCAGCCTGCAGGACCAGATGTTCAATGTCCTCGAGGGCGACGTTCTCGGCCAGGTTCCTGACCCTGATCCTTTCCGCCACCACCGACACGTTGATGATGCCCGCGGTCTTGAACGCTGCGCGGACGCTCGCATAGACGTCTTCACGCAGCCGCGTGGAATAATCGTATCGCATTGAAACCTCCCAAAGCGAGTTGGTTTCCTCAAGCTGGCAGGATGCGCCCCATGGCGGCGCATGGCAAGTTAAAAGTGAAAAAAGAATTAATAAAATCAGCTAGTTAGCATAGTTACACGAATGGGCAACCTGCGTTGGATGATCATCTTTGGTACGACGCTGCATTCACCCACTGACCGCGCTTGACGCAGGATGCCGAAATTCCTAACTGTAAGTAGAATGAGACGGTTACTAACTCGCCTGATCTTTGCGCTTGGAGGCGCACATGGCTGACCTGGAACGCCCGGAACGACTGCAGATCATGTTGACCCAGGATGAACTGGCCGCACTGGAAAACTGGCGTTTCGACAAACGCATGCCCAGCCGCTCGGCGGCGGTACGCGAATTGCTGCGCCGCGGCCTTGCCTCCGATGGCTTCCTGACGGCCGAGGTGGGCGCCAAGTCGCAGGAATTCGGCGTGCTCCTGCCCAATGGCGACGGCAAGGCCCCGCCGGAACAGGCGGAGTAAAACTTCGCGGTAAGCCTTCCATTCTCGCGCCGGCGATTGCCTTGATCCGTTTGCGCCTTATCTGATCGGGAAAGATGCAATTGCGGGTGGCGATGAACGACATCGACGGCAGCGACAGACAGGGGGCGACCGCCGACGCCCGGCTCGCGGCAATTGTCGATTCCTCCTTCGATGCCATCATCAGCAAGGACCTGAACAGCGTCATCCAAAGCTGGAACCAGGCGGCGGAACGCATGTTCGGCTACACCGCCGAGGAGGCGATCGGCCAATCCGTCCTCATGCTCATTCCCGATCACCTCAAGAGCGAGGAGACCGGGATCATCAGCAAGATTCGCAGCGGCGACCGCGTGGCGAGCTATGAGACGACGCGCAAGCGCAAGGACGGAGCGCTGATTTCGGTCTCACTGACGATTTCGCCGATCAAGAACGGCGATGGCGAAATCATCGGCGCCTCGAAAATCGCCCGCGATATCTCCGCCGCCAAGGAAAGCGAGCGCCGGATCAGGCTGCTGATGCGGGAGGTCAACCATCGGGTCAAGAACCAGTTCGCGGTCATCCTGTCGATGGTCAGGGAGACCAGCAAGCGTTCGAATGGTCCAGGCGAGTTCGAGGAATTGATCCGCGCCCGCATCATGGCACTGTCGCGGTCGCACGATCTGCTCGTCACCTCCGAGTGGGCGGGGGCGAGCCTGTTCGACCTTATCCAGGAACATCTCAAGCCCTTCGGCCTCGAGGAGCAGATCCTGCTCTCCGGCCCGGTCCTGACGCTGCAGTCGAACGCGGTGCAGAACCTCGGCATGGCCTTTCACGAACTGGGCACCAACTCATCAAAGTATGGCGCGCTGGGCAGCGAAGGCGGCCGGGTCGAGATTACCTGGACCATCGGCTCGGGAGCGCATGCTCCCGGCTCCGCTGGCGAACGGGAATTCCAGCTGACCTGGGAGGAAAACTGCGAACCGCATCCCGGCGACCGGCGCGATCAGACCACGCGCAAGGGGTTCGGCACTGTCGTGCTGCAGCGTGTGGCGCCGCAGTCGCTCGGTGGCTCCGCCATTCTGGAGCGGTCGCCCGGCCATCTCAAATGGCAGCTGAGCGCGCCGCTGGCCTCCATCATCGTGGCGCAGGCCGGCAGCGAGGCCGATGGTGTTTCGCCGGGTTTCGGCATCTAGGGCGATCCGCCGGTCTGGACGCCGCCCCTATTCCCTGTCGGGCTGCACCTGCTCGACCAGGATATGCGCCTCGCGCGCGGCCTCGACAAAGGCCTCCCTGGCGGTTTCGGGGGGCAAGTCGCCGCTCGTTGCCCTGCGGCAGGCGCGCAGTGCGGACTGATGTTTCAGGCTCCCGGCATCGCGCCAATGTGTCGTGAGGAGTTCGATCGCCTGTTGTGTGTTGGACAGGTTGCGGATGGCTCCGGCAACGCCTACCGAAACGACGACGGGCTTGGAGAACCATGCAGTTTGCATTGGAACCTAGACCATGTTTAGCCCGTGGAACGCGTTGGGCGGCATGAGGTTTCATCGCCGCCGATCACTGTAGCGTGAGGCTTTCCGGGCATCTCCACGCGAACCAATCCCTAGAGGATGCTGGTCGTCACTTCGACGATGATCGCGGCGCCTTCCAGTCCACCGTTGGGAACGTGCACGACGCGCGAGACCCGCAGATCCTGTGGGTTTCCGTCGACCGACAGGGACACGCTCTCGCCAATGCGCGGCACCGCCTGGAAAGTAACATTGGTGGCGTCAGGCCTGTTGTCGATGGATATGCGGCAATTGACGGTCATGGACTCTCTCCAGTGTCTGGCGGTGCCCCCGGGTCGTCAACGCGGGGTCCATGAAATGGTTTCAGGAGGTCCGGCTCAAACACCTGCCGATGTCCGCGGGCGAAGTCATCAACCGCCCGGTAGCCCCGGCGTCCGGCCTCTGATTCAGTCGTCGGCTCTCGGAACGAAATAGTTGGTGGTGACCGCATCGCCGCCGATTCCACGCGTGACTTGAACCGAGGCATAGCCTTCCGGGGCAATCGAGCCGGTCGCCATCCGGTCGACCTGCTTGCACCGGCCGACCATTTCGCCTTTCGGCCACGGTGCCAATCTGATTTCAAGCGCCGCTTGGCACTGCGCCATCGATGAATAGACGACCGGGCGCGACTCCATGGGCCGACAGAGCGATGCGTTGCACGACAGCATGATCATCACCGCCGCGGTTGCCGGATCCATGAAACTCTCCTGTTGGCCGACAATGAACGTCCAACAGGCCGCAAGGTTTCATGCTGACGGAAGCGACCCCAATCAGTTGGTCCGATTGTCGAGAAGCTCAGGACGTGCGGGAACAGGCCAGGAGCGAGATCTGACGGCGCACTCACGCCTTATCAAAAGCCCGGCGGCTTCGGTCTCCGCGCCTCTGGGCAGCCAGAATTCCGGGAACATCAAAGGCCAAACGAGGACATGGTCCAAGGGTTTTGGTACCCAAGGCGCGGCTTGGCAGTCGCTGCGTCGGTCGGGGTCGATGTTGCTGTTCCGGTTGCTGTGCAGTCCAATTTTGCTGCCACCGCCGCCTTGATCGACAGACCGGCGCATGCCTTCGAGGCGGTGACGGTCGCCTTCTTTTCGTGTGCCGCAGCGACATTTGAGCCGGCGAGGACAAGCGCCAGGCAAATGAAAACCATCTTCATTAGATCCCCCTAGTTTAGCTTAAGCTAAATTAAAGTTAACGTAACGTTACCTGGCCGTCAATCGCGACGGAGGTCCAGGGAGGAAGCCACCTTCCTCCTGCCCGGATACCGGCCGGTTCCTGTCCCGGATCACGGCATCATTGATCGGAGAGGATCGGGAGCTACCCGACCTGGTTCCGGCTACTCGTTGGCTTGCAGCTGCCTGGTTCCCGCTCATGGGCTCGAACCACGATTCACGCCTTCAAAGGGCGCTGTCCTACCATTAGACGAAGCGGGAAAGCCGGCACGTTATGGCGCCCAGGCAGCTTGCGGTCAATTCGGGAAATTGTTGACCGGCTCTTCGCAGCGATAGACCGGGCAGTCCCCGTCGCGGGACGGGACATAGGCCGACATCGGCACTTCAGGCCAGTCGCACTCGTTGCCGAACTGCCTGACATAGCGATCGTAGGTGTTGGGGCCAGTGGTCAGCACCACGGCGCGGTGGTTCTGGATCATGGCCCGGATCTGAGCGCAGCCCATGGAGCGGCTGTCGGGCCGGGCATCGGCCAGACCGGTCGCCGCGAGCACGACGGCCATGGCCATCAACAGGGTCGGAACGCGAGCGGACATGATGGTTCTCTTCGGTTTGACGGAATTGCGAACGCGGCTGGCCCGGATTCGCCGGGGAATGGCCGCATGCATTGTCGCACATAACCCCCTATCGTGTCCGTTGGTTCCGCGACGGGCCTTGCCGGGCGCGCGTTGGCGCGCCGCGCAACCAAATCAGGCGTCGCGCATTGCTGGGCATGGACGGCAGGAAACCTTACGAAACACCGCAATGGCGGCCCGGAAACGAGGGCCGCGAGGCGATGTGCTGCTCCTTCTGCGGCGGCCGCGACCATCGGTTCGAGGAATGTCCGCGAATGCCCGATCCTTTCCGGCCCGGCGAGCCCGAGGGCGAGGATATAGCGGAGGAACCAGCCGGCTGATCCGAGGTGCCCGGTGGCGGGTGGCTAACCGGCATCCGACTTGAGCCCGCCGAAGAAATCGATCAGCGCACCTGCCGTTTGCGCGGGCGCCTCCTCCGGGAAGAAATGTCCGCCCGAGATCGCGCGGCCGCGCACGTCGTCGGCCCAGTTCCGCCAGAGCGCCAACGGCCCACCTTCGCCGGCATACCATTGGGCGAGCGCGCCTTGCCCGCTCCACAAGGCCAGCACCGGGCAGGCGATGCGCCGGCCGGCGGCTTTGTCCGCCCGGTCGTGATCGCGGTCCAGCGTTGCCGCGGCCCGGTATTCCTCGCAGATCGCGTGGATGTGGGCGGGGTCGCGCAAGGCTTCGACATAGGCCTGGCGGATGCCGGCCGGAAAGACATCGGGCGACGACCCCCAGCCACCCAACGCATTGTCGACGATGGCGTCGGCGGCGCCCGCCAGGATCTTTTCCGGCAAGGGTTCGGGCTGTGCCAGCAAGGACCACGGCCAGAAGCCGAGGGCCAGCCGCGCGTCGGCCCGGTCCCAGGCGTCGGCCGTGGGGACGATGTCGAGCACGGCGAGTTTTTCGATACGGCCGGGATGGTCGAGCGCCATGCGGTAGGCGACGCGCCCGCCGCGATCATGGCCGGCGACCATGAAGCTGGTAAAGCCGAGCCTGGCCATCATCGCCACCATCTCCGATGCCATGGCCCGCTTGGCATAGGGAGCATGATCGGCGCTCGAGGCCGGGCAGGCGCTGCGCCCATAGCCACGCAGGTCGGCGCAGATGACGGTGAAACGATCGGCAAGCAGCGGCGCAATATCGCGCCACATCAGATGGGTTTGCGGAAAGCCGTGCAGCAAAAGCACCGCCGGTCCGGCACCGGCGCGGCGCACGAAGATGCCGGCGTCCTCGATGTCGACGTCGATAGGCTGGAAATGCTCGAACATGGCTGGCCTCCGGCACAGGCAACGGCTGGAGAACGGGATTGGTTGCGGCGCCTTCGCAAGCGCCGGCCGCAACGGGCCGATCCCGCGCAAGCTCTCCCCCAATCCCTTGGGCCAACCTTTTGGGCCGGCGGACGTTGTCCCCGTGAACGGAAGGCCGCCGTGGGGCGGCTTCAACGAAGGAGGCCGAGATGAAATCCCTCGTCATTGCGTCATGCGCCGCGATGCTGGCCCTGGCATTGCCGGCAGCGGCACAGACGGCCCAGCAGTCGCCGAACCAGCAGGCCGACAAATGCCGGGCACAAACGGATCAGGGCGGCAAGCAGCAGTCCGGCAGCGGCGACCTGAGCGAAAAGCTCAACGATTGCGGCGGCGTGCTGAAACCGCCCCCCACAGGCGACCAGGGCATGGCCGCGCCGGCACCCGACGAAGGCAAGACGCCGGTCATCAAGCCGGGCGAAGTGCCGCCCCAGCCGCCAAAGCAGTAGAGATCGTTCGGCAGCATTGTCATGGCGGCGGAGGAACTTCGCAGACCAGGAAACGTTTCTCTGACAAACCGGATCTGGAAAGGATGGACCGTGAGAGATGTTGCCAGTACAGCCGCGTTGCTTACCTCTATTGCCATCGTTATCGTCCTGATGCTGACGGCGCCGAAGAGCTTCGGCTTCGAGGCCTCCCACCCGATCGTGGACGGCGATCTGCCAGTGGAATGACCCGAAAGCGGTTCCGCACAAGAAAGCAGGCGAGTTCGCCTGCTTTTCGCTTGCATGGTGCCTTGGCTTACCTGACCAGAAGGCCGGCGTGATCGCAGAGTGCGGTGAAGGCTTCCTGCGCCTGTGCCGCGCCCTCATTGTTGGCCAGGGCCGACTCGATCTTTTCGCGCGCGGTCTGGTAGAAGGGGCCGCGCCTGGCCTGTGGCCAGTCGATCAGGATTTCACTGGCGTCCTGAAGCGTGGCCACCTCGCGGATCGTCTCCGAGCCATGGGGCTTGACCCGCAGCGGTGTCGACAGCATCAAACCGGCCATTGGTTTCTCCTGCTACTGGGTCCTCATTGCAGGATGCGCGCCTCGCGCGCGGCGTCGATCATCGCCCGCATCGCCTTTTCCGCCGGCGTCCAGCCGTCCAGCGCATCGCGGCAGCTGCGCAGTGCCGCGCGGTATCGGCGGCCTTGGCCGGCCGGCCAGTCGCCAAGGCATTCCAGCCCCTCCCAGGCGCTGCGCACCACGCGCTCCCGCTCGGGGGCGAATTTCAGGCGGATCGGTCGGGGAAACATCTTGTCGTTCAACGGTCGTCTCCATGGATCATGCACATCGGCCGACATGCACCGAGGAAGCGCCTGATAACGTCGGCGACAGGGGAGGGTTCCAGGCCCGGACAATCAATTTCCAACCATGCTTTCAGTCGCGCGCGACGGCGTCCGACAAGGGCCTGGCCGCCGGCGGATCGACATCCTGTGCTTGCGGCCGGTCGTGCTCGAACTGCTCGGCGTCGGGCAAGGCATGCAGCCAGGTTTCGCGCCGGCCGGTCCACAATTCATATTGCGGTGCCAAATCCGTCGGTGCGACGTCGAGGCTGCCGAGCATCACCTCGGCCTCGTTGTCGTCGACCCAGGCGACGCGGCTGCCGCAGGTCGGGCAAAAGCTGCGTGTGCCGTAGCTGGCGACCTCGCCCGATGTCTCGAACGCATCGCGCGGCCAGATGGCAAAGGCCGAATAGACCGAACCACCCGCCTTGCGGCAATCCTTGCAATGGCAAAGGCCAACCCGCGACGGCTGGCCGTTGACGACGAAATGCACGCCACCGCACAGGCAACTGCCGGTCCTGCGTGTTGTGTCGGACATGGTTGCGCCCTCCGTTTCGCCAGCCTGGCTTTGCCTGCCATGGGGCTGCTCCAGCCATGGCCGGCTCCGTCAGTTTGGCATGCCGCGGGCCGGGCGGGACAGATGCTCGTCTGCCATTTCGTTGGCCAGGATGAGAAACCGGGAAAAAGACATCCTGTTCACCGTACCGCCGAGCCCGGTTGACGCGGCCCGCAGCATTCTTCAACGCCATGCCGGCGAATTGGTTGCCGCCTTTCGGCCGCTCCTTCTATCCGCGGGCGGCCATGTGGTTGTCGAGCTTCTTGCGCGAGGGTCCGTAGCGCTTGATGATGGTCTGGGCCTCGCTCTGCGGAATGCCATATTTGCGCGCGAAGGCCGCGACCTCGTAAGTTTCCTCGCTCGAGACCAGCTTGCGGTCCTGTTTGGTCTTGGATTTGTCGTCAGGCATGTCGGGCCTCACTTTCTGTAAGCCGCATGGTCGCGCGGACGCCTATATGTCGCGGTCACACATAACACGGATCGGCGATGCTGGTTCCATCGCGGAGCAATGCCAGTTCAGCCTAGGCCGATGAAGAGGTCGGGCCGGTGCTGTCGGTGTCGCTGCATTGGGCGCAGCGCGCGCTGGCGCCGGGACAGCCGCGGCGATGCGTACCGGCGGGGCAGCAAAGGCCGCTGGAACTCGTCCAGCGCGGGCATTGGAAAACCTGTCCGGTGCCGCCGCAGCCTTCGCACTCCAGAACCGGTGTCCGGACCAGATAGGACTTCGTCCCCAGCCTGACGCTTGCGCCCAAAACCCACCCACCCATATCGTGCACCAGACACAGCTGTGCATTAGCCCCGGCTAACAATATCACGATCAGGGTTACGGACAAGTTTCAGGATCATTAAGAATTTCTAAAGCTGTGCCTGCCGGGAAGCGGCCTTGCTTCTTCCTTCGAGCGGTGCGCTGCCATAGCATCGGGCGCCAAACCGGAACCGGTGAAAATTTTCGCCCGGCATGTCGGATCGGCACATGGCGGCGCGTCCTTGGGGCTGATGAAGCTGGAGAACAACCATGTCGCCTCAAATCGCGCAATCGCCGTGGCAGACCGCGGCCCTTCTCGTCGCCCGCCTGATCTTCGCCGCCGTCTTCCTGATGGCGGTGACCTTCAAGTTCATGGGCATGGAGGCCACGGCGGGCTATATCGCGGCCGCGGGCTTTCCGTTCCCGCTCTTCCTGGCATGGTGCGCGGCGATCCTGGAGGTGGCCCTGGTGCTGTGTTTCCTCAGCGGCGCCTTCTTTACCCAAGCCGCCCTGGTCGCCGCGGCCTATGTGCTGTTCCTGGCCTTTGCCTTCCACGGACCCAGCCACTGGGCCGGCAACCAGGCCGAGTTCGGCTTCTTCGTCGACCATTTTTCGTTCATGGCCGGACTGCTGTTCGCGGCGGTCCACGGACCGGGAAGAATTCTGGCGCTGAACCTGGGATGGCCGGGCAGGGCATAAAGCCCGCCCGGGGCAGGGCGTAGGGCCCGCCCGGGGGCGGGAGCCTCACATCTGATCGTTGTAGGGCTCCTTCATCTGGCCGACCATGCGGGCCAGCTTCGAGAAAGACGGCATGTCGGCCTCCGGCTGACACTGGTTGGCGAGTTCCAGCAGCCGGATCGGAAAATTGACGGCGTCGCGGTTCGACGCCGACATGCCGTCCGATCGCTCCTCGCCGGTTTCCGACGCCTCGGCCTTGCGAAGCGCGATGTCGATCTCCTCCGACGTCAGCACCCCCTTTTTGACCAGGACGTGGTTGATCGAGGCGACGGCCATCAGCAGGCCTTCGAGTTGCAGGTTGGCGACGTTCATGGATTTCTCCCTCCGTTGATCGCAGTGGAACGCATCAGCGGCGTTTCCGATCCGGCCGGCGTGCGGGAACCAGCGCGCCGATCGTGAGCGGTCAGGCGCTACTCCTGCGTCAGGCGCTCGCCATACTCGCGCCAAAGCGCCCTGACTTCCAGGCTGCCGAGGCGCGGGATCGAAGGGTCGCCGCAGTCTATGGCGACGGTGCCGATGTCGTAATTGGGGTAAGCGTTGGCGACGAAGCGGATCGCTTCGCCAAGCGAGTGCACCCGGATGACCGGATCGGCCTGACCCTGGCCGGTGCTGCGCACACCGGAAACCGTGGCCGGAGCGTGCCGCATCCTGAAGACGGATGCCATGGCTGGTCTGTCCATCGTCCTCTCCCACAAGGCCGTGCGACGGGAATCATTCCATGAGCTGGCGCTGATGATTTCACAGGAGCCGGTTCATGAACAGCCGGATAAATGTCAGCGGACGGGATCATGCCTCCCGGAGAAATATGAATTTTTTCCTATTTGGCATTGACCGGTGAGGGCAGCGATGCTATAAATCTATCCATGGTGCTGATTTGCGCCACCGACCCGCCGCCGAGGCGGGTTTTGTGTTTCTGGCCCCTGGTTGGGTTGCCTGCCGATGCGGTGGCGCCGTAGGGCGCTGCTTCCGCGAGATGCGAGAAATCCCATGCCCCGCTATGCCAGCATCATCACCGGCGATGACGGCCGCGAGATCGTCAGCGCCATCGGCGAATTCGAGGGCGCCGGCCCGGTGGCGCGCCTCGGCCGTGTCGAGGCGGTTGCGCCCGGCGTGCTGATCGGCATGGTGCGCGATGCGGCAGGTGGTTTCTGCTTTCCGCAGGCCGGTATCGGCGCACAGCTCGTAGGTCTCGCCATGGCGCGGCTCAAGGCCGCAAGGCCTCTGGCGAGGCCCGCACAGGCCGCGAAGCCGAAGCGCGGCGGGAAGGCCAGGAAGAAATCCGCCCGCTCGAAAAAGCGGGCCAGGCAGGCGCCGCCGAAGGCCGCCGCCGGTGATGTCAATGTCGGGGCGCGGACCCATGACTGGTGAAACCGGGCCGGCGCGCCGCAAGGCCAGGGCGGCAAGGCGCAAGCCCGCTGCCAGTCCGGTAGCCGCCAAGACGCCCCGGCCGAAGCGGACCAAGAAAACATTGGGCGATGATTTCCTCGCCGCCGTGCGGGCCGATTTTCAGGCGCATGGCGCCGGTGTCCTCGCCGAGGTGCGGACCGACAAGCCGGACCAGTATCTGAAGATCGTGCTGTCCGTGCTGCCCAAGGATTTCGGTGTCGCCGTCAACCAATTGGACGTCCTCTCGGATATTCTGTTCGAGGTGATCGTGCGGAAGTTCGGGCCAGCCCCGGAGGACTGACGGCCGGCCCTGCTTTGGGACCCGGCACCTGAGGCCTCGATCGAACCAAAAGCCCGCCTTGGCTCACGCCGGGGCGAGCTTTTTTGCGTCGTCGGACCGCTCACCGTTTCACGGAAACGAGGCCCGGCTCCTCTTCGGCGCAAGGTCGGAAAACCGTACTCAGGCCAGGATGTTGACGGCGCGGGCCGCGACCAGCGCGATCGTGAGCAGCGAGATCATCGCCTCCGCCATCATCAAAAGCTTGGCGCGCTGGGAAAGCGGCAAGGTGTCGGTTGGTGAAAACGCCGTCGCATTGGTAAAGGCGAGGAAGAAATAATCAACGAAGCCAGGCAGCCAGTCGCGGATCTCGCGATCGTCCAGGGTCATTTGCGGAAACAGGAAATCGGCATGGGCGCGTTTGACCAGTCCGCAGGTCGGCGGCCCGCCGCGGTCGGTGCTCCAGAACCACAAGGCGAAGACGATGATGTTGGTGAGCCAGATATTGAGCGCGTCGACCAGCAGTGTCTGGCCGCTGCTGCCGGCATGTCCCGCCAGCAAAGCGCGCACCAGCAGCACCAGCGAGCCGCAGTTCATGACACTGACGACGCCGGTCATTACCAGGGCCGTTCTGCGGATCATGACGCGAAAACGGCCGACGAGATACCAGTGCTCTTCCTCGACCGCTTTCTGGGTGGCGACCTGTGTCCAGGCGGTGGCCACGGACAGGGGCACCAGCAGGGCGGCCTCCAGCGCCGGCGCCAGCCAGCGAGGGCCGAACGAAAGATCGTTGATGACCAGAAGCTGCAGGCAGATGATGACGAGGACAGCCGCGCGCGCCAGCCAGAAGTCTAGCGCGCGGTGGTGAATGACGGCATGCTGGTGACGCATCGAATGTCCGGGATGCTGAAGTGGGATCGGGTGTGCGGGCTGTTTTTGCCCGGGGAGGGCAATAGAATGCCGAGATTCCCGCTCAATCTTGGTATTGCAATGGCACCCAAGTATACTTTTTTGTAAGCTTTGACCTTGGGGCTATTCGGCAAACCGGGCGATGTGATTTAAGCGCGGCATGGCGGGAATTGACGACTCCATGGATCGTTGGGTGCCGGCAGCACTGCCTGCCGTGGGCCTGGACTCGTCATTGGTCTGGTCCGCGCTGCTTCGGCACCCTTGGGGTTTGCTGGCACTTTTGTGCCTGGTGCAGATCCTGTGCTGGACCCTGGTGCCAACACTCATCGATCCCGCACCGCCCGGCGACGTCGTGGAAGGCTTCATGTGGGGCCGCGAATGGGTGCTTTTGACCTACAAGCATCCGCAACTCCCCGGCTGGCTGCTCGAGACCAGTCATCTCCTGACCGGATCGTTCCGCTGGCCGCAATATCTGCTGGCCCAGCTGACGATCTCGGCCACTTTCGTCCTGGTCTACCTGCTGGCTCGCGACACGCTCGGCCGCGACAAAGCGCTGGCCGCCGTGCTTTTGATGCCGTCGGTCTATTTCTTCGGCTGGCCGACGCCGCAATTCAATCACGACTATGCGCAGATGCCGTTCTGGGCGGCGATCTGCTGGCTGCTGTGGCGCGCCAGCCGCGGCGGCGGGCCGGGCTGGTGGCTGGCGCTCGGATTGGTGTCGGGCGTTGGGCTCTACGCCAAGTTTTCCACCGGCTTGCTGCTTGCCTTCGGCGGCCTCTGGCTGCTGTGCGACCCACGTGCGCGCAGCCGGCTGGCGACACCCTGGCCATGGCTTGGCCTGGCTGTGTTTCTCGCCGCCGCCGCGCCGCTTGCCATCGCACTCTACCGCATCGATTTCCTGCCTTTGACCTATTTCGCCGGCCGCGATGCATGGGTGAGCGAGCACCGGGCGCGGCTCTATTATATCGGCGTCCAGATGGCCGGCCTTTCCGGCTTTCTCCTGGTGTTGGCGCTATCAGGGCTATTGCGGCGCTCACCAGCACCGCAAGTGCCGGTCGAGCGCGACACGCTCGTCTATCTCTGCTGGATGGGGCTTGGGCCGGCGGCGCTGATCATGGTGGTCTCGCTGTTCACCGGCACCGGCGAAGCCTGGGGCGCACCGATGTACAATCTTGTCGGCGTCGTCGCGCTCGCCTTTCTCGGTCACCGGCTCGGTGCCGTCGAGATGAGGAGGTTGGCGATCTGCGCCTTCATCTGCATCGTCGCCATGTCGGGCGCCTATGGGGCGATCCGATGGACGGACTGCAATGTGCGGGGACGCATGGACGCCGTCTGCTGGCCGGCGCGGCCGATCTCGGACGAGGCCGAGGCAATCTGGCACGCGGCGGCGCCGGGCAGGCTCGACATCGTCGGTGGCGACACCAATCTTGCCATGCTGGCTGGCCTCAACGCCTATGACAAGCCGTCTATCTTCACCGATCTCGATATGCGGTTCGCACCCTGGATCACGAGGCAGCGGTTGCGCGATCACGGCATGCTGATGGTCTGGTCGGGTCGTCACGTGCCGTCAAGATTTCTGGCGTGGGTGGACAATATCCCGGTCAAGACCGTTCTTTTCAACTGGTCGCGCGAGGCACCGCCGGTGGCGATCAGCTTTGCCGTCATTCCGCCCGGCACGCGATATCTGCCGGCTGCCGCCAGCAGCCGGACCCGGCATCCGCGCAGCTAGGGTGAGCGGCGTCGTGCGATCCCATTCCCTATAATACAAGCGGACGGCCGCTCGTCTGACTGGACGAACCAGGCAACAATGCCCATTTATGGCGCTATCCAAGTTTGTTGCCGCGCAATTCCCGACGGAGAGCCGCTACACTTCCCCGGAATTGCCTTTTGAGGAGACGTGACATGGCGACTTCGAGCGAACGTGCAGTGCTTGCCGGCGGCTGCTTCTGGGGCATGCAGGATTTGATCCGGCGCTTTCCGGGCGTCCTTGCCACGCGTGTCGGCTACAGTGGCGGCGACGTGCCGAACGCTACCTATCGCAATCATGGCACGCATGCCGAAGCCATCGAGATCACCTTCGACCCGGCGAGAATCAGCTTTCGCCAGCTTCTGGAATTCTTCTTCCAGATACATGATCCGACGACGCGCAATCGCCAGGGAAACGATGTCGGCATGAGCTATCGCTCCGCAATCTACTACACCGATGAGGAGCAGAAGCGTGTGGCGGAGGACACCATCGCCGATGTCGACGCCTCCGGCCTGTGGCCCGGCAAGGTCGTCACCGAACTTGCGCCGGCCGGAGCGTTCTGGGAGGCCGAACCCGAGCACCAGGACTATCTCGAGAAATATCCCAACGGCTACACCTGCCATTTCGTCAGACCAGGCTGGAAGCTGCCGGTTCGTGAAAAGGCGGTTTGATAAAGTTCACCAGCCGTTTTGGCGGTAGGTGGGGTGTAAACGCTCGTCGATTGCCAAGGATCATACGCATAGTGGCTGTTGGCCGCCGTCCGGCGGTTGACAGTCCGCTGCGTTGCTGGCCAACTGTGTGGGTTGATCGATCATCGGGGATGAGCATGAAGAAGATCTACGAAAAGCCGGTGTTGGTGAAGCGGGAAAGACTCTCAAGTGTTGCGGCGGGACCGCTTTCTTCCAAGGCAGCCTGACCGGCCAGGCCGGCTTTCGGGCCTGGCTGGCCGAGTTGTAACGGTGATCGAATTGCTGGCGCGGGCAGGCTACGTCTTGCCCCGCTGGGCTTGAGAAGATGATTTCTTCCGAACCCGCGGCCCGCGCCGGGGAACTCAATGCAATTTTCATCCTGGATGTTTCTGCTTATACCGGGCCGCTGCTTTCCGGATGGATCGAGGCGGGAAACCGTGTTGGTGCGATTATCGTGCCTGGTTTTCAACGCCCATCCAGAGGCTTCAGCATTGGCAATTTTCGGCGCAGGCTGAGGCGCCGGCTTTTGCTCAGGCGCCATCTCGGCAACACGCCGGTAAAGCTGATTGAATTCCGCCGGCCTTACGACTGGAACGAGCTTGCCCGGCAATTGCCTGACATCGCCGCGGATGTGCTGATCTGCTTCGCTTTCCCGACCTTGATCCCGCAGCAGCTGCTCGACCTCTTTCCCAAGGGCGGGCTTAATTTTCATCCGGCGCTGCTGCCCAACTACCGGGGGCCGCATCCTCTCCATCGTCTTGTCGCGGATGGCCAGCATGCGGTCCATGGCGGCGTGACACTGCATAAGATGTCGGCCAATTTCGACGACGGCGACATCCTCGGACAAGTACTGTTCACCGAAGCAGACTGGGCATCGCGGCGGGATATGGTGGACGGCGTGGCGAGCGCGATGCGCCGGTTGGTGCGTGAGGTGGCGCCAGGCTATTGCAAGAATCTGGTGTCGGGGATGCGGCAGCCAGCCGGTGATTTCGTCTGGGCTCGACTTGAGCGGGACCACATGGCGATTTCGTCCGACATGTCGATCGGGCACGTTGCCCGGATGTGGCACGTATTGGGCGCTAAACCCGGTATCTATCTGGATGTCGCCGGCCGCAAGGTCAGGCTGGCCTTCCAGGTCAGGCGACTGGGTCCGCCAACCGGAAAGGGTCCCGTAAGGCGGTGGGGGATGGTGGAGTTCGATCTTGCCAATGGCCGGGTTCGGCACCTCACCTACGGGCGCCTGCTCAAACGGCTGATGAAAATATACGCCTCATTCCCACGCCCCCGGGCCGGCAAACCGTACGCTGAATTAAGGGTCTTTGGCCGGGTGGGCAGTGAAGCGGCACCAGAGCCGCAAGCGGGTAGTCGCGGACACTGAATCCCAATAATGGGAACCGCGGAAACTGCGTCCGCGGTTCTCATATCGCGATGGCAAACTACTTTCCGCAGTTGTTGTCGTTCACGGTCGGCGCGGTGGCGTTGCCATTGGCGTCCGTCTGTGCACCCTGCGGGTTGGTCGGGCAATTCTTGTCCGCATTGGAATTCATGTCGCCCGGCGTGGTGGTCGTGCTGTTGGTCGCGCCCGGATCGATCGTACTGGGTGAAGCCGGGGTGCTTGGGTCCACAGTGACGGACTTGCCGCTACCGCCGGGCCCATCCGCGCCCGCTGCGCTATTGCTTTGTGCCATGGCGGATGTTGCAACGGCAATGGTGAAGGCCGAAGCCGCGAGGATTTTCATGAACATGATTTGTCTCCATTTTCTGTGAACTCGTCGCCGGGAACGGTGCACGGTTTCGCGGAAATCATGAACCGCTCAATCTCTTGTTTTGACACAATCCCGAACGGAAAATTGGTCCTGGAATCGCGTCCAGCGACTGGTGGGACAACCCCTCGGAATGGCGAAGGTTCCAGACAAATTTCCGCGCCGGCGATGTCCAATTGCCCTGGAGCTCGGGCAATGCTTTAGCGCGGCTTGCCAAAAAAACAGCTTTCCCAACCGTCCGAATGATGCTTTAACGCGCCTATCCACAGGGGTGCTCCGTACGGTCGGGGCTGAGACGGGGGCGGCAAGCCCACAGACCCTAGAAGCTGATCTGGGTAATACCAGCGGAGCGAGGCGGGCGATGTTTTCAGGCGCACAGGTTTCCCTATATCCAATGGCCGACGATTTCGTCGGCATCATTCTGGGCGCGCTCGGCGCGCTCGATCCGTACCGCGATAAGCTCAGGATCGAGACCGACGACATTTCGACCTTGCTGGTCGGGCCCCCCGAGGTGTTATTCCCTGCGCTGCGCGACCTTTTCGTGGCCGCGTCTGGCAGCGGCAGGCATTGCGTGCTGTCAGCCACCATTTCGCGTGGCTGCCCAGGCGAGCCGGATGACCCGATCTGCCGCTCCGACACGTTCGGCGGACCTGCCGGGCCACTCGGCCCGCGCAAGCAAGCCGCCATCACCGCAGTGCGCGGCGCGCCGGCCACTGGCCAGCCGGCGGCGGCGCAGTTCTCGCTCTATGTGATGGGCACTGACGACCACACGGACGAAATCTATGGCTGCATAGATTTCCTGAAGCAGTCCGGCGTCTACGATCGCTCCAAGAATTTCTGCACCAAGCTGCGCGGCGATGCCGGCGCGATCTTCTCGGCCCTCGATGAAGCCTTCTGCCGCTTCGGGCCCGGCGCCGGCCATGTAACCCTCGATGTCACGGTCTCGGCCAACAGTCCCACCGCCGTCTGAACCGCTCGTGGTCTCATCGTCATTCAACCCGCGTAACGTCGCGGGCTTCTTCGCAAAAACAGCGCCGGCCGTGATATCGATCGGTTTGGTGCTCGTGGCCTGGGAACTGTACGCAAACATTTCCGGCATGAAGCCGACGGTTCTGCCGGCGCCCTCGCGCGTCTTCGAACAGGCGATGCTCAATCGGGAAGCCTTGGTCGACAACGCCATTCCCACGGTCCGCGCCACGCTGATCGGTTTTGCCTGTTCGCTCAGTGCCGCCTTCGCCCTGTCGATGCTGGTCGACTTCTTCCAGCCTTTGCGGCGAGCGCTGTTTCCCATCTTCATAGTCAGCCAGACTTTGCCGCTGGTCGCCATCGCGCCATTGGTGGTGCTGTGGTTCGGCTTCGGGCTGGCGCCCAAGATCGTGCTGGTGGCGCTGGTCACCTTCTTCCCGATGCTGGTCGCGCTGGTACAGGGCTACGAGGCTACCGAGGTGGAGATCGGTCAGATGCTGCGTGCCATGGGAGCAGGGCGTTGGCGTGTCTTCATGCTGGCACGATTGCCTTCGGCGCTGCCTTATTTCTTCGCTGGCCTCAGGATATCCATCACCTATGCCGTCGTCGGCGCCATTTTCGCCGAATATGCAGGCGCGGCCAAAGGGCTGGGCATCTACATGCTCAACGCCAAGAACAATTTCCGTCCCGACCTGGTGCTCGCCGCCGTCTGCGTCAGCGCAGCGCTCACCCTTGTCCTGTTCGGGCTGACGATGCTGCTGCAGCGTCTTGCCATGCCCTGGGAACGAGCTGCTGGCAGGCAAGGCCCTGGAAAAGGTCCAGAAGCATGAGCCGGCTCGAATTGCGGCATGTTCGCAAGGCGTTTGGCGGGCTCGATGTGCTCGCCGACATTTCGCTTCGTGTCGATGCCGGCGAATTCGTCTCGATCCTTGGACCTTCGGGAGCCGGCAAGTCGACGCTGTTCCAGCTTCTGACCGGCGCCGAGCATGGCGAGGGTGAGATGTTCTTCGACGGCGTGCCGCTCGACGATCACGGCAGGCATTTCGCCTTCATGCCGCAGCGCGACGCGCTGATGCCGTGGCGGCGCATCCTCGACAACACCACGCTCGGACTCGAGGTGCAAGGCGTCAGCCGCAAGGCGGCACGGAAGCGTGTGGCTCCGCTGTTTGCCGAATTCGGCCTTGCCGGCTTCGAGTGGCACTTTCCAGCGCAGATCTCGGGCGGCATGCGCCAGCGCACGGCGCTTTTACGCACCGTGGTGCAGGAACGCGATATGTTGCTGCTCGACGAGCCGTTCGGCGCGCTCGACGCACTGACCCGTGCGGCCCTGCAGCGCTGGCTCGAACAGATGTGGCGGCACCACCACTGGACGGCGTTGCTGATCACTCATGACGTGCGCGAAGCCCTGTTCCTGTCCGACCGCATCTATGTGCTGTCCGCGCGGCCTGCCCGGGTCGTGCGCGAGATCAAGGTGCCGCTGCCGCGCCCGCGCGATTCCGCCAGCGCGGCCACGCGGCAGGCCGGGGCACTCGAGGCCGAGATTCTCGACATTTTGCTCAACCCCCAGCCATCCAAAGGACATGACCATGATTGACTTGACGCGCAGGCAAGCCCTGCTGCTCACCCTTGCCGGCAGCGTACCGCTGATCACCGGATCGAGCCGTTCCTTCGCGGCAACGCGGACGGTCACAGTCGCCCTCGACTGGACGGTCAACACCAACCACATCGGCCTGTTCGTCGCCCGCGATAAGGGATTTTATCGGGAAGCCGGCATCGAGGTCGACATCCTGCCGTACAGCGATACCGGTGCCGGCACGCTTGTCGCCAACCATGTCGCCGATTTCGGGATCAACGGCACCATCAGCCTGTTCACCCAGAAGACCGCGGGGGCCGATCTGAAGGGCGTCTATGCCGTCGTGCAGTCCGAGACAGGCCGGCTGGTGTTCAATGCCGCGCGCAGCGACATCAAAAGCCCGAAAGATCTGGATGGCCTGACCTATGGCGGTTTCGGCAGCGCCTGGGAGACCGCGCTGATCTCGACCATCATCCGTCACGACGGCGGCAAGGGCGATTTCGAGACGGTGACGCTGGGCACTTCCGCCTACGAGGCGCTGGCCAACGGTTCGGTCGACTTCACGCTGGAAGTGTCGACCTGGGAGGGCGTCGAAGCCGAACTCAGGGGCGTTAAGCAGCGCAGTTTCGTCTATGCCGACCATGGCGTCCCCGATGAGCACACCACGCTTATCTCTTCGAGCGAAGCGTATCTCCAGGCGAACCCCGAATTGTCGTCATCCTTCATCCAGGCAACGCGGCGCGGTTACCAATTCGCCGTCGATCATCCAGGGGAGGCCGCCACGCTGCTGATAGCCGCCAACAAGGATGCCCTGACGAATCCGGCCTTGGTCCACGCCTCGCTGAAGGCACTGCTCGAGGGCAATTATCTACGCGGGCAAAATGGTGCCATCGGGACGTTGGACCCTGCCAAGATGGAAGCGATCGGCAACTACCTCTTCGCCGCCGGCATTCTGCGCGACACCGACGGTACGGTTCTGCCGCAGAGCCCGGATTTCGCCAGGTATTTCAGCAACGCATTTCTGGGGTAGCTGGCCAATCCCTTAAGGAGAGGATCAACTCGGGCGAAACCCATTCCTGGCGATCCTCGAAGCCGAGACAATCTGCACGGCCGTGCCTTGTGTCTCGCATGTCTTTCGGCGGCGCCGTCGCCGTTTCTGATGCCGATATGATCTTCTCGGTTAACCGCACAGCAATGGTTGCGTGCAAAGGTCCCTCCGAGGGATCATCGGGGTTCTTGCCTTGCTTGCACCAAAAAGCGAAACGCTTCCGCGCGTCAACCAGGGCGGGATGATATCCGAAGCGCGCAAGCGCGAGATCCTGGCCGACTTGCGCGAAGGCTTCTTTCGCATTTGTGCGCTCGCATGCGCCGCGCTGTTTGTGTACCGGGGCGTGTATCACTTCGTGCAGGACCCCACCCGGTTCAATATCGCGCTCGTGGCGGTCTCCGAGACGCTCACCTTTACCTGGCTGCTGCTGTCGCGGCGGCCGGTGACGCGTGACTGGAGCCCGCTTGCGGTAGTCGCTTCGGTGACCGCCAGTTTTGGTGTCGCCTTGATCACCATGGAACCGGGCATCCCCATCATCCCCATCTATGTCGCCGCGCCGCTGCAGTTCCTGGCACTGTGGTTCGTCATCTGGGGAAAGCTGTCGCTGGGTCGTTCCTTTGCCATCCTGCCCGCCAATCGCGGCGTGATGACCGGCGGCGCCTACCGCCTGGTGCGGCATCCGATCTATGCCGGTTACCTTACCGGCCATGTCCTTTACCTGCTGTCGGCCTTTTCCTTCTACAATCTCGCCGTCTATGCGGTTATCACCTATCTGCAGGTGTACCGCATTCTGCGCGAGGAGGCCTTGCTTGCCGCGGAACCGGAGTACCGCTCTTATATGGAGCGCGTGCGCTATAGGCTGTTTTACCGGATATTCTGAAGGCCAGACTGTCACGCGAGAGTGGCCGGTCCTGTTTGATCCAGAGTTGGCCAACAGGGCTCCTTAGCGGCTAGTGGTCCGGAACTGCTCCGCAGGTGAGGTGCTGTATCCTGGCTGTTCGGTAGCAAGCAGCCTGGCACCAAATCATCGGCTCTCCAACAGCTGGCTCTAAATCGTTTTTTCTCGTAAACTTCTCAAAATATAGACATTGCAAACGTCTGCCATTAGATATTTTCTACAAGTATATTATATTTTTATTATCATTACCGCTTTCTTGTTTCGACAGTTAATACCATGCCGCTCACATGTATAGCGTGAATTGAAACTCAAAACTCTCTTCGACGTAGTTGCCATCGCAATCGGCTGCATGCCGACTGCCTAGCGCAACGACAACAGGAGAGTGTTATGGCCTTTACCATCAAGACAGTCGCCAGTGTGTTGGCGGGTAGTGCAATAGTCTTGGTTCTGTCCGTGCCAGCAAACGCAGCAGGTCTTGGCGTCGGTGTCGGCGCCTCGGTTGGCGGTAGCGGCGGTGTCAATGCCGGTGTCGGCGCCTCGGTCGGCGGCGGTGGCGGCATCAATGCCGGCGTCGGTGCCTCGGTCGGCGGCAGCGGTGGCGTCAATGCCGGAGCCGGCGCCAATGTCGGCGGCTCGAGGGGCGTCAGCGCCGGGCTCGGCGCGTCGGTCGGCGGCAGCAATGGCGTCAATGCAGGAGCCGGCGCCAATATCGGTGGTTCGGGCGGCATCAACGCCGGGCTCGGTGCCAATGTTGGCGGAACGGGTGGCATCAATGCGGGGCTTGGCGCCAGTGTTGGCGGCGCCGGTGGCATTGGTGTCGGCGCGGGCATCGGCAACGGCACCAATCCCAGCAATCCGTCCAACCCGAACAATCCATCCAATCCCAATCACCCCAACGTTCCTGGTGTCGTGGCCCAGATGTCAAGCTCGCAGGTGACGCGCATGAAGAAGCGCTGCGTCGATGTCCTCAGCAGCGAAGGGACCTATGACCGCGACTTGCGGCAGCTCTGCCTGCTGATCGCACGCCGCTGAGGCTGAGGGAGGTTGCGGAACCAGCCGTAGGCCTGACCGCACTCTCCTGGCCTCCGGCCGGTTGGAAAGCCCGCCGTCCAGGCGGGCTTTCTGCGTTGCGGGCTGTGTGTTCCGTAGCCGCAATAGTCCAGCGGAACGCCAGCCCCTCTAAAACGTTCATACCTTGCGACATCCGAAATGGCGCGATGTTGAACCAGCGCGAAAGCGCGCATTCAGGAGCAGGGAAGGCCATGGGTCTCGGAACGATACTTATCATTATTCTAATCCTCGCGCTGCTCGGCGGCTTCAGCGGTCTGGGCGGTGGCCCGTTCTACGGAACCGGTTACTATGGCGGTGGCGGTCTCGGACTTGTGTTGATCATCGTCATCATCCTTGTCGTCCTGGGACGCATCTAGCCGGCTCCTCTTGTGTCGCCGGCGTCGCGGTCCCGTGAGCGAACCCGCGCCGGAGTGCACTGGAATGTGATGGAAGCAGGCCGGCTTGTGATCATGCGCCCCGCAGGACGGCTGTATGTTGATTGCGGTCCACACCCCCCGTGGAAACAAGAGGAGAGGGTCCCACCCCTTCATCCTCCTCCAAGGCCCGCCCCGGTTCCCGGAGCGGGCTTTCGTTCTTCTGCAAAGCGATTGCCTTCGGTCTTTCTGCCGCTCTCGGCCACGGTCTTTTTTCTCCGTCATGACCGACCTGCCGCTGACGGGAAAGCCGTGGGCGTTCACGCTGGGCAATTACGCCGCCTTCTTCTCGCAGAATCTCTATCTGACGCTGCTGCCGGCTTCACTCCGCCTCGGCCTCGAGGTGACGACTCGCTGATCGAAGCCGGGCGCTCGCTCCGCCTCGCGGCTGCGCCGGTCAGACGCTGAAGGTCATCGTCCAGAATACTGGCGCCGACAGGTTGGCGGAGGGGCAGGATGTGGTGCTGCGCTGGTCGCCGGAGAGCACAGTGCTGATTGCGGCGGCGGGCTGATCGTCGTTTCGGCTCTTGCCAGACCGCTGATAATAAGGAACGCATAGCCGGGCCCAAGTTAAGCCCGGAGCATTTTGATGACGCTTGACCTGACGGCCCGCGACCGGTCCATGCTCGATGGCGAGCAAGGCCCAGCCGCGGCCGCCGCCATGAAAATCCTCGTCGCCTTTTCCAACGCGATTGGCGCCGGCGGCCTGCTCGATATCACCGGCGCCCATATTGACGGTTGCCTCTATCACGGCAAGGCAGGGCTCGACTTCGTCGAGCGGCTGGTCGAGGGAAGCGGACGTGTCCGGGTGCCGACGACGCTCAATGTCGGGTCGTTCGACCTTATTCATCCCGGCATGGTCAAGATGCCGGCGGCTGAAGAAATGCCAGCGCGGCGCTTGATGAAGGCGCATCTGGAGCTTGGCTGCCAGGCGACCTTCACCTGTGCCCCTTACCAGACGCGGTTTCGGCCTGAATTCGGCCAGCAGATCGCCTGGGGCGAATCCAATGCCATCGTCTTTGCCAATTCGGTGATCGGCGCGCGCACAAACCGCTATGGCGATTTCATCGATCTGTGCTGCGCCATGACCGGTCGCGCACCGGCCTGGGGCCTGCATCTGAGCGGGAACCGGCGTGGCCGCATCCTGTTCGAGCTGGATGTTCCCGACGGGGAGCCGAGCGATAGCCTGTTCGTCGGCGTCGGGCTGATCATCGGGCAAGCGAGCGGCGATCGCGTTCCGGTCATATCGGGCCTGCCGCGGCCACGCGACGAGGACCAGCTGAAGGCGCTTGGCGCGGCGGCGGCGACGACGGGCGCGGTGGCGCTGTTCCACGCGGTCGGCATCACGCCGGAAGCGGGAACACTCGACGAGGCGTTCCATGGACAAGCGCCGGAGGCAACGATCCGCATCACGCGCGCCGATATCGGTCAAGCGCTGGCCAGGCTGTCGCGCGTACCCGACGGGACGCCGCTGGCGGCCGTGTCGCTGGGCACCCCGCATTTCTCGCATGAGGAATGGATGCGCCTGCTGCCGTTGCTGCGTGCGGTGGCGCCGGGCAGGGGCATCCCGATCTATGTCAACACCGGCCGCGCGACGCTGACACGATTGCAGGAGGAGGGGGCATTGGCTGGCATGGAGGCGTTCGGCCTGGTCCCGGTCGCTGACACCTGCACCTATGTCACCTCGATTCTCGAGCGTCTCGACGGCGTCGTGATGACCAATTCCGGCAAATGGGCGCATTATGCGCCGGGCAATATCGGCGTGACCGTCGCCTTCGCCGAGATGCAGGACTGCATCCGCTCCGCCGCCGCAGGGCACGTCGTGCGGGGCGCCTCATGACGCGGTCGATTGAAGTGAAGGTCGTTGAAAGAGCCGGCACATTCCAACTGGCCGGTGCCGCCGAGGGCGCGGCGCTGGTGTTCTCGCAACCGCTCAGCTTCTGGGGCGGCATAGACGCCGAGACCGGCGACATAACGGATCATTCGCACCCAGGCCTTGGCCAGAATGTCTCCGGCAAGATACTGGTCATGCCGAGCGGGCGAGGGTCCTCGTCTTCTTCCTCTGTCTTGGCCGAGGCAATCCGCAGGGGCACGGCGCCGGCCGGCATTCTTCTGGAACGGCCGGACCCGATCCTTGCCGTTGGCGCCATCGTCGCCGAGTTCCTCTACGCGATCAGCATGCCGCTGGTGGTTTGCGACATTGGGGGCATTGTTTCCGGCGAGCGGATCGCGATCGATGTGGGCGGTGATGGCGGGGCGATTGTCCGCAAGGTCAGGAAATGAGCACGCGCTGATAGGGTGAGCGCTGCATCCGGCTGCCGCCTGCCTCTAGGACGCGCCAACCTACCGGCCGATCAGGCCTGTCATTACTCCAAATGATCTAACCGACACCGCCTAAATCCTTGTTTTGTGCGTGCCGAGCCAAGTGCTGCGCGCGCCTCAAATCTCCGGGATGTTCTCCTTGAAGATCACCTGCAGCCTCGGCTGGTGCAATTCATAGGGGAGGCCCCGGACGGCGTGGGTCAGGATGTTGAGCGCCTCACGGGCTTCGACGCGCGGGTTCTGGTCGATGACGGCGTCGAGCGTGCCGTCGAGCAGCAGTTCCTTGGTGCCGTCCGTCGCCTCGTGGCCGAGGAAAACCATGGATTGCGCACGGCCGCGTTCCTTCAGCGCGCGCGCGATGCCGGTGTTGCCGGCGCCGACATTGTAGATCGCGGCAAGGTCGGGGTGGCGTTCCAGAAGGGCTGACGCCTCCGAATAGGCCTTTTCGCGGTCGTCGAGCATTTCGCGCATCTCGACGATCTCCAGATTGGGGGATTCCTCGGTCAATATGTGCCGGAAGCCCATCTCGCGTTCCTCGTGGCCACGATAGGACAGCGAGCCTGCAAACAGCGCCACCTTGCCGGGGCGCCCCGGTCCCATGAAACGGTTGAGCAGATAGCCGGCCAGCCGCCCGGCGGCGCGGTTGTCGATGCCGATATAGGCAACCCTTGGCACATGCAGGATGTCGGAGGCGATGGTCACCACCTTGACGTCGTTGGCCGATAGCGAGCGGATCGCCTCGCGCACCGTCGGATGGTCGAGCGCGATGACACCGACGCCTTGCGTCTGGCCGCGCAAATCCTGCAGCAGGCGGGCGAGCCGGTCGGGATTGAAGCCCTCTATGGTGGCGATATGGACGTCGAGATCGGGACGCGCCAGGGCTTGTGCCTCGATGTGGCGGTGCAGCATCTTGATGAAGGAATTGGTGCCGGCCGGCAGCGCGAAGTCGAGCCGGATGACATCGCCGGGCACCGGCCTGGGCGGCGCCCCGTTCGGGCCTTCGGCGATGTAGCCGAGCCGCTGCGCCATTTCGAGCACGATCTCGCGTGTGCGCGCCCGCACGCCGGGGCGATTGTTGAGCACGCGGTCGACGGTGGCGGCGGAGACGCCGGCTTCCCGGGCTATGTCGGTCAGGGTGGAACGCACCGTCTCATCTCCTCAATGCATCAGGGATGACGCAGTGCCGGCTGGCGGCTGATTGCGCCCAACGCCCCGCGATCCGCGATTCTGATGGGAAATGATGTATCCGGCCTTGGCCGATGCGCAAGCCGCCAAGCTAAATCAACTCGTCCGGCACGATCGCGTCGGAAAGGGAGATCACATTTCCCATCAAATCGACGCATTCGGAGGGGGTCTATGAACCTTGGTATGACGCATTTCCTCACTCGATGCGATGTTGTGATGTATTTTGATTATTAATGATGTTGACAGCCTTCTGATCCTGCCGTCAATATCCCTCATGGGCTCGTGGAGGAAACATTGGGCCTGAGGGAGGAATTCCAATGTCTGATTTGATCCGCATCTCGCGGCGCCGGTTGCTGGCGTCCGGAGGAAAGGCGGCGGTGTTCGTGGCCGCCGCAGGTATCGCTCCGCAATTCATTCGTCCCGGCCGCGCCTTCGCGGCCGATGCGCTCGCACCTGGCATGATCGGCGGTCCGACGGGCTTCGATGGCGCCGAACGCTATCAATACGGTCCCGACACACCGGAGGGCCGCGCCATTGAGGCCGCCAAGGCTTTGAAGGGCGCCGGCAAGGCGCCGGCCAAGATCGTGCTTGGCCTGTCGGACGGCTCGATTGGCCAGCTCACCCAGCCTTTTCCGGCCGGGGCGCCGTCGATCAAGGAGCTGTGGGAAAAGGAAACCGGGATCCCGATCGAGATCGTCGGTCTGCCGAACGGCCAGGAATTCACCAAAACCATGCAGGACATCTCCACCAAGGGTGGGGCCTACGACATCTATTCGACCGAGTGGAATCGCCTTGGCGATCTCGCCGAGACCGGCGGCATCGCCAAGCTCGACGACTTCGTCGCCCAGTACAAACCCGAATGGGACGATCCCAAGACCGGCTATGTCGACGGCGCCAAGGGTGTATCGCTGCTCAACAAATATCGCGGCTCCAACTATGGGGTGTCGTTGGACGGCGACTTCCAGACCTGGGTCTACCGCACCGACCTGTTCGGTGACGAAGCCGAGAAGAAGGCCTTCAAGGACAAATACGGCTACGATCTGGCGCCGCCGAAAACCTGGAAGCAGCACGGCGATATCGCCGCCTTCTTCCAGCGTCCGGACAAGGGCCTGTTCGGCTCCACCGACCTGCGTAACCAGGGCTGGGGCTACACCAACTGGTATCAGCGCTATGTGTCGATGGCCTCGCCCAACCAGTTTCTGTTCGGCGACGACGGCAAGCCGCTGATCAATTCCGAGCATGGCATCGCCGCCACCAACGAATATGTCGAATCGCTGGTCCATCATTCGCCGGACGCGATCTCGTGGGGCTGGCCGGAGCAGTACGGCAATTTCGCCAAGGGCGGCGCGGCGATGACCTGTGCCTTCTCCAACCTGCCGAAATTCCTCGACAATGCCGGCAACAAGGACTCCAAGGTCACCGGCAAGATCGGCACGATGCTGCCGCCCGGCCGCGAGATCGACGGCAAACTGATCAGCCGCTCCGTATTGTGGTTCTCGCTGACCGGCATGGTCTCGTCGCAGTCGAAAAACCAGGAGGTCGCCTATCTCCTGCTGCAGTGGCTGGGCTCGGCCCGCATCTATGCCTGGATGAGCGCCAACCCCGGCGGTTATCTCGATCCGTTCCGGCTTTCGGATTTCTCCGATCCGCTGGTGCGCCAGACCTACCACGCCTATCACATGGACGTGGTGCGCGAGACGGTCGCCCGCACGGTGCCGACCATCAACTATCCCGGCGCCACCGCCTTCCACAACGCGCTGGACGAAAACCTGATGGCCTCGCTGACCAAGGCCAAGACATCGGAGCAGGCGATGGCCGACACGGAAGCCGAGTGGAAGAAGATCGCCCGGCGCATTGGCGAGGACAAATTGCTCGAAGCCATCAGGACCAACAAGGAGGCATGGCCGACCGTTCTCGATCCGATCAGCTGATCCATCTCCCTGGATCAAAGCCGGAGGGGAGGAGCATCCGCTCTTCCCCTCCGCAACCGACGCCACCAGCAAAAGCAGCCAGATGAAGCGTTCCGTCCCCTTCGAGATATTCCGCTACGCCGCGATCCTCGCGGCGATGGCCGTCACGCTGGTGCCGATCCTGTGGATGGTGTCGATGGCCTTCAAGCCGATCGCCGAATGGTCGGCGACGGGTGCGGACCTGACATGGTGGCCGAAGAACCCGACGCTCAGCAATTTCCAGTTCGTGTTCGGCGAGTCCACCAACAATCTGATCGTTGCGCTCGACCGCACCGCGCTGAGGCCGATCCTGTCGTCGCTTCTGTCGGCGGTATTCGGCACCGCGATCGCCATGTCGGCGGGTACCGCCGCCGCCTATGGCCTGTCGCGCTTCGGCTCCGGCCAGAACCTGCCGCTGGCGCTGATCCAGCTCAGGCTGTTTCCGCCGATGGCCGTCATGATCCCTGTGATGATCATGTGGGCCTTCCTGAATTTCACAGACAGCTGGTGGGGGCTGGCGCTGATCTACGGCATCGTCACGCTGCCGTTCGCTTTCTGGCTGATGAAGACCTTCTTCGACGACATGCCGCGCGAGATCGAGGAAGCCGCTTTGGTCGAGGGCTGCTCGCGGCTGCGCGTCTTCACCCGCATCACGCTGCCGATGATGCGCGCGCCATTGGCGAGTGCTGCGCTCTTCGTCTTCATCCTCAACTGGTCGGACTATCTGATCGCGCTGCTTCTGACGACGCGCGAATGGGTGACAATCCCCGTCTACATGGCCTCGCTGTCATCGTCGATGACCGGCCAGCTCTATGGCGCCAAGGCCGCACTCGGGCTGATCGCGGCGGTGCCGCCGGTCATCATGGGCATCGCCATCCAGCGCCATTTGGTGCGCGGGCTGACTTTCGGAGCGCTCAAGCAATGAGCGCGGTGGTTGCGACGATTTCGGAGGGTGAGATGGACGCGGCCCGTGCAAAGCCGGCGCTGCGCGACGAAGGCATGCGGTTGGGCTTTCGCCTGACCTTGCCGGCGCAGATCCTGGTGCTGTTCATCTCGGCCTTTCCACTCTTGATGCAGCTCTACATCAGCGTCACCGACTGGTCGCCACTCTCGGGCCTCGGCTGGTGGAACGCCTGGGAGATGTGGAACAGCTTCGCCAACTACACCGACCTTGCCGCCGACGCGCGCTTCTGGAGTGCGCTGAAGCGCACGGTCATCGTGATGGTCGTCTGCGTGCCGGCCGAATTCCTGTTAGGCTTGGCGCTGGCGACGCTGTTCGCCGACGATTTTCCGGGCAAGCGCATCTTCTATTCGGTCCTCCTGATGCCGATGATGGTGGTGCCGGCGGTGGCCGGCTACATGTTCTTCATGCTGTTCCAGTCCGGCGGCCCGGTGAACGACATCCTGTCGGCAATCACGGGCACGCAAGTCACCATTGCCTGGCTGTCGGACCCGACACTGGCGCTGATCGCGGTGATGATCGCCGACATCTGGCAGTGGACGCCGCTGATGTTCCTGATCCTGCTGGCCGGCCTCGTCGGCGTGCCGGAGGACCAGATCAAGGCGGCAACGCTGCTCGGCGCCAATCCCTGGCAACGCTTTACCACCATCGTGCTGCCCAAGATGAAGACGATCATCATCATCGCGCTGGCGATAAGGGTGATCGAGAACTTCAAGATCTTCGACACGCTGTACATCATGACCGGCGGCGGCCCCGGCGTCGCCACCGAAACGATCTCCGTCTACATCTACAAGGTCACCACGCAGGATCTGATCTGGGGCTATGTGGCGGCGATCGCGCTCGCCATTCTGGTCGTGCTCTCCATCGTCGCCGTGTTCGCCATGAAGCGCATGGCCCGGGCAAGGCAGGTGGCGGCATGAGCACGATCCAGCTCAAGCACCTCACCAAGACATTCGGCGACTTCACGGCGCTGAAGACCATGGACCTCGATATCGCCGATGGCGAGTTCATGGCTCTGCTGGGGCCTTCAGGCTGCGGCAAGTCGACGACGATGAACATGATTGCCGGAATGGAAGAGCCGACCAGCGGCAAGATCCTGTTTGGCGAGCGCGACATGGCCGGCGTGCCGATGGGCCGGCGCGGGGTTGGCTTCGTGTTCCAGAACTACGCGATCTTCACCCATATGACGGTGCGCCAGAACCTTGCCTACGGGCCAAGGATGCGTGGCGCCGCCACGGTCGAGATCGATCGTCGCGTCGGCACGATTGCCGAGCTGCTGCAACTGACGCCGCTGCTCGACCGCAAGGCCGACCGGCTGTCGGTCAACATACTGCAGCGCGTGGCGATCGGCCGCTCGGCAATCATGGAGCCGGCGATCTTCCTGCTCGACGAGCCGCTGTCCAATGTCGACGCCGCCTTCCGCGCGGTGATGCGCACCGAGCTGAAACAGCTGCAGCGCCAGTTCAAGCAGACCATGGTCTACGTCACGCACGACCAGCTGGAAGCCATGACCATGGCCGACCGTATCGCGGTCATGGACCACGGCGTGCTGCAGCAGGTCGGCACGCCGCTCGAGGTCTACAACAATCCGGCCAATGTCTTCGTCGCCCGCTTCATCGGCGCGCCGGGCATGAACCTGCTCAAGGGCCGACCTGCGGAGAGCGACCGGAGTCTGGTCGTCGATCTCGGGGCGCTTGGGGTCTCGCCGCCATTGCCGGATGAGCTGGCGGCCAGCGTGCGCGGTGCTCGCGGGGAGGTGCTCTACGGCTTTCGGCCGGAACAGGTAGCCCTGGCGGAGAATGGACGCGGGCTTGCCATGCCTGTCACTTTCGTCGAGCGCATCGGCGCGCGCACCATCGTTCACCTCGGCCAGGGCGACGGCGCCGTGAAAGCGGTCTTCGACAATGATGTCGGGCTGTCGATAGGGCAAACCGCGGTCGTCGCACCCGCGGCGTCGTCAGTGCGGGTCTTCGACGCCGTTAGCGGCCTTGCGATGAGAGCGGGTTGAGCCATGGCCGACATCGTCTTCCGCAATGTCACGAAACGCTACGGCACGATGCTCGCCGTCGACGACGCCTCGTTCACTGTCAACGACAACGAGTTCTTCTGCTTCTTCGGGCCGCCGCTGTCGGGCAAGTCGACAATCCTGCGCCTGGTGCTCGGGCTGGAGACGCCGGATGCCGGCGAAATCCTCATCGGCGGCAAGCCCGTCAACACGGTGTCGCCAGCAGAGCGCAATGTCGCCATGGTGTTCCAGAACCTGGCACTGTTCCCGCATATGAGCTCGCTCGACAATGTCCGTTTCCCGCTGGTCGAGCGCCGGGTCGCCGAGGTCGATATCAAACGGCGCGTCGCCGATGTCGCGGCCAAGCTGCATATCGGCCATATCCTGCACAAGCCGCCGGCACTGCTTTCGGGCGGTGAGCGGCAGCGGGTGGCGATCGCCCGCGCCCTGGTGCGCGACCCCAACGCCTATCTGATGGACGATCCGATCTCGGCGCTCGACGCGCGGCTGCGCGAGGAAACGCGCGTCGAACTGAAGCGCATCCAGCGCGAGCTCGGCAAGACGCTGATCTATGTCACGCACGACCAGGAAGAGGCGATGTCGATCGCCGACCGCATGGCCATACTGGAAAGCGGAAGGATCCGGCAGATCGGCGCGCCGGCCGAGATCTATGATCGCCCGGCCAGCACCTACGTGGCGCGGCTGCTGGGGTCGCCTGTCATGAACATCCTCAAATCCGTTCAAGGCGAGGGCGGCATCGAGGCCGCCGAAGGCGCGATCAGCATCGCCGATCGCACGGCTCCGGCCGACGCCGTCGAGATCGGGCTGAGGCCGGAGGATATCAAGGTCAGGCCCTGGAGCGACACCGAGAAGGAGAGCCCCGGCCGCCCGGCGCGGGTGTTCGAGGTCGAGCCGCTTGGCGGCTATACCGTGGTGACACTCGCCGCCGGGCAAGCGCGGCTGAAGGCTTTGCTGCGCGGCCAGCCTGACATCAGGCCCGACGCGATGGTGGCGATATCCTGCGAGCCGGCGCGCGTGCATTATTTCGGACAGGGCGGAGGCGCGTTGGCAAGATGAACGCGGCCGCAAGGACAGGATTTCGGGAGGAAGGCATGACAGGCAAGGGCTTCGAGCCGGATGTGAAGGTCCGCACGAAGGAATATCGGATCGGCTGCGTCGGCGCCGGCATGATCATGGCCGAATGCCATCTGGCCGCCTATAAGGACGCTGGCTTTCCGGTCGTGGCGATCGCCTCGCGTACCAAGGCGAATGCGCAAAAGGTCGCCGACCGTTGGGGTATCCCGACCGTCCACGACACCCCGGAACAGCTGATCGAGGATGCAAATGTCGAGATCATCGACCTCGCGTTTCCGCCGGACCAGCAGCCGGCGCTGATCCGCCATGCGCTGAAGCAGAACCACATCAAGGCAATCCTGGCTCAGAAGCCGCTGGCGCTGTCGGTCGAGGAAGCCGTCAAGTTGCGCGACGAGGCGGCGAAGGCCGGCAAGATACTCTCGGTCAACCAGAACATGCGCTACGACCAGTCGATGCGCGTGTTGAAGCAGCTCATCGACAGTGGCGCGCTCGGAGACATCGTCTTCGCGCAGATCGACATGCACGCCATTCCGCACTGGCAGACCTTCCTTCAGGGTTACGACCGGCTGACGCTTGCCAATATGAGCGTGCACCACCTTGACGTGCTGCGCTTCCTGTTCGGCGATCCCGATGAGATCACGACGCTGACGCGCAAGGATCCGCGCACGACATTCGACCATTCCGACGGCATCACCGTATCGACGCTGAAATTCCCGTCCGGCGTGCTGGCCGTGTCGCTGGAGGATGTGTGGTCCGGTCCGCGCCAGCAGGGCTACAAGGACGACCAGCACATCAACTGGCGCGTCGACGGCACCAAGGGCGTTGCCAAGGGCACGATCGGCTGGCCGACCGGTGCTGCTTCGACGCTGACCTATGCTTCGGCCGAAACGACCGGCGGCGAGTGGGTAACTCCAAGCTGGGAGACGATGTGGTTCCCGCATGCCTTCATCGGCGTCATGGAGCAGCTGCAGCACGCCGTGAAGACCGGTACGCCGCCGGCGCTCACCGTTGCCGACAACGTCAAGACCATGGCGCTGGTCGAAGCGGGCTATCGCTCGATGGCATCGGGCCGCACGGTCAAGCTTTCCGAAATCTCCACAAACCAACTAACTGAAATCGCAGACAACTGAATCGCTTACAGGGAGGAATTCAAGATCATGATGCAGGCAGGTATTTTCACGGGCTATTTCCCGTACGGCCTCGAAGAGACGGCAAAGAAGATCCGCGGGCTCGGTTTCAACACGGTGCAGCTCGACCTGCACTTCAGGGATGTCGACCTGTCGGCTGGGCAGATCACCAAGGACAAGGCCAGGAAGGTGCGCGACGTCTTCCGCGACCACAACCTGCCGGTCTGCTGCGTGTCGGGCTACACCAACATCATCCATCCCGACAAGGCGGAGCGCGACAAGCGCGTCGGTTATCTCAAGGAGATCATCCGCAATGCGCGCGAGTTCGGCAGCCCTTACGTGATCTCGGAGACCGGCACCTACAACACCGAATCCGACTGGGTGCATCACCCCAAGAACAAGACCGAGGAAGGTTTTGAGGAATGCCGCAAGGTCATCGCCGATCTTGCCCAGACGGCTTACGACCATGGCGCGGTCTTCCTGCTCGAAACCTATGTCAACAACGTCGTCGGCTCGGTCGAGGAGACGGTGAAGATGTTCGCGCAGGTCGACCATCCAGGCCTTGGCCTGCTGATGGACCCGACCAATTATTTCGAGACGCACAACATCGACCGGATGGACCAGATCCTGAACCAGGTGTTCGACACGCTGACCGAAAAGATCAGAATAGCGCATGCCAAGGACGTCAAGCGCTCAGGCGATGACAAGTCGGAGAAGCACGCCGACATCGGCGATGCCGACGCGATGGAAAGCCATACGTTCCGCGGGGTTGGCGAAATCGAACTGCCGGCGCCCGGCCTTGGCTCGCTGAACTACGACCTCTACCTCCAGCGGCTGGCCGAAAAGCATCCCAATATCCCGGTGATCATCGAGCATCTGTCGGAAGATGACGTGCCGCGCGCCAAGACATTCCTCGACGGGAAATTCCGCGCCAACGGCCTGTGACGGCTAGCCGCGCCACCAGTGCACGGCGGCGCGGCTTCAAACAAGGGAGGAAAGAATGTTGAAATTCGCATTGAAACTGGCGGCCGCCGCGACAGTGCTCGCCGGCGTCGCCCTTGGCACGGCGGCGCAGGCGCAGGACGGCCAGAAGACCTTCTATCTCTTGTCGCATGGCGGTCCGTCGGATGCGTTCTGGATCGACTGGAACGCCGGTGCGACCAAGGCCTGCGACCAGCTCAAGGTAACCTGCAAGATTTCCTTCAGCGGCGGCGACATGGCGGCGCAGAAGGAAGCCTTCAACTCGGCGCTTGCCGCAAAGCCCGACGGCATCGCCACCACGTCGGCGCAGCCGGGCCTGTGGACGGAGGAGGTGAAAGCAGCCAAGGCGGCTGGCATCCCGATCGTGTTCTTCAATACCGACGATCCGGCGACAGGGCGGCAGGCCTATGTCGGCGCGGACCTGAAAGAAGCGGGTGTCATCTGGGCCAAATATCTGGTCGAGCACAAGATGGTGAAGCAGGGCGACAAGGTTTTCCTGCCGGTCGAGGTTCCCGGCGCCAGTTACCAGCAGCTCGAGACCGAGGGCATCGCCAGCGTTTTCGATCCCTTGGGGATCAAATATGACGTGGTCGATTGCGGCACCGATCCGGCTGGCATCATCGCCAAGATGACCGACTACATGGTCGCCAACAATCCGCCGGCGATCATCGCGCTCGGCGATTCCGTCGCCGCCAGCGTCAAGCGCGTGTTCGATGGCGCCGGCGTGCCGGCGGGCAAGATCCCCGTCGTCGGCTGGGGCAATTCGAAGGAGACGGCACAAGCCGTCAAGGACGGCTTCGTCAATGCCGCCGCCTGGCAATATCCCTCTGCGCAAGGCTTCATGCCGGTGGCGCTGCTCGGGCTTGCCGCGTCAGGCGAGCCGATCGGCTACGACATCCACACTTTCGGTCTCTACGACGCCTCCAGCGTCGACCCGATTCTGAAGCTTTACGACAAGAAATGAGAAAAACAGCGCCCGCCGGAAAAGCGGCGGGCGTCTTTTCAAGCATGGTTCAAGCAGTCATGACAATTGCCGCAGAAGACGAAGTGCCGGGGGTGAAAGGCAGATCGCGCCTGCTGCGCTCGCCGCAATTCTCCTCCTTCGTCATCCTCCTCATTTTGCTGGCGGTATTCGCGGTCGCCGACGCCAATTTCCTGTCGCCGCTCAACATCTCCAACATGATGGCGTTCCTGCCCGAGCTCGGCATCATCGCACTCGGCATGACGCTGCTTTTGACGGCAGGCGAATTCGATCTTTCCGTCGGCGCGGTGTTTGGGCTGGCGCCAGTGGTGGTGATGCTGCTGGTGCAAAATGGTGGGGTGGATATAGGTGTCGCGCTTCTGGCCGGGCTGCTGCTTTGTATCGCGATCGGCGCGATCAACGGGCTGATCGTCACCAAGATCGGCATCTCCTCCTTCCTGGTGACGCTGTCGATGTTGCTCGTCGTGCGCGGGGCAGCGCTTTACATTACGCAAGGCTTTCCGCTGAAATCCTGGGACCAGCCGGGCTTCTTCGTGACGCTGCTCGCCGGCAGCTTCAACATCGGCTCGTTTCGCTTCTACACCTCGCTGTGGTGGTTCATCGGCCTCTCGCTGTTTGCCATCTACATCCTGCGCTACGCCAAGCTCGGCAACTGGATCAGTGCCATCGGCTCCAATCGCAACGCGGCGGTGGCGCGCGGCGTGCCGGCCGATACGGTCAAGATCTGGCTGTTCATCGCGACCTCGGTGCTGGCCGGCCTTGCCGGCATGATCAGCGCCTTTCGCATCTCGGCCGCCTCACCGGTGGCTGGCACCGGCTATGAGCTGGAAGTGATCGCCATGGTGGTGGTCGGCGGCACGGCGCTGACCGGCGGACGCGGCACCATACTCGGCACCATCGTCGGCGCGCTGATGCTGCGCGCCATCCGCAACGGCATCGTACTGATCGGCGTGCCGGGGCTCGCCTACAACATCTTTGTCGGCCTCATCATCCTCGCCATGCTCATCCTGCACGCTTTGCTGCAGAAGAACGCCGCAAGGGGCTGACGATGGTGCAAGAAGTACTTCGGCTGCAGAACCTGCAAAAGTCCTTCGGCAGCGTGCGCGCGCTGAAGAACGCCTCGCTGACACTGCGGGAAGGCGAGGTGGTGGCTCTGCTGGGCGACAACGGCGCCGGAAAATCGACGCTGATCAAGGCGATCTCGGGTGTCTTCCCTGTCGATCGTGGCGACATCTTTGTACGCGGCGAAAAGGTTTCGATCCGCTCGACCCGGGATGCGATGGACCTCGGCATCGAGACCATCCATCAGGACACCTCACTGGCGCCTGATCTCAGCATCGCGCGCAATCTTTTCCTCGGCCGCGAGCCGGTCAACTTCGGCTGGCTCGGCGTGTTCGCGCCGCTCGATCTCGCGAAGCTGCGCAAAGCCGCTTCCGAACTCCGCAAGCGCGTCGGCATCTCGAAGAAACTCGACGCTGATGCGCTGGTCTCGACGCTGTCGGGCGGCGAGCGGCAGTCGATCGCCATCTCGCGCGCCATGCAGTTCGCCGCCAAGGTGATCATTCTCGACGAGCCGACCAACAATCTCGGCGTCGAGGAAACCCACGGTGTGCTGCGTTTCGTCAAGGAGGTACGCGACGCCGGCCATTCGGTGCTGCTCATCACCCACAACATCCACCATGTCTTCCAGGTCGCCGACCGCATCGTCGTCATGCGGCGCGGCGAGATCGTCGCCGAACAGACGGTCGCCGACACCGACCTCCTGACCGTGGAAAGCATCATCACCGGCGCCGACATGTCGGCCTTGCTCAAGGAGGCGAGGGCAAAGTGAAGGGCGTCGCATGGTAGAGCTTTACGGCAAGACGCTGTCGCGCCGGCAAGTGGCCGAGCGGTCAGGCCAGCTGTCGCAGTTCGCCGGCGTGCGGCTGACGACGCTCGGCGACGGGGTGGAGCGCGGCATCCGCATGCTCGAATTCCGCACCGGCTCGGGCCTGCGCTTCACCGCGCTCGTCGACCGGGCGCTCGACATCGCCGATTGCGACTTCAAGGGCCAGGCGATCGGCTGGCATTCGCCGAGCGGCTTTCGCCATCCGGGCCTGCACGACTATGAGGGGGAAGCGGGGCTGGCCTGGGCGCGGTCCTTCTCGGGGCTGCTCGTCACCTGCGGCCTCGACCACATTCTGGGGCGGGAAGAAGTGCCGGCCGAGAGCTACAACTATCCGGGGAAGAAGACGGTGCTTCATTCGCTGCATGGTCGTGTCGGTACCATCCCGGCGCGGCTGACCGGCTATGGCGAGCGCTGGGAGGGCGACCGCTGCGTGCTGTGGGCAGAAGGCATCGTGCAGCAGTCGGCTGTATTCGGCGAGGATCTGCATCTCACTCGCCGCATCGAAGCCGATGTCGGGGGTAACGAGATCCGGCTTTCGGACCATGTCGTCAACCACGGCTTCAACCGCACCCCGCATATGTATTTCTACCATGTCAATGTCAGCCATCCCTTGCTCGACGAAGGCTCCCGTTATCTGGCGCCGATCCGCGACGTCGTCTGGGCCAGCCATGCCGGCGAGCGCTACGAGGCGCAGAGTGTCGGCTATCGCACGGCGCCGGCACCGCAACGGCACTTCAGGGAGCAGGTCTGGCAGCACGAAATGGCCGCCGACGCCCATGGCGAGGTTCCGGTGGCCGTCGTCAACGACCGGCTCGGTCTCGGCTTCGAAGTGGCGACCCGCAAGGACCAGTTGCCGTGTGCCTACCAATGGCAGAATTTCCAGGCCGGGCAGTACGCGCTGGGGATAGAGCCATCGACCCACCATGTGCTCGGCGATCTCGCTGCCCGCGAGCGCGGTGAGATGATCTGGCTGGAGCATGGCGAAAGCCGGGCCTACGACGCGGTGTTCCGCGTCCTCGACGGCAAGGAGGAAATCGCTGGCGCCGAAGCCAGGATCGCGGATATCGCCCGGCAGCCCGAGCAGGATTATCCTCAGCCTTCAGAAAATTTTCCAAGACTGGCCGGCAGGACATGAGCGCGACATTTATTCAAAGCAAGCCCTCCGGCCGGCGGACCGGATTGCCAGCGCTGCGCGACGATTGGAGGCCAATTTGACGACGATGGCGAAAAAGCGCGACTACAGCCTGGTCGGCGAAAGCACCAGGGCAGCGATCGAGACCGGGCTTGCCTCGGCCGAGTGGTACCACACCGACGTGCCGCGCAAGGCGATGAAGGAGTTGATGCAGCGTTCCGACGGCCCGGCGATCCGCGACACCATCATCTGGATTGTCGCGATCCTGGGCTCGGCCGTGGGTATCGTCCTGTTCTGGGGTTCGTGGTGGGTGGTGCCGTTCCTGTTCGTCTATGGCGTGCTCTACGGCTCGTCGAGCGACTCACGCTGGCACGAATGCGGCCATGGCACGGCTTTTCGCACGCGCTGGATGAATGATGTCGTCTACCACATCGCCTCGTTCATGCTGATGCGCAATCCCGTGCAATGGCGCTGGAGCCATGCCCGCCACCACACCGACACCATCATCGTCGGCCGCGACGCCGAGATCGCGGTCATGCGTCCGCCGGACCTGTTGAAGGCGGCGCTCGCCTTCACCGGCATTCTCGACTTTCGCTATTCGCTGCCGACGCTGGTGCGGCAGGCATTCGGGACGCTGTCCGACGAAGAGAAGAGCTATATCCCCGAGATGGAACAGCATAAGGCCGTGGTCGCGGCCCGCTGGCATGTCGCGATCTATGTGGCGACGATCGCCCTCGCGATCGCGCTGAGGTCATGGATACCGCTGGTGCTGATCGGCCTGCCGCGCCTCTACGGCACCTGGCACATGGTGACGACTGGCCTGCTGCAGCATATCGGGCTCGCCGACAATGTCGTCGACCATCGGCTGAACACGCGCACCGTCTACATGAACCCGATCAGCCGGTTCATCTACTGGAACATGAATTACCATGTGGAGCACCACATGTTCCCGATGGTGCCGTATCACGCGCTGCCCAGGCTGCATGAACTGATCAAGCACGATCTGCCGAAGCCCAATCCGTCCATGTGGCACGCCTACCGCGAGGTCTGGCCGGTCCTGCTCAGGCAGCTGAAATACGAGGACTATTACCTTAAGCGCGAACTGCCGCCGACGGCCAGGCCCTATCGCGGTGAGTTCCACGAGGTCGATATGTCGGCGGCGGCCGAGTAGCGATCGCGAATGTCCGCAGGAGATAGAGATGGCCGATTGGGTTGAAGCGTGCGCGGTGGACGATGTCGAGGAAGAGGATGTCATCCGCTTCGACCATGGTGGGCGGACCTTCGCGATCTACCGCTCGCCGGATGACGAGTTCTTCGCCACCGACGGTTTTTGCACGCATGAGAAGGCGCATCTGGCCGACGGGCTTGTCATGGACGACATCATCGAATGCCCCAAGCACAATGGCCGCTTCAACTACAAGACCGGCCAGGCCAAGGGCGCGCCGGTCTGCGTCAATCTCGCGACCTATCCGGTGAAGATCGAAGCCGGCAAGGTGATGATCCAGATCTGAAGCGGGGGTATGATCAATCGATCCGGCACCGCGACGGCAAACAATAGAGGGGAACGCTTCAATGAGCCGAAAGAGACCGACCGTCGCCGATTTGCGCGCCATGAAAGGCAAGCGTCAGCTGACCATGCTGCGTGTGCTGACCCTGGACGAGGCCGAGGCCGCCGAACGGGCAGGGGTCGACATCGTCTCGGTGCCGCCGGAACTGGTGCTCAACCCGCAATATCGCGATGCCGCTCCCAGCCTGTTCACCATGCCGGGCGAGAATTTCTTCGAGATCGGCACCGCTGACGATTTCGTCCGCTGGGCCTTCCGGCTCTACAAGGCGAGCGCCGACGCCGTCTATTGCAGCGCCGGCTACGCCACCATCAAGCGGATGGCCGATGACGCCATTCCCGTCATCGGCCATGTCGGCCTCATTCCTTCCCGCGCGACCTGGACCGGCGGCTTCAAGGCGGTCGGCAAGTCCGCCGATACGGCGATGCAGGTGTTCGAAGCGGTCAAGCAACTGGAGGCTGCCGGTGCGATCGGCGCTGAGATCGAGGTGGTACCAGTCGAGGTGGCGAAGGCTATCTCTGAGCGCACCTCGCTGATCATGCTGTCGATGGGCGCGGGCACCGGCTGCGACGCGCAATATCTGTTCGCCGACGACATTCTTGGCCAGAACCGTGGCCACATGCCGCGCCACTCGAAGATCTACCGCAATTTCGCCGCCGAATACGATCGGCTTCAGGCGGAGCGGGTGGCGGCATTTTCCGAATATGTCGCCGACGTCAACAGCGGCGCCTATCCCGAGGACCGGCACATCGTGCACATGGACCCGGCCGAGCTAAAGCTGTTTCTGGACAAGGTCGGCCGGGGCTAGGATCGTTTGCCATTTGCCGCCGGTGAGCGCCGCGTGGAGTGCTTCCGCATCGACGCCGAGCGGCCGGTCCTCCTCAAGCGCGGGGACGAGCGTGCGTATCGCGGTGTGGACGGCTGATGTGCGTGGCGCCAGCGTCAATCCCTCGCGCAGGTCGACGGCTTGCGCCGCCGCCATCAACTCGAAGGCGATCAGCCGCCGCCACAGCGCGATCATGTCGGCGCATTTCGAAACCACCAGCGGCGTCTGCGTGGCGTGATCCTCCACGCCTTCCGAAACCGGCAGGAAATCGAGCATCACCGGATTGGCCTTGTGGCGGATGGCGGCCAGGATCGACGTCACCGTCTTTTGCAACGGCACCAAACCAGCCGAGGCGCCACCGACCGGCGACAGGTATTTGGGCAGGCCGTTGCGGCCCGGGCCGGTGAGCTGGATGAAGCGGGCGGCACTGGCGGCCGCACATTGAGCGATTGCCAGGCTTAGCGCCTCGAAGGCGAGTGCCAGCGAAGCGGTGTGAAAGTTGCCGGTCGACAGCACCAGCTCGTCGTCGCTCAGAACCAGCGGGTTGTCGGCGGCGGCATTGAGTTCGGTCTCGACGGCGCGTCTTGCCTGGCCGATCGCCTCGATCAGCGCGCCATGGATCGAGGGCATGCAGCGGATCGAGAGCGGGTCCTGTATGGTGGTGGGCGCGGGCGCTTCGTCGCGGGCGAGAAGATCATGCAGCGCCTTGGCGGCCTCCTGCTGGCCGGCGGCGGGCCGCGCCATGTGCAGGCGGGGATCGAGGATGGTGCGGTTGGCGCTGAAACCTTCCATGGTCAGCGCGCCGGCCTGCTGCTGCTGGGCAAGAGCCGACAGCGCGTCCGTGGCCGCAAGCGCGCCGCCGCCGGCGGAGACGGCGGAAGCGTTGATCAGCGACAGTCCATCCTTGGGCGCCAGGCCGATCGGGCCGAGGCGGGCCATCATCAGTGCCTTGACCGCCGGCATGCGCCTTCCCTGATAATCGGCTTCACCTTCGCCGATCAGCAGGCGGGCCATCGCGGTCATCAGCACCAGGTCGCCGGCGCCGATCGAGCCGAGCGACGGCATCACCGGATGGACGCCGGCGTTGAGGACTTCGACCAAGGCAACGAACACGGCGGGCGACAGGCCGGAGCCACCAGCCGACAACATTGTCAGACGGGCAAGCATGGTGGCGCGCACGGCCTCGACGGGCAGCGCTTCGCCGACCGCCCCGCTGCGGCCCTCGAGCAACTGGCGCTGGAAGGCGCTGGCGTCACCCTCGACCGATGTGCGAAGATTGGCGCCGAGCCCGGTGTTCAGGCCGTAGATCTGCTGGCCGGAGGCCGCCGCCTGGTCGAGCACTTTTCGCGCCTTCTCCAGCCTGCCGATGACATTGGCTCCGATCTCCACCTTGCGTGCCTCGCGGGCGACGGCGGCGACATCGCCGACACTGACGCCGGCCCCGGTGAGGACGAGCGCGCTCATGCGAAGCGCAGCCTTTGGCCGATGCCTTGCGCCTGCGCCTTGGCCAGCATCGCCTTGCCGAGCGCAATGTCGGAGAGCGACAGGCCGCGATGCCAGAAGAGGATGGTTTCGTCGTCACTCTGCCGTCCCGGCCTGAGGCCAGCGGCGATCTGGCCGAGTTCGGCATGCAGCGTCTTTTCGCTCAACCGCCCGGTCTCGACATGCGCGCGCAGCGAGCCGAATTTGCCGCCCTTGCACTGGCCCCAGTCGTCGACGACCAACTTCTGCATGATGTCGGTCAGCGACAGCTCCACCGCGCTCATCGTGCCATAGGGAACGACAAGCGCGCCCGGCTTGATCCATTCGGTCTTGAGAAGGGGCTGCGGCTCGGGCAGGCGTGAGGCTTCGACGACGATGTCGGCGCCTTTGACGCAGCTCTCCCAGTCGGCGACCGCGGTGACGGGCTTGCCGAGGTCGGCGGAGAGTTTTGCGGCAAAGCCATCGCGACTTTCTGGGCGACGCGAATGGACGCGGATCTCATCGAAATCGAAGAGATGGTCGAGCAGGCGCACATTCCAGTACGCAGTGCCGCGCGCGCCGATATGGGCGAGCACCTTCGCGTTCTTGCGTGCCAAGTGCTTGGCGCCGATGGCGGTGACGGCGCCGGTGCGCATGTCGGTGATGACCGTGGCGTCGAGAATGGCGCGCGGCGTGCCGGTGCGTGGATCGAACAAATTGAGGATGCCGAATTCCGACGGCAGGCCGTGAAGATAATTGTCGACATAGTCGCCGACGATTTTCACGCCGGCCGTATCGAGCGGCGCGACGTAGCCGCGCAAGACATTGAAATGGCCGTGGAAGGATGGGTCGGGTTCGAGGTGGACGCGCGGCTCGATCACCGTCTGGCCCTTGCCTTGCGCAACGAGCCCGGCCTCGACGGCGTCGATGATCTCGCCATCGGCCATGGCAAGCGCTTCGATGTCGAGGGCGTTGAGGTAGTCGATATAGATAGGCTTCATGCGCGCACGGTTCCTGTTGTTTAAGACCGAGGCCCATTCATTCCATAACAGGCGGCGATACGACACGAAAGTTTGTTGGTCCATCTCTGGACGCAGTTGGCTAAATGTTGTTGAAACCGACCCGACATGACGGCCATTCCCGAAAATGAAGCCTTGCCCGAGACAGCCACGAATTCGCGGCGCGTGGCGCTGATCGTCGCCATCGCCTTCTTCATGCAACTGCTGGATTCGACGATCATCTCGACGTCGCTGCCGCAGATGGGCGCTTCCTTCGGCGTGCCGGCGGTGGCGATGAGCATCGGCATCACCGTCTACATGCTGACCATGGCCGTGTTCGTGCCGCTGTCGGGGTGGCTCGCCGACCGGTTCGGCGCGCGTAACATCTTCCTCGCAGCCATCGCGCTGTTCACGCTGGCGTCGCTCGCCTGCGGCTTCTCTGGAAATTTGACCGAATTCGTCGTTGCCCGTGCCGTGCAGGGCCTGGGCAGCGCCTTGATGACGCCGGTCGGCCGCATCCTGGTCCTGCGCAACGCGTCGAAATCCGAATTGCTCAACGCCACGGCGCTTATCACCTGGCCGGCGCTCTTCGCGCCCGTGGTCGGCCCGGTGCTTGGCGGTTTCATCACCACCTATCTGTCCTGGCACTGGAATTTCTTCATCAACATCCCGCTCGGCGCGATCGGGCTGGTGTTGGTCGCCCGCTTCATACCGGGTGATCGTGAAGCCGATCCCAAGCCGCTCGACTGGCCGGGGTTTTTCCTGACGTCGCTGGGGCTCGCCTGCCTGCTCTATGGCCTTGAGCGCATCGCGCATCCGGAGGATGGGGCCTTGCCGACGGTGGGGCTGATCGCGGCGGGGATCGTCGTCGGCTGGCTAGCGGTGCGGCATCTGCGCCGCGCGCCGCATCCGCTGCTCGACCTCTCCTCGTTCAAGGTGCAGACCTTCGCCATCTCGACGCTTGCGGCCGGCACCATCTTCCGGGTGGCGATCAACGCCACGCCGTTCCTTTTGCCGCTGCTGTTCCAGGTCGGCTTCGGCCTATCGCCCGTCGATGCCGGCATGATGATCCTGGCCTATTTCCTCGGCAATCTCGGCATGAAAACGATGACGACGCCGACGCTGCGTCGCTTCGGCTTCCGCTCGGTGATGGTCGTCAACGGCATCATCGCCTCGGTGTCGATCATGGCCTGTGCGGCGATCTCGCCGCAGACGCCGCAGCCGCTGGTGATGGCGCTGATGCTGATCGCCGGCCTGTCGCGCTCGATGCAGTTCACCGCGCTCAACACGCTGGCCTTCGCCGATATCGCCGCCGCGCAGCGTAGCTCCGCGGCGACCTTGTCCTCGATGCTGCAGCAAGTGGCGATGCTGTTCGGCGTCGCGGTGGCGGCGGCGATCCTCAACCTGTCGCAGATCGCGAGAGACCGGCCGGCGCTCGACCTCGTCGATTTTCGAGCAGCCTTCCTGCTGATCGGCATTATCGGGCTGGTGGCGTCGTTTCGTTTCCTGGTGTTGCCAAGAGGTGCCGGCGCCGAGGTCTCCGGCCATGTTGCCGGGAACTGAAATCGAATTTTCCGCCAGATCGCAGGGTTAAATTCCGTCTTCGCCTTTCGCCTTGGTGTTGTGCTTCGCCAAGCGCCGAGGCGGCGCAAACAATGGCCAAAAGTGCAGGAGTTTCCGGGCATTGCGCCAGATTCGGCAATCAATGCGTCCACTTTGCGAATCTCATCGCCAGCCCACGTTTTGAACGCGGATTCATTTGACGAAGCGGCGTTGAGCCGATTAGCTTTCTCTCCAGGGGTGGCAGCACTGCCACCGGGGTGAAAGCAGACAATGAACATGGCCGGCTGGCTGAACTTCAGAAGCCTGAATCAGGAAGGCATTGTCTTTGCCATAGCGGTGGTGCTGTTCGTTGCCGCGGCTATAGGCCTGCCAGGCTTCATCGATGCCAACAATCTGGTCGCCATTATCCGCTCCGTCTCGGTGCTGGGTATACTGGCGCTGGGCATGGCTGTCGTCATCATCGGCCGCGGCATCGACCTGTCGGCGGTTGCGATCATGGCCATGTCGGTCGCCTGGTACCTGCAACTGCTCAACAGCGGAACGCCGGACGGGCTCGCCTTCGCCTATGTGCTGGCCGGCGTGCTCGCCATCGGCCTGCTCAACGGCTTTCTCGTCGCCTACGCCGATGTACCGGCGATCTTCGTCACGTTGGCGACCGGCTCTTTCGTCTTCGGCTATGTCCGTTCGCAATTGATCACGCAGGACGCCGTGCCGGTGCCGCAGGGCCATTGGGTGGAACTGCTCGGCGGTCTGCGCTTTCTCGACGTCCCGATCGAGGTGTTCGTCTTTGCGGGGCTGGCGTTCCTGTTCTTCCTGTTCCTGCGCTGCACCAAATGGGGCCGCTACATCTATTTCGCCGGCGACAATCCGGTCGCGGCGCGCAATATCGGCATTCCGGTACGGCCGATGCTGGTCCTGCGTTACGTGCTCTCGGCATTCGTCGCCCTGATCGCCGGCCTTTTGACCGCGGCCAGCCTGCATTCGATCAACACGCGTGTCGTCAATTCGACGCTGCTTTACGACATCGTGCTGGTGGCGGTGATCGGCGGCATCGGGCTGTCGGGCGGGCGG